>NZ_JJMU01000015.1 GCF_000757725.1 Sphingobacterium deserti
CGCGACCCCATGCGTGACAGGCATGTATTCTAACCAGCTGAACTACCAGACCAAAGTCTTTAAAAGAGTAACAAAAAAATTGAGCGGTCTGGACGGGACTCGAACCCGCGACCCCATGCGTGACAGGCATGTATTCTAACCAGCTGAACTACCAGACCTAAACCCTTCTTCCGAGAAGGTGTGCAAATATAGTGTTTATTTCTATATCCGCTAAACTTTTTTGAAAAAACTACTCTACAGCGCCCTCTTTCATCTTTTCTGCATTTTCGGCAAATTGCAATGCGTCGATAATGCCTTGAATATCACCATCCATAATGGCTGGCAGGTTATACATAGTCATTCCAATGCGGTGTTCCGTCACACGGCCTTGCGGATAATTGTAGGTGCGCACCTTGGCAGAGCGGTCGCCAGTAGAAACCATTGTCTTCCGTTTTGCAGCCACATCGCCATGTTTCTTCTGCACTTCAAGCTCGTAAAGCTTATTACGAAGCATCTCCATGGCTAACTCGCGGTTGGCCAACTGCGAACGCTCAACCTGGCACACCACCACTATACCCGAGGGTTTGTGCGTCAGCTGCACTTTGGTTTCAACTTTGTTGACGTTCTGACCGCCCGCACCACCCGAACGTGATGTCTGCAGCTCAATATCGCCCGGATTAATTTCAACGTCGACCTCTTCTGCCTCTGGCAAAACAGCCACAGAGGCGGCAGATGTGTGCACGCGACCTTGCGTCTCTGTATCAGGAACCCGCTGCACACGGTGTACGCCAGATTCATACTTCAACTGACCGTATGCATCCTCGCCTATTACTTTTAGAATAACCTCTTTGTAGCCGCCGGAAGTTCCCTCCGTGACGTCCATCACCTCATTGCGCCAGCCCTTTGTCTCGAAATAACGTGTATACATGCGGTAAAGGTCACCAGCAAACAAAGCTGCTTCATCGCCGCCTGTTCCACCACGGATTTCCAGGATCGCATTCTTGCCATCTTCCGGATCTTTTGGAATAAGCATAAGACGAATTTCTTCTTCTTTCTCTTCCTTTTGGGTATAGAGCAGGTCTTGCTCCTCTTTCGCCATCTCCCGCAATTCCTGATCTTTTTCGTTCACAAGGATGTCTTTATTCGCATCCATGTTGCTCACGATATTTCTATAAATATGATACTGCTCTACTATTTTTCCCAAGTCTTTATATTCCTTGTTCAACTTCGCAAAACGTTTCATATCATTAATGGTTTCCGGGTTGCTTAACTCAGCTTCCACTTCTTCCCATCGTTCTTTTATGGCTTGTAATTTCTCTAACATAATAACTTAAAGCTAGCAGGCCGCAACCGCAAGCCCATCTTTTTTGTAGCCACAAAAGTACGTAAAATTTTGGTATTAATGTGACGAAACAACTTTCAGCCCAATGATTGAAGCAATGAGTGTAAAGATGAAAAACACCCGCCAAAAGTCGGCTGGTTCTTTAAAAATCAAAATCCCTACTAACACCGTTCCCACAGCGCCTATTCCCGTCCACACGGCGTAAGCGGTGCCCAGCGGCAAACTTTGTGTCGCCCTCATGAGCAAAAGCATACTAATCATTAAACAAATTCCAAAACCTGTGTACCAACTGTACATTTCTGTTCCGGTGGTCATTTTCGCTTTTCCCAGGCACGAAGTAAAACCTACTTCAAATAGGCCGGCAATGATTAAGATAATCCAGTTCATAGTCTTTCTTATTTTTCGACTACAAATATCCGAAGCCTAGCAGAAAATTCTTTTTACAAATGCTAAAAAATTCCTACCCTATCCCCTTTTGCTTTTTGGTTTTAAATCTGTGAGTGACTCTATTTTAATGGGCTTGCCTTGCACAATGCTATGCCGGGCCGCTACACCGATTAAAACAGACATCACGCCATCACGCACGCCGGCTGAATGTCCATACGGATCGGGCGCTTCCGTCTGTTTAAACAATTTATCATGCAGACGTCGGTCGCCGCCGCCATGTCCCGCTCGTTCGCTCGCAACCTGAATGACCTTATAATCCTGCCAGTTTTTGTATAGTACAACGGGCTCATGAATAACGTCCATATTCTCCCCCTGTGCCATTTCAGCGGCATGCAAACCCTCTTGGTCCAGGCTATCATTTTTCATCCATGGGATGTCTAACCAGGCCTCCACACGTCCATGCTGTCCATTGAAAGCTATTCGCCAACCCTCAAATGGTGAATATGTAGTAAGGGAATAGTTGGCGATAGCACCACTTGCATATTTAATCTGCGCAGACATCTTATCGTAAATATCGATTTCATTCCGGTACACACATCCATCACGAACGTATCCATCATGGTCCTCATTGGATACATACAGTTTCATGGCTTGTGCATCCTTCGTTATATCCCAATAGTAGCTGCACTCCTTCGTGTGCGAACAACTTCGGCAACTGCTGCCGCGAAATGGCCCATTCTTTCCGTAGTGCTCCAACGCTCCATAAGCAAACACCTCAGCAGGTTCCGAATCAAGCCACCAATTAAGTAGGTCAAAATGATGCGTGGCTTTATGTATCCACAGCGATCCTCCTTTATTCATCAGCCCATGCCAGCGACGGAAATAAGAGGCACCATGATGGTTGTTTAGGTACCAATTGAAATCGACGGATGTAATTTCTCCGATTTCCCCATTCATCAGCAATTCTTTAATTTTTGTCATATACGGACTCCAGCGATAGTTAAAACCGACAATGAGCTTTTTGCTATACTTGCGCTCAGCATCTAAAATAGCCTGCGCTTTGATTTCATCTGTCGTGAGTGGCTTCTCGGTAAGCACATCACAGCCTGCCGCGAGACCCTCAATAATTTGTTCATGATGTGTTGCGTCTACCGTACATACGATCACCAAATCTGGTTTAGTTGTCTGCAGCATTTCTGTGAAACTGACAAAGGTTGGGCAATCAACTTGCATATATTGCTTTCCATACTGCAGGCGGCCCGGATTGATATCGCTTAATCCTACAAATTCGAGCTGGTCAGCATATTGTTCGACCAAGCGGCGCCCCCAAAAAGAAACACCGCGTATTCCTGTACCAACCAAGGTGACTCTTAATTTTCGAGACATGCCAAACGCATTGGCAGGCAAAGACACGGCCGATCCGGCAGCAAGTAATGCAATAGACTGTAAAAATGATCTTCTTGAGAAGTTCTCCATGTTATCTGGTTTAGAATGATTAGCTTACCTGAATTAGATGTACAGGCTGTATATCTCGAAATTACGAAAAATCTTTCTACCGGCCAAAATTTGGAAAACGAATGGGAAAGTTGCAAACAAAGAAAGGCGCTTTGCAGCGCCTCTATCAGTATAAAAATAAATTACGTTAGGCCGATGCGACCTCGGCATCAACCGTTGAAAACTCGTCAAATACTTCAGAGAATCCTTCGTAGTCCTCATCACCATTTGGTGAAAAGCTACGGATACCTTTTTCTTCGATGTAGGCTTTCAATTCCGGATGCACCTCTCCGTCAGGGAGCACTGCAATATCCGTAAACGATAATGCGCCCTTGTAAAGATCAACATACGATCCATCGCCATACGGAGCAGCTTCCTCAGCAGACATATCTACTTGAGCAGCCATTTCTCCATATTTGGAACCTAAAGAACCAAACTCTTCGTTTGCGTAAAGCGAATACATCACTTTTGCATCTTTAAAAGCGGGATCATCCTTGTAAGCCGTTTTCAGATAAGCCGGCACCATCGCAGCAAACCAGCCGTGGCAGTGCACAACATCCGGCGACCAACCCAACTTTTTAACAGTCTCTAGCGCGCCTTTACAGAAAAACAACGACCGCTCGTTATTATCCGCAAAAAACTCACCCTTCTCATCACGAAAAACCTTTTTCCGCTGGAAATACTCTTCATTATCCAAAAAATAAACCTGCATCCGTGCAGCAGGTAATGAAGCTACTTTAATAATGAGCGGATTATCATTGTTATCCACCACGATGTTCATTCCCGACAACCTTATCACTTCATGAAGACGATTTCTGCGCTCGTTGATATTACCAAAACGTGGCATAAGAATCCGGATTTCAAATCCTTTTTCCTGCATAGCTTGTGGTAATTGGCGTGTAATTTCAGAAATTTTACTTATTTCAAGGAAAGGCGACATCTCATGGGTTACAAACAATATTTTCGTTTTTGCCATCTCCAATTGTTTTTTTATTTATCGAATAGTAAAATCGGTATACAAAGGTACACATATTTTATTGATTTTACAATTACTTAGTTTTCACAACTTTATATTACCGATTTATTTATGCAATTTTACGCGCTTATTTAACCGTTTGAAGTGGTAACATTTAAAACCAAAGAAGCGCTGCAAAACTACCTGCACACGCATCGACAAGGAAATCAAAAAATAGCATTGGTGCCCACTATGGGCGCCCTGCACGACGGGCATATATCGCTGATTAAAGAAGCGCAGCAACTTGCCGATATCGTGGTATGCAGCATATTCGTAAATCCGACGCAATTCAATGATCCGAAAGATTTGGAGAAATACCCACGACCTATAGAAAGCGATGTAAAGCTGCTTAGCGAAGCTGGCTGTGACATTCTTTTTATGCCATCCGTGGAGGAGATGTATCCCGCAAATGAGGAGCCTTGGCATATAGACTTAGGCCGACTTGATAGCCTTTGGGAGGGCGAAAAACGCCCGGGACATTTTCAAGGCGTTACGCAAATCGTTTATAAGCTCTTCAATTTAGTCGAGCCTGATATTGCATGCTTCGGACAAAAAGATTTTCAACAGGTTATGGTCATACAGCGGCTGGTAGATCTGAAAAAGCTTTCTGTTCATATACATATCTGTCCGACGATAAGAAGTAAGGATGGCTTGGCACTTAGCTCTAGAAACATGCGCCTGTCCGAAGCTGGCAAACAAAAAGCGCTTGCTATTTTCCGTGCTCTTTCCTATATCAAGATGCATATTGCCGATGAATCCATAGCGAAGCTTAAACAAGAGGCGTTGAACATCCTAGAGGATGAGGGAGAAATAACGGTTGAATATCTTGCGATATGCACCGCACGCACATTGGAAGAAACAAACCATATTGACGCAGGCGAAACTTACGTAGCATTGGCCGTCGCTTGGATCGAGGGCGTTCGCCTTATCGATAATATGATCTTAACATAAATGTCATTTTTACACAAACAACATCCTGTTTTTCAGCAAAAAGGAACTAAAAAAGCCTGATAAGTCGCGCCATGCATTCGTTTCTGATAGACGGAATATATACTTTCAAAAAAATAAGGTAATTTTGCAGTATGTTAATTGAAGTAATGAAATCGAAAATTCACCGTGTGCGTGTTACGCAGGCTGAATTGAACTATGTGGGGAGTATCACGATAGATGAAGATTTGATGGATGCCGCTAACATCGTTGCCAATGAGAAGGTACAGATTGTAAACAACAACAATGGCGCCCGTTTGGAAACGTATGTTATCCCGGGCGAGCGGGGAACTGGCACCATATGTTTGAATGGCGCGGCGGCGCGCATGGTGCAGGTGGGTGACGTGGTCATTATTATTTCATATGCACACATGACGCCAGAAGAGGCCAAAGCTCATAAACCAGGCTTGGTCTTCCCAGATGATAACAATAAATTAATTGCATAATATCAAAAGCATTCCCTAATTTTATAGCGCTATCCGTTTTCGGTAGCGCTTTTTTTTGATGCATAGATTAACGACAACATACCGATCTCTCATTGCGTATTTTTTAAGCGCATGGACCGTCGCCATTATCATTAGTGGTGTTGTCTTTATGCACAAGGAAGTAACTTCCACTAGTGAGATCATCACCCACGTTCACCCCTACGATTTTACAAAAAAAGGAGAGCCGCATCACCATGACTCTGATGCGGAGATTCAATACCTGAATGTCGTTTTCGCCGGCGCGTTTTTGGCTCCCGATCTCCAGGTTTTCGAGATGGCCATTACGCCTATCACGCTTCTTGTAGACTATGCCGAGCTAGCAGAAACAGTTCTCTCCCAAGAAATACGGCATTACAACCTACGCGGTCCACCGCAATTCGGCTAATTTTCTATTCAAAAATTTTCTACTATTCTACAGCCGATATCTCGAAGTATTGTTCTGAACATGCCATGCATTTGCTTTAGCGAATAGGTATAAAAATAGAACGATCCGTCTTGGTAATTATTGGAAAAAGCGACGCATCCCGCAGCAAACTAGGTTTTGTTGATGCGAGCATGTGTGTTTGGCTGTAGATAGAAACATCCTATTGTTGCACTTTTACACCCTTTACATGACAAAAATATACCAATGGCTTTTTGCCGTCATCTTTTACCTATTTCCCTTTTTCTTAGCAGCACAGCAGCATCTATCCGGCACCGTTAAAAACTCACAGGGTGAACCCGTTATTCAAGCGACCGTATTGGTAGAGGGCACCAGTATTGCCGCTGCTACCGACATCCAAGGCAAATTCAGCCTTACCAAAGTTCCAGTGGATAAGTCTACCATTGTGATCCGTGCGGTAGGCTACCAAACACAAAAGAAGACACTTACCGCGGCGCAAAAAGCAGAGGCGATCACGATACAGCTGCAGGACGATAACCTAAATATTAACGAAGTGGTTGTGAGCGCCACCCGCTACGGCCTGGATCGCCGAGAGGCGCCAGTGGTGGTTAATGTGCTTGGCCAAAAACTCTTTAACGCAACGCAGTCTGTAGCGATGTCAGAAACACTAGCCTACCAACCGGGGGTTCGCGTGGAGAACAATTGCCAAAATTGTGGTTTCTCGCAGGTGCGACTTAACGGACTGGAAGGTGCCTATTCGCAAATACTGATCAATAGCCGCTCGGTATTCAGTGCCCTAAATAGCGTGTATGGTCTTGATCAAATCCCGACGAGTATGATCGACCGTATCGAAGTGGTGCGCAGCGGCGGGTCTGCTCTATTTGGTGCCAACGCTATCGCTGGAACGATCAATATCATCACAAAAGATCCGGTAGAAAACGATTGGCAGATCAAGTCGACTAACTCGCTGACGGGCGGTACATCCTGGGATAATACGCTGGACTTTAACACCTCCTTTGTCGAAGATGACTTGATGAATGGCGTTACTTTTTATGGTATGCACCGTGACCGCCAACCTTGGGATGCGAATCGCGATGGCTTCACCGAGATCACGAAGCTTCGCAACACCACTTTCGGCGCCAAAGCATTCTTTAAACCTTCCGAACAGGATAAAATTACGGTGGACATGAGCGTTCTCAACGAGTTTCGCCGAGGTGGTGATCGCCTGGATCTCGCGCCGCATTTCACCGATATTACCGAGCAGATACAAACTAACTCTATTATCGGTGGCATCACCTATGACCACTATTCCAAAGATTGGAAACATAAATTATCGCTCTATGCTTCTGCGCAAAAAAGTAAACGTGACAGCTACTACGGTGGCCTTGGTGGCTCCAGAACGCCTCAAGATAGTGTAATAGCCGCTAATTCTTATGGCACAACGGATGACTTTGCTATGGTTGCCGGAGCACAATATAACTACAACTTTGAGCGTGATGTGATCACGGCCGGTGTGGAATACAACGGAAACCGGACGAAAGATCAGATTCCAGCCTATCAGCGGAATATCGATCAAAAGACGCACGCCATAGGCACCTATGCCCAATACGAGTGGAAGGTGTTGGATCAGTTGAAAGCACTGATGGGCGCACGCTATGACTACACCTATGTAGATGGTACGTATAGCTTGCTCAATAACAACCGCCGTTCCGACCAAAGCTTCGGAACACTTAGCCCACGGCTAACTATACTATATGACATTAACGAGTCATTGCAATTTAGAGGGGGCTACGCCCGTGGCTTCCGTGCGCCGCAGGCTTTTAATGAAGATATGCATGTAACATCAATAGGCGGCCAGCAGGTGTTTGTATTGATGGGCGAAAATCTGGAAACAGAATATTCCAACGCCTACACTGGCTCATTCAACTACACCCGCAACTTTGGAAGTACGCAGACTAGCCTTTTAGTGGAAGGATTTTTCACTGATCTGCAGAATCCGTTTACCACGGTCATGACATCAGAAGAGGCCGATATCATCTTGCAAGAAATGCGAAACGGAAGTCGTTCGCGCGTCTATGGAAGCAATATCGAGCTGAGTGTTGCCCCTTCCAATGCGCTGAGCATCCAGGCTGGCGGAACGATTCAGCGGGCGAAATACAATGAGCAACAGCTTATTTTCGAAGGTGAGGATCCGGCAGACAATATTTTAACATCCCGCTACATGCGCACGCCAAATGTGTATGGCTACCTCAACACCAACATTAAAGCAACCAAGCAATTTGCCGTTGACCTTACAGGAGTGTATACGGGTACCATGCTGGTGCCGCACTATCAGCCAGACGGCCGAATGATTATTAAGGATGCGCCCGATTTTATGGAGCTTAACTTGCGCCTGGGCTATACGTTTGCCGTTAAAAAGAATTTTAATGTAGAGCTGTTTACCGGTGTGCAAAATATGTTCAACGCGTTCCAAAAAGATTTTGGCATCGGACCCTTGCGAGACTCGGACTATGTGTATGGTCCTACGAAGCCACGTACCTTCACTTTCGGTGTGAAGATCGGGCATTTTCATTAATAAAGAATACGTCAAACGGGAGAGCGCCTCTTGCGTGAGCCTTTCCCCTGATTGATAGATCGTAAATTACGATACGTATTTATGGCGCGTGCGCCATAAATGCGTATTAAAAATATAGAATCATGAGCATTCAGCATAATCATAGATATAGTAAAAGTTTGTTTGCCGGCTTATGTTTGCTGCTTTCTAGCCTGTCTGCTATGGCGCAGCCAAAGGAGTCTATACAGTGGATCTCTTTTGAGCAACTAGCAGATTCTTTACGCACAAAACCTAAACGGGTGCTGCTATTTTTTCACACAGATTGGTGTGCCTACTGCCGTAAAATGCAAAATGATGTTTTCACGGATCCCCAGCTTGTCAAACGAATAAACAACGATTATTACGCGGTGCGCTTCGATGCAGAAAGTGTCGACAGCGTACATTTCGAGGGGCAGATATTCACAAATGAAGTGACGAAAAAACGTACAGGACGGTATCATGCACTGGCAAGAATATTGGCCGCGCGGGATGGCAAATTCGTATTTCCTGCGACCTTATTTTTAGAGCCTGATTTCACGGTGAGACATCGGCATTTTGAATACTTGGATCGTAATAGGGTTTTGAAGCTATTGTAATCCGTTTTCAAAAGATTACCGATTAAGCCGTGAAGTTTTACCCCTCCCAAACTAACCGCACGCAAATTCTACAATTTAAGCTAGACACTATCGCTGTTAGGCAAACAAATTGTATATTCGTAAATATAATTAACGGAAAAGGGTTTCAGATGCGAGATTTCGATTAAAAACGAAAGCATGTTCTAACCAATCCAAATGGGTGGACAACCATGACAAAGCTTATCAAATTATTATTATCAATATTATGCCTGAATGCCTTGCACGCTTTAGCTCAAGAAGCAACCCAAATTAACATTGCATCCTCTATTTCCAAACACAATTTCAGCTGGTCTATCGCAGGGAACGCCGAGGGAAGAAATCCAAATGTCCTTTCCGAATTAAAATATCAAGATATCATCAGCTTGGGATTCAAAGTAAATGGAAAGTATGCGATATTGCCCAGAACCAGTGTAATTTTAAGTATCGAAAACGCTCAAACCATTAGCGGATCTGGCACCGATATCGACTATTTAGAAGATAATAGAACATCTCCCACCTATGTCCTCGATTTCAATAGTTCGAAAGGGGGAATGCAACAATTACAGGCAGGACTCGCCTATACATTATACAGACACCCGCTTTTTGCGTTAGACGTTAGCGCTTCGTACCTTAACACATCGCAATCATTTTCGATGACTTCGCCCTCGGTCGAGAACCTAGACACGTGGTACACCACCCGACAACAAGGTGTACAATTTGGTTCTAGTCTACATGCAAATTTAGGTAAGAAAACACTGGCGACAGCCGTTTTATCTTATAGTTTGTTGGACTATACCGGTATAGGAAACTGGAATTTAATCCCTACGTTCGAGCAGCCCATTAGTTTTATTCAGGAAAGTAACGGGGCACATTATGGCGCATCGCTAGGCGTGATAAGACAAATATCCTCCCTGCTATCTTTATCTATAGCGGGAGGGTATGTTAAACAACAAGTAAATACTGGACTTGACCGAACTTTTTTAAGGAACGGAATAAGACAGGTTACGAGGTTTAATGGGGCAAGAAACAGTTTCTGGCAAATAACTACAGGAATATGTTCTTCATTTTAAGAAATAGTTCGCTTCACAAATTCACGAACATGTGCTGTCAAAATTTCTCGATGATTAGGCAGCGAGTTTCCAATCTTAGATTGTCAATCCAATAGAAACATAAACAATGGCTCGCCTATCATTCTCTGTAAACCCGCTTCCCCAACTTCTGCCACAGCTACCACCATTAAAAATAGATGACGGGTCTGGGTTAGTGCCTGTGTTGTTAGTATTTGGTACTGTATAAGCCCCGTAAGTCGTTCCGCTAGGCCCTGGGATAACCTCCTGTTCGCCAGCCCTCCAATTCGTATGTCTTATACCTATTGCATGCCCTACCTCATGCGCAATTAAAGCCTTCCGTTGAGATTCATTCAGGTTTCTCCAATTGTATAGATTAATATTAACCGATTCACCAACTATCATATTTGCAAAATTTAAACTAGTATAATTAAATGTTGGCCAAGAGGCAAATCCACAGACTCTACTGACCTCATTATATCCTCTAAAAACCAAATCAGCTGCGGCCTCATTGTATACCCTAGTAATTGCAACATCGCTAGGCATAACCCGCCGTAATTCATCCATACCGGCGGCCACGTGCCTGTGGTTGCTTAAAGAGTTCGAAATAAAATACGTGAAGGAACGCAACCGATAAGCCCATGGCCCTGTCGGGAGTGACACATTTGGTTTGATAACAGCCTGCCTCGGCTGCGTTTTAAAAAGTTCAGACTTTTTTAAGACGATATCTTCTTCAACAAAGATATTATCACCCTTAATAATAACGCTAGTGGTATCAAATCCAAGTTGAGCCAATGCCGAGTTCACAGTGGACACTTCATCTTGCTCCGTTGGGACAATTGCAGCATTGTCTTTTTTACACGATTGGCTAATTACTGTGCTTGCAATCACCGCCAAAAATAGAATTCTGGTTCTCATAAGAATAAGTTTTACTCTACAAATCAGTTCAATAGCAACTGTAAATATAATCAAAGAGAAATAAATATGCAATAAAATATAATATATAGTATTTATTTGTTTTAATTATTTCAATAATAATTAATTAAAACCAAATAATACAAAATATATTCTCGAATAGCTATTTCCTATATTTTTTTGGTTTATTACGGGTAAAACGTAAAAGAATATGTAATTGGCATTCAAAAAAGAGTCTGATATTAAGCTTACATCTTTGAATAATTATATCGAAATATTTATCAATTTCTTTATGTTTGCTGTAGCGATACACCTAAACAATCGTTCTAAACACAAAATATATTTATGAAAATCATACCTAAACTCCTCCTTATCGTCACTGTGGCGGTAGCAACTTTTTCGTCCTGTTCGAAAAGCAATGAATTAGATTTTGAAAGAGCTCGCGAAGAACAACGCATTCAAGATTCCATCAACCGAGTACGCATCGAAAGAATTGTGAAAGAACAAGCACCTGCCGTTAAAGCTTTTGCCGATAAAAACCTGCTGGATGCTAAACTTGATACTGCAACTGGCATCTGGTTTCAATTGATACAAGCTGGCGACGAAGCTTCTTATACCTATAAAGTCTTAAACAATCAACTGGTCGCTCCTACTATCACAGCTAAATATAAGGGAACTTTGCTAGATGGGACAATTTTCGACGCAACAGAAGGTGATAAAAGCTTCGTTTCGCCTCTTAACAATGTGATCGGCGCATGGCAACTTGCGTTTCTCCCGAAAACAATTCGGTTTAATGGTGAAGATTATAAAGTTGGTGGATTAACAGCGAATGGGCTTAAAAAGGGAGCAAAAATCAAAATTGTAACGCCGTCACCTTGGGCGTATGATGAGCAAGCTTCAGCGAAAATTCCTGCTAATTCGCCCCTATATTTCGAATTTGACGTCGTAGATGTAAAATAATAAATCTTTATGCTGTAGCGTAGATACGAAAGTCTGCGTTCTACACCATGAAAAAGACTAGAGATATTTATGAAAAATCTATTTAAACCACTAATCGCACTAGCTATTATCGCTACAGCTTTCACCTCTTGTATGGATGACGTTGACAACACTGATTATGAGGCTCAAGCACTAGCTAACGAAAGAAGTTTGGATTCGCTTTTAACCACACAAAAGCTCTCAATTGAAGCTTATGTTGCTGCTGAATTTACTGAAGTTCCGGCTATACGAGATACAGCGACCTTACACTTACCCCGTCTCGGCAAACGAGTCAATCGCGGTATGTATTACCAAGTTTTAGTTCAACCCACGGATACTACATATGAATACAAGTTCAACGGTAGCGGATTCGTTGCACCGACTGTAAAACTAAACTATTGGATAAAAACGCTAAACAATAACGTTGTAAAAAAAGATGAAACGGGCGGAACATATACACTAAATAATCAAAACGCTGGATATAATCTTATATGGATGTATTCCTTTTTTCCTTACTCAGTCACGTATAATGGCTTTGAACTCAAGATTGATCAAGGATTATATAATTTTGGTGGATTAACTAGAAAAGGCCTAAAAGCGGGTACTAGATTCCGCGTGATCACACCATCTTCTTGGGTACAGCCTAACAACACTTCTGATATTCCACCGAATCAACCTTTGGTATACGAGTTTGAAGTACTCTCCATTCAATAATATCAACTGTTAGAAGAAGCTTTTTTAAAAAGTATGACTCTACGGTCTATGCGGGAAGGAGGAACAACGAAGCAATCTTACATTTTTATAAATGAAGATTGCTTCATTGTTTTTAGGAGACGTTTTTTCAGCTATGCTTACTGTTTTTTAGCGTGCTGAAAATGCATACACAGTTCTCCCAAGACGCATACTCCTCTCCTACCAGCACAAGCCGCAACTGCACCTGTTAAGACAGCTTGTCATCGCCCTTACTCCTATCAGCCCCAAACGAAACTTCTGAATAGTAATTGAAAAGCCTTATTTCGGCTTCACAATGCCATTCAATCTTTCGGATTTTCAGTTAGCACCGCAGCTTACGATCTTTTTCCGGTATGTGCAGATTTTTTGTGTCACGACAAAAAGGAAATCATTAATTTTACGCATCTAAAATCTGCAAACAATGACCTCATTATTTAAAATTTCACTTTTTTCCGTCCTTTTCATGCTGCTAACCGTTCACTCTGCGAAAGCGCAATACGCTGCGTATGATAGAAATATGTCATTGGGATTGACATTTAGTCCAAACATGAGTTGGTTAAACTACGAAGATGGAAGTTCTGCAGAGGATAGCCCGAAGGCTGGCTACGCTTACGGGCTTATTGCTGATCTTGGCTTTGCACGAAATTATTACTTTTCTACGGGCCTACTAATTAATACGCTTTATAGCGGAGCGAAGCTTCCGGTTGATGGTGGTACAGATCCAGTAGCACAAATTTATAGGCTGCAGTATGCCGAAGTTCCACTTGCCATCAAGCTCAAGACCAATGATGGCGGAGCCGGTAGGTTCTATGGTCAGTTTGGCTTTACAGCTGGAGTTAAAGTCTCGGGAAAGGAGCGCCCGGAATCTCGTACAGATTACCGTGCTATCGACGGAGACGACGTCTTCAGGCTTGGACTGCTCATCGGAGCCGGCGCGGAATGGCGATTGAGCAATAGTCTTTCGGCGCTTACGGGCCTATCCTACAACAATGGTTTCACCCGGGCAATGAAAAGCGGAAGTCCTAAGCTATCCTATGCGTCGTTTAACATCGGCTTATTATTTTAAGAAATTAAAAGTAAACAATGAAAATAGCATTAGCACAACTAAACTACCATATCGGCAACTTTGCCGAAAACAATAAAAAAATAATAGCTCAAATCCAGCGCGCGAAGGAAGAGGGAGCAAACCTCATCGTCTTTGCCGAGTTAGCCATAAGTGGCTATCCAGCAAAAGATCTGCTTCGTAACCAACGTTTTCTTGATCTCTGCAGCGAGAGTTTGAAAGAGATTGCGGAAGTTTGCCAAGGAATTAGCTGCATCATAGGCGCGCCTATACGCAATACCGATCCAGAGGGGAAACCGCTATATAATGCGGCTGTATTACTTGAAGATGGCGCGATCAAGCTTATCTGCAAGAAAAGCCTGCTTCCGGATTATGATGTTTTTGATGAGTATCGCTATTTCGAACCCAACAGCAATGTTTCCTGTATCGATATCCAAGGCACAAAGGTAGCGCTAACCATTTGCGAAGATCTTTGGGACGACGAAACTGCAAATAATTATGTGGGCGACCTGATGGGCGAGTTACGAAAAGAAAACCCTTCCGTTATTGTTAATATAGCTGCCTCGCCGTTTTCCTACATCCATTTTGAAAACAGGATGAACGTACTCCGTCGGAATGTGATCAAAGCCGGTTGCCCCTTAGTATATGTGAATCAGGTGGGTGCACACACAGACATTATTTTTGACGGTCGTTCCCTTGCTTTTGACCGTAATGGCGATGTGCTGGCCGAACTAAAAGGTTTCGAAGAAGATTTCAGAACTGTGGATATCTTTTCTTTAGCTGACTCTCCCAACAAACCTGCTGAAACCGAAATTGGTTTAATTCATAAAGCACTGCTGCTTGGCATACGTGACTACTTCCAGAAATCCGGTTTTACAAAGGCCGTATTGGGACTTTCTGGCGGATTGGACTCTGCTATCGTGGCGGCACTGGCCTGCGAAGCACTGGGCGCTGAGAATGTGCTTGCCGTGTTGATGCCCTCTATCTATTCGAGCGACCACTCCTTAAAAGATGCATTGGACTTGGTTAACAATACGGGCTGTGCACACCGCATCGTCCCTATTAAGGATATCGCATCGTCCTTTGATGAAACGCTGGCAGAAAGTTTTGCGGGCAAACAGCCAGATTTGACCGAAGAGAATATTCAAGCACGCATTCGTGGAACCATCTTGATGGCGATGTCCAATAAGTTTGGTTACATCTTGCTCAATACATCCAATAAAAGTGAAGCGGCGGTGGGTTATGGAACACTATATGGTGATATGGCCGGTTCTTTAAGCGTTATTGGGGATGTATATAAAACGCAAGCCTATGCTTTGGCAAAACATATCAACCGCCAACGGGAAATTATACCGGTGAATACGATCGTAAAACCGCCTTCCGCCGAGCTACGCCCAGATCAGAAAGATTCTGATGCATTGCCAGAATACGACATATTGGATAGCGTACTGTTCCAGTTGATCGAACTTGAAAAATCTGGAAGCGAAGTTGTACATGCTGGTTTTGATGAAGCCCTGGTATCACGTATTGCGAAGTTGCTCCACAATGCGGAATTTAAGCGCTTCCAAGCACCTCCAATCCTGCGTGTTAGCCAAAAAGCTTTTGGTAGCGGACGAGCAATGCCTTTAGTTGCAAAATATGTATTTTAAGATTAAACCTTGGCAAAACTTTACCGTCTAACTCATATTAAGTAACGATATTTTATGAAAAAGTTAGGATATATCTTCGCACTCAGCTTGTTCGCACTTTTGTCTTCCTGTGCTTCGGTACAGTATAACACGACAAAAATGCAGACCCAGGATTTTGGGCAGTACAAGACCTATGGCTGGCTACCACCGGTAGATTCGCTATCTAAAAATTACTTTAACAACGACATTGCTAAGGCAAACATTTTGAATACGGCCAACAGAGAGCTTGAATCGCTCGGCCTTACCTATTCGAAAGATAATCCGGATGTGCTGTTTCGTTATGTTCCTATTGTCAACAACAAAAGCCGTTTAGTTTACCACTCCAACGTTGGTTGGGGCGGCATGGGCCCATGGGGTTGGGGAATGGGCTGGGGCTGGGGAATGGGCTGGGGCGGCGGCTATAGCTACCCTGTAGGTAGCGAGAAGTTTCGCTACGCTCACCTGATCATCGAAGCCTTAGACAGACGCACCAATGCTGTCGTGTGGCAAGCAAGAGGTTCTTTCGATACCAAAGCTCCCGAACGCGCTATCAATAAATTGCCCAATGTCGTAACAGGCATATTTAAAGAATACCCTACTAAAGGACGTCGGTAGACGATTTTAAA
>NZ_JJMU01000016.1 GCF_000757725.1 Sphingobacterium deserti
CGTTGCATGGGCAACGCGGCTTTTTTGTTTTAGCGTAGTGCGTAATGTATATTGCCTAGTGCGACACTACAAATACTTATAGCTGACTTATTACCAGAATCGCACGTAAATAGCGGTAACCAACAACAATGTGATGACGATCAACACCATCACAGAAGGCTCCACTTTAAACATTTTCTTATCCAGCTCAAACGCTTTCGGATTTTCTTTAGGGCCAAACAAGCTTACAAGAATCATCAACAGGAGCGTAAACGCGAAAGCTAAACCCATGCAGATCTGAAAGGGGATTTCATACACGCCATGCTTGTTAAGATAGGCTGTGTATAGCCAGGTTTCCGGACCAAGTACTTTTGTCGCAAACTCATTAAAGAATACGGAGAGGCCGAAACCTGTAATTAATCCTGTAATAGCAGCTGGCCCCGTAGTACGCTTCCAAAACATACCTAACAAAAACATAGCAAAAACGCCAGGGCTAATAAAGCCGGTGTATTTCTGGATGAATGTAAAACCACCTGCACCCCCAATGCCTAATGTATCGTTCCAAGTGAATAATACGGAAACCAGAATAGACACGACGATGGTGATCTTGCCAACCCATACCATTTTGCTCTCGCTAGCCTCTTTGCTGATGTATTTCTTATAAATATCCAGCGTGAAGATGGTGGCTATACTGTTTGCTTTACCTGCCAAGCCAGCCACAATCGCTGCTGTCAAAGCGGCTAATGCAAGGCCTTTCATTCCATTAGGCAAGTATCCTAATATTGCGGAATAGGCGTTATCCGCATGAAAAACACCGCCTGGAGCCATTTCTTCTTGTAAAGCTCCATTCTTATAAAGTACGTACGCTGCAATTCCAGGTAGCATCACAATGATAGGCATCAACAGCTTTAGCAAACCTGCGAACAAAATACCAGTACGTGCTGTTTTCAAATCTGCCCCCAATGCGCGTTGCGTAATGTATTGATTACATCCCCAGTAGTTAAGGTTCACAATCCAGATACCTGCAAGGTACATGCCGATGCCGGGCAACATCAGGTATTTATTGATATCTTCCTGTGAGGCGCCTGGTCCGGGCTTGTCTACAATCATTTGGAAATGGTTCGGCGAATCTTCCATCAGCATATTGAAGCCTGCCAAAACATCTTTCCCTAATCCAAAATGCTCACTCACCATTGTTAGTGCCACATAGGTTGTTGCTATACCACCAATAATAAGTACGACAACTTGAATAACATCGGTAAAACCGATTACGCGCATGCCGCCTAAGGTGATAATAACAGCGAAAACTGCAAGCGCGACCATGATCATATGGAAGCTTTCGGCCCCTCCTGCCATACTCGATATGGCTATCGCGCCCAAGTATAAAATAGAGGTCAGATTCACAAAAACGTACAAAAACAACCAAAACACAGCCATGATCAAACTGGTGGTTTCATTGTAACGATTGTTGAGAAACTGTGGCATTGTGAAGATTTTATTCTTCAGATAGACCGGAATAAACCAAACGGCGACAATGATAAGGGCTACTGCCGCGATAAGCTCGTAGGCAGCCACAGCAATACCGACTTCAAAGCCGTTACCGCTCATCCCGATAAATTGCTCGGCGGATATATTTGACGCAATCAAGGAAGCGCCAATAGCCCACCAAGTCAAGGATCCCTCGGCAAGAAAATAGTCTTTACTGCTGCTTTGCGCGCTTGTTTTCTTCCGATAGATCCAATAGCCATATCCGGCTACAATAAAGAAGTAGATTACAAAGATGATGTAGTCTACCGATGCAAATTTTTCCATGTTTTTGTGCTGGCTATGATAAAGGCTCGCCAACATCAGCTACGTGTGCATAATGTTGGAAAGCCTTAGTAGGTTTATTTTTTCAGCAAATAGTAGAGTTCATTCCACTTCAGCTGATTTTCTAAGTTTGTCAATGTTGTATTTTCATCAATCACAACATATTCCAAACCTGCAATTCGCGCGAAGTCTTCGAGGTATTCCGGCGTTAGGCTAAGGCTGTATGCTGTATGGTGTGCCCCACCGGCCAAAATCCAAGCGCTACAGCCTGTTTTCATGTCTGGAAGTGGCTTCCACAATACTCGCGCCACAGGCAGTTTCGGTAATTCTTTTTCTACGGGTACGCCTTCCACTTTGTTAACGATCAGTCGGAAACGTGTGCCCATATCGACCAATGATGCATTCAATGCAGCTCCGCTGATACCATTAAACACTAAGCGTGCAGGATCTGCCTTGCCACCAATGCCGAGTGGGTGTACTTCGATGCTTGGTTTATCCGCAGCCAAGGCCGCATCAACTTCCAACATGTGGGAGCCTAACACCATTGCATTTTCTGGATCAAAGTTATATGTGTAGTCTTCCATAAAGGCGGATGCACCTGGCAGGCCAGCACCCATCACCTTACATGCGCGCACCAATGCAGGCGTCTTCCAGTCGCCTTCGCCTGCGAATCCATAACCATCAGCCATCAGCCGCTGTACCGCCAAACCAGGAAGCTGAACCATCCCGTGAAGGTCTTCAAACGTATCGGTGAAACCTTTGTAATTCCCGGCTTCCAAAAATTTGCGAAGGCCAATCTCAATCTTTGCCGCTTCAATTAAGCTTTCACGTTGTGCACCGCCTTCAACCACGTTTGACGCTAAAGTGTAGTTTTCTTCATATTCTTTCAGAAGGCTGCTCACCTCTGTTTCGCTAACGGCATTGATTACTGCAACCAAGTCTCCTATTGGGTAGGTGTTCACCGCGAATCCAAATTGGCTCTCTGCAGATACCTTATCGCCATCTGTCACGGCAACATAACGCATGTTATCGCCAAAACGCACAAATTTAGCACCTTGCCAATCACTCCAAGCAGCGGCTGCGCGCGCCCAAACATTGATCCGTTCGATCACTTCTTCATCTTTCCAATAGCCCGTAACCACTTTGCGGCCAATGTTTAAACGACTAACGATGTGCCCAAACTCCCGATCGCCATGTGCACTTTGGTTCAAATTCATGAAGTCCATATCCATGCTATCCCAAGGAATATCACGGTTGTATTGCGTATGCAAATGCAAAAGTGGCTTTTGTAACGCTTTTAGCCCCCTGATCCACATTTTTGCCGGCGAGAAGGTATGCATCCAAGTTACTACCCCTACGCAATTCTTGGCTGTATTTGCCTCGACAATCGTGTTGTAGATCTCATCTGTATTTTTTACAATAGGCTTGTAAACTACAGTCACCGGAATTCCATCATGTGATGACAAGTACTGCGCAATTTCCTCTGCGTGTAATGCGACTTGACGAAGGGTTTCTTCGCCGTATAGATCTTGGCTACCTGTGACAAACCAAACCTCTAGTTTTTTTAAATCAATGCTCATTTGAATAGTATTTTTATAGTTACCGTGCACCTCTTACCGGCGCAGCCCAATTTATATCTTGAATTGTTGTTATTCCTGTCCGTAATACGCTTCGCCACCGTGCTTGCGCTCCCAGTGTTTTCTGATCAAGGCATCTTTTAAGCGTGGCGCCTGCGGATTTATTTGCTCAGTCAGTGCGGCCATCTGCGCAACAGTCTCTAGAACAGCGCTGTTGTAAACAGATTTGATTCCTGTTTTCCCCCATGCGAAAGGCGCATGATTGCCCACTAAGACCATTTCGACTTCTTTATAATCGAGTTTTTGCGATTCAAAGTGATTGATGATTTGAAAACCTGTTTCATATTCATAATTCCCGAGAATCATTTCGTCACTCATCGGTGGCGCGCAGGGAATATCTGTAGTCAGATGATCGGCATGCGTTGTACCGAAAATAGGAATATCACGTTGGCTTTGCGCCCATGCAGTTCCATAGGTGGAATGTGTATGGGTGATGCCTCCGATTCCTTCCCAATGTTTGTAGAGCACAGCATGTGTTTTGGTATCTGATGAGGGGCGTAATTTACCTTCAACGATGTTGCCCTCGAAATCAACAATGACCATTTGATCGACAGAAAGATCTTCATAAGGAACACCACTCGGTTTAATAGCAAAAACACCTTGAGAGCGATCTGCAACGCTAACGTTGCCAAACGTAAAAAGTACTAATCCCAGTTTAGGCAGCTGCATATTGCAGTGATAAGCCTCTTCTTTGATTGATTGATACATTATAGAAATTAAAAAGTCAAAATTAAAAAGTCAAAAGTTAGAAGTCAAAAGTGATAAGTTAGAAGTCCAAAGTTAAAATTCGAAATAAAAAAAGTCACTCATAACATCAACCACCTATTCTGCTGGATGTGATTCAATAAATTGTCCAACTTCTTGATACCTTTTGTAACGCGCTGCATAAATCTCCACCATTTCTGGCCGTGGTTCATAGGTCTTCTCGAAGCCTTGTCCCATGGCGTCCATGGCGTCTTCTACACGCGCATATATTCCTGCAGCAGTTGCAGCAAACATAGCTGCACCAATAGCGCATGTTTGCTCTGTTTTATGGATGCGTATCGGCATATTCATCACATCAGCCATTGTTTGCATAATATAAGGTGCTTTTTTTGCAACCCCTCCTAAACCAATCAAGCCTTTTACTGGGATTCCCTGCTCGACAAACCGATTAGCTATACTTTTTGCCCCAAAGCAGGTTGCTTCTACAATAGCGCGAAAGATCCGCGGCGCATCAGTCCCTAAATGCAGTCCCTGTATAGCACCCTTTAATGTCTGATCTGCATCCGGTGTACGGCGACCATTGAACCAGTCAATAGCAAGTTCTGTATGTATGTTTACAGGCAGCGCTTCTGCCTTTGCACTTAGTTTGGGGATAAGCTGATTGTCGATCAATGCCGTAATTTTTTCGATATCGTCATCAGCAATACCTTGGGCTTCTGCCAATAAATTTGCCACGGGCCACATCAAGATTTGCTTAAACCAAGCATAAGCATCGCCAAAAGCAGACTGACCAGCTTCCATACCGATTAAGCCGGGAATAATGGATCCATCTACTTGTCCGCAAATGCCACGTACCAGTGTATCCGCAACTTCATCTTTCGGAGCCACGAGCATATCACAGGTAGAGGTGCCCATCACCTTACTCAGGTAATACGGTTCTATCTGCCCACCTACAGCACCCATGTGGCAATCGAATGCGCCTACGCCGATCACAACATCTGTCGATAACCCCAACCGTTCTGCCCATTCGCTCGACAAGTTGCCAGCAGATTCTGCGGAGGTATATGTTTCGGTAAATAATCGCTCTGTGATGCCATCCAGCAACGGGTCTAACGCAGTAAAAAATTCATTAGGAGGCAATCCTCCCTCGAAATCGGCAGACCATAAGGATTTATGCCCCGCTGCACAAACACTGCGCTTCATATCCGCAGCGCGCGTGCCCCCGGTCAGTAAAAAAGGGATATAATCACAGTGCTCAACCCAGGTGTAGAGCGATTGGCGTACTTTTTCATCGACACGCAAAACATGCAACAGCTTTGCCCAAAACCATTCCGAGGAATAAATCCCGCCTACATACTGCAAATAGTCTGTATCGTATTTCTTTGCATGGTCATTGATTTGCTGTGCTTCTTGCACCGATGTGTGGTCTTTCCACAATACAAACATGGCGTTGGGGTTTTCAGAAAACTCGTCCAGCAAGGCCAAAGGCACACCACTTTCGTTTACGGCTACCGGCGTCGATCCCGTAGTATCTACCGAGATCGCTTTCACATCTTTCGCAATCGCCGCACCGCCAGCTTTTGACAAACACTCTTTTACTGTCGCTTCTAATCCCTCAATATAATCAAGGGGATGTTGACGAAACTGACTGGATGAAGCATCGCAAAAGGCGCCTTTTTTCCATCGCGGATAATAAAAAACCGAGGATGAAATTTCTTCGCCATTGCTCGCATCTACCAAAACCGACCGAACCGAATCACTCCCGTAGTCCACGCCGATCACATACGATTTACTCATTATCTTAATACCTTTTTGGTTTATAACACTGATTCATAAAACAACATAACCCCAAACTTTCCGTTTTCCTAAATCATCAAAAACGAGTCGCCTTAGATTATTAGTGTCAAATAAACATTTATATTTTTACAATAGGAAATTTTTAACTTTATTTTTCGCTAAATATTCTGACTTACACCGCTTCCCATGATAGAGCATTTACTATTAATTTTACGGTACGCCTCTTATTAAAGTCAACAAAATCGGCAAGTTGTGGCGATAGACGATAAAAAACTATAAAATACACAATCTATTTTTTTAGATTTGAAACGCATGTCAGAACAATGCTTATCCAATAACTTAATGATGAAAAGGAATAAGAATGGACTTTTACAAAGGTGAACCTAGCATACTTTTAGCAGTTGATTGTATCATCTTTGGATTTAACGGAGAATCTTTAGAGATACTTTTGATCAAGAGAGATTTAGAGCCAGAGCGCAACAAGTGGAGCTTAATGGGTGGCTTTGTAAAACCCGAAGAAAGCCCTGAGGGCGCCGCTACCCGTGTTTTGAAAAAACTTACAGGATTGGAGAATGTATACATGGACAACTGCGGTATCTTCGGCGACCCAAAGCGGGAAAGCCACAGGCGGGTGGTAAGTATTACTTATTTCGCTTTGATAGACACGCAACAGTACCAGCATATCATCAGCGATCAATATGAAGCAAAGTGGTTTCCATTGGATCAGCATCCAGATTTAATATTTGACCACAAGGACATGATTGCCGCCGCCAAAAGAGAGTTGCGTACAAAGGCAGCGCTTTACCCTATTTTGTTTGAGCTGTTGCCCGATAAATTTACTATTCCCCAGATAGCGTCGCTGTATGAATGTGTGTATAATATCCAACTGGACAAGCGAAACTTTAGCAGAAAACTGTTGGCTTCTGATTTAATCATCAAACTGAAGGAAAAAGATAAGGAAAACTCGAAAAAGGGCGCTTTCTATTATCGTTTAAATACGGATATCTACAAAGAGAAGATTATGTCTTTCTTGCGTTATCTACCGAGCTGGTCTGTAGAAAATGAGTAAATGCAACAGGCGGCTTACTCGGACAAGCGCCTCCTATCCTATTCAAGCAATAGTCAAGGAGGCGCGTTGTATATGGTATTTTATTTGTCCAATTCTATAAGCCCCATGATCAAAGGACCTGTGGCTTTGCTGTCGTTTTCGCGCACTCTTTCATTGATGTAGTAGTCATAACTGCCATCACGGTATGGATGTCCGCCCAGGCCAGCTACTGCATTACATTGTATCAGCGTTAAGCTGCCGTCATCTTCTGTTTTGAGCAGCTTTTTTTGAATCCCCGACCATGTCTTTTCGGCAACATTTTTATATTTCCTGGCGATGTAACCCTTGTTTGCTGCTTTTGCATAGGCATACATAAACATCGCGTTCACGGATGCTTCCTGGTAATTTCCGGCTGCACCGGGTTTATCCAAAATTTGCCACCACAAGCCTTCATCGTCCTGGTAGCGCGGCAGGGCATCAGCTAGGTCTGCAAGCAGAGCAACTACTTTATCGCGGTTGGGGTAATCAGCTGGTATAACATCAAGCACATCCACCAAGGCCATAAACCACCACCCTACACTACGGCCCCAAAAGTTAGGCGATTGCCCCGTCTTCTTGTTTGCCCACTGCTGCTTTCCGCTCTCATCCCAAGCGTGGTAATATAGTCCCGTCTTTTGATCGCGCGTATGCTTCGCCGTGACTAAAATCTGGTTGATCACGTCGTCAAAATAAGTGGAATCGCCGACAAACTTTCCATACGCAGCGACGAAAGGATCACCCATATAAATGCCATCCAGCCAAATCTGGTGTGGATAAATAAGCTTATGCCAATACACGCCTTCTAGGGTTCGCGGATGATGCTTTAACTGCCCCATTAATTTCTCGATTGCAAGTCGATACTTTTCCTTCCCCGTTTTTTCGTAAAGCGTGAACAGGATTTTGCCTGGATTAATATAGTCAATGTTGTAGGCTTCTACTTTGTAGAGGTGGATGTCGCCATCTTCGTTGATTATAGTATCTGCCCACGCTTCCACGTAATCGAAGTAACGTTGATCGTTTGTTTTTTCCCACACCTTGAGCATGGCCAAACAACCTAGTCCCTGCGCGTAGCCAAAATACAACCGCTTACCATGATCCAGCTGCCAGGCTTCGGGGAACCGTTTTATTTCGGAGTCTGCAAATTGCTGATAAAAACGTGTCGATTGTCCATACAGGCCCGTAGTGAGCAAGCAGCATAAAAACAGTATGTACATATTTCGCGTATTTATCTGGGCAATCCTCTTTCTCGTTAATTTCATAACTGTGCGTGTTTATTTTCCATTTATTTCAGGCTGTATTTTACAAACCAGTTTTGCTCGTTAAGCAAGTGTTGCTGTACCTGTTGCTTTTGGCCATCGTTATATTTACCCGCCACCACATTTGCCAAGATCGTGGGATCGTTCCAACGCTTCGCAATGCGTATCAATGCGAAGTAGGCTTTTGCTTCACCGGCGCTTTCCATCAGTGTCTCGGTTGCGACCAACTGATCCAAGGCTTTCATATAAGCCAGTTTATCTGCATCAGTAGGTAGATTATTTTTGGACATCCCCGCTGGGTATACCGGAGCGAGATTTACGCGCCGGCGAATTCCCCAGTTACGCGCCAAGCTGGTATTCATGGTTACATCGTCAAATGGGGCTTCGAGTCTGCCCGCATTTCGGGACAGGTACAGCTCGATACCGTCATTCAATAACGCTTCCGCTTGTGCAAACTTACCTAAATTATTTAGTGCCTCTACCAGAAAAAAATGAACATCAGCATCTCGATAGATCACAATGTGTACGTTGTTTTTATAAATTTCCGAGGCACTTTCCCGATCCCGCGAAAATTTACGAACGACCCACTCGCCATTTTGCAGGATATAGGTAGCGTTTATACCCCGATATTGATCGCCTATGGTATGTCCATCATAACGCAATTGACTTTCATAACGTTGCATGGCCACCATCGTTGGCTTTAAGTAATAAACAGACGGCTCGGTATTTGAAAAAAAACGGATTAAGCGATTGGTCTGATTGCGTTCAAAATCGTAAGGCACAATATTTATCAGTCCTCTGGTTTTTGTAATAGGATCTCTTGTAAAAAACTGAATCCACTCGCCGTTGTAGTCGTCATTACCGATTTTATAGCGCCCACCGGCATTATCGTAAATAAAACGCATACCGATATCAACTACCTGCGCATAATCTTTGTTCCACAGCAGCAATTCCATCATCAAAGGTTCGGGCGATGGACAGATCATATTCCACACCAAATCTTGTTGGTTTGAAGGAATACCTGGAAAAAGGATATCGCCCCAATTGCTTACATATGAACCATTGACTCCATCTACACCTGTCGTCATGAGCGTGATCAACTTAGGGAGTAGTTCCGAAAAAGATATGACCGGAATGTCATTAAGTTTTTCCAAGCTAAGGTGTGCATCGTCAAAGTAAGCTACTTCACCGTAAAGCTTACCCAGGGTGAAATAGGTCCATACCTTAAAGCGAATGGCTCCGGAAATCAAGGCGCGGTAATGCGCATCTTCGATGGCACTCGGATATTTCGCTCGGTAGGAAACGACTTTTTCCAGATAGGCATTTGCATTGACAATTAAGTCGTAATAGGCTCGTGGATTTGCAAAACTATTGCCGCTCTTCTCGTTATAATTATAGAGATCCCATAAATCCTGCGGAGCATTGCTGGTGGGTTCCAAAAAGTCCGTGCGCAAATCCGCCAAGAATACGGTCTGATCCGCTATGGCTTGCATCTTCGATGCAATACCCATATAACCCGAATACAGCTCGTTCGATTCCTTGACATAATCTTTTTCTAAGAGTATGTCATTGGTCTCTACCTCAAAGTAGCTGGAGCAGCCAGAAAAAGCCAACGCAGCGCACATGAACGTATATGTTAAAAATTTCCTTTTCATTGCTAATAGATTTAAAGCTTAATGTTTACGCCAATTTTAAATGTTCTCGGTAGTGGTATTTTACCATAATCGGCACCCATGTAATTGATTGAATTACTAAAGGAAGTCACCGGATCAAGGCCAAAATAATCTGTCCAAGTAAACAGGTTTTCACCTGCGGCATACCATTCCGAGTTGGCCAAAATTTTCAGTGGGCTATTTACAAAACGATAAGAAAGCGTAATACTTTCTATCCGTAAAAATGAGGCATCTTCTATCCAGCGGCTGGAAAAACGAGCGTTCTCCATCGGGTCGCCATACATGGCCTGCGGGATATCGGTAATCTGACCATCGGCCTGCCACCTACGAAGAGCCGCCTCCGATTGATTGGCGTAGCTGTCCAAACTTTCAACGCTTCTTCTCACGCCGTTGTACATTTTATTGCCTTTACTAAAACTGACCAATCCCTGCAAACTGACGTTTTTGTATCGTAAACTTAAGGAGCTACCACCAAAGAGATTGGGCAGGCTGCTGCCTAAAAGTGTTTGGTCGTCGTTATCTATGACGCCATCACCATTCACATCATTAAACCATGCATCGCCAGCAGCAAACATGCGGTTTTTATAATCCTGCAGACTGAGTGTATTGGCCTGCGATTCGCTTGCGATAACACCTTGAAACTGGTATCCGAAGAAGCTGTTTGGTGCTTCGCCTACACGTTGTACACGTGATAGCCCATCCGCTTGCTGCACCACAATATCTGTATTACCTAGCAGCTTTTTAACTTTACTGTCTAGCGTCGACAGGTTTCCTGCCCATGTTAAGGACCAGTTTTTGTTGTCGATAATGGCAAGGTTTAGATCGACCTCGAAGCCCTTATTTACAATTTGCCCACCATTCAAAAAGACGTTATTGATGCCCGCAATCGGCGACACAGCGAAGGAATTAAGCAGATTATCCGCGTTGTTGTAATAATATCCAACATTGACATTAAGTCGTTGGCGCCATCCGGAGAAAATCAAATTTGCCTGCCAATTTTGATTATCTTCCCAACGTATGCCTTCATTTGGAATGTTCCCGACGACAATACCCGCTAATTGCCGATACAGCTGACTACTGTAGTAGGCCTGCCCGATCTTGGAAGAGAAGCGGCTGTTACCGGTTTTAGCGTAACCAACTTTGAACACGAGGTTATCGATTGCGTTAATGTCTTTCAAGAATGACATGTTTGACAGGAGGAAAGACAAATCCGCAGCAGGGAAAAAGCCGAATCTGTTTGCATTCGCACCCGATACGGAAGAACCGTCTAAGCTGGCATGCAGATCAAGCTTGGCCAAACTACGCCAATTATACTGCGTGTAGACATAGGTGTTTAACCAATTCCATCCTTCATTGTAGCCTTGAAAGGAACGACCATCGTTGCTGACATAATTTAAGGTGCGGTAGAAGTCTGAGCTGGTGTTGCGTCCAAAGCCCGCATCGTATTCCTGTGCGTTTAGCAGTCCCTGTACGCCGCCACCAAAGAGCGCCTGATCCTTCTCCCAGTTTTTTTGGTAGGTTCCCGCAAAGTTCCACGAAATATTGGATGCTTTGTTGGGCCCCGAACGTGCCGAGTTTAAGGCAATACCGTTGTCCAACGGAACAATTGTACCGCTTGATAGGCCCGGAATAAATGCGGTTTGCCGAGTATAGTTGGTATAAAGTCCTATCGTGGCATTCAACCGAAAATTTTGGGTTGCTTGAAAGCCTAGTGTGGCCTGCATCATCACATCGTATATATCCGAAGTAAAATCACTTTTTTCGAGTAGTGCCAAAGGGTTAGACACATTAAAACGGCCTACACCATCCAACTCTGGCAGGAGATTGTTGTTCACATCTTTTAGATGGGTACTCAAAATTGGCGCACGATACATGGCGGCCAACATGGGATTCGTGGCACGCAACATGCCCTGCTCCTGGAAACGTCCTGTACTATATGTCAACCCCATAATCGCCTTCAGGTCGAATTTTCGTCCCAGCGCTATACTGGAATTCAAGCGCGTGCTATACCGGGTATTGGTCGTGTAATCCAATGTTCCCTGCTGACTTAATACCCCCAAGGAAAGGTCATATTTCGCGATGGCATCGCCCCCTTTTATACGAAGATGGTTGTCGGTGACAAATGCATTTCTGTAGATCACATCTTGCCAATCGGTTTTGTTGTTGTAGAGATAATTATAGTAATAATTGGGGTCATCACGTAAAAATGGAAATTCAGCAAGCAACTGGCCGGCATCGTCAAAACGTGTCATGCCTACTGAACCGAGCAAACTTTTGTAGCTGCTGCCATCTAAAACCGGTATTTCCCGGTAATTATGTGCAATGCCGTAGCTCCCTCTAAACTCCACTACTGTTTCCAAATCTTCCGAAGATGATGTTTCCAGCATTAAGACTCCGTTTGCTCCGAGCGATCCGAAACGTGCCGTTTCTGCACCTTTTAACAAACGAATACTTTTGATATCCTGCAAACTTATGCCCGCAAAAAGACTTCTGGAATAGCCCCCAATGATATGCGAATTCTCCGTATCTGGCATAAAAGGCACACCGTCTACCACAATCAGCGGCGTATTGATCGCCTCGAAAGAACGCATGCCCCTAAAGTTCAACAAACCACCCTCAGTAGGCATCCCGCTCTTGTTTAACACCTGCAAACCGACCATTTCTCCGGTCAACGCTTGCTCGACAGTGAAGGAGCCGAGACGGAAATCTGAAGCGCCCAGCACAGTGGTATTACGATCAGAAAAAGCTCCTTCTAATACATTTTGATAATTATCACGTCCTTCGCCAATCAGCGTTATTTCAAATTCGGTACGCCCTAATAGATCGATTTTCGATTCATAGTAGCCCGGGCTCCACACACGGATACTATTGCTTCCTTCCTCTATATCTTCGATGAGAAAAGAACCATCCTTTTTAGTCCGTACATTATTTGTCGTGTTCAATACCGTTACCACGGCGTCGGCAACGGGGCTACGGTCGTATGCGCTGATGACTTTACCTTTTATGGTCGTTTGTGCCATGCCGGGCAGCACCACAAAAGTCAGCGAGGCAAACAACACCGCTTTCCATCTTTCCCTCTTTGTTATATGTATCATATACTAAGCTAAAATCGGTTTCTTAATAATTATTTGCAGTAGGTATCAACGCCCAATGATAGGGCTCTAAATTCTCGACAGTCCCTTTTCCAAGACCGGCAAACTCGATCTTGATCTTGAAAGACCGAACTTCGTCACCTTCGATAACAAGTGGCCCTACTAATCCACCCCATCCGTTATAGCGTGTTCCGGAGACGGTGTTGGTCGCTCGGTCATAGTTCCAGGGACTGGATGGCTCCACGTTCAACGATCTTGCCACCGGCTTGCCATCGACATAAATATTCACGAACGGGTGAGCAGTGGCTCGGAAGCCCATGTATAAATTGTATTCACCAGGAGGAACCTCAACAACCTTGTAGCCTGTAGAACCATCACTCTTTCTTTCTAGCATAATTGGCGTAAACTCCAAAGTGGCGGGTAAATTATCGGCAATACTGCCTTGAAAAAGCAGCGTTCGGTAAGTCAGCTCAATGCCTAAGGTTGGGAAGGACACTTTATCGCGATCCCGCGGCTCAATATTGGTCACATTGGAGAGCTTGAATAACGATGCGCGTGCTGCCTCCGGCACAAACTCGTAATAATGGAACAGCTGTTTAATCATCTGGATATGTACGTTGTTTGGAATTTTCATTTTCGTAATCTCATAGATCCGTCCGTTACTCATTCGCCGAAAATCCGTATCAACGAGTTGTACCGCTGGTTTCCAAATACGCCCGAACGCCGAGGTCAAATCTGTCGAACCGTAGTTATCAACAACTTGGTTATAGAATATTGCTTCTTTTATCCAATTAAAGGCGATTAATGAATCTTGTTTGAGGAATGTTTTTCCAAATTGGACATAGAGTCCTGCCAAGTCATCAAAACACCCTTTAATCACCTCATTGCTAGGTAGAAACATGGTAACATTCGAAAATTCCGATCGAATGTTTGCTCTATCGAAAATCGGGTTGCTGATGACGAAAACCGAGTCATAGACGGTATTCCCTGTTGGATCGACCCCAATGGGAACGCTGCTTTGCCGATCAAAAATGGTATCGTTCATCGCCAACACCGTATCTCGGATCATCGAATAGTCCGCTCCAAGCGTACTCACATACTCGTATATACTGACGTCTGGTGTAAGTAATTGACTGATCTCGTGTACTACGCCATTTTTACACAGCTGATTTCCATTGATGATGGTTGCGTCGCCCACGTGAAAAACGTTATTGTCTTTCATTACGGTCAGATACTTTCCATTGAGCATCATTACCCGCAAGCCACTCTTCAATTTGGTATAATCATACACTAAATTGTTCACATGATATTGCAGAACAAATTTGATATCTACACCGAGGCTGCTTAATATGGCCATCTTATCGTTGGACACCGCCCAAACCGTTAGATTTTGGTCTCTTTTAAGCTCTTCGGCTAGATCATACTCTTCGAGTTTAGCGACGAACGATGAATATTCAGGTTGTGTTTTCAAATAGGCTAAGAGGTCTAAAGCAGAGGTCGTTCCCTCTTCGCTGTAGTGGTCGGCCCAGTTTCTTTTGCATCCGCTCGATAACAAGACGAGGAAAAGCATAACGATAGAATAAATAGGTTTCATAATGAAAGTATTTTTAATCAGTTTACAGGATCAAATTGGATATAATCGAGTGTAAGCAGCTTCCCGTCCAAGGAAAGAATGCGCAACGTATGGTCTGTTGTTTCAGGGAAATCTACAGTGGCCAGCTCTTGCGTACTGACGCGATCGGTACTGGTATTGGACAGCACGAGCCGCGGATAAATCATGACGTTATCCAGCACGAAGGCACATATCCCGGTACTAGCGGCGTTACGTGTACTGGGCCATACCAATTTCACCTTATATTTCCCACGTACAATCGTGGGACTTTTCATCTGCATCCAGCCAGATTCACCCAATTCTACCCGAAAGTGATCATAATTAAGCGTGCCTGTATACCAAATTCCATCAGCGCTTCTGTTGTTTCTGTAAGTCAACACATTCGCGCGGGTCTCTGGTTGGGAAGCCCACACAATACTGGTCAACTCGTTCGCCGTGAACACTTTGTTGTATTGTGCACCTAACGTCCGATTGCGGTATTGAGTCACATTGGCGGCGATATCGGGGTAATCTGTAAATTCCCAAATGACCGACACCTGCTCTGGCAAGAACAGTGGCATCCAGTTATCCACTTCATGGACAACGCCATTTTTACAAGCGATATTGGTTTCCAAGAATTGGATGGCCAACCGGCTAATCGGGTTTTCATTTAACTGCAGACCGGCAGTTCCCTCGGAAACCTTGATCAATTCATTCGTAGCTAGGGTCGGCAAATTCACCTTTTTAAGGGCGGTAGGAAACTGTCCCAAATCGGCGTAAGATAATTGTTGATTCAGCAAGTGATAGGCGACATATTTGTTCAGCGCATTGCTGGCTGCGCTATAGTCGCTTCCACTTGGCACCTGCAGTTTTGCCAAAAGATCCTGAAACGTAGTAATTCCATCGCGGGCATAGACCGCGTTACTAACGGCAAAGGCCGTATACTTGAAACGTTGTTGAATCGGGTTTCCGGCGGCATCTGTCCCTTCGGTATAAATCGTAGACAGCAATTCTTTGTAACCTGTGGATTCCAGCGCTTCTAAAAAGAGGCTATATTTGGGATCGTTCAGCCGATCAGCAATTGTCGCGGTAAGTGGTGTTACGACATCGTCCAAACTATGGATGATCCCGTTAGTCGCTTTGATGTCAAATCCGTTGAACCTTGCTTCGCCATTCAAATAAATAGCTTCGAGTCCACCGGCTCGAAATTCAACGAAGAGGTTGTCATCCGTTGCATTCAGGTCATTGATGGCACCACTCTGAAATTGGCCTAGATCGATTTCAAAATCGGGTATCAGATGATAGCGAACCAAATAGTTCGCATCTTCTTTTGACATATCTGCAACCGAGGCTAGGTTAAGGGTTTTAAGGTAACGCTCCACACCTTCGTTTACCGGCGCAAAATGGGTATAAACGGTATTAATATTCAACGTATTGAATAAATCGGCTTTCTCCAAGACCTGCACCCATAGCGCATATTTCTCGGGGTTGTTCTTCAAATAGGTTGCTATTGGCGTTTCGGCATAGGCCGTATACGTGTTGTCTTCGAACTCATCTCGACAGGAGCTGAGAAAAGCGAAAATCGAACAAAGGAAGAACAAAAATAATCTAGTATGTCTATTAGCTTTCATCTCTTCTCGGTTAGTTTAAATTTTCATAATAAGGGTTTTGCACCAGCAGCTTATTGTAGCGCAATTCATTTGCATGAATGGGTAAATAGTGGGCATTTACATTCATCAACTGCGATCGGATGACTGGTGTTGAAGCGCCCGCAGCACCCAAGAGTATCTGTTCGATAAAATAATCTTTGTATCTGTAATCATTGCGTTGTGCAATACGCAGCAGGTCGAACCAACATTTCCCCTCGCCTACGAATTCGCGGGTACGTTCTTCTAACAGCGCGTGCAGCATCTCGATTTCTGTGTTGCCGGCATCTAGCGGACGGGAAATTGCCGCTCTAGAGCGTACGCTCGTTATCAACTCTATAGCGGCAGGATAGAAGGACTCGCCTTTCATGATCAACGCTTCGGCTTTCATCAAATAGATGTCCGCCATCCGGTAGATGATCCAATTCTGATCACTAAACGGCCTTGGAATCGTCGTGTTTCCTTCTGCACCCAAGTATTTCCATAATTTAAGGTCGCTTGCCTGGTAGCTCGCTCCCGCACCTCGGATATCCTCGCTATTTTCTTGAAATAGCGCAATGGCATGGGCGGATATCACCCAATTGAAATTACTGCCGAAAATAGTCATCAAGGTGTTGTTCTGTGCTTTTGTGTTATCAAACTGCACTTCAAAAATCCCTTCGTTGGAATTCCGTTGGCTGAAGATTGTAAACCAATTATTCTTATTGTTTACAACGCCCTGCATTAACCCTACCCTACCGGATTCCAGAACCGCATTGCAAGAAATAATTGCATCGTCGTAATTTCCCAACCAGAGGTGTGCATCGGCCAACAACGCGTGTATAGACCATTTTGTTGATCGACCTTTCGTTTCCCAAACGGTAGGCCATATCTCCTTGCTGTTTGCCAATGCTGTATTCAGGTCAAAAACGATCTGCTCGAATAGCTGCGCTCTAGAAGTTTTAGGAAGCTCATATGCTTGCGCATCGTTCATGTAGGGTTCTAGCACCAGCGGCGCCTCACCGAAGGTGCGCACAATATAAAAATAGCTGAGTGCACGCAAGAAATAGGCCTCTGATAGAAAGGACTGCATCGTCGCTTGATTGAAGGATGGATCTTTATCGACGACTGAAGGTCCATACTTAATCACCATATTTGCGTAATTGATGATTTGATAAAACTTATTCCATTTTACGTATTCATTGGTTGGTAGTAGTGAAAAGCTTTTCAACCGAACCAGATCGTTCTTGAGATATCCGCCCAAACTCAAGGTATTGCCCCTTGCTTCTCCCCATACCAACATGGTTTCCAAAGATTGCTGTAAGGTCACATAAGCCGATCCAAGAACGGCTTCAACTTCTTCTTTATTCGACCAGTAAGCATCACTGACTTGCTCATTTTGCGGCTTGACATCGAGCCATTTTTGACATGATGTGCTCGTCAACATCAAACACAGGCAGACTATTTTATATATAATTTTCATAGCTATCTATTTAAAAATTAACATTTACGCCCAATGCAAATCGCCGCGGTCTAGGCGTATTTGCATTATCCACACTCAACATATAGATGTTGCTTCCCAAGGAAACCTCTGGATCTTGGCCCGAATAGTTTGTCCATGTGAAAACATCTTGCACCGTCGTGAAGACATCAAAACGATTGATGCCGAAGCGTTCAATAAAATGTTTGGGCAAGGAATATTTCAACGAAATCATTTTAAGACGCACAAAAGAGGCATCTTCAACAAAACGGTCTGACCCCAAGAAATTATACCCCTCGCCATATAGTGCTCTTGGTATATCGGTGTCATCACCTTCGTTGCGCCAGCGACCTAAAACTGCAGTACTCTGGTTGGACGGTCCAAACATGTTCTCGGTCTTGATCCGCACGTTGTTGACGACCTTTTGACCGAAACGGCCATGCAGGAATGTCGTTAGGGAGAAGGCCTTATAGCGCACATTAAATCCTCCACCCGATGTAAACAATGGCATGGCATTCCCCAAGTAGACGATATCATACTGGTTGATGACGCCATTTCCATCGAGATCCTGGTACTTGGCGTCGCCGGCATAAACCTTCCGATTACCATTTGACATCACTACCGCTTCTCCTTCCAGATCATAGATGAGATTGCCATTAAGATCTTTTGCAAACGTTTCAGCCGTATTTTGATAGACGCCCAAATAGCGGTAGCCATAGAAAGAGCCTACCGGATTTCCCTCGATAATTTTATGTGCATAGTTTCCATTGCCAAAATTGTATTGTTCGAATTGTAGGTTATCTGGCAGCTCCAACACCTCGTTTCTATTTTTGGAGAAGTTAAGGTTAAAAGAGAGGTCGAAATCCTTTGAGCGAACAGCTAACGTATTAAAAATCAATTCCCATCCCTTGTTGGCAAGCTTGCCGGAATTATAGAATTTCATCTTGGCAAAGCCTGTTGACGAAGGAAGCTCGATGTCTTTTTGCAGTAAATCGGTCGTTACACGGTTGTAAAGCTCGGCCGTGACTTGCAAACGATCCTTAAAAAAGGATAGATCAATACCTAAGTCGGTTTGCTCGACGGTTTCCCATTTAAGATTATCCAGTTGAATGGACACCGGTCCGACGGCCGCCATATCGACATATCCTGGCGTAAGCGGCTGAAAAACCCCGAGGTAGGTAAAGGCACCCGAGGGCGCATTCCCTGTTCGCCCCCAACTAAAGCGTAACTTTGCTACATCGACGATGCCTAGATCTTTGATGAAATTTTCTTCGCCCAAATGCCATGCTGCGCCTACGGAAGGAAATCCTTTCCACCGGTGCTGTGCTGATAAGCTGGAGTTTGCTTCCCAACGATAGATGGCATTAATAATATATTTTTCCTTGAATGTATAATGTAAGCTGGATATCAAACCGATATTCCGTGTCATGGAATTGCCGGATCCCATCCGGATCACCGCCGCACCGGCGGTGGGATCACTTAACGAGGAGGATGCATTCCCCGACGTTTCACTTGCGTAACTATATGATCGCGATTCGTTGGTTTGCAACATGGCCGTTCCTACGACGGAATGATCCTGCGCAAATTTCTTGTTGTAAATAAACTTATTTTCGGTATTGAGGTGCAGTTCATCAGACAACATATCCGAACCACGGTTAAAGAAGGGATCTGTCCAAATCACCCCCGTCACCGACTGGGGCAGGAATTTTCGATTCTTCGTGGAGCGGGTATCAAAACCGACGGTACCCGTGTACTGTAATGAAGGTAGTACGTTGTACGTCGCGCGGAATATCACGCGTGCTTGCTCCCCTTGCGTTTTATTCATGGACTCATTCACCATGGCTACGGGGTTGTAAACACTGCTTTCGCTATCTCCTACGAAAGATCCCTGAAAATTGAGACGGGGAGTGAAATATTCATCCGTGTAATGGCCAAAATCATCCATCACATAAGGACTTAAATTGGGCATTCTATCCATTGCCATTCCTCGTGCCGTCTCTAAACTACTACCCGTCCAAAAGTTCTTACGATTACTAACGGAATAAGACATATCCGCATTGATATTGAATTTATTAGAGAACTTATAGTTGACGCTGATCAATGAATTGTAGCGATTTAACTTGGTTCCTTTTGTGGTTCCCACATCATTAAGATAACCTAACGACACGCGATAGGTAGCCTTATCGCCACCGCCACTAATGGATAGCGAGTTATCTTCAAAATGACCAACTTGGGTAACTTGATCTAACCAATTGGTATTTTGGTTATACTCGTCAAAATAAACCCATGAGGGATCGTATTTAATTTCATTGGTATTGTAAAGCAAATTCAAATAAGGAAGGGCATTTTGATAACCGAGATCATTGACCGAATTCCAAATTGCATCTTGCACCATGGCAACATATTGCCCGCCATTTAGCATGGGAATGGTCTCTGCTTCGCGTTTCATATCCAGTTTACTGGAGAAAGCAAATTGGGTTTTCCCTTTTCGGCCTTTTTTGGTCGTAAATAACAAGACGCCATTTGCTCCTCGCGATCCCCAAATAGCGGTGGCGGCAGCATCTTTTAGGACTTCGATCGATTCGATGTCGTTGGGGGAAATATTGACCAGTGCGCCAAAATCCTCATCATTGGCTGTGGAGAAGTTAAAGTCACTCCCTATGGAAGTCGGGTAAGGTACACCATCTACCACAATCAAGGGTTCTGAATTTCCATTTAATGAAGAGGTTCCGCGGATACGAATAGAGCTTCTTGCGCCAGGATCTGAACTGGAAATAATATCCACATTGGCCAAACGCCCTTGTAGTCCCCCTTCAATGGACGAAAAGGGCATCGTTTCCAGCTCTTTCATTTCAAATTTCTCGGTTGCCGATATCTGGTTACGATAAGATATGCCCATGTTGTTCTTCGTGTTGACGCCTTCTCGCGTTACCACCACCTCTTCTATCGATGTGTCATCACGAACTAATGTTAGGTTAATCGTACCTTGTCCATTGTACACAATTCGGGTAGATTTATAGCCTATACAAGCAATAATAATAGAGAGGTTCTGCTCTGGCGGTACCTCGACACTATACTGGCCAAGGTGATCCGTAGATGCTCCTTTCAAATTTCGCTTATCTTTGTTTTCCACAAACACAGAGGCACCGTGAAGTGGCAGATCATGCTCGCCTTTTACAACGCCGATCAGTACTTTTGATTGCTGACCGTAGGCCGTAAAGACGAAGCCGATACAGATAATTAGGGTTAATAGATTTAGCCTCATTTATTTTTCTGTTTAAATGATATTCTAATAAGTTAAGTTCTTGTTTACTTCTTTAATAGGGTTTGTATGGGGTAGACGGCTCCATCGGCAAATACTTTAGGCAGCACGTTTGTAATAGGAATAGTCGTATTATCCCCATCCCTGAGCAGCAAGCTGCTACCATTGTCTACTAGGGTAAGCTGCCGGTAGACGTTATAGCCTGTTCGCAGGGCGGTATTCCAAGTGCCTTGCACGCCAAATCCCGGGAAAGGGTAATCTGACAGTGAGTTATCGGCGACAGAAACGAAGTAAGCCTTCAGGTATTCGGCAAGTGCTGCATTGTTAGTTGGGATAAGGCCATCTTGCAAACCTTTCAAAACTGTTTGATTATCTGGCGCGAACAGCAGAAAACGGTTTCCGAAAAGGAAAGAAAGGGAATTCCCGGTTTGCAGCAACCCGGCTCTGACCAAAAGCTTGGAAAACTCCGCATAGTTATGTAGCGGGTTACTTGCAGATTCAGCACCCAATAGGGTGAATTTGATGGTGCCATTTTCGGCCAGCAACGATTCACTAGGCTCATAGCTATATCCATTATACCAGCTGCCGCTGATGTTGGTGGCGGCGATGCCCTGCTGCGCATTATAAGCAGACATCGAATACACATCTCCATTTTGGGTGTAGATATACGAAAATGGGTTCCGGGTGCGATAGACCTTTTTATCTTGGAGGGAGCTTATTTTTCCGTATGCGACGTGGTTAGAAACAAACAACTCTTGTTGTCTTTGCGAAAGCGGTACCCTTATGCCTTCCGAGTTTTCCACCAACACGGCTTCATCACCGAAGACGAGTGGATTGCCCTCCGACCAGAAGATATAACTATCGCCATACAAGGTATTGAGGATGGCTTCGTCGGTAGGAATAAACAAGGTAAATTCGATATCTCGGCTTGATAAGGTTTGATATAAGCCACTATTGTACAGCATGTACATAAAAATTTTATACTTTGGATTGCGCAACGCTGCGCCGGTAACGCTGTTAAAAAGGTCTGGTACCAATACTTTATTTAAGCCATAAAAAGCACCATTCGATGCAATGGCTTTTGCCAAAACATCTGTATTCGGATTGAATGCAATAGGCGTTCCATAGGACGTTTTGATATCGGGATTTTTGCCAATTTCTGAAGGAAAGACCACACTGCCCTGGTACACGTGATTATTTATCAGCAGCGATAAAGGCAAAAGATCAACCTCTTGTAAGGATCGGTAGTGTGCTGCGAAATAGGTATTGAAAAATGCCTGCAATGACTGGTTACTCGGGGCAAAAACATTGAAAGCACGGTAGCTCAAACCACCGAGATCAAAGTAATCAAAAGATCCCGTAAGACCGTATGATGTCCATTCAGAAGCAATAGCTGGCAAGTTACCGTGATTGAGCACATAAAGTGAGTCGCCGGCCGCGGCATAATCTCTACTGGTTTGCTCATCGTACGTAAAATTGCGATAGCGATCATAGATAGCAACGAAATCACTAAAAGCCGTTTGTGCACTCAGCGTCTCGTACACGGTATTCAGCGGTTCCAACACTTGGTCGACGATGTATAAATAGCCATTGTCTGCAGGAATAGCATATTCAACCACGCCGGCATTGGCCACATTAAAACCATCTGCACCCTTCCAACGTGCCGATCCAAAGAAATAATCGTAGTTCGCTGCCGGATCAATTCCTTTTGTTTGAAAATGTGTGTTTGACAAAACCGGTAGAAAACGGTCTTTATGATATACTTTTTTAGACTTACCATCGGTTTTGTCGAGGTCGACCGAGATGGTATCTTGGCTGCGTGTACGATGCTTATAGTAGAGGCCAGCAAAATTAGGTTCGATATGCTCACTGCCATTAGGCTGATAGTTTTGTAGCCTAAACCTATCGTAAGAATAATAAACTAGATGATAGCCAATAAGCTTCTTTAATTCCTTCAGGGGAATTTGTTCAATCGTAGTTGCATTATGCAGGCTCAAATATCGCTGAAAAGCCTCATTGGAGGGTGCGAATACGGTTGTAATGGTTTTTCCATCCAATACTTCGCGAAACCCAGCAAGCTCTGCCCCCCGCAGAAAGTGGGTGAAATCGCCGCGTTGTTCTAAAATTTCCCAAACATTCCCTTTGAGCCACTCGGGCCGTTCGTAATGAGCAATGAGTTCTTTTTGGGAACAGGATACGAACCCGGTCAAAAATACACCGATGATGTACATGAAGAGTTTTTTCATACAATAGATTGGTTATCTAACGTGGTTAGCGTTTATAATTTATTAGTTTATGTGGTCGTTACAATGGTACGAAATGCAACCGGTTTCATTATCCTGTACTATCCTGCTTTACAGGACACTACACTTAAAGTATTAAAAAAAAGTTCATCTAAGCGACGCCCTGACCGTGGGCGCCAACTACAGATTGTTTATTCTAGATTTTTTTTTGCATATACCATTTAGACGACATTTCTCTGGTTCTTTTACAGCTTCGCCTATTTTGTAGCTAGGGCTAATAAACATCCAGAGCATTTCGACCGACGCCGCTGCCGGATTCTTGTTGTTGTTCTACATCGGAATGCGAACAGGTTCCGTCTCCGGACATCGGCGATGGGTAAGACATAAAAACAGCATAGTCAGTTCGTGGATTTGGTCTAATTGTTTCATTTTTGGTTAGCTAAATGTTTTTAGGTTACTTCCGCTTTGTATTGATTTTCATAGGTTTCCAAAGACGAAGTAATCAGATATCAAAATTGCAACTGGCTCCATTGTCCTGTACTGTCCTGCTCGCGACCAATTAAATAGTATTAACTCGTTTTAGCAATACGTATTTAAGGGAATAAAAAATAAAAAAAGAACGCGACGCTTAAGGTAATTCATCCAACAACTTATAAACCTCCGTTCCAGCAAACAGTACACAGCCTAATCCATAATCCTCAAAGTCAGGCACTTTATCAGCTGTCACTGGCTGACCATCTTTGGGTTCTTTGCCGGTAGATTGCATATAACTTAAAAAGCCCGAAGGTTGAATAGTTTCATTAGCTAAGGCAAGCCAGCCCTTTTCTATGCTGGGTAAAAATGCGTTTTTATCGAGTAGGCCGTTATTGACTCCCCAAGCCATACCGTAGACGAATAGCGCTGTCCCCGAAGCTTCTTTTCCGCCGTAATGTTTAGGGTCATGCAAACTTACGTTCCAAAAGCCGTCCGCTCTTTGGAGCGGTAACAACGCTGTCGCTAAGCTTTTAAAGTCTTGCAGGTATTCCTTGTAATGTGGGTCAGATTTTGGCAGTTCCTGTAAGACTAGCGCCAATGCGGCCAGCACCCAGCCATTACCGCGCGACCAATAGCAATCCTCGCCGTTGGGTTCTTTGTATGGCGGAATAAAGTCTTTATCGCGCCACCACAGATGATCTTTTGGGTTATATAGGCCATGCCCTCCCTCTACATACTTGATGTGTTGGTACATCTTGTGCATATGCTCAAAGTATGTAGTATCCTTTAAGGTTACACCGAGTTTTACGAATATAGGCATCGCCATTTGGATAGCATCGATCCAGGTCCAATCGTTAACGCGGCCACTCCGAATAAGCGAATCAATATTCATTTTGATGGCCGCTATACGTTCCGGTTGCGGATCAATACGGTAGAGATCGATATAAGTCATCCCACAGTTTTGATTGTCGGCATGCCGGGTGTATACTTCGCCTCGAACAGGCTTCCAAGCATGCTTCTCGCCCCATTCTACCGCATAATCGTAATATTTCTTTTGCTTATCAACCGTATAGAATGCTAAGAGCCCTTCATAATAAACGCCGCGCGTCCAAATGTTTGCTGCGCGTTCTTTGTTGGTCACGATGCGCTTGGCCGGATCAGGCCATTTTTTCATAAAATAATCATTCGCCGTACGCAGCTTTTGCAGTACCTGCTCTTTACTTGTAAAATGCTGCGCCTGGAGCGTCTGCAGCATAGTTGCTGCACAAAGCAATACATAGATTTTTTTCATCAGTTTAGGGCATTTTTTTAAAACCTTCTTTCTTTATTTTCCATGTTCCATTTTTGGGGAAGCCAGGCAGCTCCTCGGTCGAGGCGTCCCAGCCTTCCAACATCATGGCTACCGCCGTCAGTAGCCCGCCGTTGCCAGGCAGGTATATGCGCAATCGATCATCTTGGTAATTATGTCCATTTTTGAGGTAAGTGTTTGTTTGAATATCCATAAACAGCGCGTCTAACGCCTTCTCAGGCAAGTTCAGCCGTGCTGCATTCATTGCTGTCATCGGGAAATCCCATCCCCACGTATCTTCCCATGACCATTTTTCCCAAACGGTATCTAATGTATTCTTCATGATGGTTTTGTCTAGTTTTGGCGACTCGGGCACCATACCCAAGGCTCCTAAAACCGCCGGATGATCGGTCATCCACTTCGGAAAAGTATACGAATCCGTGGCTGTTTCAGTAGCGAGATAAACATTCCCCTGTACCGGCAGTGGCGCTAGCTTCCTAATCACATCGTTCCACTTTTGCACAGGAGCTTCGCCGAGTCGTTCTTTCCAGGCTTGCGCAATCCGCAAAGCCCAATCCCAATAGGCTACTTCGTAGGTAGGATTTCTTGTTTCGGCGGCTCTAAATACCTCTTGGGCAGGAATGACACCAAGACCCAAGTTATAGCGGTCTTTTTCTTTATCGTAATAGGCGTAGTCGGCCATAAAATCAGCCGTAGCGAAAACCAAATCTTTATACTTGTGCAGTAGTGCGGTATCGGCTTTGTCTCGGTAGGCCAATTCGGTCATGTAGATGATGTGCGGCTGTTGCCATATCAAAAATGCAGCTACTGAGGAAGGGCTTTCGTTGCCCTCATTATCAGACATTTTAATCCAGCGAACACCTTGGTATCCTTGGCGCTCGGCCAGTTGCTTTGCTTTATCGAAAGTTTTGAAATAGTAGCCCAAGGTTTTTTCCATAATCTCTGGCCGTCCCCACAGTGCATAATGCACGCCGTGCCACCAATGCATCTCGGTGTGCGGTTTTCCATACCAACTGTTAAATGTCAAGCCGGTTTCCTGAGGTGGGTTACTTCCGCCGCATTGTACCTTCGTCAAATATTGCGACAGCACCACACGACGCTCCAACTCGTGGGCGCGAGGATCCGTACTCCCAGCGAAGTCAACCGCAGCACCACTTTTCCAGTACTCCTCCCATGCATTCCCGCTCTCCTTCTCTGTCACTGCATAGCGCAGCTTATCTTCATCAAATTGGTTTTGTGAAGCAAAGGAAAAAGCCAATTCAAACGTATCCGATTGAGGCGACGGTGTCAATACAAAATGGTGTTTCGATTTCTCGGCAAATTGCCCTTCAGAAAAATGCAGTCGTGTAAAATAGCTCGTTCCCGGTAAGCGATGTTCCAATACCGCTGAGGTGCTATTTTGCATCAATAGCGTGGAGGTATGCTGGGCTTCTTCTCCGTAATAAGCCGCTTCATCTAAAAACTTGCCTGTGGGGTACGGGTAACGGACGAATACCTTGATACGTCCCGTAGCGATTAACGGCGAAGACACTTTTACGGCGACTTGGTCAGCACTCTGTGCAGCGGCGGTCCATACCTCGACAGGCTCAGCCTCCACCTGGAAAACACTGTGGATTAAGCCTGTCCAAAGATCAATGGTTTGTTTGATTTCCTTAATATCTTGCACGTCGGCTATCTCACCATTTTTGAGCTGAATCTCGAAGCCAACATTTCCTAATTGCAAACGATGTGGATTAACCCGGTAATATTCTGTCGCTTCCCGATGCCTTCCCGGCTCCTTGTGTTGTATGCTGTACTTCGCGTCACGACCTTCCTTATTAAAATCGTAGGCCTTTAGTGTTTCCACAAAGCTAAACTCACCGGTGTTCGGGAAACTATTCCAGCCCCACTCGGATTGCGTGCCCAAAGAAACCCCATTTTTATAGTATGCCGGAAAAGATTGCAGTCCTGTGGCATCTACGGTGTATGCAAAAGCTCCATTGCCGACGGTCAAAGAAGCCAATGTATCCATGCTGTTGTTAGTCACATTATGCCGTTGTACCACGGCTTTCCGATCTATTTTGGTCGAATCCTGCGTTTTACAAGCTGCGAAAAGCAGCAGCGCAATCCCGAAAATGATATTCTTTTTCATAGTATTCGTTATAAGTTCACACGTTATCTATCTGTTCACTATTTGCTGTCCATTATTTTGTAGTAAGGTGGCTGCCATAATTCCGATCACAACATCATTGGCTTCACAGATCAGGCTTAAAGACTTCAGTTCCTTGGATGGATCCAGTGGAAGATCTAAAATACTGGCTGCTCCGCCATCTATCGCGCGCGATGTGTAGCCCTTTATATCATCATATCGACGCAGACTACCTCCTTTATACAATTCACCTGTCTTTAGCTTCACCCGATAGGGGATCTCTGCATCGGGCAGTTCAAAGGCATAATTATCATCCAAGTAATCCTGTTCAATAGGCCACCAATTAGTAGGATTTTGTAATGCTAGGGTCGATTCATGTCCATCCTTATACTGCACGCGAACCTTTGCATTGACGATCTGCGATTGCATAGGATTTGTGGAGCCGGCCATGAGTAAATAAAGCTTTTCCGCTTTTCCCGATAGCGGGACTTCCTGCTCGGTAGGGTAATTATCCCACTGGCTCGTGAACATGATATTGCGCTGTGTTCCTTTGATTAAGAAAGGGATATCCAAGTAGGTAAGGATATCATCTTTTCGTTGTTTCATCATTCCTTCATCATCGATATTTGCCGTTGTTAACGGATAGCACCAGTTACCTATTGCTTGCCAGGGCAATTGCAACGTAGGCCCTACAGGCCGGGGCGACAGGTAGCGTTGTTCAAAAATATCGCTTACGCGTGCGTTGTAAAATGTAGAAAGGTCCTGCGTGGTGTATGCTTGCTGCTGATCGATTTCCCAATACGTGTGGGATATGGTCCAAGTTGCGTTGCCTACTGTAAGGTTAATGTTATTGGTTCCTTTGGTCAGCATAGCGGTAGGCAGTTCGATCGTATGTTCTTGCCCGGGCGCCAATGCTATTTTTCGTTCGAAAGCCTGTGCTTTAAGCGACAGCGAGCAAGCTTGTGTTCCATTATTCTTCAAGCGTAGGTGATGCTTGCTATCCTCGGTTAAAAACTGATGTTGTACAGGCGCCACTATCGCCAGGTCTATAGCCCGCCAAAAGTCCATTTGCCCAGCCTGTATATGCACGAAAAAGGTTCCTTTACGGGTTTCTGGCTGCAATTGAAAACGATTTCCCTGATTGCCCCGCAATAGCTGCTGTGGATCGTGAATATCGCCCATCTTTTCCCCCTCACCTAAGGGTAAAGTAAAATCTTCGCTGTAGGGATGTTCGTAGACAGCTGTCGGAGAAAGATCCAATGTACCTTCGCCTTTGATAGCAACCTGAAAGTTGGATGATGCCGCTGTTTCAAATACAATGACAGGCCTATTGATCGCAGTAGACTTCAGCGTCCACGGCACCTCTTTTCCGTTGACCGTTACCGATGTTACTTTCGTATAACTGATTGGGAGCTCCATTTTCATTTTGAGTTGCTGTCCAAATTGGGTACGGATATCGAAATGCGTTTCACTTTTTGTCTTGCGGTACTTATACTGCCATTGCGGCAATTCTATCTCTGCAAAATCCCAAGAACTAGGAAAACCCGGGCGGACATGGATTTCTTGGTCCATTAAACGCGGTAACATCCCGAACAATCCTTCCACTAACGTACGCGATGCTACCCCAATGGGGTCTGCAAAATCACGGTATAATTCTCCTCGAAAAGCATCGTAATGCGACAATTGCTGAAAATTGCCTGGGCTGATACCATGGTACATACTTTCTATAATATTGCTTTTCCACAGCAGGTAGGCATCATCATGGCGGCCCGATTGCCAAAAGGCCAAAGCTGCTTGCAAATTTTCGGCTAGCGCCACATTGTTTATCGACCAAGTATAGGGTTGCCAAGTGCTGGTTGCCAAGGTGTATAAATTAGGCTCGGTTTGCTTCTTGACCTGTATGGGGATATGCGGCAAATGGTTATGGATGTATTGTGTATTTTGGTAACTCTCAAAATCATCCAACAAAAAGGCATCTGCTATATGGTAAATTGTCCACAGCCCTGGGCTTTCATGTCTTGATTTATTTCCCAATCGATCTTCGAATTCCGCAAAATGGCCTTTCTCTGTTATCCATAATCGATTTTTTAGCGCTTTCGCAATCTTATCGGCTTCTGCGGTAAAAGGCTGAGAGTCGACACCTAAGATCCCCGCTAACTTTGCAGCAGCGCGATTAGCGCGATAATTGTAGGCGCTACTGTGCGTCACTCCTCCGCCCGAGTATTGCAGACCGTCGCTGGCCCAAATAGCACAATAGGCATCATAAAGTCCATCGTTATCTATATCGAAGTTCCGTTTTTCCCAAGCCAAATGCCGCAAGATACTGGGCCACACTTCCTTTAAATAGCTCTTGTCACCGGTGTAATCCAAATGGGAAAACAACTGATCGAAGAACACCAAATTCATATCATAGTGGTGCGGCACTTTATTGTTGTTGGGATTTCGAGATATATACCCGCTACTAAATACCGAGGTCCCCATTTTTTCGATATGCCGCGCTAAATGCAGGGCGGTATCCATAACGACTAGTGCTGTATTTGGCTCTAATACCTGGGAACGCAGGTAGCCGGAAAAATGTTCCTTGGCGCGATCATGCCAACCCAGTGCGTCCGCGGCATAAGCTCCCCGCCAAGCATTAAGGCGCATGCGCCAAGCGACCGCGCCATGCAGATAACTTGGGCTTTCCCAAATGGCGTCTGCCGCAAGCGCAAGTGTTTCTCCCACATTGTTAATGTATTGATCTGGCGTGCGCAGTTTGATACGATTGGCCAAGGCCAGTCGTGCTCGGTCAGCCTCGGCAAACAGGACGGAGAGCTCCTTGTTTGTCTTTGCTTTTCCCGAGATTGGCCCCTTTGCCACTTGGATGTATATCGGCTTGGCTACTACCTCATATTTTGCGTAGATGATTGGACTTTTAGCGGGCTTGTGCTGTTCTAGATTTGGCAGATGCTGCAGCACTGCAGCATCTGCCAAGGCCAGCTTTTGCGCGCCACCGAAGTCGCCGTGTACAAGCTGCTCTTCATTTCGCTTGCCGACGAAACGTAAGCAAAATGCGGTCTTTTGCAGATCGAAAACATTGCCCTCCGCATAGGCTGGCAACAGATAGAAACCGGATTCCGGATCGGCACCGATATCGCCATTTCGGCTGAATGTCTTACCACTTGCACCACCATATATGCTATACAACAGCGTTTCAGGATGCACTCCTTCGCCAGATATCTTCAGCACTAAGCCCTCTTCTTTATATTGGGCGAGCAGCGTCAGATGCAAGGATCCGCCTCCGAGAAGCTCGTCTTGAATGCGGTACATCATTGCGCCTGCTCGATAACGGGTTTCTATATGGTCCGCATCGATTAGTTTTTTGTATCTACCATCCCGAGCGATGACAAATTGTAGATTGCCCCCCATGCCCGGAAGATATAGGGCAAACTCTGGCAGGTCTCCTGCTTCCACTCGTGAAGCACGGTTATCGCCATACAGGGCTCTATTAAATCGGTATCGACCATTTACCAACAGGAAATCGCCCTGATCCGCGGTATAGTGCAGGTTACGTTCGTGTTTTTGCCAATGCTTAGCTTGCGCATAACATGGCTCATGAAACAAAGCGCCCAATACCAGCGCATACAGCAGTAGTTTAAACATAGTTAGTCAAATGAGGAGATCGGCTTGCCATTAATGACGACATTTTTAAGCGTCACCTGCTTCAGGTGATCTACTTTGTAGGGTTCTTGAACGCCATCGATCTTACAGTTGATCATCGTAAAGTTCGTTACCGGCGATGATTCGTAGGCACTAGATAGCACGGCATACTTGCCGCCGCCCTTCACTTCCAAATTTTCCACCCATATATTGCGGATCGTCGGGATATGCTTTCCTGGCTTTTCGTAAAACATATTGAATCGCACCGCAGCTTCTTTGTATTGCCCCACTTCGGTGTTATAGAAAAACACATTCTCGATGGTACCTCCACGGCTGGAGCTTGTTTTTATGCGCAGGGCGCGATCCAGGTTTGGGCTGTCCATCACATTGTTGAGGGCGTAGATATTTCTTGCGCCACCCGCTATCTCACTACCGATGACCACACCGCCATGGCCATCTTTCATCATACAGTTTTCGATAATGTGGTTTTCTGCAGGACGACCAATGTTACGGCCGTCTTCGTCTCTTCCTGATTTGATCGCGATACAATCATCTCCTGTATCAAAATAACAATCTTTGATCCACACATTTTTGCAAGCTTCTGGGTCGCAACCATCATTGTTGGGTCCGTGGCTTACGATCTTAACACGCTCAATAAGTACATTCTCACACAATACCGGATTAAGGTTCCACATCGGCGAATTAATCATCTTTACATCAGCAATCCACACATTTTTACATTGATAGGGCTGCACAAAATTGGGACGCAGGAAATGGCCATCGCCATATATCCTTTTTCGAGAATCCATCTCTTCGGCCATCTGTTGGTGCAGGAGCGCTCGGGCAGGCTTTTGCTCGCCGGGCTTGCTTTCGTCCCATCCATACTTGCGCGCGCCGCACCAATACCACCAGTGGTCATTATCCGAATTACCATCCAAAAGCCCTTTTCCCGTAATGGCGATATTCTCTTCGCCGTACGCATAGATAAATGGGGAGAAATTCATGCATTCCATGCCTTCCCAACGGGTGAAAACCATCGGGTAATCTGAACTATCACGGCTAAACAAGATGGTAGCACCTTCCTGAATGTGTAAATTCACATTGCTTTTTAGATATATTGCTCCAGTTAAAAAGATCCCATTGGGTACGACGACGCGTCCGCCACCATCTTTATTGCATTGCTCAATAGCTTTACGAATGGCCTCGGTATTTTTCGTGACGCCGTCGCCCTTTGCACCATAGTTGGTAATAGCGTAATCTTTGCTGCGGAATGTTGGTGCTACAATCTGCTTCTTAAGTGCTTCAATCTCTGCAAGCGGTTGCGAAGCTGCTGTCCATGTTGTCTCTTGCGCCATTGAATACGATATGGCTAAACAGATAAGGATACTTCCAATTATTTTTTTCATCATAGTGGTTTATAATTAAATCAAAGTGTGTACGATACAATCTCAAAAACAAATGTTGTGGCGCTGCTATGGTCGCCTCCTTGTGTGGCGCCAAACAAAAATTGCGGTTTCTCCGTGTTTGTGTCGAGCAGCAGCATCGGCCTTTCCAACCGACCAAAGCGTTTTAAATGAGCCGCTGGTTGAGGCTCGGTCACATAGTCTTTCATTGCGCCGTAAGAGACGCGCGGAGGAGCCCACTTCAGACCATCTTTCGACGATAGCAGCAACCCGAATTCGTGATTGAAAAAGCCCATATCGCGCGCAATCATGTAATAGGTTCCTTGCTCTTTCCAAACAAAGGCATCTTCAAGTTGCGCATTGTTAGGCTGATCTGAAAAATCGAGTACAGGCTTTTCCGACACACGCTCATAAGGCCCCGCGGGTTGATCAGCCTTTGCCAGTCCATATTTTCGATTACCACGGACGGCTCCTTTCGCCTGTTGGTACTCAGCGGTATTCCACGACTTATAAAACAACCAATATTTTCCATCATCACCTTTTATAAAGGCAGGGTTGGTTGTGCAATGATCGTCCCAGGCACCAGGTTCGCCGGGCAATAAGCAAGGTTCATCCATGCGTTTCCAAGGCCCAGCAATAGTCTTGGCCGTTGCGACGCCTATACGTTTCGTATCGGTTTTTCCATTGGAATTGCCCATGTAAAATAGGTAGTAGGTATCATCCACCTTTTTGATTAGCGGATTGTGGCAGGTTGTACTATCCCAATAGCCTTCACGTGGCGCAAGCACCACCGACTGATGTTGAAAGGTGTCGTAGGGACTGTCGGCCACCGCATGGGCGATCTCGGATCCGCGAATCCAACCACTCATTCCACGCTCCTTGCGCCACCGCGAATAAAACAGATGTACTTTGCCATCTTCGCCCCAAATCGGTGAGGAGCACCAGATGTAATAATCCGCTAGTTGTAAGGATCGGCCAATGGGTTTTAGTGTAAAGGCCGGCGCCGTGGGCGTAAGTTTAATATTCCCTAACAAGGGCTCCATAAAAAGAATGCCTGAGAGCGTATACAGCCCAGATTGGATAAAATGTCGCCTGGAAAATGATCGTAGGTCGTTGCCTGTTTTACGAATCATGGTTTACTTCTTTACAGTTAGCATTTGTAGGTTTACATCCACAAGATATTAAAAACAAGTGCCAAACGTATCCTGCGCTGTCCTGACATTTCCTAATATGAAGACAAAAGGCAAGCAAGAATTGTATTTCAAACGTGCAGAGCAGTTTTCACATCGCCGCGCGGCAGCTAGAAGTAAATAGATTATCCAAGCCGTCTACAGCAATCTGCAGCGGCAATTTAGGAGGCATGGCAGGCCACGCCTATTTTATGGTTGGAAAGAATTAAATGGAAGGTCTGATATTGACGTAAAATGGTACTTCGAGTTGTGTTGTTTCTTTTAATTTGACAATTTGGGCAGCATACTTACCCATGAGTTCAAAATCCGTGGAGATGGTGGTGATACCATTCAATATAAATTTCTTCAATGGCGTTTCGTTATAGGAGATAATGCCGACATCCTTGCCTATTTTATAATTTTTAGCGATACACTTTTCCAGTATCAGGACCAAATCATCTTCTGCGATATTTATATAACATTCGCCTTTTTTTAATGGCTCTTTATTCAAGTTTCCAACCAACATATGATCAAATGCATACTGCTGACAAAACTTGTAAAAACCTTTGATGATTGCTTTCGGATAATCGCTGTTATCAGGAAACACTAATTTAAGCGTTCGGTATTTTGACAAAGGTTCCAATGTTTTTTCCAGCGCTTCATAGATATCCTTTTCGTAGTTTTCATACACGGCATCGAATTCCCCATCCATGCCATCTACCATCTTGCCCAGTAGCAGTAGTTTTTCTACAGGTATAAGCGAGAGCACCTCTGGAGCTTGATCACGACCTTCTTTAAAATGCGGAAAAATTACATACCGATCGTATTGTTTGGTTAAGTTGAGCAGCAGGGTGCGAAGATGGGAGATGTCACTGTTATAGACAAAGAGATCCAGAGAAGCTTCATCGCCAAGCTCATTGGCAAAAGCGTCGTAGACAATTTTTTTATGGGCGCTCAACTTATTAAGAAAAAGCGCTATTTTCTGCTTGTTGACTACGTCCGATTTCTCTACGAAGTATCCTTTTCCTGGGGTAGAGGAGATGATATCCAAGCTTTTTAAATGCTTATAGCCTTTTTCCACCGTATCGCGAGAAATATCCAGGTGCACACTAAGCTCGTTTATCGACGGTAAAATATCTCCTTGCCGCAAATGGCTGTTTTTTACGCCATCAATGACCGCATCGGCCAGCTGCAGATATTTCGGTGTCGAGGAAAAGTCGCTAATCTGAATACTCTTAATGAATTCCTGATTGTTCATAGGTACGTCTCTAGGTGATGTGCTAAAGAAACGGTTTTTTAAATAGAAATGCAATTTTGCCGTTCTGTAAATTTTCCTAGAATACAGCTATAAATGGAAACAACACCGTACAAACATATATTACCATGTTCATACGGTGCTGTTCGCCATATCGATTACTAATACCCTTTATTCTGCTCGTAGAGCCCCGGACTTTTGTTCAATTCTGATTGCGGCACGGGGTAAAGAATATAGTCGATGATGAAATCGTCCATTTGCCCACCACTGTCTTCCGCTGCTATCCAGGCTTTTATTGTTGCTTCCACGGTTCCCGAGCGGATAAGATCAAACCAACGGGATCCTTCACCGATAAACTCCCGGCGACGCTCTTCCAGCAATTGTTCTTTTGTAACACCTACTAAAGGAGCTGTTAATCCGGCTCGACTGCGTACCGCGTTGACTACGGCATCTACCTCTGTTGCCGCCGAGCCTGCAGCGCCATTCAGTATACATTCCGCTTTTAACAACAGCAGATCTGTGTATCGAAAAACGATAAAGTTGATTGGCCAGTCCATTCGGCTTGTCGTAGGCACCTTGGTTATATCCACAAATTTCTTGATGAATGGACGATTTTCCACTACGGGGCCGTCCGCAAAGCTGCTTTGGATGCTAAATGACTTACGGACATCATCAGCTTCATATCTATTCACTAAATCCGTAGAGACTGGGCGGATAGTAAGGCCCCCTTGTGCGGTAAAGCCAAAAGACTGAAAATACCTATCTGGCACCAATACCCAAGGAAAGGTAGCGCCAACGACCGGGTTTCCTCCGCTCACATATTCAATATTGAAGATCACTTCCCTATTCCGTTCATTGGCATAATCAAAAATAGATGCGTAGGTGGCCAAGCTTGAGAACTCATTGCTGGCAATGATATCGTTAAACTGGGTTACGGCCTTACTCCACTCGTTGCTATTTTGACCAATACCATCTACATTCAAGGTAGGCCCTGACTTGCTCATGTACAACAACCCTAAAAGCATTTTTGCTGCGTAGGTATTCACCCTGCCAGCATCAACGGAAGCATAAGCGCTTGGCTTGGGCAAATTATCGATAGCGAATAACAAATCCTGTTCAATAAAATTACAAAGTTCTGCCACGGGGCTTCGCCCAATGGTTTTGGCTTCCGCATCAGACACCACACGATCGATAAGTGGAACCCGACCGAAATAGCGAACCAAATCGAAATAGAAGAATGCTCTTAAGAAACGAGCCTCGGCCTCCATCCTCCTGCGAAGCGTGGCATCCGTCACCACACTTTCTCCTTTTGTGGCCAATTGCTCCAAATAGTTGTTGGCACGAAAGACGCCTATGTAATTGTCCTCCCACGCATCCACCACGTAGGGATTGGCATTGATGTTTTTGTGGAAGCTGTTTATACCTTCCCAATCGCGAACACCACCATCCGACACGGCATATAAATTGTCAGAACGCGTTTCTGATAGGTTGAGCAAGCGATCAGGATAGGTTCGTGCGGCGCTGTAGACAGCGGTAAGACCTTGTGTAAAATCATTAACCGTTTGAAAGTAAGTTTCCGAAGTTCCTTCGGATATGGGTTGTTGGCCGAGATCCATATCGCAAGAGCTCAGCAGCACGCAACCTAGTGCTATATAAAGTATCTTTTTCATTGTCTTAGAATGTCAGATTAATACCAAAAGTGATTGTTTTCGGAAGGGCGAGTCCACCATAATCGCCGGGTTCGAGATAGCTACTACTACCGCTCAGGTTTGTGTTTGCCGACTCTGGATTTACCCCACCATCATACTTATCTTGTCCCCAATAATTTTCTAGCGTAAGGTAGAGACGGCCGCTATTCAATTTCGAATTGCCTCCGAGTCGCAAATCTTTGAAGTTGTAACCGAAAGTAACGTTCCGCAAGCGCCAATAATCAGACGAGTACAACCAGTCGGTGTTTTTTATTCGCCCGAATGTAGAGTAAGCCTTACCTACCCGTCCGTCTCCTGGATCTTCTTCTGATCGCCAACGATCCCGGTAAAAACCAAGCGCATTGTCTGTCGACCCTTGACCAGTTCTGCCCAGCGCACGCCCTAGCAAGGAATAGATATGCCCACCCCGTTGTCCTTGAAATAATAGACTGAGGTCAAAATTCTTGTATCGAAAATCGTTCGTGATACCCCACACATAATCTGGATTGGGGTGTCCCACGATTACCCGGTCATTGGCATCGATTACACCATCGCCGTTAGCGTCTACATAACGCGGATCTCCAGCGATTTGATTACCGAAAATAGGAGCACCGTTATTGATATCCTGCTGGCTTAAAATTCCGTCCTGCTGCACCACATAGATCGAATACATCGGTTCGCCGACGCGAAGTATACTGTGCTCAATATCAAAAGAAGATGGAATTAGGATTTGCTCTTGGTTGCCAATCAACTTCGTAATTTTATTACTATTATTACTAAGATTGAAAGAAGTTGACCAGGTAAAGTTGGATCCTACAAAATTGCGAGAGGTCAACTCCAAATCCCAGCCGCGGCTCTTTACCTCTCCGGCATTGTCCAGATAGTTGGAAAAACCGGAAGCAAACATCGCCGGCACATTCAGCAATAGACTGCTGCTCGTACGTTGATACCAATCAAACGATCCGGAAAGACGCGAATTAAAAACTGCGAAATCTACCCCAAGGTCAAACGTGCGTGATTTTTCCCAGGTAAGATTCGGGTTGATGATGTTTGCTGGCGCTTGTCCAGGAGCCACTGCACCATTGAACGTATAGTTGTTAAAGCCCAAAACTGATATTCCGCTGTAATCCCCAATATTATTATTTCCAGACTCACCGTAGCTTCCTCGAATCTTGAAGTCATTCAAGAAGGTAAGCGATTCCAGGAAAGCTTCGTCAGACACACGCCAACCGGCAGAAACAGACGGGAACCAGCCCCACTTGGTATTGGCACCGAAACGGGATGATCCATCACGCCGCAAGCTCGCTGAAAAAAGGTACTTATTATCATAGGCGTATTGCAAACGTCCAAAATAAGAAAGCATTAAGTTTTTACTCGCTTCGGTAGATGCAACAGTTCTCACAGCGGCATTTAGCGTACGTATGGAACTGTTGGTGAAGCCTCCTTGCGAACTGATTGAAGAGATATCCAAGCGATCATAATTATATGCATGCCCTAGTAAGGCACTGATATTATGTTTATTAATATCCAGATCATAATGCAAGGTATTTTCGTTCACGATAGTTTGCCGGCGATAACCATTTGCCGACCCAGAGGTGGCGAGATTTGGGTTGTTGATACGGCTGGCCAATGTACCAGATACCGTGTAGGGTACAAAGCTTGTTGCTTGGCGATCGGTATGATCTATATTCAAGGTTGTCTTAAACGTCAATCTATCCAAAATCTCGTACTGCCCATACATACTGGCTAGCACACGCGCGATTTTACTTTCACCGACATAGTTGTTTAACTTCGCAATAGGATCATTGGTAGAGACACTCCACGGGTATTTTTCGTTCTCGAAAACGTTAACTGTTCCTGCAGGGTGGTCTTGCACAGGTGACATCGAATAGATTTGATGCATAATGTTATCCTTTCCTTCCACACCGGGATCATTGGCCAACGAATAGGTGGGTGCCAAGTTTAATCCAAAAGCCAATTTTTTGGTGGGCTTCACATCCACATTCGCCCGTAGGGCGTAATTTTTGTAGTCTAAGCCCTTTACTATCCCTTTTTGATCCATATAGTTCCCCGAAATGTAATAGTTTACGAAATCGGTTCCGCCAGATGCTGCCAATTGGTAATTCTGCACTAAGCCTTTCCGGTAGGCTTCATCCTGCCAATTGATTAAATTAAGCCCAGGAAAGCCCGCTTGCAACCAGCGGTCATCGTACATAAAGGATGGGTTAACAGTTCCGGGAGATAAGCCTAAAATAGCTCGACGCTGCTCGGTTGTTTGGCTTGCTGTACGTCCGCTACCGGATGCTACCCACTGCGCATTGATCATCTCGGTGGCGCGGTCAATCCATTCTTCGCCGTTTAACATGTCTAGTTTTCTATATGCTTCCGACATACCTAAATAGGTATTGAAGTTCAATCTTGCTTGTCCGGTTTTCCCGCGCTTTGTTGTCACGAGGACAACACCGTTTGCCGCTCTAGATCCGTAGATAGCTGCAGACGAGGCATCTTTTAGTACTTCAATAGATTCGATGTCATTTGGATTAATATTGTCTAACGGGTTTCCTGTTGCGTAATTGCCAGAACCATTAGGCGAAGAAACCGTCAACGGGAATCCGTCAATAACATACAAAGGTTCGCTTCCAGCGGTAATCGAGCCCGAGCCTCGAACCTGAACGCTAAGCCCCTTTCCCGGGATTCCCGTCGTCTGCTTAACCCGTACCCCTGACATCTGCCCCACCAGCGCTTGATCGACACGTATGACCGGACGCTCTTGCAATCCTTCGGCGTTAAATTTGGAAATTGGCGCAATAACATTGGAGCGCCGTTGCGTACCGTATCCGATAACGACCACCTCATCAATTACCTCTTCTTTACTTTTGAGCGTGATGGTTAGCGTTTGCAAATCGCCGAGCTGGATTTCCTGACTTTCATATTCAATCGAAGAGAAGAGGAGAATTTCGCCCTTCCTTGCAGATAATTCAAAAGCACCGTTTGCATCCGAAGATACAGCACGAGTTGCATCGCCTTTAATTGTTATGGAAACCCCCGCAATAGGTTGTTGCGCGGCATCCACGATCTTCCCTTTCCACAATTCTTGAGCAAAAGCTTCATAGCCGAAGCCAAGCAGAATTGTTAATAGAAAACGAAACAGAATCGTTGTTTTCATAGCCTTAACGTTTTTGTATTGTGTATAGATTTATGTGGTTATTATTTACAATGTAGGGAGTTAAAGTGAAACAACCGTCCTGCGCTTTCATGCGTTGCAACAAGAACGTTACATCTTAACCTATTCCTTAACAACAAGATGCTATGCACACACGCTGAAAATCATAAACAAAAGCGGCCATCCAAAAATCATTGGACGGCCGCTTTCACGTTGCTTTACGCAGCTTAGTATGCAAGTAATTTTACCGGACCATGCAAGCCGCTATCCATTATCTGCCAGGAGCTGGCATCGAAGCTCTCGTAGTCTATATTCACGAAGTTTATTTCATGGTAATTGCGCCAAGAGACTTTTCTTTTATCTAAATCGCGTACCCGATTGGCCATCAGGTTGGCAACCTCTACACGTATTGTGTTCTTTCCGTTCTGCAGGGCCTCTCCAATCTCCAATTGAAAGGGATGGGACCATACTATCCCCATTACCTCATCGTTCACAAATACGCGTGCACTTTCACCTACGGTACCCAAGGTCAGGAGATAAGACTTGCCCGGTTGCTTATCCAATTGGATGGTCGTTTCGTAGTTTGCGATGCCTGAAAAGCGATTAGCATGTTCGTCCTTCCAAGCTGTCCAAAAAGAGGGCCGTTGTAACGTGCGGCTTTTCGGTAGTTCCGGCCCACCGCTAATGAACGTTACCTTCCAAGGCTGATTAAAAACGGGAAGTTCCGCCGTTTCATTTATGTATCGGTATGGAGTTGCAGTAACCGGCTTGTCGGATATTGCGACAAGCCAAGCATACCCTGAAGGAATCTGTAGCCGGACATTTCCTTCTTTGATAGGCAGCGCAAATATTTCCCCTGTCTGCGGGTCTAAAAGGGTACAGCTTGCGCCCAGTGTATTTAACCGGAACATGTCGTCAACCGTTTTGTCGCTATGATTCACGAGATAGTAGTATGTTTTTCCCTTCTCAACACGCCTGCTAAATTTCAGGCCCGAACGCACTAAGCGCTCTGCAAAAATCTGTTCTGTTTCCAGCGCGGAGTGTATATCTTTGGTCAAGTAAACTTTGCCCTTACCATAAGCCGTGTATTGGTTCTCTCCTTCTCTAGAGAACTTTAGTGTAGCACGAAGATCGCTCAGCTGCTTCCTTCGTTCGTCCACATTATTAAAACCATAAACATCTTGTGGCAATCCTTGAAATATGACGGTTGCACCTTGCTTTGCCAGATCAAGCAAATTCGCAAAGGTGGTTTCTGAAAAATACGCACTTTTAGGTACGATCACCGCTTTATAGGGTCGTGCATTCTTCGCCGTTATCAGCCCCTCGCTATCAACAGTGGTTTGGTCAAGAATTGCATCTGTTACGAAATCAAAACTATATCCGGATTGCTGTAGGGCAACACTCTGTTTATAAAATTCTGTGGGATGCAACCAACGATCGACATGGTGTACGCCGAGTGTTTTAAATGCGCCAACCGTATCTTGCCATACATCGTAGATCGGCCAATAGACCAACAGCTCATTATCAGCCCGTGTAGTTTGTAAAATGGATTGTACACGGGTAATGTATTGGTTGAGCCCGTCCATATGGTTCCACAATGGATTGTTACTGGTAAAATTAACTGATGCATAAAATAGCCAGCCAGGAAAGGCGACATCTTCCGGCGAATACGTCGTTCCGTGGTAAAAAACATGGTTTACACCGGTCAAGAACAGCTGCTCAACCTCTGGCTTTGTTTGCGACAATGCAGTTTTGAAATGATCGGTAAGCCAAGTAAAGGTTTCCGATGAAGTATATTTCTTGCCATGTGTATTAGTTGCTGAAGAAGCAAACTTGAACATCATGGGATCTGGATCTACATTCCGTACATCTGCCGAGTCTCGGCGCAGGTGCGGAATATTAAAGAAGCTGGAACCAAAGGTTTCGCATTCGGCAATATCTGTACTGGCGTACAGGTCGATTAGATTTCCCGGCGATCCATGTGCCTGATTGCGAGACAAGGCTCCCCGCTGATGCGCAAATTTAGTGAATGGTATCAAAAAATTGTCGCGGAGCACGGCACTCACTACCTCCCGATAGTCAGCCTTCACCCTCGCCTCCCGATCTTTATCAGCGCCCTTTCCCGCAAAATCTAAAAGGTGGTCTTCCAATTTATAGCTTTTTCGCTTCTGAAACTCTTGCAAAAAACTATCGGTCCAATTGGCGCCATACACTTCATAGCTATCATTAAAAAAGGAGCGGATGGGGATCTGCCTTTCTTTAAAAGCTTCTGCAAATGAGCTTAGGTAGTGTTTCACCGGTATCACGCCTAAATGATCAAGCGTAAAGCCTTCACCACCTGGTGCTGCACGTTTCACCTTTTGCTTCGTGCGACCCGCAAAAAGCGCAATTACGCGCACCGCTTCACTCGTAGTCCATTGCCCAGCTGTTTTGCCGATGTATTGATCCAAATTGATCTCTTCGCCATTTGACTTAAACGCGCGAAGCGCCTGCAACTTTGCAAAAGTCTGTTTGCTATCTATTGGCCCAAGTGGGAAACGTAGCTGGTCGCCCTTCTTCAAAATGATCTCATCCAAGAAAAACTTCGTCGCGGCATCCTGTTCCGTTACTTGCGGTCCTCCAAACGGCCATCCTGTGCCTAAGTTCATATCTACACCGAGACCTAAGCTGTTTGCTTTCTCAGTGGTGAATGCCAACATATCCATCCAGTCGCCAGATAAATAGGGAATGTAGCGCGATTCGTATCCTTTTGCACCATAAATGGGCGTTACTTCCACCCCGCCAATCCCGACATCATCAAAGCGCTGCAGCTCGCGTGCTAGGTGAAGTTTGTCTACGGCTGAGCCCATCCACCACCAGCGGGTCCATGGTTTCATTTCTTTTGTTACAGTGGGCCATCCTTCCTGTGCGAAAGCAGCATTCAGCACTAAGCCGATGAATAGCAACGTTATCCATTTCTTTTTCATATATTTTTAATCTAGATGAAACACCACGGGCAATGCTGTCGACACGGGCGAGAAATCCTCATTTGTTTCCATAATATCCGCCATATATTTCCACCAACGTTGCACGAGTGCTATTTTTCCAAGCTCTTGCGACGAAGTCCCAGTCAAGCGTTGAACGGCAAATAATGAATCGGATTCTTCATCAAAAAAAATGGTATAATCAGCGATACCGTTTTCTTTCAAAAGCGTAACCAATTCTGGCCAAATTGCCGCATGCCTTTTTTCATATTCCGCTTGCATTCCAGGCTTTAGTTTCATCTTAAAAGCAATCTTTTGCATCATCACATTTTTTATAAAGATCTATTTTCATGCGATTTCCTAAATTTTTAGTGCCGCAAAATGAGCGTATCTCTCCTTTTTTTAGCGTCCGCTTTCCAACAATTTATAGAATTCGGAGCCCGCAAGTAAGAAACATCCCAATCCATAATCTTCAAAATCCGGTACTGTAGAAAAGCCAAGCGGTTGTCCATCTTTTGGCTCTTTGCCCGTGCCTTGCACATAGCCCAAAAATCCCGATGGGTGCACGGCTTCGTCAACCATGGCTTGCCATGCTTTATCTAATGCCGGCCGATAAACTGCGGCATCTAAGATGCCTTGATTGATACCCCAAGCCATGCCATACGCAAACAGTGCGGTGCCCGAGGTCTCCCGACCGCCAAAATTAGTTGGATCATGCAGACTCACGTTCCAAAAGCCATCCTTACGCTGTGCTTTCAGCACCCCTTCCATCAGGTCTTTAAAATCTTGTAGGTAAACAGCATGGTTCTTTTCATTTTCCGGAATCACGGCCAACACACGTACCAAAGCAGCAACAACCCAGCCGTTACCACGAGACCAATAGCAGTCTTCACCATTGGGTTCTTGGTAAGGTGGTACAAAATTTCGATCGCGCCACCATAATTTATCCGTTGGATTATACAGGCCACCTCCTTCTTCGTTTTTGGAGTAGCTATACAGCTTATACATGTAATCAAAATAACGTGGATCATCGAACATCACGCCAAGCTTCGCGAAGACGGGCATCGCCATCTGAATAGCGTCGATCCATGTCCAATCATCCACCTTGCCCGAATGCATCACGAAATCTATATTCTTTTTAATCGCACGGATTCTTTCTTCTTCCTTATCCAATTCGTACAGCTCGAGGTATACCTGCCCGCAAGCTTGGTCGTCGGCGTTTCGTGTTTCTAGGCCGTTCCGCATACCCCAATTGTGCTTTGTTCCCCAATCGACGGCATAGTCATAGTAACGCTGGTCTCGATCTATGGCATAGAGCGCCATCAAACCTTCATAGTATACGGCTCTGGTCCATATATTACTGGGTCGCCAGCGCGTCGTGTAGATTGGCTTTCCGGTATCCGGCCATTTCTCCATGAAATAGGCGTTCGTCGACTGTAACACCTGTAGCACCTCTTGCTTACTTGCCTTAGGTTTGTGATTTGCCTGGTGTACGTTTGTTAAGCAAGCACTAGATAGCACACTGATCAACAACATCAAACCAAATAAACGTAGCTTTTCTCTCTTCATATGACTTTAGAATAATGCCTGGTGTCAGCTTATCTTTTCAGAAATTTTTGTAACCCACTATTTTTGTTATCGGCTAAAAAGCCGGCTAACAGCGCGGCATTCAATTCGGCACCGGCCTTAATGGTATGCGTTGCATCTTTTGGCTCAAAATACGTTTCTGCTACCATGGCTTTCCCCGACTTTTCATATTGGTTGATCACCAAATCCTGTAGGGGAACAAAAAATGCTGCCGCCTGCTGTGCAGCTTCTCGCGCCCAAATTGCATAGTCAGATCGCTGCACCTTGTCTCCCTCCCAGGCATTCCGCGGAATTGGTGAACAAATGATCGCAGTTGCACCTTTATCATGCACATTTTTTACAAATCTTCGCAAGTAAAAGCCATAGCTATAAACCATTTCCCGTTGTTTGAGTAAAGGATTGTTCACTTCTTGATAGGCATCTCCATTGCCTTTGATTGTTCCCCGGGCACGTAGTGTATCTACAATAGGGCTAGCATCGTTGTGTCCAAACTGCATGATGACATAATCGCCCGGCCGAATGCTGTCTAGCACCTGCTGCCACAGTTTGGGGTTATTGTAAAAAGTTCTGCTGCTCGTTCCACCTAACGCACGATTTTCAACGCGTATAGCCGATGTATCGAAGTAGTCGGCTAGGAGACTGCCCCATCCCCATTGCCCGTTATCGCCGTCGCCTCTTCCGCTTTTTACGGTGGAGTCGCCAATCACAAATAGGGTTGGCCTATCCGGCTTAACAGTAAATCCGCAGGTAACGATCATGCATAAGATGACGAAAGTTTTAATTATCACATTTTTTGTAATATTCATTATTTTAGATAGTGTTTCAAAGAGTGTTTAAACGCTGCAGCTCCTTTACGACGAAGGCTGCATTTTCCATAGCTTCGTCATCGTTTGTATCGCTATGCTTGCCTCTTGCTGTACGGCATATATCGTTTCTTTTTTTCGCATTCCAAATTACAACCGGATTGGCAGCCCAATCTTCTACACGACCGCCAAGCAACAGCCTTGTACTCGCCGCATTACGCACCCGCTCCGGATGGACGATTTCCACCTGCGGTGGCGAAGGCTTATCCATTCCTGTACCTAGGTAGTAACTTGTGTGCGGTGGTTGGTTGTAGGCAACATTTTGCCAAGCGATGCTTAACCGGTATTGCGGGTCGTGCATCAACGTGTAGAGGCGATGTTCGGTAGGGATTATGGTGCTGTAGATGCGTAAAGACTGATTGTCGTCGGCTCGCAGGATAAGCTCTTCTCGCCAATCGCCAAATATATCGGCGCTTAAATTGGGCGTACTCTTGGTTCCATTGATAGATGACGCACCTTCTGCTTTAAAAATAACACCTGTTTTATACTTTTCAATATAGTTGCTATTGAGTAACTCTCGACTAAGGTCCCCATCCCACCAAATCAGGAAATTTGCCGACTTTGGTGCTATGCCCACTTCATTGCCCTTCATATCATATAAAGAGGTTGACCCCTTCCACCACATATAAGCACCTTTATGTTCAGGATCTATATTGCCGGCGACCCCGCGTGGCACGTCTTGGTCGATTGCTCCCTGAAAAAGAATTTCGCCCGTACGCGCATCACGCAAGGCTGCCCCAATACCTTTACGTCCGCCTTTAAGCTCGTGTATTCCAAAGACCTCTAGTCCGGCCCTATCGGGATCCAAGTCAGAAACATGGAGCGCATCACCATGACCTAGGCCTGTGCTGTATAAGCCTGTCCCATCATCATCAATCGTCATCGCACCAAAAATTATTTCGTCTTTCCCGTCTTGATCCACGTCGGCAATGGATAGATTATGGTAACCTTGCCCAGCATAGGAGTGTTCTGCCTTCTCCGTATCGAAAACCCAACGCAGCTGCAATTTTTTATCTTTGAAGTCCCAAGCGACTAGTGCGGTACGGGCGTAGTAGCCACGTGTCATGACAATAGACGGATTTTTACCGTCCAAATAGGCTACGCCGGCTAGAAAGCGATCGGAGCGGTTCGCTTTCGTATCGCCCCAGCTAAGCAAATCGCCCCGAAAAGGCAGATAGTCTACTGTGTTGAGCGCTTCGCCAGTCAAACCGTCGAAGACTGTGAGAAACTCAGGGCCTTCCAAGATGCGGCCAAAGGTTGGCGAGTGCATTACGGTATCCCGCCAGTCGGCATCGGCATCCCCAAGAATATTGCCCATCCCGTCTTTGGTGCCATCTGCTGTTTTGCAGACCAATTCCGCTCGGCCATCTCCATCCAAGTCGTACAGCAAAAATTGGGTATAGTGCGCTCCTTCCCTAATGTTCTTGCCTAGGTTTATTTCCCAAAGAAAGGTCCCATCCAATTTGTAGGCTTGAAAAATGGGCTCGTCCGTTATTCCGTTATGGGCATTGTCATGCGTTTTGCCGGTTTGATGAAGCACGATTTCGTAGGTGCCATCACCGTCCAGATCAGCAACAGAGGCATCTCCAGGGGTATAGCCCGCGGGGGTGCGCAAGGGGATTTCCAAGTAGGAACGAACGGGATCCTTCGCGCGCAAAACGATCGCATCCGTCTGGATTTCCTTTCCATCCTGTACTTCCATCAGCGTGTACGTTACATCCTTCGAGTGATCAACCGTTGTATCTTGGAAGTTTGTTCCTTTATCTAATGGCTTTTCATGTAATCGCACGCGTTGCTCGCCAGCATACTGCCTATACAGCGCAAATTGCTTTTCAAAATCATCAGTGGCGAGCAGGCGCCAGCTTAAAAAGGTAGATTTCTCTGTTGTTTTCAACGCTACCAAACCCCGATCAAGAAACTCGACCAAACGTTGTGCTTTTACCGTGTGCGCCACGTTGAGGAGCAAAAGCAGCAAGAAAGATAGCAATAACCTAGTGCGCATGCATTTCAAAATGCGGGAGAATAAATGCATAGATTTAGCTATTTTTTAATAACCGGTTTGCCATTCACCTTTACATCCTTCAACTGGAAATTTGTAATATAATTCTGTTGAATATCGGCGCGCTTTGAAGCGTTTACGGTTACATTATCAAACGTAAAATTTGAGAGTTGATATTGATCAGATTTATTTACGTCGAATAGGATATCGCAATCCAATTTCACGTTCCGAAGGGTGATGTTCCGCGCATAGGATAGTTTAATATCCTTCTCGCCTTTCAGATCAAAAAATTGGGTCCACGGCTTTACGAACAAAAGGCTATTGGCATTGCCACTTACATTCTCGATTAAGATATGCTCGTACTCTTGCGGTGTATCTGGCCGCATTTTTAGTTGCAGCATTTTTTTTGCCTTATCTAATGTATTATTCCGAAAGATAATATTATAGCTATGTATAGATTCGCTACCGCAGGTCAATGCACTATGACAAAATCCGAAGGCGCAATCTTCAATAATAATATTAGAATTTGCGCCATTATTAGGGTCTTTATCCGCTTGCGGGCCTTTGCCTCCCTTTAGTGCTATGGCATCATCGTTTACTGATAGGTAACAGTTTTTAATAAGTACATTTTTACACACATCAAGGTCTATGGCATCAGAACTGGGTGCTTTAACCGGTTTTTCTGGAGCGGTGATGCGGAGATCCAGCAGCTTCAAATTTTCTACTTTATAATAGTGTGAAGTCCAGAACGGGGAGTTTTTCATATGGATACCGGATACCTGCACGTCTTTGCTATTCGAAACATATAGAACGCGCGGTCGCATTTCATCCATATTGGTACACTTTGGGTTAAACGCTCGGCGTAGCCAAAAAGCCTTCCAATAGCGTAATCCATTACCATCTAACGTTCCGTTTCCTGAGATGGTAAATCCATCCACGTTGTCTGCATTGACCAAGGCTGAGAAGTATTTTAATGTTTGCCCCTCCATACGCGTTAAGCGGAGCTCAAAATCAGCAATATCATCGCTACCTTTTAACGTAGCACCCTCTTCGAGATGCAGGTGGGTTTTAGGTTTAAAAAAAATAGAGCCACTTAAAAAGGTTCCGCGTGGTACAACAATGACGCCGCCGCCGGCTTGATGTGCCTTATCAATGACCGCTTGGATCTTTTCGGTTTGCAAAATCGTACTATCTTGTCGTACCCCAAAATCTGTGATACGATAGATTTTGCCCAATTTTTCTACCCGTGTTGACTCCACCTGCTTGAACCAAGGTGTAATTATACTTCCATCTGGAAATCGATCCTGCGCTGCTACCCGTCCTTGAAAACAGGTACACAAGATTATCCAACTAAGTAATACGATTTTGTTCCTTCTCATCATTTGTTTAATTGATAGCGTATACGACAGCATATTGGATTATTCCAACACTTGGGTTAGCACAAGCGCTGCATAGATTTATTAGTACTAAGCTATCAAGTAAGGAGGGTAAAGGCAACCTGTGCTGTCCTGTTTTCACGAGCAAAAGAACTGCTTTATGGCGTAAGCGCCTCGTACCTGCTCGTCAGGTGTATTCGCGCTTTTGTAAAAAGTTTGTTATATTATTCAGAGATACGCGTTTGGTCACTACATGCCGAACGATCAACGCGGGGACTGGCTGTATACCATTGTTAATCAGTAGCCGAGTAAAGCATTGAAAGCTGATTTTGGGGTATTCAAAAAACGAAAAACAGGATAGCAAGGCACAGCCTTTGTTTCTAGCAAAGGCTGTGCGGCAAATTCCCAGCGTATTTTAGAGGCTTTTTACTTCAACACTTCTGCTAAAAAAAGTAAGGTATGCTTCCAAGCGCGGTCCGCCATCACTTTATTATAATCAGGGGAAGCGGGATCTGTAAAGGTGTGGCCCGAATTTGCGTAGGTAATTAGTTGCCAATCGGCTTTACCATCATTCAACTCTTTTGTTAAGGCTTCTAAAATTTCTGGGGTAACACCCTTATCTTCCGCGGGATTCTCGACCAGTATTTTGGTTGTTAATGCGGTATTAGGTCTTGCTGGATCTTTAGCTAGGCCGCCGTGAATGGAGATCACGCCCTTAACCGGAAGCTGTGCACGCGCAGCCTCTAAGGCACCGGTCCCGCCAAAACAATATCCGATCACGGCAATCTTATCGGCCTGCGCTCCTGCTTTCTTGAGTTCCTCCAGGGCCAAATGTATGCGATGTTGATATGCTTTGTAGTCGCTTTTGTATTTTCCAGCAATCTTGCCTGCTGCAGCGTTATCTTCGGGAATATTACCTTCTCCATAAATATCCGCGATAAAAGCGATGTAGCCTTCTTTTTCTAAAGCAAGGGCAGCGTCTTTGGCTTCCTGATCGATTCCTTTCCACGCCGGAAGAATTAGTATACCTGGTTTATTTCTTCCTTTAACGGCCGTAACTAAGCCATTCAATTTCTGCGTACCATCGCTATACGATACCGTTTTTAATGCCTGGGCCGACAGCCCACAACTTGCAACAACCAAGCATGTCATTATCAAAAGCTTATACATAAATCTATTATCTATTATCTATTATCTATTATCTATTATCTATTATCTATTATCTATTATCTATAAAAGAATTAACGACCATTCGCCTGGATTGTTTTTCATGCTGCTCAACTTTTCTGGGATTGCTATTACCAGCCGAAAAGTTGGCTGGTTTGATGCATACGCTGTAATAAGGCATATATTACAATACAACAAATGTTTATCCGTTGCTATATATCATGCCGAAACAGCAGACTATTTTCCTGAAGTTGATGTACGGTAAAGAACAAGGTTTTTGCTAACTTTGTGAAAATTATTGATACAATGGCTACAAACAGAACTTTTACCATGATTAAACCCGATGCAGTTGCGAACGGGCATATCGGTTCCATTTTAAATGACATCATCGCTGGCGGTTTTAAAATCGTGGCTCTGAAATATATCAAACTGACTCCAGAGTCAGCCGGCAATTTCTATGCGGTACATAAAGAGAGACCTTTTTATGCTGATTTGGTAAAATTCATGACTTCAGGTCCTATCGTAGCGGCGATCCTAGAAAAAGAAAATGCTGTCGAAGATTTCCGTAAGTTAATAGGTGCTACCGATCCAAAAAAAGCAGACGAAGGTACTATTCGTAATAAATATGCAGAGTCGATCGAGGCAAATGCCGTACACGGTTCAGACTCTGACGAAAACGCCGAGATTGAGGGAAACTTTTACTTCTCGCAATTTGAAAGATTTTAACACAAGAGGCTCAGGCCTCTTTTTTTAGAGCCTGTTTTAGATTTACATAGTGAATTGTAAACAGGCTCTTACAGTTTAAGTTGGTGGTGCAAGGACAACAAAAGATTATTTGTGCCAGCGTTGTTTCCTATATGTTGCCGCATATACCCTAGCTGTATACCCAAATTATCTAAAAGCTTATAGCCAAGTCCGCCGTAAAGGCGATTCCTATCAAACGCATCGGCACCGCCGGCAAAGACATTCACAAACACTTCATTATATAATGCAAGGTACGTTCCGCCCTTCATCATTTTTGATTGGGTCAGGGGAACGTCAAGGAATAAGCAATACCGAGCGCGACCTCGTAAACTGCTTCTCATAAATCGCTCTTCTGTCCGGACGCGGTGCCTGAAACGTAAAATATCCCAATTATGCTGAATAAGGGCTTCCTGATAGATTCTGTTCTCGGAAAATGGTAAGTTGGGCGAGCCCTCGTTTTCTGTATATACATATGCATAGCCCATCGTGACGTTGATAGCCTTGTTAGCGCGATACTGAAGTCCAAAGCGAAGTAAGGTCTGCTGATGGTCGCCCAGCATCTTATAATCCCGAAGCTGCAATTCGTGATGAATGGAAAACTTGCTGTTTGGAATGGCTGTATTTCCGAAATAGATACCCCAGCCCTGCAAACTTTGCGCATGCAGCAAAACCGGTGTAAAAAATAAAAGGATAGCGATAAGCCACGCGCACATATGAACCATAGAAAGTTTAGTTGATGACACAAAGATATCCATCAACACGATCAATAGTGGTGCAACCCTGTAACAATATGCTTGCTTGTGCCAGGCTTACTCCCTTGATGCCCTACAAGCTACAATTCTAAACAGGATAGCACAATTGCTAAAAACTGCGCTTATTTAGGTATTCATTTTCTTTGGCTGTCATTCGTTCTTTATCGGCTTTGCCTTTATCCAAGAAGCCACAAAGGTGAAGCACGCCATGTATAATAACCCGGTGCAATTCATCCCTTTCAGAAACGGAGAATTTTGCCGCATTTTCTGCGGTACGCTCCACAGAAATAAAGATGTCGCCCGCTATCACATCCTCCTCTTCAGAAGAATCAAATGTGACGATATCCGTATACGTGTCGTGGTCAAGGTATTGCTTGTTTATCTCGAGTAGATAGGCATCATCGCAAAAGATAAAGTTAAGTTCGCCGATCTTTTTATATCCTTCTGCCTTAATCGTGTCACCGATCCAGCGTCGAAGGTTTTGCTTTTCCTTAATGGTGTAGTCAATGCCCTCGCTAAAGAATAAAATATCTTTCAATGCCATATATTAGATTTTTGTTTCCATAAATGTTTGTAGAATAATGGTTGCCGATACGGTGTCTATCAAGCTTTTATCCTGTCGTTTGTTTTTTGCTTTTCCACTTTGTGCGATAACCTGCGATGCCATTTTAGAGGTGAAGCGCTCATCGACTTCTACGACATTGATCGCTGGGAAAGTTTTACGCAATTTTCGCACAAAACCAACAACATACTGTGCGGATTGGGATGCCGATCCGTCCATTTGTAATGGCTTACCGACGACAAATGTTTCTATGGGCTCGGTCGCCAAGTATTCATTTAAAAAGCGCCATATGTCATCAGGATGCACCGTGGTCAAAGCCGTAGCAATAATTTGCATAGGGTCGGTTACCGCGACCCCAATCCTCTTTGTTCCGTAATCAAAAGCCATAATGCGCATATCCACTACCGTTTTTTTACAAAAATACAAATCCAGATGCAGCATCCCGACTGACGATGCAAATAAAATAATCTATATATTTGATAGATTTTTAAAAGAGATATGAGACACTTCTATATTTTAACATTTGTATTGTTGAATTTGGGCTTCGCATTTGGACAAAGCCATACTGAACAGATTGAATCCTACAGGCAAAAGCAACGGAAAGCATTATCCCAAGAAAACAAAGGGCCTATAGCCCCGCAAAATCTTGAATACCTCCATTATTTCCGTGCCGATGAAACTTATAAGACGGTCGCCAACGTTTCCTACCTATACGACGAGCCTACCTTTCGGATGCCCACATCCGACGGCACTAGCAAGGAGTTTAAACGATTTGCCGAGCTAACTTTCACGTTAAAAGGTCAGCAATTTACCTTGCCTATTTACGAAAACGTAAGCTTATTTCAATCAAATCTGCAGTCGTCTTACCTATTTTTTCCTATCTTAGATCGTACCACTGGCGAAACGACTTACGAAAGCGGTCGTTATATTGATGTAAAAAAAGAAGACATCAAAGATGGGAAACTAGCTATTGATTTTAACAAGGCTTACAATCCCTATTGCGCCTACAGCTCGGGCTACCGATGCCCACAGCCACCGAAGGAAAATTATCTGGATATTGCTATAGAAGCCGGAGAAAAAAAGTATACAGGACCAAAAAATCAACGGGAACAAGACAATAGTATGGCGAAGAATTTCAACGATAAAGAAAAGAAGCTCATCATGGCTGGCAAAGCCGAAGAAAAGATGTACGTACTGCAGACAACTGTAGCACAAGACTCCACAATTTTACGCACGCAATCTGACGATATAAAGTATGATGATCCGACGCTAGAGTTACTAGCCGCGCGCATGCTCGTTACCGTACAAGATCCAGGTCATCCTGGCGTAGGCATAGCAGCCCCGCAGGTAGGCATCAACAAAAACCTAATATGGGTGCAGCGCCTTGATAAACCAGAAGAACCCTTCGAATTGTATATCAATCCTAAAATCATCTGGCGTTCGCAATTGTTGCGGAAAGGTGCAGAAGGATGTCTGTCCATCCCCAATCGGAAGGAAGATGTCATCCGTAGCTATAGTATCAAACTACAATACGTAGATAAAAAGACAGGGAAAAATGTAGAGGAATTAATTGAAGGGTTTACAGCCGTTATTTTTCAACATGAGGTTGACCATCTTTACGGCATCCTTTTTCCCGACCGTTTGGAAGAGCAGGAACATAAAGAATCCGTCCCGCTTAATGAGCGTTTGGATTTTTATATTGGAAAAGGCACGATAGTGCCTTAATCCATAAAAGAATTGTCTCCTATATCTGCTTCTGACAGATACAGGAGACAACTCTAAATACTAGCGTGCCACCACCTTTATTTCGTAAACCTTATCCCACTGTTTGCCAGTTACCAATAGACTTTTACTTGCGCTATCATACGCTATACCATTAAGCTCTTTATCGGTTTGCGAGGCATGTGTATGTAAGCCCATCAAATTGATCTGCCCTTCAACGACGCCTGTCGTAGGGTTGATGATAACAATGATATCTTTTCCATATACGTTTGCATAAACTTTGCCATCGATGTATTCCAATTCGTTCAAGGCATCTTGCGCACCCTCGCTATTGTACACGGATATAAAGCCAGTTTCTTGGTATGTTTTAGGGTCAAGGAAATACAATTTGTTGGAACCGTCAGACTTGATTAGCTTCTCGCCATCGTAACATAGCCCCCAACCTTCTTTACTGTTTTGATAAGCGAAAGAAGAAACCTGCTCAAATGATGTTTTATTCAGTACCAAGCCCTCATTGTTAAGCCACATCAACATGATGATGTTGTTCCCTACAATGGTCATCCCCTCTCCAAAGTAATCTTGTCCATTCGCACTTTTTCCTTCAAATTCCTTCTTTTGCAGGACATTACCTGATTTTAGATCTACACGTCTTATGGAGGATATAAGTTGACTTCCAGCACCTGTCGATTCGTACAAAAAGCCGCCATTGTATTCCAGGCCTTGTGTAAATGCCTTCGTATCATGTGGATATTCATTCAGCTTTTCAAAAGCATATTGCTTCGGTGATTCCGGAACGATGGTGACATTGCTATAGGCAATTTCTTCTTTCCCGGCTTTATAAACTTTTGCAACGAGATTCCGCGCCCCCAAACCTATGGCTTCTGTATCGAGCATCAGCACGGAAGTATCCCGCTTTCTGTCAATCAATTCCCCATCTACGGAATAAATGACAGAATCGATGGTGGTATCAGGAAATTGCATCCGCACAGCAACCTTCTGTCCTAAGACAATAGTTTCTCCGGATTTCGGCGACAAAAACTCAAACTTGCCTTGCTGGGATTTACATCCTATAAACAACAATGCACCTGCTGCGCATACGCTCGCTATTTTATTTATCTTCATGTTCTATTTAATTACTCCAAAAAGCATCTTTAATTAATTCCATATGGTTCTCTTGGCCTAAATATACCGAGACAATGTCAAAACGAATTTCTCCTTCGTGGTTCGAAAGGGCTAGATAAGCATCGGCCGCCCTAATTAATAGCGCTTGCTTTCTTGCATCGACAAATGTTTCCGGCGTGCCGAATTGCATGGACGTTCGGGCTTTCACTTCGACAAAGACCAACGTATCTCCATCTTTAGCTATGATATCGACCTCACAATAGCGGTCGCGCCAATTGGTGGTCACAATCTTATATCCTTGCTTCCGTAAGAAATCAGCAGCCATTGCCTCGCCTCTTTTACCATCTATCAAGTGCTTTGCCATAAGCCTATTTTACAACAATATTGCCCAAAAATGTACCCAAAAGTTTCTCTGCTTCCTTCAGTTTTTGATATTTTGAGATCAAGATATCCATATCAGCTTCCGATCCGCCTGCTTTAAGCTCTTCCTGAACCTTGATCATCTCGCGTTCCACCTTACGTTTTTTAATTCGGTAAACCGCTTGGATGGTCAGTTCTTTCAGATGTTCCCTTTCCAGGGTCACGTAGATCTTACGTTTATCATCGTTCCAGTTTGGACTGAGCTCATACGGAGTGGACACACAGGTGATGGCCAGATCCTGCACATCCTTATCCTCGTGCGAGAAGAAAAACTTGGCTTCGGGAATCTCAAAGTCCTCCGCTTTTTTCTTAAACACATCGACAATAAATGCGCTGGGCTTATCCTCAAAAGTAACATCATCAAGCGCGCTTAACAACAGCGGCGCTACTGGCACATCGCCATCCCCTTCCCAGGTAGCCATTTCAGCACCGTAGTTCAGTAAGATACGCACGATCTCACGCTCCTGAAGAATTTCTGCCGTGATCACCTGAACGGCTTCGGCAGGAGGAAGTCCTATTTCTGTTCGTTCGGATTCCGTCAAGAAGAAATCCGCTGGAGGCATGTCCATCGGTGGTCCATCGCCAAATGAGGGTCGCGGTGCCGCCTGCTCCTTTTTCTCCTGCGCTTTCGCCTTTTGCAGGCGCATTTTGTTCAGCTCGGTAAGCAATACCCGTTCTTCGATGTCTAACAGCCTTGAACATTGCTGAATAAAGACAGACACCTTTATCTCATCAGGTATGAGCGCTATGCTTTGTACAACATCACGGATAACCTCTGCACGTTTGATAGGATCGCCCCCGGTATCTTTTAAAAGGATGCTGGTTTTGTAAAAAATAAAATCTTCCTGATGTTTATCGATGTAATCTTTAAATGCGGTAGATCCATATTTTTGCACATAGGAATCCGGGTCGTTACCATCCGGAAATAGGAGCACCTTAACATTTAAGCCTTCCTCTAACAGCATATCTGTTCCGCGAAGCGAGGCCTTGATACCTGCCGCATCACCATCGTAAAGAATGACGACATTTTTCGTAAAACGTGCTATTAACCGAATTTGTCCTGTTGTCAACGAGGTACCCGAAGATGATACCACATTCTCTACGCCCGCTTGGTGCATGGAGATCACATCAGCATAGCCTTCGACCAAATAGCAGGTATCTTTGTCCATGATTGCCTTCTTGGCGAAGTTCAGGCCATACAGCACATCAGACTTGTGGTAGATTTCACTCTCTGGCGAGTTGACATATTTTGGAACAGACTTTTCCGTTTTTAATGTCCGCCCACCATAGCCGATAATACGGCCCGTTAGATTGTGGATCGGAAACATAACACGTCCGCGAAAGCGATCGTATATGCTACCATCGTCACGTTCAATGGAAAGCCCAATCTCTTTCAGATAATCTTTATGAAAACCAGCTGCAACGGCGGCATCAGACATGATGGTCCATTGATCTGGCGAATATCCTAAGTCGAATTTCTTAATAATCTCTTCCCGGTATCCGCGCTCTTTAAAATAGGATAAACCTATTGACTGCCCTACTTCTGTTGTCCAGAGTTGCTCTTTGAAGTACTTACCAGCCCAAGCGCTAAGTACATAAAGGCTTTCCCGCTTGTCTTGCGCTGCCAGCTGCGCCGGAGAGCGCTGCACCTCTTCAATAGGCACATTATATTTATCGGCTAGATAGCGAATTGCTTCTGGATAGGAATACTTTTCCAGCTCCATGACAAATTTGAGCGAATCGCCGCCTGCACCACATCCAAAACATTTGTAAATGCCCTTCGCTACGGAAACATGGAAGGATGGCGTTTTCTCATTATGGAATGGGCAGTTACCAATCAGGGAAGTGCCGCGTTTTTTCAAGTCCACAAAATCTCCTACGACCTCTTCAATCCTGGCCGTGTCTAGCACCTTCTCAATCGTTTCTTTTGTAATCATGAATTTACGCTATCCCTATACGTTTGTTAAGCCTGAGCATTTTTTAAACTAAAGCAAGTTACACAGATGAAAAATAAAAAGCAACAAGGAAACTTAAGCCGTTATATGGCTGTTTGGAGGAATGACTAAATCTGCTTCTAGTGTAACCTCATTATCAATCACGCTGTTTGCACCTATTTCCACGCCTTCATTCACCAAAACATTCGATCCGATGTGTACGCCAGCACCGATGTTCACAAAGTCTTCAACGATGGTATTGCTGTGTATAACGGCACCCGAATCTATTAAAACCTGCTGCCCAATCTGTACATCAGGCATAACGACCGCTTTTGCAAAAATAACGGTGCCTGCTTCTATTTCCGTGTGTTTGGATATGTACGCATCAGGATCGACCAATACAGGAAAGTTTCCTCCACTAAGATCTTCGAATGTGCGTTTACGTAATCCCGCATTCCGAATAGCCAGCACATAATCAGCTTCAGGATTGTGCCGATGGTTCAGCTCCACGGTATAATCAAGCACGCTATCCAATAACAATGATTTATCAATACATCCGCTAACGGCTATATCGAGTCGTTCGATAAGATCTATCGTCATCTTTGCCTGTGCAGTAGCACCATATACATATATCGCCATAGCTGCAAAGTTAGAAAAGTATATGATAAAGGGGTAGTGCGTAGTGAGTAATGCGTAGTGAGAATTGAGAATAGATAGTAGTAGATAGATTATAGTATTTAGAATTGGGAATTGGGTAATGCGTAGTGCGTAGTGCGTATAGCGTAGTGAGATGTTAAACCTTTCTTTGCTTTATTGCTTCCTACCAATTTTAACCGAAATGTCGCCTCTTTTCTAGATGATAGTATGTAGTACTTAGTATTTAGAATTGGGTAATGGATAGTGCGTAGTGCGAGAGGCTAAAATATCCATTACTTTATTGCTTCCAATCTTTATTAAGCGAAATGTCGCCTCGAAAGCTTTGCAATATGTAGACATTTGCCATTGCACAAACCTCCCCTGCAAAGGTTTCAAGCGACGGGGTTTTGAATACTTTTGCCCTACAAAAGTATTTGCCTTGCCGCGGCATGCGGCGGAAAGGTTTGAGCGAACGACAATCCGTTTAAAAACTATATTACCCTACAAAGTATTTGCCTTGCCGCGGCATGCGGCAGATCGCTTGTCCCTTGCCGGGACTGGGCCATACTTTTTCAGATGAAAAAGTATACAAAAAATCTTCGTTCCATCGAGGCGATCTCACCCACAGCCCCACGCACAGCAGCAGGCTGCCTAGTCAGGCTAGATGACATCCCAAAATCCTTTTAGATTGGATTTCGGGAAATAATCTCATGCCTGCCCATACCCACTAGGCCACGGCAGCGCTCTGCTTTTTCCATCGCTTGATGAAACGTAATAGTGCCGTTGATCGGTCTTTGTAGATCAGGCCTATCGTTCGCTCGATTGGTAGTGCGTAGTAATATAGAATTGCGTAATGCGTATAGCGTAGTGAGATGTTAAACTTTTCTTTGCTTTATTGCTTCCTACAAATTTTAAACGAAATGTCGCCTCGAAAGCTTTGCAATATGTAGACACTTGCCATTGCACGAACCCTCCCTGCAAAGGTTTCAAGCGACGGGGTTTTGAATACTTTTGCCCTTCAAAAGTATTTGCCTTGCCGCGGCATGCGGCGGAAAGGTTGTGGGGA
>NZ_JJMU01000017.1 GCF_000757725.1 Sphingobacterium deserti
TGAAAAAGTATACAAAAAATCTTTGTTTCATCGAGGCGATTTTTCCCACAACCCTACACACAGCAGCAGGCTGCCCTGTCAGGCTAGATGACATCCCAAAATCCTTTTAGATTGGATTTCGGGAAATAATCTCATGCCTGCCCATACCCACCAGGCCACGGCAGCGCTCTGCTTTTTCCATCGCTTGATGAAACGTAAAAAGTGCCGTTGATAGGTCTTCGTAGATCAGGCCCATCGTTCGCTCGATTAGTAGTGCGTAGTGAAAATAGATTGTAGTAGATAGATTATAGTATATAGATTTTAGTACTTAGTATGTAGAATTGGGTAATGGGTATTGCGTAGTGCGTATAGCGTAGTGAGATGTTAAACTTTTCTTTGCTTTATTGCTTCCTACCAGTTTTAAACGAAATGTCGCCTCGAAAGCTTTGCAATATGTAGACATTTGCCATTGCACAAACCTCCCCTGCAAAGGTTTCAAGCGACGGGCTTTTGCTACTTTTGGCCCACAAAAGTAGGGCCATGTCCTGGCTAAGGACGGAAGGGATGAGCGAGGAAGATTCGTAGTGTGTAGTGAGTAGTGCGGATTGAGAATAGATAGTAG
>NZ_JJMU01000018.1 GCF_000757725.1 Sphingobacterium deserti
GCTCACGCGTTACGCACCCGTGCGCCACTCTCATCCGGTGTAGCAAGCTACACCGAAATCCCGTCCGACTTGCATGTATTAGGCCTGCCGCTAGCGTTCATCCTGAGCCAGGATCAAACTCTCCATTGTAAAAATGAATTGTTCGATACCGGGCTATTTATCAATAAATAACCGGAATCGTTTTGTTTGTATCTTACGTTCCGTAACTGACAGGTTGACTTGTTTATTGTTATTGCTAACTTTCATCTCCCGACTACTCGTTACGCTACATGATCATCTTTCTTAAAGAACTTCTCTCGCCGCCGCATCGCGCTTTGGCCTTCTATATGTCTTGCCACTTGCGTGGTATAAACTATCTTTTTTTGTTTCCCTCCGTTTCGTTGGGACTGCAAAGGTAGAAGATTTTTCCGGTCCTGCAAAAAAAAAGTTGAACTTTTTTTTGCTACCCTTCCGGGCCTTCGTGACCGTGGAAACGCGCTCTCTACGAGCTCTTTTCCCACTTCTATTTATCGCTTTTCAATCGTCCCTCCCTTGCGGAGTGGTGCAAAGATAGAACTTTGGCATATACCTTGCAAGTACAGCCCACTTATTTCTTCCCCGAACCACGCAAGCACCTGTGGATCTGCGGGATATTTTTAT
>NZ_JJMU01000019.1 GCF_000757725.1 Sphingobacterium deserti
TGCTGCCCTTCCGGGCTTTCGTTACCGTGAAAACGCGCTCTCTACGAGCCCTTTTCCCACTTCTATTTATCGCTTTTCAATCGTCCCTCCCTTGCGGAGTGGTGCAAAGATAGAACTTTGGCATATACCTTGCAAGTACAGCCCGCTTATTTCTTCTCCGAACCACGCAAGCACCTGTGGATCTGCGGGATATTTTTTCAAAAACAAAAGCTTTAAGCTTGCTTGGATATGAATAACGGACATATGTGATCAATTATTGCCTTGTTCTCGGACTTTTTCACAATACTGCAAAGGCAGACTTGTGAGAAATAAAAGTATAATCCGAAGCTTACCTATGTTCTAACTTTTGCGATCCTAAAAATAGCAGCCCGATTTTTGGTTTAGTTCCATAAGGAAGAAGGGGTAGTTGCGGAAGCTCATTGCTACCTTAATACTAGTACAATCCCCCCCCCTTTCGTGTGATGAATATTCGTAAACGAGGGAAATGTCAGAAAGTGATGTTTTGAAACGAGCTACTTTTTAAACACCCAGTATTTCTGCATGGTGAAATTAAAACCGAGAGAAACAACGAGTTCCAAAATGAGTTTCGAGTAAAAAGGATTTAAAAAAAAATAATCAACCAGGAGATATATTCCGGTAGATTTGAGCGTAATGCTTCCTAAAACCACCAAAACGAATTTCCACAATTGATTACCCAAAGGCATTGTTTTACTATCAAAGGCCCAGTACCTATTGATAAGAAAGTTGACAACGGCACCTAAAGACCCACTGACAATATTCGATCCGTGGGCGGAAAAGCCAAAGGCCTGTAGACAAAATGTATAAATGGCAAAATCGGAAACACCGCCCAAAAAAGCGGAGACCTGTGCTTTACCAAAAGAAAGTATAAAATCGCGCTTAGGATATTTATACTTCTGTTTCATGCGTACGTACTTTCTCGGTTTTCTTAGCCTTCTCTTCCCAATCTTTTAAATCGCCCAAGTGAAGCAAGTTTTTGGTATCTATCCAGTTGATCACAAACAGTATCGCACATATTCCTATCACCAAGTAATTGATGCTGCCTGGAAAGATTACTTCAGATAATAACACGGCACAAATTACAACTCGTATTTCCGTAGGCCCCATAAGACCCGCATCAATTGTGTATTTATCTGTAATGCGATACCGTAATTGTGAGATAATCATAGCCCAACCATATAGAGATACCAAAGCGAAACCTGAATATTTAAAATCATCCGGAGCGTAGAAGACATAACCTAGCCCAATCATCACGGTACTAATCCAGTCCATCACGATGTCTAAGGCGAACCCATACCACTTTCGCGACTTATTTCTATAGAATGCAATGCGGCCGTCTAGTGAATCACCATACCACTGCACGAAAAAGCCCAATATCCCTAAAAGTAATAGCGGTCTGGAAACATATTCTGCCAAAAGGAAGCTTCCCAAAATCATGACGGACCCAACGAAACCTATTCCCGTCAATCCATCGGAAGATACCCACTTTGGAACCCGAGGCACCAAGTACGAAATAAATTTCTGCTCGGGTACACTAAGTACGTTTGTTCTTTTACGATCTTCGAAAAGCTTTTTGTTGATCTGCTGACTCATGGGGCTTTATTTAAAACCAGTTATTATCTTTATACCAAAGCAAACTTTCACGCAGTCCTTCGGACAGGTCGTACTTTGGTTTATAGTGTAAAATATTTTTTGCTCTGGAGATATCGCAGCTCCAGTTTTGCGCCGTTAGCTCCCCCAGACGTTCTGGATAAATAACGGGTGTTTTGGATGAATTTCGAAAAGCCCATTGAAATAGCAGCGCGGCACGTTTTACCAGTGCATAGGGTACATGAAGCCGGATCAACTTTTTTGTAAAGGTTTCTTTGAAAATATCAGCCATGGCATAGCGCGAATAAACATGTCCATCTGTTATATTGAAAGATACTAACGCAGGCTGCGGAGCGGTACAGGCGTTTAATAAAACTTGAATCAAATCTTTCACATACACGAAGGACAGCTTCTGTGAAGCACGACCTATATAGGCGTCGAGCCCTTTGTTCATCGTATCAAAAAGAATAAACAAATCTTTTTCACGAGGACCATAGACGGCTGTTGGCCGGATGATTGTGATCGGCTTATCCGCAAATTTCGTTTTGATCATCTCTTCAGCCGCTCTTTTACTACGACCATAAAGTGTGAGCGGCCTGTATTCTGCATCATCTGCTATGTCATCGTCGTTATAGCTGACAGGACCTATCGCTGCCAAACTGCTAACAAAGACAAAGCGCTGCGGGGGAGCGCTACAGCCAAATGCAGCATCCAGTAAGCGCTCTGTAAGCGCAACGTTTGCAAGCATGATCTGCGACTCAGATTTTGCTTTAGTCATGGCTGCCGCGTGGATAACATAATCGTACCGCTCGTTCTCAAAAAGACTCTGTAGCCCGCGGTCATCTCCGAAATCCGTAAAATGGAAAGTGTGTATGTAGGGGGTAATAGCGGTGATGTCACTAGACTTTCTAACAGCAGCATGCACTTCAAATCCTTCTTTGCTAGCGAGTTCTACAAGATGAGACCCAACAAAACCACTTGCTCCTGTTATTAAAAGTTTCATGTTTACAGCGCTTTATCGTACAGACGATAACGCTTATAAAGATCAGCGTTAATCTGCTCTATAGCGTGATTCATCATGTAGTTATGATCTAGCATCCATGAACATTCTGCAGCAATGATGCCAGATGGAATAGCATTCTTTATAATTCGCCCGTACAAACAGGCTTCAATCCCCAGCTTGCGATATCCTTCCAGTACACCCAACATCAATACACGTACAGTCTTGATCTTCTTTAAGCCAAATAACAGTTTAAAAATACCGAAAGGAAGTAACCTGCCACGCTTGATTTTAATCAATACTTCGTTGATATTGGGTACGCCAAGTGCAAAACCAATCAACTCGCCATCTTTTTCGGCCACGATACAATACTTTGCATCGACGATCATTTTCAGGTCTTTAGCCGTATGATGAAACTCTTCATCGGTCATTGGGACAAAACCTAAGTTTTTATCCCAAGCTTTATTATAAATGGTTTTTATCTTTTTCGCTTCGTTATCGAAATCTTTAAGATTGATTTGTCTCAACGTAATACCAGACCGTTTCAAACGATCTTCCAACCGATCTAGAAGCATAACAGAACGCCGACTAGCAGTTTCCGTCGTTACCCAATAAGCGCGAAGATCTACTTTGTCGTTAAATCCAGCATTCTTAATGAGGTTAATATAGTAAGGTGGATTATAGGGCATCATGGCCATCGGCGGTCGATCAAAGCCATCAACCAAAAGGCCGCAAGTATCGTTTGTTGTCAAATTAATTGGCCCAACGATATTACTTCCGCCCTTCTCTCTCACCCATGCCGCCGCAGTTTCCAGAAGCTTATTCGCTACATCCTGGTCGTTAATACTCTCAAAAAAGCCAAATTGACCTTCGGAAACGTTATTAAAAGCATTATGGTTGGTATTCCAAATGGCTAAGATGCGCCCAACAAGGCGATTTTCCTTATAGGCTAAAAAAGCCTGCGCAGATGAATGCTTATAAAAGGGATGCTTATTAGGTGTTAACAGATCTTGTTGCCCTAAAAAAAGCTCCGGCACATAGTTCGGATCATTCGCGTACAAATCATGTGGCAGGTCAATAAAAGCGGCAAGTTGCTTTTTGGTTTCAACGGGAACGATCGTAATCATCAAACTAGTTCATAAAAGATTCGACTTCGACTGTTTTGAAAACCTTAGCCATTTTATCTACAGCCTCGTCAATCTGGTCGAATGTATGTGTGGCCATTAATGAGAACCGGATTAGTGACTCTTCGGCCGGAACCGCAGGTGCAACTACGGGATTTACAAAAACACCGCTATCTTGAAGCATCTTGGTCACGTAGTACGTTTTATCGTTGTTACGGACAAAAATGGGGAGTATTGGGCTTTCCGTAGATCCTAAATCAAATCCATTGTCTAGCAATAGCTTTTTAGCATAGTTTGTATTTGCCCACAATCGTTCTATATGCTCGGGTTCCGTCTGTATGATTTCCAACGCTTTTAACGTAGAAGCTACCGAAGCCGGCGTCATACTTGCGCTAAACATTAACGACCGTGCGCGGTGCTTCAAGTATTCGATAGTCTGCGCATCCGCCGCCACAAAACCGCCCAAGGAAGCAAGTGATTTACTAAATGTTCCCATAATTAGGTCTACGTTATCTGTAAGACCAAAATGTGAGGAAGTGCCTGCGCCTCTATCACCAATCACCCCCAAACTATGTGCATCATCACATAGGATTGCCGCGTCATATTCCTCGGCAATAGCCACCATTGCGGGAAGGTTTACAATATCGCCTTCCATACTGAAAATACCATCGGTGGCAATCAACTTCAAGCTATCTTCTGGTAATCTCGCCATTTTCGCACGTAAATCTTCCATGTCATTATGTGCGTACTTGATTACTTTCGAAAAGGATAAGCGACTTCCGTCAATTATGGATGCATGGTTGCGCTCGTCCAACAGGATATAGTCGTTACGCCCTGTTAGACAAGAAAGTGGGCCTAAATTTGATTGAAAACCTGTACTGAAAAGTATCGCAGCTTCTTTACCTACATAGCTAGCCAATCTCTCTTCCAGTTCGACATGGATATCAAGCGTACCGTTAAGAAAACGCGAACCTGCACAGCCAGTGCCATATTTGGCTAAGGCTTGTTGCGCAGCTTCAATAATCCGCACATCTGTTGTCAGTCCTAAATAAGAGTTTGAGCCGAACATCAACACGCGCTTCCCATCTATAATAACTTCCGTATCTTGCTTAGACTGAATAGGTCTAAAATAAGCATACAGATTATTAGACTTGATGGGCTCCAGTTCACTTTGTAGGAACTTAGATGTTCTTTCACTTAACTTTCCCTTGCTCATGCTGTAGGTATTCTATTTATTGTGATATAATTTCTATAATGTAAGCTGACTTAACTTTTGACTTTCACGTATTAAACGTCAAAAATATAATTATAAACAAAAATATACAATTTAAAATTTCTAATAATGCCAACGTTCAAAAGATTCTAAACGTAAGCTATTAAAAATAAATATTGTATACATTCAGCCTAAAAAAAACCGCTGCAAACATACGAAACTCGATTGACTTAACCTCATCTAAAAACCATATGAATATCATAAAATTAAATTATTGTTAAGAGATTAACAACAGTTTGCAATTAAAATTTCGACCAAAGCTTAAATTCACTATTTTTGCTGTTTGCAAGGATAAAATGGGCATATCAGGAAATATAAACATTAAAAATAAACGCGCTTCTTTTGAGTATCATCTTTTGGATCGGTATACTGCCGGTATTCGATTGTTGGGCACTGAAATTAAGTCTATTCGAGAGGCAAAGGCAAATATTAATGATAGCTTTTGTAGTTTTCTGGAGGATGGATTGTATATAAGAAACATGCATATTGCGGAGTATTCTTTTGGTTCCTTTTATAATCATGAGGCGAAGAGAGACCGCCAGTTGCTACTTACAAAAAGAGAGCTAAAGAAATTGAAGGAAAAGGGGGAAGAAAAGGGCTTCACCATTGTCCCACTACGCATCTTCATAAGCGAACGCGGATTTGCTAAGGTCGAAATCGCACTAGCGCAAGGAAAGAAAGATTTCGACAAACGTGAAACGATCAAAGAAAGGGAGAGCAAACGAGAGCTTGATCGCGTGATGAAATATTAGTTTTACGCCCTATTACTTCTGCATGTACTGCCCTGGCGTTATTCCTTCTCGTTGCTTGAAAAGCCGGATAAAATAGTTTACATCAGAAAATCCCGCTGCAAAACAAGCTTCCTTAACGCTTCCTACTTCCCCTAGCAATTTTTTTGCGTATTGCATCCGCATGCGTATAACGAACTCCATAGGACTTACGCCTAATTCATTTTTAAAAAATCGGGACAGCGCGCTTTTACTCATACCTACTTTTGCTGATATGCTATCAACCGAAAGTTTTTCGGTCAGGTTTTCCAGTATGTATTCTTTCACACCACGGGAAGCCGACTTATCCGGACTGACCTGCGTTTCTTCCAGCACAAGTAAGCCCTGCATCTGCATAATACGAATCATAAGCTCCTTTAACACAAGATCAGCTAAAGCCTCTTTATGCAGATCGGCACTCAGGGTCACTTGAAAAAGCTTATTCGTCAATCGTGCTAGTTCTTCACTATTTGAAAAGTGAAATTTATCCATTTGAAAATGCCAGCTGGCTTCGTTCCCATGTTTTGGATAAAACTCGTTCAGGTAATTGACAACTTCGCTAATCTTCGCTCCGTCGACCGTTATGGCGGTACACTGCGTGGGAGCCTCCAGCCGTGCTTCGGGGAAGTCTATCTGCATTTTGGTGTATTCAGGAAGCAAAAGCGTTTCGCCCGGAAAGTAATCAAACGACACCTTTTCCTGAAGATGCATTACCTTTTTGCCTTTGATCATATTAATGATCACCAATTCATCGAATTGCAGAGGTACCAACGAACTCGCTTCATATGTTTCAAACACATTAAGCTCATAATTTGGAAGTGTGTAGGCTCTCCGATTCTCCACTAAGGTTGACAATTCCTCTTTGCGGGATAACGGAAGCATTTTTATTTGATGATTTTTGGACATGTTACGACCTCTCGCTGTTTACGGATTACAATCAAATGTAGCTATTTCAAAACCGTCTGCAAGGTGCTATTGTCAGCATAATGCTACTATTTGAGACGATAATGCTACTGTTACAACACGCCGAAAGATATATTTGTTTTGCTAACAAAACCACTTTAAAAAGTAAGTATCATGAGTGCAATTAAAAAACCAACGTTCAAAGAGCGTTATGACAATTACATCGGCGGGAAATTTGTTGCTCCTGCACTGGGAAAATATTTCGATAACATTTCTCCTCTTGACGGGAAAGTTTTTACGAAAGTTGCCCATTCTACGAAGGAAGACATCGAATTAGCGGTCGATACGGCAAACAAAGCCTTTGAAAGCTTTAGTAAGACATCTGCAACGGAGCGAAGCATTATGCTCAATAAAATTGCAGACCGCATTGAGGAAAATCTGGAATACATAGCTGCCGTGGAAACCATCGACAACGGAAAAGCGGTTCGCGAGACATTAAACGCTGATATTCCGTTGGCCATTGATCACTTCAGGTATTTCGCCAGTGTCATTCGTGCCGAAGAGGGTGCGATAAATGAGTTGGATAAGGACACGGTCTCAATCATCGTAAATGAACCCCTAGGCGTGGTTGCACAGATTATCCCATGGAATTTCCCGATATTAATGGCCGTATGGAAATTAGCGCCAGCGCTGGCTGCAGGAAACTGTGTGGTATTAAAGCCTGCTGAGAGTACGCCAACATCCATCATGGTATTGATGGAAGTGATTGGTGACCTTATTCCCGAAGGCGTTGTCAATATCGTAAATGGCTTTGGATCAGAGCTGGGGAGAACGCTGGTGACGAATCCGAAAGTTGCGAAGGCCGCATTTACAGGCTCTACGGCTACTGGACGGATGGTCATGCAATATGCTACGGAAAATATTATTCCGGTGACCTTAGAATTGGGCGGCAAATCGCCTAACATATTTTTCAGCTCCGTCATGGATCATGATGATGCCTTTTTGGACAAAGCGATTGAAGGTGCTGTACTTTTTGCCCTCAACCAAGGTGAAATCTGTACCTGCCCATCGCGCCTATTGATTCAGGAAGACATTTATGAGCGTTTTATTGCGAAAGTAATTGATCGCGTGAATAAAATCCAGGTCGGCGATCCGTTAGATCCGAATACCATGATGGGCGCACAGGCTTCTAAAATTCAAAAAGATAAGATCATGTCTTACATCAAACTAGGAAAAGAAGAAGGTGCTGAAGTCTTGACCGGTGGTGATGAAAACAACCTTGGAGCGGGTTTTGAGGAAGGTTACTACATTAAACCAACGCTGTTTAAAGGGAACAATAAGATGCGCATCTTTCAGGAGGAAATATTCGGGCCGGTACTAGCGGTGACGACATTCAAAGATGAACAGGAAGCGATTGAAATTGCGAATGATACGATCTACGGCCTGGGAGCAGGGGTGTGGACAAGGGACGCCCACCAACTGTATCAAGTGCCGCGCGCTATTCAAGCAGGGCGTGTGTGGGTAAACCAATATCACTCCTATCCTGCAGGTGCACCATTCGGAGGCTACAAACAATCAGGTATAGGTAGAGAAAATCATAAAATGATGCTTGATCATTACCGCCAAACAAAGAACATGTTGATCTCTTACAACAAAGAGAAACTTGGATTTTTCTAAACAACATAAACTAATACAGCGCAAATGGGGTTATGAAAATAATCCCATTTGTTTTAATAAACGATAGCTATGGCAATACGTAGATTAGATGTAACAGATAAAGCTAAAGAACTTATAAAAGACTTGGTAGAGAAACACGGCGAATTGATGTTTTACCAAGCTGGCGGATGCTGCGAAGGCACGCAGCCACAGTGTTTTGAAAAGGGAGGATACTATCCACGTATGAACGACGCCCTCATCGGCTACGCCGAGGGCTTCCCGTTTTGGGTGGATCGTGATCTATTTGAATACTGGAAGCATGCCCATTTTACGCTCGACGTACTCGACGGCTTTGGCCCAGGCGGCTTTTCTTTAGAAACTCCTCTAGGTAAAACTTTCAAGGTGCATTACCGTCTATTCAGCGAGGATGAGCTCGCTGACCTAGAGCCTGTGCAGCGAAACGAGTAACGACTATTTACGAAAAACAATTATATGGCAATACTATTTGAAAAATTTCCCCTTTCACGGATCACACTCCCCAACAGACTTGTAGTATCACCCATGTGCCAATATTCTGGTCAAGATGGCTTTGCAAACGACTGGCATTTGGTACATCTGGGACAATTTGCAATAGGCAAAGCAGGCGCGGTGATACAAGAAGCGACAGCTGTTGTTCCAGAGGGCAGAATTTCCTTTTGGGATTTAGGTATCTGGAAGGATGAACACATCGAAAAATACCAGCAGATTACAGCGTTTATAAAATCACAGGGTAGCGTACCAGGGATACAGTTGGCACATGCCGGGCGCAAAGCAAGCGACAATAAGCCTTGGCAGGGACGCACACAATTTGCGCCGGATACCGAATATGGTTGGCAAACGGTAGCTCCATCTGCGATTCCTTTTCATGAAAAGGACCACACACCTATAGCCTTAGAACTGACAGCTATCCAAGCGCTGGTAGAACGCTTTCGTGAAGCGGCAGAACGCGCCATAAAAGCTGGTTACGAAATTATTGAAATTCATGCCGCTCATGGTTACCTGATTCATCAGTTTTTATCGCCGCTGGTCAATCAACGAACTGATGAATATGGGGGAAGTTTCGAAAACAGGATACGTTTTTTATTGGAAGTTGTGGACGCGGTTGCTCAGGTTGCAACGGAGCAGTCTTTATGGGTGCGTATTTCGGCAAGCGACTGGGCTGACGGAGGCTGGGACATTGAGCAGAGTGTGGCACTTACTGCAATATTGAAGCAAAAAGGTGTGGAAGTTATTGACGTATCATCCGGCGGCGCGGTGCGTCATCAGCAGATTGATGTCGGGCCAAACTACCAAGTGGGCTTTGCGGAGAGAATAAAGAGGAAAACGGGTTTAACGACCGCTGCTGTTGGGATCATTACTAGCGGTACGCAAGCTGAAGAAATCTTAAAACAGCAACAGGCTGATTTAATACTTGTCGCACGTGCCTTTTTGGATGATCCACATTTAGTCTATCATGCTGCGCAAGATTTAGATGTAGATCTGGAATGGGCAGATCAATATAGTCGTGCAAAAGAAACCATAAAGAGGGGCTAAAAACCCCTCTACCTAACTTACGCTTCGATATTAAGCCCCTCCAATACAGGAATAGGCTTTTTATCATCATCTAAAGCGACGAACGTGAACATGCCCTGAATAGCAAGCTCCCGCCCTTCTTCGTACATCTTTTCCAAATATATCTCTACCTTGACCTTCAGGCTGGTGCGCCCGACACTGGCAACTTTCGCGACGGCTTCTATGATGCTGCCCGAGGGAATTGCTTTTTCGAAATCTATACGATCTGTTGATACGGTAACTAATCGCTTGCGACAAAATCGCGTGCCTGCCATAAAAGATACTTCATCCATTATAGCCATGGCCTTGCCGCCAAACAGAGTGTCATGATGATTGGTTAAAAATGGGAAAACAGTTGTACACACGCGTGTCTCGGCAAGCTGTATCCTTTCCTCTAATGTCATTCTTCGTTATTTAATATGAATAATTTATACTTTTTCCACGTCAATCCCGATACCTTTCAGGAGCATGGATGCGTTAAAGATGGTACACCGACCATTTTTCAATTTGTAATCAAACAGCATCTCTCCTTCCACTACCTGAATATCGAAATGGTAGTTTTGCACTTTCCCACTATATTCCTCTTCGAGGCTGGCGAGTTGTAAATCGTGCGTTGCTACCATCCCTTGCCCTTCCATCGCTATCAATTTCCGAATGATGGCACGCGATCCCAGGTATTTATCGACAGAATTTGTACCGCGCAACATCTCATCAATAAGAAAGAAGCTCTGCTTGTCCTTTTCGACCGTTTGTAGGATAAACCGCATCCTGTCTAACTCCGCTTTAAATGTGGACGTGCTTTCATTCAGCGAATCTTTAATGCGCATGTAGGAGATCAAATGATAAATAGGCAGGCGGAAAGACTTCGCACAACATACAGCTCCGGCATAGGCCAGCACAGCATTAATTCCTATGGTGCGTAGGAATGTGCTTTTCCCTGCCATGTTCGAACCAGTTATTAATGCAATGCTGTGGTTCTCGTTGGTGTAATCATTCACTACCGATGTCTTAACTGAAATTAAGGGATGCGCAATATGCGTCGTCGCCAAGGAGACATTATCCTTATGATCTAAAATTTGTGGAAGCGTCCACTCCGGATGGTTCCGCTTTAAAATGGCCAACGAATTCAATGCTTCAAATTCGGCTATTACATCAAATGCGAGCAAAATATTAGCTTCATATTGGCTTTTCCAGTGGACAATTTTCATTACATATTTGAAATCCCAGAGAAAGACCATATTGAGCAAGCTTCCAACCAGCATATTATTGCGCGCGTCAAGATTATTAATGAGTTGCGCTAGCTGTTTAAATGCGTTGGAAAGTTGCGTATCATTCATCCGCAACTTGCTTTGTAGCATTTGTGTGAGGGACGTATTGAATGCTTTGCCTTCAATAAGCGCAAGCCCATCTGCATAGGCTGCCAAGACTTGCCCCACCTTATCAATTTTGCTGGAAAACAGGCTTACTTTGCCAGCCATGGCTAGCGTCCACAGCAAATGAATAATGGCTAGCCCGCCTAAATAAGTCCACAATGGATAAACGAATATAGAAATCGTAGTGAGCGCTAACATAATGAACGGGACGAGTGTGACATAAATCTTCAAAAGCGGCGTACCAAAGGATAATCCTGAATCTTGAAAGTAGCGCCCCAAAAAAGCTTTTACCTCTATTTTTTGCGACAGGTTGAAAACGAGCTTTGATTGGAAATGTTGGCTCCACTCCAAATCGTTCTCCAATTCAGCAACCGCCTGTTGACGGCTTTCAATACTAGGCCGGCTGCCCGCGGCCATAAGCCATGATGCCAAGGTAGACTTCCCCAATGCCGTTGCTGCTCTATTAAGCATAGCGAATAAAGAATACGGACCGAAAACATCCAGATCAGCGGTATACGGGTGTTGGTTGTTTTCAAATGTTTGTCCGTTATCATAGATACCTTGCCGTGTATCTTTAAGCTGGATTTCGTTCTCGTTGATTTTCAAGAATGCTAGTTTATCATCCCGTTGCCGTTCCAGCTTCGCTTGCCTATTGATGAGAAAGACGAATATCAAAATGATGCCGATAGTTAACATCAGTACCAGTAGAATATTATTAAGTTGAAAACTGTAGAACAGTAGCGCGCCGCCGCCAAGGATAACAAAGAGACGAGCAAAACTATTTTGATTGATGCGCTTATTTAATTGTTGGATCTCTTCACCAGACTGTTGAATATGGTCTTGGTACTTCTGATATATCATGCCATAAAAATAGGAAAAGCTCGGCAGTACCGAGCTCTTATTTTCAATTAATTATCTTTCCTACCAAGCTTGGTCTCCCACTAAGGGTACAAACCTAAAGGTATCAAGTTCAATGCGTTCGAAATCATTTTCGCCCACGCGTAGGATAGTTACCATCTTTTGTGATTTTTCGTCGCCGACAGGTATCACTAAAAGGCCACCATAACGCAACTGTTTCAACATAAGCTCAGGAACGAATGGTGCGCCAGCTGTCACGATAATTTTGTCGTACGCTGCGTGTTCAGGAATACCTTTCGAGCCATCACCTAAAAAAAAGTGGGGTTGATACCCCATGTAGGGCAGCACTTGGATTGTTCGTTGGTACAGCTTTTCTTGCCGTTCGATGGTAAAAACCTCGGCACCTAACTCTAATAAAATACAAGTCTGATAGCCTGATCCTGTTCCGATTTCCAACACCTTATCGCCTTTCCTGACATGAAGTAATTCTGATTGATAAGCTACCGTATAGGGTTGTGATATGGTTTGCCCATCTCCTATCGGAAAGGCAATGTCACGGTATGCCTGATTCCAAAATGTTTCATCGAAGAAGAAATGGCGCGGCACTTTACCGATGGCCTGCAGCACACGCTTATCTTCTATCCCCCGTTTTTCCAAGTGGTTTACAAGCTGCTTTCGCGCGCCCTTTTCCCGATAATTATCTACAAACTTATACGCCATTACTCCTCAAAAATACCATTGTTAAGGCATATTCGAGCGAATAAAATGCAAATTGTTTAGGGTCAAGCTGCTATAAGCCGCAAGCTTTCCTTACCTTCGTAGCGAAGTCGTTTTTCTGCTTGTTAAGCCAAAGACTGCTTGAACAAACGTTTATAATGCCCAGCATCATTTGCATTGGCATTTCAATTTCGCACCTATACGAAAACAAACATATGATTAGAAAATCTACACTTATCGTCTTTTTCACATTGCTCTTTCAATTCGTAAGTCATGCACAAAACAGTTCTATACGGGACACGGTTTTGCATGTCTTAGCCATAGGGAACAGCTTTTCAGAAGACGGTATTGAGAACTACTTGCATGAACTCGCAGCATCTGCCAACAAAAAAATAGTCATTGGAAACCTTTACATTGGTGGTGCACCCCTATCCCTACATGTACAAAATGTACGAAATGACGCAAAAAATTACAGCTATCGTAAGGTTTTACTAGATGGTAGGAAGACGACGACGAAAGATGTTAGCATATCCGATGCACTTGAAGATGAGGAATGGGATTATATTAGTTTTCAGCAGGCAAGCCCCCTATCAGGAAAATATGAAAGCATAGAAGAGAGCCTTCCGGAACTGGTGAAGTATGTCCGCGATAAAGTTGGTTCGCGCCCTCGATTTGTGTATCACCAAACCTGGGCTTACCAAAAAGACAGCAAGCATGAAGGATTTAAAAATTATAACGGCGATCAGGCCGTGATGTATCGATCGATTGCGAATAGTACTAAGCGCGTGAAGAGGTTGGGATATTTCCACGAAATTATTCCGGCGGGCACAGCGATTCAAAATGCACGTAGTAGCTCCATTGGCGACCATTATACGCGCGATGGCTATCATTTGGAACTTGGCTATGGAAGATTCACAGCCGCTTGTACTTGGTTCGAGAAGCTTTTTCACGAGGATGTTCGCAACAACAGTTACAAGCCAGTTTCGATAACTGATCTCCAAGCGACGATAGCAAAAAAAGCGGCACACGCCGCTGTAAAAAAACCTTTTAAAGTGTCTAAAATAAAGCTCTAGGATTGTTCCTAGAGCTTATTTATCAGTCTTTCAATGGTAGCTTCAAACTTTGCCAGCGCACTTTTCTCTTTATTAATAAAGTCATTATCAGCCAATTTACCGACAACTTCTTCCATTTCTTCATAAGAATTGTAAATCATTTGCTTAAACGGGTTTTGGTAATCTTTTGAGCGTGCATTCTCAATTTCCGAACATATCCATGTTTTGGTATCAAGCGCATCGGTAAGTAGATTGCGTAAAAACAGATGGTCCCAAGCGGCTACCTCTTTCTCTTGAATTTCTGCTAATGAAGAGACGGCATGTTCAAACCGATCTTCGAGATAATCCCGACTCCATGCATGGTAATGTTCGTGCACATCATTCCAGGAAGAAAGCGCTCCTTCACGAACATTGTCCAAAAGCTGTTTCAACTTTGCAGCAGGGATCAATTGCCCTCCAATGTTTTCAAAAGCCTTTCTATTTTGGGAAATTCCTCTTATTCTTGTCCAGAACGAATCCATTGATTCACTAGCCTCGAGTGCACCGATGATTTCCAAAGATGCATAATAACGGATCATGCGCTTATAGACGTGGTAGGATTCACGGGGCTTTGCCAGCACGACTTTTCGCTTCGAAAATTCTACATTATCTAGCAACACAGATTTTCCAGCAAGTGAATCATTAGCGTTTAGCAGTGTACGTCCAAAGCCAGCCCGCTCATCTTCTGACGCTCCTTCCTTGGCGAAAGTTTTTCCCACCGCTGTTTCAATCTCACCCAACGCCACAAACATTTCATTGATGGTATCTGGAGCTAATACATCATATTCAATATACTGATTTTTGAACTTACGTTTATCCCTGGCTGCAAATTTCGAGGTATTTCGCATCAGGGCATACATATTATACAGAAACCAATAGCCCGGTAAAATAACCAAGCGGTTGGTATCGACTTCATTACTGACTAAGCAAAATGGAAATTTTATATCCAGCTCATGTAAGAAATCGCCTTTTACAATCAAGGTATATGATGCAAAGCGCGAGTTGTGTTTTAAACTTACGCATAAGCCTGGCCAGAAGCCTCTTCCTGCTACGATCTCACCATCGGCAGCACGTGAATTGTGGTTAGAACCTACCGTTGCTCCCGCCGCCATATTGCTTTGCCCTTTGACGACTGCTGCACAAAGAAATGAATTGTTATGATGTTGCTCGTGTGCTGGAAAAATCAACGAGTTCAATACTTCGCAGCATGAAATTGTAGAATTGTCTCCCAAAAAAGAGTTTATCAAACGAGCCCCATACTTCAATTGTGAATTAGATGACAGAATAAACCTAACGGCCTTGACGCCATAAAAGATTCGGCATCCATAACCAATAATTCCGTTCACCAATTCACAACCTTCACCTATTTGCGTATAAGATTCTGACGATGAATTAATCGTCAAGTTTTTTAGTTTATTGACGCCTTTAATATATGCATGCGCGCCAATCTTGACGTCCTTAATAGTATGGGTATTCTTTATAATAGAATGATTGCCAATCTCGCTGTAATAGCCATGCTCCACAGAAAACTGCGCCTCAGCTAGTTCTTGGAAACGGCGTTGTAGCGTGGTATCTTCGCGATAGCGTGACCAAAGAAAAACGTCTCCAGCTTGCATGCCATCAAATGGCAATACGGATCTTCCGCCATTTTCATTACACAGCTCCAACCGTATTCTTCGTTCTTCCACATCACCCCTTTTCAAGATGCCATTTCCGAACTTTGCAGAGCTGCTCGTTTCCATTTCGCTGATATTGGCCAGCATTACATCGTTGCCTACAATAAAATGCGACATATACCGGACGTTGTGTACGGCAACTGTGCTACCAAAATCACAACTGATAATAGTAGAATTGTAAATACCACAAGGCAAGCGCAGGTCGCGAAAATCTAAATACACATCGTCCATATCCCCGATGCGCACCATTCCATAAAACTTACTGTTTTGTATCTGTTCTGGCAGAAATTGATCTGTAACCCATACATCTTTCCAGTTACTAGCAAAATTATCATTGCGCACCAGCACTTTTATCTCCTCTTCGCTTAGTGGTCTAAACGTGGCTGTGGACTGGAATTGTTGGTTACGGTAAAAATATTCATCTCCGTTTTGGAGGTAGGTTTCGGGTACGAAACCATACCCCAAATCGGTAAGTTTCTTTTTTATAATTTTTGACATATATAACTATTCAACAGTTACCGATTTTGCTAGATTGCGCGGCTTATCGACATCCAACCCGCGGTTGATTCCGATATAGTACGATAATAATTGAAGCGGTACCACGGACAGGATAGGTGCAAGAATTTCGTGTATTTGAGGTACGACCATCACATCATCAGCTAATCCAGCGACAACGTTGTCACCCTGTGAAACAACGGCGATAACCTGTCCTTTTCGTGCTTTAATTTCTTGAATATTGCTCACTATCTTCTCGTGATAACTGTCTTTAGTAGCGACAAAAACAACTGGAAGGTTTTCGTCAACCAGTGCGATAGGCCCATGCTTCATTTCAGCAGCAGGGTATCCTTCGGCATGTATGTATGAAATCTCTTTTAATTTTAACGCACCTTCTAGTGCTATAGGAAAATTAAATCCTCTACCTAAGTACAAGAAGTCTCGTGCATCAGCATATTTGTTTGCGATTTCTTTGATGGCAGCATCTTGTTCTTCCAATATATCTTGAACATATTGCGGCACCTTGGCGAGGTCACCCAATAATTTATTGAACAATGTCTTGTCTATCGTTTGTTTCTCATATGCCACCTTAAGCGCAATAAGGTATAAGACGGCCAACTGTGCGGTGAACGCTTTCGTGCTGGCAACGCCTATTTCTGGACCGGCATGCGTGTAGGCTCCTGCATCAGACATTCTGGCGATGGATGAACCTACGACATTGACCAAGCCAAAGATAGTCGCTCCCTGTTTTTTTGCATTTTCAATAGCTACTAACGTATCAGCCGTTTCCCCACTTTGTGATACGGCGATGATAACGTCCTTGTCCGTGATAATTGGGTTTCTATAGCGAAACTCCGAGGCGTACTCCACCTCTACGTTTATGCGACAAAGTTCTTCGATAACATACTCCGCTAAAAGTCCAGCATGCCAGCTTGTACCACAAGCAACGATGATAACGCGGTTTGCGTGGATAAGTTTCTCTTTGATCTTGTCCACACCGCTCAATGTGATGTGCTGATGTTCGGCATCCAGACGACCGCGTAGTGAGTCAAAAATAGTTTGTGGTTGTTCAAATATTTCTTTGAGCATGAAATGGTCATAACCACCTTTTTCTATCGCTGCCAATTCAATATCCAGTTTTTGAACAAAAGGTGTGATTCGCTCGTTGCCTAGATTTTTTAAGATCAATTCATCCGGCCTCACGATGGCTAGTTCGTAATCGTTGATATAAACGACTTCCTTGGTATAAGCCAACATCGGCGAGGCATCAGATCCTAAGTAATGTGCATTATTTCCAATACCGATCACCAATGGGCTACCCTTTCTTGCTGCGATGATTGTATCGGGCAGGTCCTGATCGATCAACAAAATGACGTATGCTCCAACAACACGCTTTAATGCGATACGAACCGCTTCTTCCAAGGAACAGTCATTGTTTATTTTGATATCCTCTATAAAGTTCAACAACACTTCGGAATCCGTATCGCTTGCAAAGGTATATCCTTTTTGTACTAACTCGCTTTTAAGCTGTGCATAGTTTTCAATGATACCGTTATGTATCATTGCTATATTGCCGGAATTGGAGTAGTGTGGATGTGCATTTCTGTCTGAAGGAACGCCATGCGTGGCCCAACGGGTGTGACCAATTCCGACTGTGGCTTGGATATTCTTTCCGTAAACGTAATCTTCAAGAGCTGCTACTTTGCCTTCTTTTTTATAAACCTCTAAGGCTTTTCCGGTATGGAGCGCTACACCAGCACTGTCATAACCACGATATTCTAATTTTTTCAATCCGTCGATAAGGATCGGATATGCTAAGTTGCTACCTACGTAGCCAACAATTCCACACATAAAATGATGAGTTTAATTTTGATAACAAAGGATAAATATAGGACAAATTACGTACCGCAATCGATTGATTACCCGTATTTATCGAAAAACATTTAGCGATGTGCGCCGTTCTATGAACAAAATCGTTTTACTATGCGCGCAATTTGGACAGGGGCAATTGGCTTCGGCCTGGTAAATATACCAATCAAGATCTTTAGCGCGATCCAGACGAGCCAACTGGATCTAGATATGTTGGATAGGAAAGATCTTTCTAATATCCGTTTTAAACGGGTGAATGATAAATCGGGCAAAGAAGTTCCGTGGGATAACATTGTAAAAGGTTATTTTTTAAAGGATAAGTACGTCGTATTGGAAGAGGCTGACTTTGAAGATGCTTTGCCCGAGAAAAATAAGATGATCAATCTGCAAACGTTTGTTAAAGAAAAAGATATCGACAGTATCTATTTTGACACACCTTATTACTTAGAACCACAGAAGGGTGGCGAAAAGGCTTATTCATTACTCTACAAATCACTTGAAAAAACAGGTCATGTCGGGCTAAGTACATTTGTGATGCGCACTACCGAAAACCTGGCAATCGTTCGTCCACGTGATGGCATGTTGTTGCTCAACAAGTTACGATTTGAAGAGGAAATTCGTGACACGGGGGATTTAAACCTGCCCAATAGCCGGATCTCCAAGGGAGAAATGGATATGGCGGTAAAACTGATCAAACAAAATAGTTCAGACTTTGATATATCGGGCTACCGCAATGAATATAGCAAGGAACTGTTGAAAATCATCAAGAAGAAAGCGCAAGGAAAACGTGCTACTATCCGCAAAATCAACGTGGATAAGGAAAATACGAAGGCTTCCGAGCTATTGGCTAAACTAAAAGCAAGTTTGGGGTAATCATAAGAAAGTACTTACTAGCGGTACCGCGCCATTTAAAAGGATGCAATTGCCTTTTTGAGGTTCGCTTTTTCTTCAAAAATATTTTTCCAAGGGTCTGGCTTTGTGGATATTCTTTCCAGCACGGTCTGCATGGTAAACTGCTGGATAGTTAAATCCTCGTTAACTTCGGCCCAGTCTAAGGGTGTGGATACCGTTGCCCCCGGTTTTGGCCTTACAGAATACGGCGCTACCACGGTCTGCGCACGTTTGTTTTGCATATAATCCAAGTATATCTTGTTTTTGCGTTTCGATGGAGATCGTTCTAGGCTTGTTGTTTGCGGATGTTGTTCATGAACCAGTTCGGCTACCATCTGGATAAAATCCCTTGCTACATCAAAATCATATTGGCCTGCAACATGAATGTAAATATGTATACCCGTAGAACCTGAGGTCTTCACGAAACTATTTATACCGGCTTCGTCCAAAATATCGTGAGCCGTATTGGCGACAGCAACAACCTCTTTAAAATCCACACCGTTCGGATCTAGATCGAGTACTGCAAAGGTTGGATTATTCTTTTTCCGGTAGCTAGCGAGCCAAGGATTAATTTCGATAGATCCCATATTGGCCATCCAGAGCAAGGTAGGTAGATCATTACAGAGCAGGTAATTGACGATGTTTCCGGTAGATTCCGATTCCAGCTCTACTGTTTTAAGCCAGTCTGGGCCGGTACCTTTATCGACATCTTTTTGAAAAAAACTAGAAGCCTCAATACCATTCGGAAAACGATTCATAGATATTGGCTTATCTTTTAAATAGGGCAAAATAAAGTCGCCTAACTGCTCGTAGTAGTCCAGCATCTCGCCTTTTGTTATTTGGTCTGCTGGCCAGTATATTTTTTTTTGATTGGACAGCTTCAGTTTTTTACGCCCGAATGTTAGCTCCCTTTCATTTTGTACGTCCCTTATCGGAAATACTCGCTTGATGTCTGCCAGCGCTTTGTCTTCGCGGAGCGCTTTAAAAACGGGATGCCGAAGATGACCGTCAGTCGTCCATTCGCTATATTCTATTTCAGCAATAAGCTGGGGCTTTACCCAGCTAACGCTTTTCTCATTAGCTACAACGACACCTTTCGGAAAAGGCTTCTTTTCAACAACCGCTTTATCCAGCTCTTTCTTCATCTCGCGTAACACATCGTCTGGAAAACCAGTACCCACGTTGCCGATATAGACTAAACCTTGATCGCCCTGCACAGCCAACACCAATGCGCCAAACCCTACGCGGCTTCCGCTAGGCTTCGTGAAGCCTACGATAATTGCTTCCTGCGACTGCTGAACCTTTAGCTTTCGCCATAACGTTGATCTTTTCCCCGACAGGTAGCGACTATCGGTCTGTTTAGCGATCACACCCTCCCATTTTTTTTTACGTGCCTGCTGCAAGGCCTGCTCCAAATCTTCCTTTAATTTTGGGACAATCAATACGTCTGCAGATAAAATTTTCGAAAATAAACGTTCCAATAGATCTTTGCGATCTAGCAGGGGAAATTCACGTAAATCGTTTCCATCCAGCATCATTATATCGAAAACATGGTAGCGTAGTTTAAATTTCGCAGGTAGCGGCTCGCCATGCTGAAGGAGCTGAAAATTTGATTTACCCTTGGTATCCTCGGCAACTACCTCTCCATCTAGAACCACCGATTTACCGAAATTTTGGAAAGCTTTAACCACAGAAGGAAATTTGCTATTGAAATTTATGCCATTGCGCGAGGTCAGCTGCACGTTCTTCTCGGTAATTTGGGCAATCGTCCGGAATCCATCTAGTTTCTGCTCGAAGATCCAATCCGCATCTTCGTTAACATTTTCGGAAAGCACCGCAAGCATTGGTTCCAAAATCGTCCCGCTCGCCTCCTCGTCTTTGGTAGAGGCTGCATTTTTTTGCTTAGCCGATGGCTTATTTGCCGGCCTATCTGCCTTAGGCGTGGAGCGCCCACTTTGCGACTTCCGAAAAGACTCTCCCTTTTCTTTAATCGCTTTGGGAATTTCATCTTCAGCATCGTAGCCATCATCAACCGCATACTTATCCTTATGCTTGATGAGAAGCCAGGCGTTGTCATCCTGCGGATTTTTAATGCGTACCAAAGCAAATTCACCCTTTAACTTTTTACCCTGCAGGACGATCTTTACACTGCCCTTTTCAAGTGCATCCAGCAGCTCTCTTTCTCCATCAGTATTTTCTAAAGGCGTATAAAATCCCTCATCGAATATAGAAACCGTTCCAAAGCCATAATTTCCTTTTGGAATCTCGCCCTCGAACGTTCGATAACTCAACGGATGGTCTTCGACCATAACTGCTAATCGCTTATCTTTAGGATCTAACGAAGGGCCTTTAGGCACTGCCCAGCTTTTAAGCACGCCGGCCATCTCCAACCGAAAATCGTAATGTAGGCGAGAGGCGTGATGTCGCTGTACAACAAAACGTAGCTTCTTTCCCTTGCCCGACAATGTTCCTTTCGGTTCCTTGGTTTTTTCGAAGTTTCGTTTTTGATTGTATTTCTCCAGCGCTGCCATACGCTATGAACAGCGGATCAAGGGATTTGGTTTTTCGATAACTAACAGGCGTACAACGCCTCGCATAATCACATTAACGAATCTGACCGCTATCCCGAAAATCTTTTAAAATCATATCAATGATTGTATTTGAAACGGGTTTACGGATAAACAAACGATTTAGCGCTTTAAACCAAAAGTTCCCTATCGTAGCATTTAAGACAGCTTCCAACCTTTGTCTGATCTTTTGTTTATAGCGCCTATTGAAATCCGCCTCCGCAATAACTGGAAACTCCATAAAATCCAATTGGGCGTCTGTTCCATAGTTTTCATGATACATCTCATTCGTTCGCGCTTTAACAACGCGCATATCCGGAATGATGGGGAAGAATTTCTGGCTGTGCACATCAAATTGCTTTTCGTTAAATGCAAACCTAAGCTTTGCCGAATCATGTGGTTCCAGCCCTAGCTTACTCGCAACCCCGGCTTCCGGCAGCGCGAAGTAGTAACGCAAAAAGGCTTGACAATTTAGCCTACCCAAATGGTAATCATGTACACGGAAAGATTTATCCATAAAGCCTCCAAAACCACTAAAGGGAGCCGATGCAAGATGTTTTTTCACGGGCGTAATAACCTTTCCGACCTTTAGCTTACGAACAGGCTCGATCAAAAACTTTGTATGATCTCGGCCTTCAATCGCATCCAGTATGCCGTCTTGATTAAACATCGCCTGGTTACGCAGGGCTTTAAACATTCCTTTCGCTACCGTAATAATGTCGGGACGAGGATTCTCCTCTTCCACGTCATGATCACTATTGGGAAAAGGGTCGATCATCACTACAGCATATCTATCGTTCAGATCGGTGGGATTCTTCTCCCTCAACACTTTCAATCCTATTGCGAAAGGTTCGTTGTTTATCAAGCCTCCATCGATCGAATTAAATTTGTAGACGGTATTTTCATGCAACAAAGGGCGAATACCTTTTTGCTGTCCAAAAAGGTATAGCGGATAGCGATTAATAAACTCTTGCGATATGGCTACCTCTCGCGATTTTAATCCTATTGGAAAGGCTGCTGTGCTTAGTGTCGCCTCTTTCAGATAATTCATGTCGCGAGGATTATTAAGATCCAGCACATAATACAATTCATTCCCGGTAGGAATGCCTGCTGGCATATCTTCATGCGCTAATTTATAGCGAAAAAATCCGGCGTGGCTTGTTATGATAGGATCAGATTTTCCGTATCCTCCAAAATCTAGTTGGAAATTGATACCGCGTAAATTTGTCGTTGTAAGGACGAGATCCAGATCGGGGGATATATAAGATGGGTATTCCTTTAGTTGATCAAGTTTCAACATGCTATTGGCGATAGCATCGATAGGGTCGGCATTCAAAAGCGCTTCTGGCTTTTCGCCTTTTTTCAGCTTTTTCAAATCATCTTTCGCCAGCATCTTTTCGAAGGTATCCGCGCGGTCATCGTCCGCCATCTCCACCCAGCTTTGGTAAAATCGATTCATCTTACCTGTCGGATTGTCTTTATTAACCGGTTGATAATGCTGATCTACCAGATTTAACATGGTTAATGCACCCGTTATTCCACCAGCTGATGCGCCACTAATCACATCAATTTCCACATCGTGCATGGGAACAGAATGATCATAGCTCGCATGCGCTATCCCCAGCGCCTTATTTTTCTGCTTTGCTTTTTCCCATAATTCTAACGTTTCCAATAAGTAATCCATAACACCGGCAGTAAAGGCGCCGGCAGAGACGGCTCCCGCCATGGTGAGGCAAATTTTGAACTTTTGATTTTCTTCCATGTGAGATGATATTTATCAAGACAAGCAGTTGGTATGAGCAGTTTCCAATAATAATAAAACAAAAGGTTTCCGTCAAGCGGAAAACCAATATTTATCAAAAAATAATGAAAAATTAATAGCACATAAGTTTTAACAAAAAGGCCTTATATCCTATTTGATATTGGAATTTAGTCTTTTCTCGTGTTCAGAACACAGTAACAAAAAATCACAAATAATTGAAGCAAAGTGGCCATTTAGAATTTAAAACGACCACTTATGCTTAAGAAAAACAATTTACCGGTTACCAGTCTTTTGTGTAGCGATGAGTTGTATCAAAGACTAACTCGTCGTCAAATAAAATAGAAGCGATATTTTGTAAGGCAGGCATCTGATTGGAAGAGAAATTTGCACGATTTGGATCGAAAGCAAATATCATATGTGCTCCATAGCCTCCAGATCTAAGATTGCTAAGCGCTGTTGTTGTCGGATATCTGCTCAAGTTGTATTCGCCGGATGACATTCCCCAACCTGACCGGGGTAAGCCCGGGTATAGGTTGCTTAAATCGAAAGAACCTAGGTAATCATGTAGTGCATAATCAACATATTCGCCGGCCTGAGCTTGAGGTATTGCATTCGCACCGCCGAAATTGCCGGTTAAACTATATACATACACCATCACTAGCTTTTCAGGCATTGCCAACTTTGTTTCATAGCATAGACGTGCTGCCGCCTGATAAGATGGCGTAACGAAACCAGCGGGTGCCGGCGTTTCATACCTGGAGTATTCGTCGTCGAAAAAAACACCATCTAGATCATAAGTGGCACATACATTGCGAATCTCCTGCGCGAAATCGCGTGCCGTTTGTTCGTTAAGATTAGCAACACCTGATCGGTCATGATTACCTAAAATACTAAGGATAACTTTCATTCCCTTATCTTTAAGCGGCTTGAGGTATTTATCTTTATTTTCTAATAAATGGGTCACATTCTCATTGTGGGTAACGCGTACTTCCCCTGTCTCCTCATCGTAGTTAATATTCGAAGAAAAAAGGATAACCATATCCACCAGCGGGTTCCCACTGTTCTTCAATGTTAAACTCAAATTGTTTAATGGATTCGTATTATTCACCTCCATACAGCTCACGATCTTGATGCCGGTAGATTTATCCGTGGATGCAACACTTAAGTCATTCTCACTGGCTTTAATAAGGGATTCTTCGGCTGGCGTCATCTGGAGCACATCTTGTTTACAAGAGAAAAAAAATAACACCAAAAAACCTAGACAAATGTTCATGATTTTTGAGGAGTTATCAATAGTTAAATAGTTCATAATATTGATTTTTAAGTTCTTATACTTTATTATTATTAAACAGTAGCACCCATATCAATACCCAATATTGGAACAGGAGTTAATTTCAAAGGTCATATATTTATCTTATTCGTTAGAATTAACAGACCACTCAATTTCCTGCGCTTACTTCGACTCGCGCACCTGATTTCAAAATTCACAACCATCGACAGCAACCTTAAAACCTTAAAATCAATTCAATAACATATTACAAGCATTGATACCTGCTGATTTGAATTTTGCAAGTCACCGCCCAACAGCAAATGCAACCTTGTATATTATATGTAATTATTTATTTAAGTGATTCATATTAATTCTTTTAAAACACGTTTGATTAATCCAATATTATACATAAACCAAACATAACAAATATTTTACAATAACATATTAACTTAAGATGATTTTTTAATAAAAAATTAATAATTCAATATAACTTAACTTACCAAGGTTATGATTAAATGTCAATTAACGAAGTATAGCTCAATAAACATTTAAACATTATTAATTTGCTATATTAAAAATAACTTTACCCCATTAACCAACAACCCCTAATTTTGTCATTATGGAAGTTTGGAGATCTTTGTAGAAACTAAAGATTTTGCTAGGATATACTTTTATGGGGCATACCTAAATAGGAAGTCACATTGGCTTTAAAATTTTAATTTATCTGCCAACAGTTGTAAATGTTGATCGGTAATGTCCAGGTGTGTAACAAAGCGTACGAGATACTTATCAAAAGCCACACAATGGATGTCATTTTCCTTCATTTTGGAAACGAAGGATGCTGCATCCATAGCGTCGCGCAGCTCGGCCATGATAATATTTGTGGCTACCGGATAACAGCCTTTCACATGCGAATTTCGTGTTAGCATCTCTGCGATATCCTTTGCTTTCCTGTGGTCATCTTTTAACCGATCCACGTGATTATCCAGAGCATATATACCCGCCGCCGCTAATGCGCCAGCCTGTCGCCATCCCCCACCCATCACCTTACGGAATCGACGAGCTTTGTGAACCAACTCATGCGAGCCAATAAGTACCGAACCTACCGGACAGCCCAACCCTTTTGACAAACAAATGGAGATACTGTCAAACTCTTTGCCGTAGTCTTTTGGCGTTTGTTCAGTCTCGACCAATGCATTAAAGAGGCGTGCACCATCTAAATGCAGGATAAGTCCACGATTTTTGCAAACCGCTTTAATCCGTTTTATTTCCTCAAAATCATAGATACTGCCGCCACCCTTATTCACTGTATTTTCCAAGGAGACAAGTTTCGTGATAGGCTGATGAACATCATGCGGATTGTTAATGTTTTGCTCTACCATTTCGGCAGTTATCCTTCCAAGATTGCCATCTAGCGGCCTTACCGAAGCGAAAGCATTTAACGCTATTCCACCACCTTCATACAGGTAAATGTGCGCGAGCTTGTCACAAATAACTTCATCTCCTGGTTGCGCATGCACGCGAATAGCCAGTTGATTCGTCATGGTTCCTGTAGGACAAAACAAAGCCGCATCTCGTCCAAACATGTCTGCTACTTTGGCTTCGAGTTTATTGACGGTAGCATCTTCGCCATAAACATCATCACCAAGTTCGGCAGCTTCCATAGCGGCACGCATGCCCGCAGTAGGCAAGGTTACCGTATCACTTCGTAGATCAATTTTCATAGTCATCAATTTTTATTTTTGAACCAACCACCTATCCCCACTAGATGTCCGTAAAATCAAGTGCTGTTACTTTATGTTGATCACGGAAATCTAAAAATTCATTGAGCGTATATTCCGGACAGGCACCCTCCTTAGCAGTAATAAAAGCACCCAGTGTTACCGCATGCTGCATAGTCTGCTCGGCGGTCGTCCCCTGTTCTAACCTCTTTGATAAAAACCCCGCTAAAAACGAATCTCCGCTGCCCACTGTATCCTTTATTACAACAGGGACCGTCGGATACAAATAGAAATTATCACCACGAGCATACAAAGCGCCTTTACTCCCCTTAGAAATAATAACCTCTTGTAAATTGAAGGTATCTTGCAGATAACGGATACTATCCTTCTCACTGCTGTATGCTTTCCCCATAAAGTCTAGCATCATACGAAGTTCAGCCTTGTTGAACTTTGCTAAATCTGTCTTATACAATAAATCTTTGATAGTGTTGACATCGTAAAACGGATCACGCAGGTTAATATCAAACACATTGTATTTGCTAAGTTCAAGCAAGTCGAATAATGTATCACGAGATACTTGATTTCTTGTTGATAGTGTCCCAAACACTAAGGCATCCGCCCTGTCCACAATATTTTGGTTTGCGACGGTTTTCTCAATAAAATCCCAGGCTACATTTTCTACTATATCATAATGGGCGTCATTGTTTTCATCCATATGGGCGATAACAGTACTGGTAGGATAGCTTTCATGAATTTGTAAACCTTTCGTCGTCATTTTCCAAGCGTTGAGTTTATCCAGCACTTCCGCACCTAAATCATCCCGTCCAATCGCACTTAGCATCGTCGCATCCATACCCATTTTAAAGAGATGGTAAGCTACGTTAAACGGAGCCCCGCCAATCCTCCGTTTGTTATTAGGGAATATATCCCACAACAACTCTCCAAAGCAAGCTACCTTGATCTTATTCTCCTGCATAATATTGTTTTATATCTATTTTATATGACAATTACTGTCCATCTATTTACGTAGTACATTTGCTCTGCAGCACGGGATTTTTGCTAGAAAGAATAGGCTTGTACAGAAAACTGTAAGAAAGCACGGTTATCTACTGGATTCCACATGCCCCATAAGCCTAATGGCAACACAATATCTCCCACCTTAAGGTTTCTGCTCAGCATAAGACTAATCTCATTGAAACCTGCATTTCTGGAGAAAAAATTCGATTCCTCACCTTCTCCGTTATTTAGTGCAAAGCTATAACCTAAACGTCCTCGAACTTCAATCTGCTCATTTTTCAATATCGGATACTCTCCAGATACGAACGTAGAAAACTTGTTTTTGGAATTATTAAGATCTCTATCTCGTCCAAACACAACGGTGTTCCAGCTTAATATTAACGGAACAGCTTCACTTAAAGTATAAAATGTCCTAAAATCAAAAAAGCGCCCCGTTTCGTCATTTCTATAGTTAAAAAACTCGGTATTGTTATAAGTGGCATCCGGTGAAAAGTTATAGATATCCCATAGCTCCACAGCGAAGCGTTTATGTTTATAGCCAATAAAGTTATTAAACTCTTTATATGATCCGCTGGTATTGCCAGCGGCCCAGAAGCCACCATAAAAGTTTTTGTAATCAAGCTTTACATCGCCCGTATAAATGAGTCCGGATGCGACTTCAATACCTCGCCAAAGGTGATTATTTCTGAACTGTAAAGAAGAATGCAGTTCCTGTCCAAAAAGTGCAACTGATCCCGCCAGCCACAGGCATAGCATGGCCAATAATCTAGCTTGTCTCATTAAAAATAGATTTTAATAGTAAGAAAATACATTATACGTTGTCGCCGGTAGGCGATAAAAGAAGGTGTTTGCCTTAGTCAAGCATATCCTTAGGACGAATGCGTGAGCCAAACAAAGCGTAGGCCAGCATCAGCAATTCGCAGACCACCGTCAACGTCCATGTCCAGCGCCATGAGCCCAAAATATCTGCTAGGCCTCCCTGAATAAGTGTGAACACAGCGCCCCCGAAGACTGCTGAGATGAATACACCGGAAGCTTTGGACGTGTACTTCTTTAAGCCTTTAATAGATAGCGAATAGATACAACTCCACATCGAGGAGTGCAACAGACCTATAGCAACTAAAAACCATAAGTTTTGGGTGATCATCGCTATAATCGCAAGTATGGTAGCTAGAATGGTGGTGGTTATCAATTGCGTTTTGGCTGATATCTTGTTAAAGAAACTGGATATCGCTCGGCCAACAAGGAAACCTCCCCAATACAACGTAGAGAGCAAAGCATGTATACCAAGATCCATTCCGCCAATGATGATATCTGATTTACCGAAGAAAGTAAGCGGGTGGCCCGATTCCATAAGTTCAAAAGCGTGCAGATTTATATTTGCGCCAATAGCGACTTCCGTTCCTACATAGAAGAATATGGCTAACACACCGAGTACAAAGTGTCGAAATGACCAAATACTGCGTTCCAACTTCTCACCATCCACGGCTCGCGTATTGGCAATATCTGGAATGTTTAGATTCTTCGTGATTAGCGTAACCAACAATACACATAGCACAAGCCCAGCAATAGGCAGTATCAATTGCTTAATCTCTATACCGGCGATGGAAACCCCGCCAAACATTACAGCGGTCACAAAGAAAGGTGCGGAAGTTGTACCGATAGAATTAATCGCCGTCGTGATATTCAGTCGCTGGACGGGCTGCGTTCCTGGCAATTCATACGAAGCGACATAAGGATTGACCACTACTTGGATCACAGCGGCTGAAGTACCCATAAGATAGGATCCGATGACAAAAATAATGAAGCCATAAGGAATGATTGTTTCGCCCAATTGTAACACAAGATGTGTATGTTGAGATCCGATCCATGATGAAATTAAATACATCAGTAAGCCCGATATCATAAAGAACAAGCCCCTTAGGATGGTACTCTTATACCCCAATCGATTGACCCATTTACTGGCCAATGTACCATTCAGCAAATAGCCCAAGAAAAAAAAGAAAGTGATTAACGTGGTAAACGTATTCTTTAATTGGCCCGCGTCAGCAAGAAAGGTAATTTTTAATGGTGCCTGTAATTGCTCGTTTACAGTGGTCAGAAAGCCCACAATGAAGTATATAAAAGTCACCGTAGCAAATGGCAAAATGCTATTACGTGTATTCGATGTCATAACCTATAGATTTATTTCAAATAATAAGATGATTAGTACGATGTTGATTGATTAGCTAAGACATTTCGCATGCCCTCCCTTTTTATACGATCTACATAATTGGTATATAGTGTGGAAAATTCACTATTATCTGTTAGATTTAAATGCTTAAATGGTGGGATTGCCAAAAAAGCAAGTGGATCCTCGTTCTGTATAAGATCTAAATCTTGCTGTGTCAGCCAGGGTTCATTGATCTCGTATGTTGATCCGGAATCGTCCTTCAAGCAGGCAAGGTAGTGTCGGTACGCTGCAATGAGTATAGCGACCCTTGTTAAATCCTGCCCTGCTGCTATCATTTTTTTAAGATTTGGAACGATATAGACCGGAAATTTAGAGAGTCCGTCACCGCATAAACGACTCACCTGGTCGCTTACGGATTTGTTTCCGAAACGTTCGAGCAGCGTTTGTTTGTACTCCTCCAAATCCGTTCCCTGCGGTGCAGGTACGTGCGGGGTGATATCTTCATCCATAAATTTCTTTATGAATGCACGTACATCATCATCCTGCATGGCTTCGTCCACCTTGCGGTAGCCTTTGAGCATAGACGGGTAAGACAACAACGTGTGGGAGGCATTCAGCAAACTAAGTTTCATGTTTTCAAACGGCTCGACATTGTCGGTAAATTCCACCCCTACCCTTTCCAACGCAGGCCTTCCGGCAATAAAATTATCTTCAACGACCCACTGGATAAAGTCCTCACAGTAAACCGGAGCTTTATCCGCAACACCACTTTTCTTATTCAATCGCTCTACATCCTGCGCTGTCGTCGTTGGCGTTATGCGATCTACCATACTGTTTGGGAAAGTGACGTTATCGCTAACCCAAGTTGACAAATTCTCATCCTGCTCCGCGATGAATGTGGTAAAAGCTTGTTTGGCGGCTTCGCCATTGTGTTGCAAGTTATCGCAGGACAAGATGGTGATCCCCCCCGCCTGGTTAGCGCGACGGCGCCGTAAACCTTCTGCAATAAAACCAAATACTGTCTTGGGTGCTGAAGGACGCTGCAGATCATGCTCTACAGCATCGTTATCCCAAATAAAACTTTGCGTTGATTTGTCTAGGTTATAGCCGCCCTCGGTGATCGTCAGCGTGATGATTTTAATAGCAGGATCAGCAATCTTATCCAATACAGCTTCAGGCTGCTCAACAGCCCACAACAGTTGCTTAATGGAATTAACCTCATGCACTTCGTCTTGCCCGTCACGACCACATACAGTGAGGGTATAGCGCAAACCCTGTGCTGTAAGATTGTGAAACGTATTTTTGTCAGACGGCAGTAGACACACTCCACAAATCCCCCAATCCGCCTGGTCTGGATCGCTTAGCAGTTGATTGATAAAAAACGCTTGATGTGCGCGGTGAAAATTTCCTACCCCGATATGCAAAATTCCGCAAGGCACGCCTGAGTGATCAAAATTATGTTGATTTTCCATCCTATAACAATTTACCGGTTTATAATAAAATCTTACTGGTTAACCAAAACTAACGATAAGCCACATTATTAAAAATTGAAAATCAATATTATAGACATGGGAACGATCCCAAAATTAAGGGAACGATCCCAAAATCACATTCTTATACTTACCTTTGAGTAAATAATTAAGCACAGAGAAAATTTATGAAGCGCATAACTATTAAAGATTTATCTAAATACCTGGCCTTATCAACATCGACGATATCGCGGGCGTTTGTAGACGATAAACATATTCATCCGGACACAAAGCGAACGGTACTGGAGGCCGCGCAGAAGCTGGGCTATCGCCCTAATCCTATGGCGCTTAGTTTAAAATATGGGAAATCGAAAAACATTGGGTTCGTGGTGCCGGAGATGACGACACCATTTTCCTCTACGGTGTTACGAGGCGTGCAAAATATACTGTATCCATTGGGCTATCGGGTAATCATTATGCAATCGGAGGAAGATCCAGAGATAGAACGAAAGAATCTGTTGCTTTTGGAAGAATTTAATGTAGACGGTATTATTATCAATCTGTGTCATGAAACCTATAATCAGGCTAACTATCAGCACGTCATGCAGCGCGGCATCCCTATGGTTTTCTTTGATCGTATTCCACCCAATGCCTTAGATGTTTCCAAGGTTTTGGTCAATGACGCTATAAAAGCCTCCCTGATGGTGGAGCATTTGATCAGTATTGGAAGAAAGAGGATTGTACACCTTCGAGGTCCTGCCAGCATACGCAATGCCGAAGAGCGCGTTAGTGGTTACCGCCGCATCTTAACAAAATATGGACTGTTTGATCCAGCACTGCTTGTAGAACCAAAGGGCATGCTGTTTCAGCATGGACGTGATGCAGCTAAAGAGCTGGTAGAGAAAGGTATTGCTTTTGATAGTATTTTTGCGTTCACAGATACCTTAGCAATTGGCGCTATGAATTATTTACTAGAAAAGGGTTACCGCATACCTGAACAGGTCGCGCTTGCAAGTTTCTCGGGAACAGAAATGGCTACGATAGTACACCCGCCGCTGTCCAATGTCCAACAACCCCTGGTAGAAATGGGGGAAACCGCAGCGACATTGGTTATGGAAAAAATTAAAGATCCAGATGTCGCAAGTAAATCGGTCACGTTAGATGCTAAACTCATCTATCGAGCATCGACATTGGGAATGCCCGTGTAAAGGAATTCTATACGATCAGTAGCTTCTTTTTGTTCAACCTATAAAGCGCCGATTTCTCTTACCCAACCGGCAGAAACCCAGAAAGCTTACTCGACGGTCATATCTCTATACGTTGATGGACGATAGCTGTAAATTTTCAAATTAAAAACTAAAGGCAACACATGTAAAACCATTTAGCGAATTATTATACCCTCAAGCGTAAAAAAAGTGCAATCGTTTACATTTTCGTTTTATTTTTTTAGATTTACATTGGTCAACGCAAAAAACCGACTGCTCCGGCAGCTACTAAACTAACTAACCAGCAACTTCGATCTGTATGAATGAAAGAGAGCTACAAGAAGGGATAATGCATGGCAAGCAAACTGCCTTTTCCTTATTTTTTGACAGATATTGGAAGGAATTTTATGCTTATGTGTATCGCATCCTTCAGGATCAGGAAGAAAGCACTGATATCTTGCAGGACACTTTCGCTGCATTATGGGAACAACGCGAAAAGTTAGGCCAAGTGCAGTCTATCAAGGCATATGTTTATACAATCATCCACCACAAAGCTGTAAAAAGCATAAAAAACAATATAAAACTTCGTCATTTAAAAGATGAATTGGGTAAATATTTCCCGAGTCATGACGACAAGCTGGCGCAAGAAGTAAACGCCCGAGAATTGGCGGCCCTGATCAACGAAGAAATACAAAATCTTCCTCCACGCATGCGCGAGATTTTTTTATTAAGCCGAAACGAATATTTATCGTACCGAGAGATTGCTGAACAACTTTCCATATCAGAAAATACCGTAAAGAAACAAGTAAGCTTGTCCATAAAACAGCTTAAGCAAAGAATTGACGCTGTCTATTTAACAAAATCCGTCAGCGCCGTTAGCATTTGCAAAGCACTAACTTTACTAGACTCACTATAATTTTTCCACCTGTATTTCAGGATCTTATATATTTTTTCATTTTCACACTACTACTTCTTTCCCAAAAAGAACACCTACTGGCATACTAACACCATAACTGCCAATGCACCGCCCTGAAATAAACGATATACTGGAAAAGTATGTGAACGGAACTTGCACTACGCAAGAACGTGAATTAATAGACTTATGGTTACTCAAGCGTGGGCATAATGAAAAAGTTCTGGTTAACGTAGACCATGATCACAACTTAAAACAAAATCTTTTTGCACAGATCAATGCATTGGAAGACTTGCCACTGCATATCCAAGACGCGGATCGCCGCCCTTCTTTTTTACGCGTTATTCACCGTTATAAAAACTATATCCTTCCCTTGAGCGCCGTCGCCGCGCTGATCTTAATCTTCTTTGGCTTGCCTCGCCATAGTGAGATACAGCAGGCGAATAGGGTGGTTAACGTGCAAACACGTGAGGTAACAAGCGCAGCAGAAAATCCGACAGCATTTAAGATTAGTACGGCAGAGCGTGACTATACGATTGATGAACTACCGGAAAATATAGAACTTCATATTGGCAACGCTTATGTTATGAAGCGTGGCGATAACAGCCTTCATTATCGCGCAGACAATCAAGCTGCGGATGAATTATTAACCTACCATACTGTCAGTGTTCCGGCGGGGAAAGACCTGAATCTTTACCTTGCAGATGGCTCCAAAGTATGGGTTAATACCAAAACTGTTTTGCGGTTTCCTACCAGCTATGCCGGGAAAAATAGAATGCTCTATCTATCTGGCGAGGCATTTTTCGATGTAGCTTCAGACAAAGCTCACCCCTTCATCGTAGCTGGAAAAGGCATGCAGGTGAGCGCCACGGGCACGCAATTTAACGTGCGTAACTACATCGACGAAAAGCAAAGGAGCACAACCTTGGTCGAAGGCAAAGTCGATGTCGATGACGGAAATCGGGTGGCAAAACTATCGCCAAACCAGCAATGGCTTGCGAAACAGAAGGACACGCGTGTGCGCAATGTTGATGTCGCTAATGTGTTAGGGAGCAAAGATGGCTACTTCGTTTTCGACAAACAGAATATTCGCGAAATTATGCACGAAGTTTCTCGTTGGTATGACATCGAGGTTAATTACCAAGGAGAAATTACCGACAAAGAATTTGGCGGAACATTTTCCAGAAAACGCAGCCTTGAAGAATTACTAGACTACCTCAGTTCACTGGGTGGATTTTATATGAAGAGAGAAGGAAGGAGGATTACGATCATGTCATAATATATCATCCTAAATGTAAAAACCGGAAGTGCTCCAACACGCCCGGTTCAATACACAGCATAGAGCTGCTATTAGGTCAAACAATTGCGGTAACAATTCTAACTAACCTATTCATGCAAATATACAATTATTTTGCTGCCCTAAAAAGGGGTAGCCAGCGATCTTTTTATCTAACTAATCTGATCATAACCGTGAAACTATGTATCGCCATGCTCATCTCTGTCGTGCACGTGCATGCAGCAGTATTTGCGCAAAAGGCCACCATCCAAGTGAAAAATGAGTCATTGGAAAAAGTCTTCACCAGCCTGCGCAAACAAACAGGATACGATTTTCTGTATGTATCTGCCGACTTAAAGGGTACGAAACCAGTGACCCTAACTTTTGTAAACTCACCTATTAACACTATTCTGCAGGCTGTTTTTGACAAGCAACCGGTTACTTATACCATAAAAAATGATATGGTTTTGGTACAGCGGCGGTCTGTAGCTCCAAAAGCGACTGTTCGACAAGACAGCACCGTCCGAAAAATATCCGGTGTGGTAAAGACTCCAGATGGCAACACGCTAGGCGGAGCATCTATCACCTTGCAGGGAGGTAAAGCCGAGAGCACCCTTACAGATGCGACCGGAAAATTTACCATCAACGCTCCTGTTCATTCCACAATCTCGGTATCCTATGTGGGTTATAAGTCAATGCCCGTTGCTGTAGGTGAGCAAACCTGGTATGATATCGTGCTGACAGATTCTTCAAGTATGCTTGAAGAGGTGGTCGTAGCAGCTATGGGGATACAACGCAAACGGAAGACCTTAGTTTACTCGAGTGCGGAGATCAGCGGATCCGCGCTGAATGAAGCCCGGGAAACCAATGTCGCCAATGCACTGACGGGCAAGATTGCCGGTGTGGACGCGACGCAAGTAGCGGCAGGGCCTGGCGGATCCAGTCGTGTTGTCATCCGGGGAAATGGATCTCTAAACAGCAACCAACAGCCTCTTTATGTCATCAATGGTATTCCGATGAACAATAACAACAAAGGCGGTGGTACGAACACAACTGGGCTGAATATAGACCGTGGGGATGGAATATCAAGCATTAATCCTGACGATATTGAATCTATGACCGTGCTTAAAAGTGGGGCAGCTGCGGCGCTATACGGTAGCCAAGCGGCAAATGGCGTTATTTTGATCACCACTAAAAAAGGTGCCGCCCGACAAGGTATTGGCGTAGAGTTTCGTTCAAACGCCATGATCGGTACGCCTAGTGCCTATCCAAATTACCAATACCAGTATGGATCTGGGAACGATGGAGTGAAGCCAACCACGCAGGCCCAAGCGTTGAGCGCCGGACGCTTATCTTACGGTGCGCCGATAGACGGCTCGTCTGTTGTTCAATTTGATGGCGTCTCTCGGCCCTATTCCGCTGTGTCCGTGCGCGATAATATCAATAGCTTTTACAGACCTAGCGTAGACCTGACCAACTCGCTGGCCTTCAGCGGCGGCTCAGAAACTATAAACTACCGGGTTTCGCTTTCCGACCTGCGTTCACAGGCACAGACACCAAATTCCACATTTAAAAGAAAAACGGGCAATCTTAGCCTGCAATCTAAGCTTGGGAAAAACGATTTCCTAAAATTGGAATCTACCATCCAATATAATCGGGAAGACCGAAACAATATTGCCGGTGTTGGTTATGCCGAACGCAATCCATCTTGGGCAGTCTACCTGATCGGGAATACAGTCGATATCAATTCCCTTCGTCCCGGCGCGAATGCCGAAGGTAACGAAATCCCGTGGAACCCAGTTCCTGCGGCACCCAATCCATGGTTTGTTGTGAACAACACGGGCAACAGCGATGATCGGGATCGCTTCATTGGACAGTTTTCTGCACAGGTGGACCTGATGAAAAATCTGTATGTCCGCGGAACCATCGCTCGCGACTGGGAATCCATCGATTACATGGACTATAGCCCGATCGGGACAGCATTCACGCCGCGAGGATTGTTTAACTCCAACCAAGAGCAAAATGTCAAAACAAACTATTTGGGGATAATTAATTACACCTCGGACTTTTCTGAAAATTTCGGCTTTACGGCCTTGTTAGGCGGGCAGGCAGATCGCAATGCTTACACATTTAGTGCTATTAACGGAAGAGAATTTATCGTCCCGAATTTTATCAGTTACACAAACTTATCCATATTGGATAACCCGAGCCGGATAGACACGCGTTTTGGCACCAATTCAGTTTTTGGCCAAGCGGATTTTAACTATAAATCATTCCTGAATCTAACGGTAACCGGACGGCAGGATTGGTTTTCAACATTGAACAGAGAAAACAATGCCATCTTTTATCCTTCTGTTGGCGGTAGCTTCATTCTGTCTGACATCGTCACGCTGCCTTGGAAGATGAACTTTCTGAAACTACGCGCCAACTGGGCACAGGTGGGCAGCAGTAATGTGGGGCCGGGCGATGTGATCCGTATGTATCAAATCCGGACGGGTGGTTTCCGCGGTACCACCGTGCAAGACGGTAGCAGTGAACTCATAGACGTAAATCTTAAACCCCTCACGGTAACGACATCCGAAGGTGGTTTCGAGATGAATTTCTTCAATAACCGTTTAGGAATAGATGCGACCTACTATAGTCGAATTACCACGAATGACATTCTAAAACCCAATATATCACAAACGAGTGGCTTTCTATCCGGCTTTATCAATGCGGGCAAGATCAGCAATAAAGGTGTCGAACTGATGATCACGGGTACGCCTATACGAAGAGATAAGTTTCGCTGGAATATTACCTACAACTATGCGTATAACCAAAGTAAAATCGTTGAGCTTGCGCCTGGGCTAGACTTTGTGGAAGTAGGAACAGGCATCTCGGGCGCCGTACGCATACTCAACGCTGTTGGCCTGCCATACGGTACTGTTCGCGGTTGGAAACTGCTGAAAGACGAACAGGGCAGACAGGTTTACAATGCTACGAGTGGCTACGAGGAACGCGTTGAGGCAGACCTTGGTATTGCCAATCCGCCGCACACCATGGGATTAAATAATCAATTCCAATATGGCGATTTTTCGCTTAGCTTTCTCTTTGATGCAAAATTTGGCGCTGTGGCCTTCAATAACATGTGGACCTACGCCATGCGCTTTGGTTTAACGGAGAGCACGCTACCGGGCCGGGATAACCCGAATGGACTTACGCTGGAAGGTGTAGATCGAGATGGAAATCCCTTCAGCAAAACTTGGCCGAAGGAGCAACTGGACACCTATTACAACAACCGTGGCGCGATGTATTCGGAATTACAAACGTTCAGCACCGACTTTGTCAAATTACGCGAGCTGGTTTTCAGCTACCGCATCCCTGCCAAGAAACTTGGTATTAAGGGCATTGAATCGGCCAGCATCGGGATCGTCGGCCGAAACTTAGCCATCCTCTACCGAGACAAGGCAGTGCGGGCGGCAGGCCTTGACCCCGAAATGCAGCAAACGGTAGGCAATGCCACAGGCACAGCCGGGACAGGCGAGCCTAGAACAAGAAATTTCGGATTCAATTTGAGTGTTACATTCTAAAGCTATCACAATGAAAACTACGTATATAAAACCTATCAAAAACCTTTTCTTTGGTCTTTTTGCGGTTGTCGCTATTAGCAGCTGTAATCCGGAGTCATTGACCGAAATGAACAGGGACGTCAACCGCATCGATGAGGTCATTCCTGAATACATGTTTACGGGTGCATTGCTGGATCTTCCACAACACAGCTATACGGTCATCGCACAAGGTGTACAATATTTCTCTACCTATAAAGAGGTTGCTGGCGTGGGCGATAAGTACTATAGCTTTAACGGTACGGAGGCACCTTTCTTTTACTATACTGGCACCACCGAGAACAACCTGTGGATCGGCAAACTCAATCGCCTTTATCAAATACAAAAAGAACTGGATAGCCAAGCCGAACAGGGCATAGACAATACAAACAAACTGGCATTGGTGCGTATCCTGAAGGTGTATTTCTATCATCAGCTTACGGATGTAGCGGGCGATATCCCATATTTTGAAGCCCGACTTGGGGAGCGAGGCACTTTGAGCCCCAAGTATGATACACAAGAAGCCATCTACAATGATCTGCTGAAGGAGCTTGATGAGGCGGCGTCTTCGCTTACCGCTAATAGCCCTAGCTTTGGTAGCGCCGATCTTTTTTTCGCAGGTGACATCGTCAAATGGAAGAAGTTTGCTTATACGCTGATGCTTCGCCTGGGCATGCGATTGACAAAAGTTGATCAAGCTACGGCACAAACCTGGGTCCAACGGGCAATTGCCGGGGGCCCTATGAGCGAGGAAGGCGATATTGCATACATATCCTACTCGGCCAACCCTGGAAGTCTGAATTACAAGATCAATAGCTTGGTGAATGGTGACTACAACACGCCGGGCGGCGACAATGTCGAAGGGGGAAAATATGCGGCCACCTTTATCAATCACCTCAAAAGCACGGCAGACCCGCGTTTACCGGTTCTTTCCGTCGTATGGGTTAGAAATCCCGATGGTAGCTACCGCGCGGATAACAGCATCGCTACCCAACGCGGCATGATCAACGGCAGCCTTAACACATTCCCTTCGGATTTTGATAGCTATTCAGAGCCATCACAGCTTTACCTCAACACGTCTTCGCCCATCATTATTTTGGGCCCAGCGGAAGCCTACTTGCTTTTGGCTGAGGCTGCGATCCGTGGCTGGTATACGGGCAGTAGCGCCGCGGACGCCTATAATCAAGGGGTGCGCATGGCCATGAAGCAATGGGCACTTTGGCCCGACGTAGCACCGCACAGCGGACGAATTTCTGATCAACAGATCAACGCCTATCTCGCGCAAAACCCCTTCTTAACGTCAGGATCCTTTGATCAACAATTTGGCCAAATCAATACGCAGAAATGGGTAAGCCTTTTCGGTGACGACTATGAAGTTTTTGCTAACTGGCGCCGCACAAATTACCCAACGCTAATGCCGGTAAACTATCCAGGCAATGTTACGGGAGGCAAGATGTTCCGGCGTTTTTACATTCCACTGAATGAAAACCTTACCAACCGCGAAAACTATATGGAAGCCCTTCAACGTCAAGGATTTTCAGAATTTACGGGCGACAACCTGACTACCCGGGTGTGGTGGGATGCAGAATAGCACCTTAAACCGCACACGATTTCTTTAGTCCGGCGGCACGTACAATTCGCCGCAGCGGGCTTCATTTTCATAAGTACAATAAAACTAATAAAGACATGCAAAGAAGAGACGTTTTAAAGTTAGTATCGGCTGCTTCCCTTATGGGCGGAGTATTAGGACCGAAACAACTGGCGCACGCTATAGATAAAAAAGCTGTTACAGCAGCATCACGCAATTTATTCAAAGAACTGGGCATCCGCACATTTATCAACGCCCGTGGCACCATAACGGCCATGACAGGTTCATTGATGCATCAGGAAGTCTTGGACGCTATACAAGATGGCGCGCAAGCATTTTGTATGCTAGACGAGGTTCAGGATAAGGTGGGCGAGCGCATTGCAAAAATGGTTCACTCCGAGGCGGCAGTAGTTACATCAGGCGCCTTCTCTGCGTTGACGTTGGGCCTAGCCGGAGTATTGACCGGAATGGACGAGCACAAGGTTCGCCAGCTCCCCCACTTGGAAGGCACGGGCATGAAATCTGAAGTGATCTGCCAAAAATCCCATGATATCGTTTACAATAAAGCTTTAACCAACACCGGCTGCAAGATGATCATGGTAGAAAGTGCTGCGGAACTGAAAAATGCTATAAACGACAAGACCGCACTTTTATTTTTCTTAAATATTGAGGCTGATAAGGGTCAAATTGGGCACGAAGAGTTCGTCAGAATAGGAAAGGCGCACAACATACCGACGATGATCGATATCGCAGCGGATGTACCGCCCGTGTCAAACCTTTGGCGCTTCAACGATATGGGTTTCGACTTGGTTTGTATCTCTGGCGGAAAAGCTATGCGCGGGCCACAGAGCGCGGGAATCTTAATGGGGCGAAAAGCAATTATTGATGCGGCGCGTCTCAGTATGCCACCCCGCGGCTTCAACATCGGTCGCGGCATGAAAGTGAATAAAGAGGAAGTATTGGGGATGTATGTCGCACTTGAAAAATTTGTTAATCAAGATCATGACGCCACGTGGAAAAATTGGGAGGCACGCACAGCTAAAATAGCGAAGCGTATAGAGAAGCTCCCCGGTATTCAAACCCTTGTATTCGTGCCTAAACTCGGCAATGTAACGCCTAATCTGGAGATCTCTTGGAAAGCTGATGCTTTTAAATTATCCGGTGAAGCGATCGCCGAGCAACTGCGAAAAGGAACACCATCCATCGAGCTGGGTGAAGTTAAGAGCAATTCGGTATCGCTTACAGTATGGATGATGAAACCTGGCGAAGAAGATATTGTCGCGGAGAGACTGAGCGAGGAACTGCAAAAAGCAAAAGCGTAAATCTTAAAAAGTACATCATGCATTATTCAATAAAAATAGCATCGCTGATGTGGATATTTTCCGTATTTGCATCAACAAATACGCTTCTCGCACAGGAGTATGACCTCATCATTAAAGGCGGACATGTGATCGATCCGAAAAACAAGGTTGACGAGGTTATGGATGTTGCGGTGAGTGATGGCACTATTGCCCGTCTGGCCAAAAACATCGATACGGCTCAAGCCGTGCAGGTGGTTGATGCCCGCGGGTTGTATGTAGTTCCCGGACTTATCGACATCCACACGCACCATTTTTGGGGAACGAAACTTGACCAAAACTACATGAATGGTCCTAGCGCTTTTCCGCCAGATGGCTTTACCTTTCGCAACGGCATTACGACGGTGGTTGATGCTGGAAGCTCGGGATGGACATCTTTCCCTGATTTTAAAAAGCAAACCATAGATTTATCTAAAACGAGGGTACTGGCTTTTCTAAATATTGTGGGCCAAGGAATGCGTGGTGGACCCTACGAACAAAATACGGCGGACATGGACGCTAAGATGTCTGCGTTAACTGCTCGACAATATCCAGAGCATATCGTCGGTTTTAAAGTTGCGCACTATGAGGGCTACGACTGGACGCCTGTGGAAAGAGCTGTAGAAGCGGGCAAACTGGCGGGTGGCCTTCCCACGATGATCGACTTCGGCGGAAGTACGCCCCCCCTCCCCATCCGGGAGCTCTTCATGGAAAAGCTACAGCCGGGCGATATCTTTACGCACGCTTTTGCCCAACTGGGCGCCCGCGAATACCTTGTGGACATGCAGACGGAAAAGGTAAAGCCTTTCGTCTACGAGGCGCGCAAACGAGGAATAAAATTCGATGTGGGCTATGGCGGCATCAGCTTCGCTTTTTCACAGGCCATTCCTGCTATACGTGAGGGTTTTTATCCCGACGCAATCAGTACCGATATTCATATCGGTAGCATGAACGGATCTATGAAAGATATGTTGACCGTGATGGACAAGTTTATGGCGATGGGCATGAGCCTGCAAGCGGTAATAGAAGCATCAACCTGGCAACCTGCTCAACTTATCAAACGCGAAGAGCTAGGCAATTTATCCGTAGGCGCTGTAGCGGATATCGCAGTGCTAGGTATCCGCGAGGGTAACTTCGGACTATTCGATTACATCGGGCACCGCATTACATCAAAAAAGCGCCTGGAGTGCCAGGTAACTGTGCGGGGCGGCAGCATTGTCTACGACTACAATGGGCTTGCAAATCCATTGAATGTAGATTTTCGGAAATACCTGCGTGAGGAAAACATCAGACGGAAGACAATGCGTGAACATTAACCTGCCTTATCAAACTGGAAGACTATGAAAAAGAACATATATCTTTTTTTGCTAACTGTCCTTTTGCAACAGGGCTGTACCGAGCACGACGAAACAACGGCGTCCAATACCGGACAAATAACCTCCTCGGAAGTGACTAACGCGCTGGAAGAATTGCGACAAAACTTGCTATCATCTCAGGAAGAACGGCTTCTTTCATTAACGGCTCCTTCGTTGTCTTACGGACACTCCTCGGGGATGATTGAAAATCGAGATAGCTTCATCGCATCGCTAACTTCTGGTCGGTTTAAGTTTGAACAGTTGGAATTTTCGGATGTAGCTATCGAATTGACGGATCGCGCTGCTATTGTACGCCATACATTGACCGGACGCAGTGCTGATGAGGGCAAAGCCCCTGGGGATGTGAACTTACATGTGCTCTTGGTATGGTATAAGGAAGATGGACAGGTACGCTTACTGGCTAGGCAAGCCGTAAAACTGTAATGGTATGAGGAACACAAACACACTATCGGCAAAACGTTGGTACCGGCTATTGCCGGTCGCGTTTATCACGTACAGTTTAGCTTATCTGGATCGTGCAAATTTTGGTTTTGCCGCCGCTGGAGGCATGGCCGAAGACATCGGTATCACGCCTGCGCTATCCTCGCTATTGAGCTCGCTGTTCTTTTTGGGTTATTTCTTTTTTCAAATTCCGGGTGCTTATTACGCGTCCAAACAGCGAGCAAAGAAGCTGATCTTTTGGTCGTTGATACTGTGGGGCGGTCTGGCGGCCGCCACGGGGATGGTGAAAGAAACGTATAGTCTTATTGCGATACGCTTTTTGCTAGGTGTGGTGGAAAGCGCAGTTATGCCAGCTATGCTGATCCTATTAAGCAACTGGTTTACTCAGCGTGAGCGTTCGCGGGCAAACACTTTTCTTATACTCGGCAACCCCGCAACGGTACTTTGGATGTCGGTAGCATCTGGCTATCTCATAGATTCACTGGGGTGGCGTTGGATGTTTATTATCCAGGGACTACCCGGAATCCTTTGGGCTTTTTGTTGGTGGCGATTAGTAGACGAAAAACCAGCCGCCGCCAACTGGCTGAGCGATAATGAGAAACGTGATCTAGAAAAAGCCTTGCACGAAGAACAAACGGCTATCAAACCCATCACGAACTATGGACAAGCTTTCCGCTCGCATAGCGTTATTTTGCTTTGCGCGCAATACCTGCTGTGGAATGTGGGCGTTTATGGCTTTGTCATGTGGCTACCCAGCATCATCAAATCGGCGCCGAATATTAGTATGGTGACAACCGGCTGGCTGTCTGCTGTACCCTATGTATTTGCTATTGCGGGGATGCTCGTTGCGTCGGTCTATGCGGACAAAGGAAGCAACCGGAAAGGCTTTATCTGGCCATTCCTGCTGGTAGGTGCACTAGCTTTTTTTCTGTCTTACTTGATCGGCTCCTCGAACTTTTGGGTGTCCTACATTTTACTATCCATAGCCGGTGCAGCCATGTATACACCATATGGTCCTTTCTTCGCCCTGGTGACTGAAGTTTTGCCACGCAATGTTTCAGGCGGCGCCATTGGCTTGATCAATAGCATGGGTGCGCTTGGGTCTTTCGGAGGTGCCTACCTGGTGGGCATTTTGAATGCCTACACGCAAGGATTTGGCAGCTCCTATCTTTTTATGGCTTTGAGTTTACTGGCGGCAACCATGCTGACATTACTTATCGGGCGGAAGCCTCGCGGACAGGCCGCGGAAACTATTCAAAAAAGTATAACAATTTAAATTAATGTATATGAAAACTACAACAAACGGACGTCGCTCCTTACTTAAAAAGATCGCTGCTTCGGCAACGGGAATCTTCGGCATGAGCTTTTTAGCAAAAGCAGAAGCCCAGATGGGGACTCCAGAAAAACAGGTTGGAAATATTACTACCGATCAAGAGATTCCGCTATTTTCCGGACATACCAAACAAGGCAATTTGGTATTTGTGGCGGGGAAAGGCGCTCATTTTAAAGGAGATGTTGCGGCACATACTAAGCATGTGTTAGATGAATTGGAAAAGGAACTGAAAAGTGCCGGCTCATCCATGGAGAAGGTATTGAAAGTTAATGTTTATCTGGCCGATCTGGCGGACTATGACAAAATGAACGAAGCATACCGTGGCAGGTTTGGCAAAAAACCTCCCGTTAGGACGACGGTAGCCACTTACGGCGGCGTACCGGGGGATTCGTTGGTGGAAATGGACTGTATCGCCTATGTATAGGTTTTCGAAAGCACTATTATGCGCGATGGTGTGCGTAGGCTGGCAAATGGCGCCCCACAATGTGGGGGCGCAAACCTTGCCCAAAGTAGAGTTGACATTTTTGACCTCATCCTGGACTGGTGATCGCTTCGAGGATGGACGGCCGAAAATCGCTGATGATTGGATAAATCGTGCGCGCGCTATTGGGCTCGATGATGCCTGGACTATCTTGAAAAACAAGGGATACAACAACCAATTTGTTGGAGGCTGGAAGCCGCTGCATACAGATAAGCCCATTGTTGGCCGTGCGGTAACGGCTACATTTATGCCAAGCCGCCCCGATGTCGATCAACACATCTTAACACGTGGACACGCGAATGGTAGACAGGGGAATAGCAATACCTGGCCTATCGAAGTACTGTCCATCGGAGATGTGTATGTGGCCGACGGTTTTGGCAAGATTGCCGGGGGAACATTGATCGGGCAAACGCTGGGTAACGCTATTTACAACAAAACGGGGAATGGTGTTGTCTTCGATGCTTCCGTGCGAGATCTGGAGGGGCTGATGGAGATAAAGGGATTCAATGCATTTGTGCGTGATTACCACCCTTCTTACTTGGAAGAGTCTACGTTGATGGGGCTCAATGGCCCTGCTCGCATCGGAGAAGCTATTGTTTTGCCAGGCGATATGGTATTGGCACAGCGCGAAGGGGTGCTGTTTATCCCTGCGCACTTGGTAGAGCATGTTGTCACCCGAGCCGAATTCATTTTGCTGCGCGATAAGTTTGGTTTTGAAATGATTAAGAAAGGAACCTACAACAGTGGTCAAATCGATAACCAATGGAGCGCCGAAATTAAATCATCATTTTTGAAATGGCTCCAAGAAAATCCAACAGATGTTAAATTGACAGAAAAACAGTTGGATGAAATCATGCAGGACAGAACCTGGTAATTTGTATGTAGCTTAAAAAACACGTGGTTCTCTAAAAAAGGTTACTGCGATAAGTAAAGAGGAAAATCAATCTTACATTTTTAAAAATGCAGATTGGTTTTTCTCGTCCCTACAGGTTAGCATTTAAGGGCTATCTATTGATGGCGTTTATTGGTTCAAATAAATTGTTTTGTGCTCAGCAGCAGATTTCAGAGCGGCATCTAAAATCGCAACGGTAATGACATTGACAGGCAATCCATAGCAATCAAATTGGTCCAACATTACTTTTCCTTTTACGACCGCCGCTAATACCGAAAAAGGATCGTCGAAAGGTGCTGCCCGTTGCGCAAGTTTCTCGGTATCCACGGTATTTTGGTTTTCCAAACGAGACAGGAGCGTGGTCGCATCAGCCGCGACGGCATAACCCTTCGTGCCGTAAATCTCCATATCTTTACGGGAGAAAGGCCAATTCCAAGAAGCTTGGATGACACATTGCACGCCTGGGTATTGCAAGATGATCGTTGCTTCATCATCAACCTGCTTATAAATAGCTGGCTTATTTTGATGCGTTACTGCGGTAACGGAAAGCGGCTTTTCGCCAGCCATCAGCCATGTCATCAGGTTGGCTCCGTAACAGCCAAAATCAATCAGCGCGCCAGCACCATTTTTCTCTGGATCTGTCAGTATTTCAAAAAATTCTTTGCTCACTCCTATCTCTTTCGGCCCCTGATGTCCATCATTCACCATTACTTTCCGAATATCACCTAACCGACCAGATTCCAACAAACTTTTAGCCTGCTGGTTGCTTTCATACCAGGATGTTTCGAAATTTGTCAGCACATGAATTTCATGCTTGTTTGCGAGCTTCTCTATTTCTATGGCATCCGCCAATGAGCTCGCTAATGGCTTCTCGACCATCACATGAATTTTCCTTGGCGCACATGCGCGAACCACGGATACATGCTCATTGACGGCACCGAAAGCGGAGACCGCATCGGGCTTGACCTGCTCTAACATCTTTTCCAAATCGGTAAAAAACATCGCTTTATCAATACCATATTGCTTCGCATAGCGATCAATCAATGCAATATTGGTTTCATAAATCCCAACCAGTTGCACATCATGCTTGTCTTTTCTGTTGAAGATCCAGTCGACGTGCCCATGACTGAGCCCGGCAACAGCGAGTTTTAGTCTGCTTTCTGCAAAGGTGCTGCAGGTAATCATGGTAAATACAAAACTTGAAATAATATATTTTATCATAGCCTTAGATTTCTCCCGGACTTCATTATCCAGATGATTGAGACAGGTCGGCACTGATAGGACAGCCTAATCCTATACAATATAAAAAAATATCCTGTAATCTTATGCCGCATGATGACTTCGGTAGTTTATAGCATTTTACAAGCTCTCACATCTATCGATATGACTTATTGCTAAGACACTCCATTTTTAAATTATCCGCAAGAATAATTTCTTTTAATAAATTTATTTTTTTTAAAAGTATAATCATTCTAGTTATTTTTGACATTGAGAGAAAGTATTGGTGACATTCGGGCAATCAAAAAATACGCTATAAATGAAAAAAATGCATAACAAAGGAATAACGCCAACTTTTATACCAGTCGGTGAAACCTCGGAAATTCTTAGCAAAGAGGAAAACAGTCATTTGAAAAAATCCAGAAACCCATCCCTCAAAACTATCCTAAAATTCGCGAAGGATATGGGTGTTAGCGGGCTCAAAATTATTCTTCTTGTACTATTTGCCTACGGTATTACGAATACTATTGTTATTATTTACACATTAGTACGTTTTTTAAGTATCGACTATACCTGGACAAATTTCTACGTGGTTTTATTTATGCTCTTTATCAGCTTTTGTTTTACTGCCTTAGCCTGCTTTCTTACCTATCGGTATGTAATTGCGCTGCTCATCTGGAAAGTGTATGAAGCTACGCTGGAGGAGCGCATCTCGATCAGTCAAGCTATTGTCAGGCAAGTAACGGAACTTTTCAGTGGCCAAAAGACGATCGAGGAGGGTCAATTGAACAATATGCTTAATTGGAGCCGATTAGTCTATACCCACTATCAGGCTGTACCCGTCTTTTTACAGTCGGGTATCACGCAATTGTTTAACAAAATTCCTATTGCCAAGTTTATTATCGAATTAAAAGACGACATTCTTCTCGGCAATTCAAGATTAGCCGCTGAAAAACTACAGGAGCAAATTTCTAATTTCTTCGGGGGAAATTTGATAGGAAAACCTAGCAACCGTCTTACATGGTGGTTCCTGATTTTAAACGCTGCATTGTCATACGAGCTAGCCACCCGATTGATAGCAGCTGATTAATGGTAAGCTAAAGGGCGTATAAGCTAATGGGCTTAGAGAGGATATCTGGTTATAGCGCGAATTTAATTTTCTGCAACCATTTTATTACTTCTGCCTGTACTTGCTTTTCTTTATCGCCCTTCATCACATACAATACGCCGTCACGTTCTACACCGCCCTTTGTCGAGAATCCGTCTAATACAGTACTGTTTGGGCAAAGCTGCTTAACAGTTTCGAAGCTGCTACCTATGCCGTAACCTGCGTTGGTATTAAAGGGCACTATTGTTTTACCACTTAAATCGTATTGGCTTAAGAAGCTTTTCATGGGCGGGGGCAGCTGCATTCCCCAAGTTGGAAAACCGATAAACACAACATCGTATTTTCCCATGTTGTCAATATTTGTTTCAAGCGGTGGCAAATAACCTCTGCTATTTTCTTCTGCTACTTGATCTACCATGGTTTGATAATGTTCGGGATATGGGGTTTCCAATTCCAGTGCCACCAACGTACCAGCGATATTTTTCTGGATAATATTAGCGACTGCCTTTGTATTATTGGTTCGAGACAAATAAACAATCAATGTTCGTTCTGGATTTATGCTTGCTTGCCCATTTTGATTGATATTTTCCTTCGCTGCTGTGCAGGATATAGATAACGTACATATCAACATCACGATTTGCGCAATCCAACTTCTTTTTCTCATCCTTGTATAATTTTCATCTTGATTTTTCAAATTGCTTCCTATTATCCGTTGTCAGTAATACAAAGTTGCGGCTAATTATTAGCTTCTCCCTTATACCAATCACGGTATGACTTACCATAATTA
>NZ_JJMU01000020.1 GCF_000757725.1 Sphingobacterium deserti
GCCGCCCTTCCGAGCTTTCGTTACCGTGGAAACGCGCTCTCTACGAGCCCTTTTCCCACTTCTATTTATCGCTTTTCAATCGTCCCTCCCTTGCGGAGTGGTGCAAAGATAGAACTTTGGCATATATCCTGCAAACAATCCCCGCTTATTTCTTCCCCGAACCACGCAAGCACCTGTGGATCTGCGGGATATTTTTATCGCACTGTGCGTGCTCGCGGGAATCTCTGGTCTGGTTCGGCATGTTTACCCACTTATTAGAGGCCTTGCTAAATTATATCCTCTTATTTACTTTTCACATTAGGAAGAAACCCGGTGACAACACCGATCAACGGCAGATAGGCGCAAATTTGAAAAACATAATTGATACTGGTATGATCGGCAAGATAACCAAGCAAAGCCGACCCAACGCCACCCATGCCGAATGCAAATCCAAAAAACAAGCCGGCAATAGTACCCACTTTACCAGGGACCAAATCTGTAGCATACACCAATATCGCAGAAAAAGCAGAGGAAATAATGACTCCGATAACCATGGCTAAAGCTACTGTTAGCGCAAGGCCTACATGTGGCAATAGTAAGGTGAAAGGCGCAGCGCCTAGGATAGAAACCCAAATTATCACTTTACGTCCATACTTATCACCTAATGGTCCTCCTAGTATGGTACCCACGGCCACTGCTGCAAGAAATCCAAATAAATAAAACTGGGACTCCTGAATACCAATTTTAAATTTATCCATCAAATAAAACGTAAAATAGCTACTCATAGACGCCATATAGAAGTATTTCGAAAAAATCAACACCAGTAAAATACTAATCGAAGTTAACACTCTACCTTTGGTTAATCCGGGGGCGTAAACAGCTTGCGTAGTTTGCACCGGACGCCGTTTCCGCTCTGCTAAATTTTCTTTGTACCAACTTCCAACAAAGGTGAGCAGAATAATGCCTACTATCGCGAAGGCTGCAAACCAACGTATATAACCTTGCCCATGCGGAATAATAATCAATGCAGCTAATAAGGGACCAATAGCACTTCCTGCATTCCCTCCTACCTGAAAAATCGACTGTGCAAGTCCCTTCTTACCGCCAGAGGCAAGCTGTGCTACGCGTGAAGCTTCGGGATGAAAGACGGAAGACCCTATTCCGATAAGAGCAACAGATGACAATATATAGGCGAAGTGATCCGCTATGGACAACAGCAAGAGGCCAATCAGCGTAAAGCCCATGCCGATTGCTAATGACCGCGGGTTTGGTTTTCGGTCGGTATAATTGCCAACAAAGGGCTGTAATATGGAAGCAGAAAGCTGAAAAACTAAGGTGATGAGTCCGATTTGCGTAAACGTAAGATTAAATTGCTGCTTCAGCATTGGGTACACGGCAGGGATTACCGATTGCATCAGGTCATTAAGTAAATGGCCAAAGCTGATAGCGAATAAAATACTATATACTGTGCCTTTTACGATAGGCGAGGTGCTTGTGGTTATCGTTGTTTTCATTGTCTTTATTAAACTGCTTCAATAATTTCGTTAAGTAGGGCTCGTGCCTGAACCGCATCTCGCTTTTCTATCGCTAGAAAAAGCTGTTCATGCGATACTTGGGTGCTAATGAATACTGCCGTATTCGCATAAATTTGCTTAAAAGCAATGGATACATGCTTGGATGATGTACTGTAGAGCTCGGTCAATATCGGGTTGCCACAGGCATTGGCTATGGCTTGGTGAAATGCAATATCCGCCTCGATACAAGCTACCAAGGCTCCTGCATCAGCCTCTTCTTTTCTTTTTCGCAGGGCTTCTGCTATGCGCTTGAGGTCTTTTGCTGTTCGGTGCTCAGCTGCTTTTTCGGCTATCCTGATTTCCAGTAATTGCCGCACTTCCATGAGATCGGCTAAAGGCGCTTTTTGAAAGGCTTCGCCTAGTGATTCATTGCCATCACTGTCTGTCACGAAAGTGCCCACACCCTGTTGCACATCCAGGTAACCTAGGTTTGATAGCATACGAATAGCCTCGCGCACGCTGGAACGGCCTACGCCGAAGCTTTGCATCAGCTCTGGCTCTGTGGGTAACCTGCTGCTTAGCGCGTACTCGCCCGACTTGATCTTTGTCTTAATTTGTTCGGAAACCTCTTCCGCCAATGATGTTCTTTTTATCATGCTTCAAATTCATCTGATGATATGATGATTGGCAAAGATATGCTTTTTTTGTATAAAAGCATCCGTAATAAATTGAAGAGGAAAATTATAACAGTTGGTGAGATTCTTTTATGGTATTCATCACAAAAATGCTTTTGGTCTGCCCAATTCCTTCGATCTCGGATAAACGATCTACAAAAAACTCGTGAAAGCTATCCATGCTGGACGATACAATCTTAAGCATAAAATCAAAATCGCCACTGATATTATAGAACTCAACAACCTCTGGGAGCATTTTCACCGCTTCAATAAATTTTGCCGCAGTTTTTTTGTTGTGGACGCTTAAAGCCACCATGCACAAAACCACAAGCCCACGATCTATCGACTTCTTATCAAGCACAGCAATGTATTCTTTTATTATTCCTTGCTGTTCCAATCGTTTGATCCGCTCATGCGTAGGCGTAGGACTTAGATGTATCTTCAGCGCAATTTCGCGAACGCTTAATTTCGCATCACACTGCAACAAACGCAATATTTCTAAATCTTTTGCATCTGGAGCGAAAGCCACATTTTTAATCTGTTCTTTTTTATTCATAGATTTCATTCATTAATAGAACAAAGCAACTACATCGGCACAAAAATAAGTCATTTGTTCCAAAATAAAATTAGAAAACAAAACATACGTCTTGTTGGATTAGATTTGCAGCAAAATAGTTGTATGAACAATAAAAAGCAGATTATCCTATTATTGGCTTCGGTGGGCACCTTTGTTGAGGCCTTGGACATAGCGATAATCAATCTCACCATTCCCGCCATCCAGGAGCAATTTCATATTAGCTATGATACTGTACAGTGGCTTCAAACGCTTTACGTATTATTTTTTGGCGGATTTTTGATCATCGGAGGCAAACTTTCAGATCAGGTAGGCAAGAAAACCATGTTTATTGTCGGGGGAGCGCTGTTCTTACTTTCTTCGTTAGGAGCTGGTATAGCTCCAGACTTCACTGTTCTAGCTATATCCCGGACACTACAAGGGCTAGGCGCAGCTTTGCTGATGCCCGCATCCTTATCTATCGTAACGCAAACATTTACAGAACCGCAAGAACGAACCCGAGCGATTGGGATTTTTAGCTCTTTCGCAGCTATAGGATCTGGTAGTGGTCTTTCCGTCGGTGGTTTGATCAGTACATATTGGAGTTGGCATTGGGTGTTTTTGATCAACGTTCCTATTCTAGCCATTACATTACTTTTTGCTGTACGCTATTTTCCTAAAGCTACGGGTGTTCCGCAAAAACGTGCTAACGACATTCCGTCCGCTATACTATTGATTTTAGGACTCCTGTTTCTCACCTTTGGTATTCATGATATGGCGAATTTTAATGAGCGGCCTTACCTGATCAGTGGCTGTTTTATTGCTACTTTCCTGCTGATTAGTTTACTTATTAAAAGATTGCTTACGCTCAGGGACCCACTTATCACACCTGAGCTCTTTCAAAACCGTTCGCTAGTCATCTCGAACCTTGCTTTCTTTATGTTAGGAGCAATCTTTATCGGCTTTCTTTTCCTGATATCGCTCATGTTGCAAAATGACATGGGCTATAGCGCCGCCTCTGCAGGCTTGATGTTGGTTCCTTTCAGTATTTTATCAGCCCTTATCGCGAAATTTGTCATCCCTACCTTAAGTCGGTTATTAAGTCCGCCTAAATTAGGAATACTAGGCATGCTGTGTATGTTCTGCGGCTTAGCATTCCTTCTGCTATCTATCTACTTCGAACATCCTTTGTTTTTGGTATTGAGCGGGGCCGCATGTATTTCCGGCATTGGGATGACGATCTGTTTTACAAGTTTATCCGTACTGGGCGTGAAAAACGTTCCGCAGGAGCATTATGGCATCGCCGCCAGTTTAACAAGCACATCATACTTTCTCGGCGCCGGTATCGGCTTATCGCTAGTGTCTTTTTTGGGTACACCGACTGTGGCGGGGCTCGCTGTAGGTCCTACTAGCGTTATGGTACTTATAGGTTATTCACTTTTCGGGCTATCACTTTTGGGTTACCTCACCTTGGCTGAAAAGCGCAAATTGACAAAAAGTTTAAAAACCGTAGAGGCTTAATCCGCAGCGATATCTCTATTTTTGTGTCAAAACGAAATCTTATGACAAATCTAAACAATAAAACTGCCTTTATTACGGGGGGCGGACGCGGACTAGGTAAGGCAACCGCCATCGCACTGGCTAAAGAAGGCGTGCATGTAGCGATTAGTGGCCGAAACGAAAAGCAGCTTGAAGATACGGTTGCGGAGTTGACCGCGCTCGGCGTCAGAGCTACTTATGCAGTTTTGAACGTGGGCAATCAAGCCGAAGTAGAAGCTGGGATCAAAAAAATAAGCAGCATTTTTCCACAGGTGGATATCTTAATTAATAATGCGGGTATTGCATCGTTCGGAACAGTGGAAGAAATGCCGAGCAGCACGTGGGAAGAAATTATCCAGGTGAATGTATTGGGCGTTTATTACGTCGCGAAGGCGATTATCCCATTGATGAAGGCGCAGGGCAGCGGTGATATCATCAATATAGCCTCTACTGCTGGATTGAAGGGCAGCGCAAATTCATCGGCATACAGCGCTTCGAAATCCGCCGTCATTGGGTTTTCGGAATCGTTAATGTATGAAATGCGGAAGGAGAATATCCGCGTGACGACGCTTACTCCAAGTACGATTGCAACGGACATGGCGATGACTGATCTGAAGATTACGGATGGCAATCCGGATAAGGTTTTACAACCGGAAGATTTTGCGGAGCTTATCGTTGACATTCTAAAGTTCAACAAGCGTGCGCTGATTGCAAATGCGTCTATCTTTTCGACAAATCCTTAGTTTCTAAGGAATATTGCGAGCAGCCAATATGGGATTGTTACGTATGGGCTGCTCATGTTTACAGCGTATATAAAACTTGTTTTAAAGCAAGAGTTGAAAACATCCTTTCGCTATCGAGAAACTGTTTTTACCAAGATTAATGCAGACTTAGCGCATTAATAGAACTACTTTTGAGCTGTAAAAATTGAGATTGCCTCGTCATACTTCCTCGCGATGATGCTTTTTCGTTGTCCATATATCGTTTTGCGACAGCTCCTTTAAACTTCTAATTCGCCAATTTTATCCCTGATAAGAATATACATTGTAGGTGCAAATTTTCTTGGCTAAAATATAGGCTGAAAAAGCGCCTACAGCTAGTGGAAACATCAATTGATAACCATTAGGCGCAGCACTGCACAACAAAAAGACGGCTGTAAAAGGCCCATGAATGGCTGCTGCTAAGGTCGCTGCCGCACCTATCAATGCGAAATTGATGATCAAAAAAGAGGTGTCAAAATAAGTATTACTGATATAGGCAAAAAGAATTCCGAGAAACGCCCCTGCCACAATGCTTGGTGCGAAGACGCCTCCATCTCCGCCTGCTCCTAGCGTCAGCGACGCGGCTAGCGGCTTGATAAGCACCAGCAGCGCGAGCGTATAGGGCACCGCTTTCACCGCATCAGCTCCACTATAGGCTGATAGGATATTCGCTAAGCCATGGTAACTGTCTCCGTATAAGCCGGGGAAAGCCAAAATCAATACCCCTACGGTCAATGCGCCCAAATTTACGCGCAAAAAATTACTTTCGATGTGATTGAACAACTTTTTGCAATAAATCACAATTTGGGTAAAGTAGCTGGCCAACAGCCCGGAGAGCATCCCGAGAACAAACATGAAAGGAAGCGCTTGCCAGTGCCATTCCATGGCGGGCATGCTGATTAAAAAACCAGGTTCGAAATTCTGTATGAAGAGAAAAGCCACTAGTGCAGAGACTGTGCAACTGAGCAATACTGTTTTTTGGAATTTCTTTGCAATAACTTCTACGGCAAACAACCAGCCTCCGAGCGCACTACCAAACAATACCGTAACGCCTGCGGCGACACCGGCACAAACCAACTCTCTTTTAAATGCCAAAGGCATAAAACGGCGCTTATACACTTGGTTTCCTATCGTTGCAGTAGAAACGACCGTAGAAACTTCGATACCTGTTGACCCACCGAATACGACCGTTAAAAAACCATTGATATAATGCGATGTGACTTTAAAAAATGGCAAATGGTCTTTACGCGTTTCCAATGTTGTGTAAATCTCTTTTATACCTTTGTTTTTTCTATTATGAAACGCATACTTGCGTAAAAAGTAGATCGCAGTGATCCCGATAGAAGGAAGAACAACAAAGAAATAAGCGCTTGTGTGCTGCGCTTGATGAAAAATAACATGTTGTACGTATTCGGTGAGGTGTTTTAAAGAAAAGGCAAGCACGCAACAAAGTGCCGCCACTGCAGCCGCTGCGATAACCAGCTTTAAATAACTATAGAAAAGAACTTTTTGTCGCATGATTAATGGAATTTGCGACGCAAATGTAGGAACAATAGCGGCCAATAGCGAAACAGGCATTCCTTTGACACAAGCATTTTACATTGGCGCTACATGGCGAACAAATCTTGACGCTAGTCAAGCACAACGTAGCATTCCAAAAAATACATCAACATTCATTTTGGAATAGGTACAAGGCAACATAAAAGGGGCTGTCTAAAAAACGGATCGAACATAGGCACAAAAACGTCAAACTACATTTTGCAACGTAGCATTGCTTGCCGTCACTCCTCTGCCGCGCAATCTCTTGCTATTCAGACAACCCCTAATCTGCTAAAACTACTTGGTTACATCAACATTATACAATTTACGGTGTATTTCTTTCAGGGTAGCTTCCGGGATCTTGATTACTTTACGATCGTAGGTCATCAACCCATTGGTTTCCACTTCTACATCGGTTGTCTGCGTGTACACGCCTGCGGACAACCCGAAGGGAATCAAGCTGGAGAGGTTATGAATAACCTCTTCGTAGCGACGCTGAAGTTCTTCTTTATTTTTGAACGATTGATACCCCCAGTTATCCTTCTGCTGCCAGGTATGTCCTTCAACGGGCAATCCTAGTCCGCCAAATTCGCCTAAAACCAATACAAATTTATCGCCGAAAATATTGGGATCAGGCATGGCGGCGTCGGGATAATTGTGTATATCGACTATAGGGCCCGTGAATGAGAAATTTCCACCGCTTGCGCTGTTTACCAATCGTGAGGGATCATACTGCATCGTCCACTCCGTAATTTCCTTGGTTTTAAATTGTCCCCATGCTTCGTTGAACGGCACCCATACGACAATACTCGGAAAGTTGTGTAGCACATCCATAATGCTTTTCCATTCTTTCCTGTATATCGCTTCTGATGCGGCAGTGCGGTCTTTATCATGTTGACCATTTGATATTTTTCCGGGTTGCATATCCCAAACGTTGCCACCAAGATCACCGCTCGGCATATCCTGCCATACCATGATGCCCAAGCTATCGCAATGCCTGTACCAACGTGCAGGCTCAACTTTGATGTGTTTCCGGATCATGTTGAAGCCCATCTCTTTGGTTTTGACGACGTCAAATTTCAAGGCTTCATCAGAAGGGGCGGTATGCAAACCATCTGGCCACCATCCTTGATCCAATGGCCCATAATGAAATAGAAACTTATCATTTAAAAACATCCGTTGGATGCCTTTCGCATCTTTCTTGACGGTTATTTTGCGCATCGCAAAGTAGCTATCTGCCTCATCGACAACTTTTCCTTTGCGCAGCACTTTGACTTTCAGATCATACAATTTTGGGCTATCAGGACTCCAAAGCTGTGGGCTGGTGATCTTGAGTTGCGCTTCAGTTCCCGCTGCAACGGAAGTTTCGGCAACTTTCTTCCCTTGATCATGCGCTTCCACAAGCAGCATATCGCCTGCCTGTGCACCTTCCAATTGTGCAGAAACGGTCAACGATGATGCATCCACATCCGGCGTTTGTTTGGTATTGACGATATAAGTTTGCGGTACCGCCTCCACCCATACGGTTTGCCAAATTCCCGTTACCGGCGTATACCAAATACCATGCGGATTATTGATTTGCTTTCCGCGCGGCTGAGGGCCGTCACTGGTAGGATCCCAAACGCGGATGCTAACCTGTTGTTTAGCACCTTTTTTCAAAGCCGCTGTAACATCCATGGAGAATGGATCGAAGCCACCTTCGTGTTGACCAACATGCTTCCCATTGACATATACATCACATTGCCAGTCTACCGCTCCGAAATGTAAGAGAACCTTTCCTTTTTGTACCTTTTTATCCAGGTTAATCTCATTGTGGTACCATAAGGCCTGATCTTTATTCACACTCTTCCCTACTCCCGATAAAGCAGACTCCACCGCAAAAGGCACCAAGATATCGCCATCCCAAGATGTTGGGATATTTTTTTCGTCTTTGGTTGTGATCTTGTACTTCCACAGCCCGTTCAAATTCTGCCAATTTCCGCTACGCTTTAGCTGCGGCCGAGGGTATTCTGGATGTGGCTTTTTGGCATCCAGCTTTTCGCCCCAAGAAGTCAAAATTTTGTCGCCAGCAGGCTTCCATTGCTGCGCGAAGCTTACGGAAAGAGAGGTGGCCAATACACAGGCCATCGCCATTGTTTTTTTAATCATCATATTTTGTGTGCTCTTCATATATTATTTTAATGCTTTACTTTCAGGGCGGAATGGGACGGGCGGGGGTTCGCGATCCAAAGCGGCTTTGAGCTTCAGAAAGGCGGGGTGGCCCGGCTTCCAGATATTTTTTGTTTCTACAAGACCTTCCTCATAGTCGTACAACTCATACGCCACCGGAGCACCTTTTTGAAAAGGCTGCCAAGCAATAAGACGATAACGTTCGTCACGAATCGCACGCCCCAACTTTCCGTCTCGCGGAAAGCAGTGATACACATAGTCTCTGGTTTTTGCTTTGTTGTTCATCATAAAAGGAACGAAACTTTTGCCATCCATAGGTTGTTGCGTAACATCCACCGGTATGCCACACAATTCGGCCATCGTAGGGTAAATATCTACCGTTTCTACCAGTTTCTTTGTTTTTTTGGGAGTTGCTTGGCCGGGCACGTGAATGATAAGTGGAATTCTGTTGGCCAATTCATGGTTTACATGTTTTGTCCACATACCCATTTCGCCCAGCAAATAGCCATGATCGCCCCAGAGCACGACAATGGTATTTTTATCCAGCCCTGTTTCCTTCAGTTGTGCCAATACCTTCCCAATCTGCGCGTCCACGTAACTTACCCCGGCATAATATCCGTGAATAAGCTTGCGCGTCAAACTATCCGGAAAGGGGTCACTTTCGACAGCTGTCGGAATACCTTGATATTGCACGATTTCGCCGTCGCGCTTGTTTGCATACGGTAGAGATCCTTTGGGGTTCGATTGCTGATTAGGCATTGGCAGCTGCGCTGGATTATACTGATCCCAATATTTTTTGGGCACAGAGAAAGGCAAATGCGGTCGGGCGAAACCGACCGCAAGGAAAAAAGGTTGATTGTGTTCTTTAAGCTGCGCGAGACGCGCCACAGTACGCTTGGCTACTCGGCCATCGGCATAGGTTTCATCGGAAACATCCAGGCATTCCCAAGCAGCACCTTTAGCCAGCTTATTTGCTTCTCCCCAGGGCACATTTCCAAATAAGGCCTCCTCGCGCGTTTCTTCTTTTTTGGATTTATCGGCATACTCTACAACCAAATCGTGGTCATGTGGAACGGTCCACGATTGTTCATCGTTGTAGGTGTTGTGCCCCACGTGAAATACCTTCCCTATAGCCGCCGTATAGTAACCCTTATTTTTAAAATGCTCGGGCATCGTAGTAGCCTGCGGATAAAATTCACGGAAAGCGCGTCCAAAGTCGTAAAGTCCTGTAGAGGTTGATCTAGCGCCTAACAATAAGTTGTAGCGGGAAGCCACGCATACGGCTTGATTGGTATAGGCGCGTTCAAATACATAAGCGTTTTCTGCAAAGGCATCTATCGCTGGCGATTGTGCAACTGGATCGCCGTAGGCTCCCAAGGCGGGGCGCAAATCATCCACTAATATGAACAATACATTGTAAGGTTTTTTCTTCACTTCATTTGGCGGAGGGTTTGATACCTGCTTCATTTTTTCTGCTTTCAGCAGTTTCCTATGGAACACCGCAGCAGAAGTTTCTGAAACAATGCCGAACATTGCCCCAAAAGCTACCAGTAGCAAAAAGGCCTTACCTGCTATATTTCCGCTATTTAATTTTTTTTGTTTCACTATCATACACTGCTTCGGTGATTCCATTAATTTTTACGGCTACACGAGCGAATAGCGCACTATTATTTGCTAACTGCTCCTCTACGTTCATACGAATTGTCAGTGTACCATTTTCCTTAAGCGTTGCTTTTTGCTGTTTTGTAAAGTGTCCAAGATCAACAAATTTCGTATCACCAACCAACAAACTAATGTCTTCGATGCTTCGGGTTTGATCGATTTGATCGACCGTCAACGTGGCTGTAAGATCCGTCCCTTCGAGGGTGTAACTTATTCCAGACAATGCAAAATAAGGCCGTACTGGAAATCCAATTTCGGTATTTCCGTTCACCTGAACAACCACGGTATCTGATGAGTGTGACCACGGCCCTGTTCCGGATACCGTAATCAATTTATATGTTCCGTCGAAAAGCATGGAAGAAAATGAGCCATCCTGCGTAACATATACATCAATGGGCGTACGTAATGCAAAACCATCCTGCCAAAGCTGCAGACGTACAGATTGGTTGGAGCCGCGCACACCCACAGGCTGCCCATTGTAGGTTACTTTTCCCGTTAGCTTAGCCGACGGCGCATCGTAATTATCTTTTCCGCAAGATGTGAATATTGCGGCTGTAAAACCGACTATCAGTAAATATAAGAGCCATCTTTCCATAGTGCTATTGGTAAGGGTTTCTAACAAGTTTAGGATTACTATTGATCCAGCCTTGATCAATAAAATTATAATAATTTTGGTACCTGAAGTAGCGCGGATACAACGTATGACTAGCCTTCCGTTTTTCAAACACCCACTTGTTGTGGTACTCCGTCTCAGGTGCATAGACTTTGTACGGAAATAATGCGTAATGCGTGGCAGTAGGCGTATCTTGGCCATTCCACAGCTCATGGGCTACACGCCAACGCTTGACATCCCAGAACCGATGATTCTCGAACGCAAATTCCACACGACGTTCTTGCATGATATCCTGCAGGGTAACCACTGTCAACGGCTGAATTCCCGCACGCTCGCGAAGGCGATTGATGTACCCTAAGATTTCGTCCTGTGCTTTATTAAGTTCCAATGCGGCTTCTGCTGCAATCATCAGAAACTCGGCGTATCGGAAACGGACAAACCACATGTCGCTGCCACGCCCTCGGGTAGAAGCGTCCCTATTTTCATCGACAAATTTCCGAATATTGAAACCTGTTTTATTTACATACTGATCATTAGATGTGGTCGGACCATCTTGCCCCGTCACAATACCGTAAGGCGATGCGGCTTCGCCTGGCACACCTGTTCTTGTCCGCCATTCTCCACCCTCCAGGTAGCGTATACCGGCTTGATAGGTGATGGCGGTACCTCCAAAATCCGCCCCGGAATAAATAACGGTTCCGTATAATCGTGGATCTTTGTTGGCGAAGACATCAGCAGGGTTGTTGTAATAAATAAAATTACCTTCAGAATCCGTTAATTTCAACGCACCATTACGGTCATTGATGTATTCAAAATCTTCAACCAAATTCAAGATAGGTGTAACGATATTTGCATCGATATCTCCCCGCACTGAAGAAGCAACCACATTGTTCGTGAATCCATGCGTTTGTCCCGGGTAAATATAATCTCTAGCCCATATCACTTCGTCACTTGTTTTAGAACTCACTGCCTCGTAGAAGTTTCGTCCTTTATCGGCATTTTTATTATAGAGTGAGTAGGGACTTTCATTAACAATCTGCAAGGCAGCATCGTAGGCTATTTGATAAAAGCGGGCAGCTTCGGAAGCTGGAATACCAACCTCTGCACCTGCTGTTTTGACATCTGGCGTTTTGCTATTATATTTTGCTATGGATGCTGCGTACAAGGCCGCTCTAGCTTTCAATGCGAGCGCGACCCACTTGTTTGCGCGAGCAGAGTTAATATTTCTATCGGCACTAAGCAGATCTGTTATCGCATCACATTCTGCGATAATGTATTCGTAGGAAGCTTGCTCCGTAGATCTGGGAAATTGCAAGCTTGCAGGATCCATCCCTGACGTATATTCAAATACTTCATCGCCTACAATCGGTATTCCGCCAAGCCCTTTGAGCATCGTGAAGTACACCCATGCCCGAATAAACCTAGCTTCGCCTTCGTAATTATTTTTAATATTGTCGGACAGGGATGAGCCTTTCACGCCTCTAACAAATTCGTTGAGGTTTCGAATCAAGGTGTAGTCGTAAACCCGCCATAGTTCATCGCCATAGTTTTGCATATTGTTTGGTCCTCCTGAAGAGAATGCGGCTTCATCCAGCAATGCGAAAGATCCCGGATCCCCCAAGTGCTGGCCCCAATCCATCCTTCCGTAATAATTAGCTAGGACAGCTAATACCATTTTTTCATCGGAATAAACTTGCTCCTCCGGTAAGATAGACTGCGATTCGCGCTCCAAAAATTTTGAACAACCGGCTGTAACGACTGCCGTAATGAGGAATATGTATTTGCAAAATTTATTCATGGCTAAAATGTAACGGTTAAACCTACATTAATCACTCTGTTTGTGGGGTACTGAATTCCCGAGTCTGCGGTAAGCTCTGGGTCGATTTCCATATCTCCCAAATTGTCTATGCTGAATAGGTTTTGCATCATGGAATAGAGTCGCAAATTCTTAATACCCCATCGCTCTGTCAACTGGTTTGGCAAACTATATCCTACCTGCAAATTGCGTAATTTAAGATAGGTTATGTTCATCAACCAGAAGTCACTGTGCCAGTAATTGCTATGATTTTGATTACCACGTATGAGCGTGGGGAACTTCCCGGGTATTAACTCACTATTCGGGTCGGTAATATCGCTCAACATCCATTGATTCTCCATATAGTAAGCCGCGTTGTTGCCCCCATCATGGAAGGGCAACATTCCTTCATAGTTGGCGCGATAAGACGCAAAGGAGGCTCCTGTGAGATCCATAGCAACATCAAAGCCTTTATATTGCACACCTAGGTTTAGTGCAAAATTCAGATAAGGTAGTCCTCCTTGCCGGTAACCGATCGGCCGCTGGTCTAACGCATTGATTATACCATCGCCATTGACATCATCATATTTAATATCTCCGGGTCGTAACGTGGTATTACCTTGGCCATCGTTGTCTATGTTATAATTTTTTATTTCTTCCCAATTCTGGAATTGTCCAACAGCGTGAAGCCCCCAATTTAGAAAAGCATACCTGTTTGTTATTGTATTCCGATATTCGTCCAAGACGTTTCCAAACCGCGGCCTATACTGTTGTCCATCTAGTTGTCTTGCATAGGTGAAGTTTCCTCCAACGAAGTAGTTGACTTTCCCAACCTGACTTCTCCACGTAATCCCACCGTCGAAACCCCGATGCATATCTGAGTTTAAATTTTCATAAGGCAAACTAAAACCGGCTTCTGCTGGAATCAATATATCGTAGCGCGACGCAGGGAGGTCTGTACGCTTTCTATTGAAATAGTCCACTGTTCCGGTCAGCTTGCCACCAAGGAGCGTGAAATCCAGTCCCACATCGAAGCTATTTGCCCGAATCCAGGAGAGCGTAGTTACGGGTAGGCCCCTTGGTTGGGCGCCCACGACGTAGTCGCCGTTAATCGTTGCTCCGCCTTGGTTATAGGTATAGCCCGGTAAAAAGCCAAACGCATAGTACTGCCAGTCATCCAGATTATCGTCTCCGAGCACACCGTAGGAAGCACGTAGTTTCAGGTCTTGGAAGACGTTACCAATAAACGAATCTTTTACGAAATCTTCCTGTGCAATGCGCCATCCTGCCGATACCGAAGGGAAAAAGCCCCAGCGACTGCCGGGAGGAAATTTCCATGATCCATCGTAACGTCCGGCGAGCTCCAATAGATATTTGTTGTCAAAATCATAATTCACACGAGCAGCAAATCCAGCCCGCGCTTGGGTGTTAATCCCGGTGTCGTTAAACTGATCTATGGTTTGAAAATATAGGAGCGACAGGCGGTTTGAAGCAGGACGGTCGTGTATCCAAAATCCAGGTTCGTCCCGAGTTATTGCTTCCGCTGCCAAGAGTGTACTGACGTTACTCTTCCCAAAACTTTTCGTATAGTTCAGCGTGGTTTGGTAGCTCAGCTCCTCGACCATGCGAATATCGCGTTCGCGCCAAGGGTTGTCCATACTAAAGACGACGGGATAGGAGTCTGTGGCCTCGTCATAACCATATAGCTTATACGTAAATTCCTGATTGTCCATCCACTTGTTTGCGAGATAATAGCCGACCAGCCCGCGTAACTTCAAATTCTCCGAGAACGCGTATTCGGCATTAAAGTTAAGTTGCATCACTCGCCACTTTTCTTGATACTCGCCAGACAGATCGTAATTCAACATTCCAAAATTTGTCTCGGTATTAGCCGCTGTCCTCGCCGGGTAAAGCGGATTGTCGTTTGCGAAGGGGCGCGCTGTTGGCAGGTTTCTATAGATGCCAAACAAGGCTTGCCAGGTATCATCTTGACCGGGTACCCCAGGCTGCCTTCTCTGCTCTATTCGCCCATTTAGATTTCCCCCTATCTTCAATTTGCTAGATACATTTGCATCGAGATTCATTTGGACATTTGTTCTGTTAAAACCACCATAATTTCGAATGATGGATTTTTGATCCAGATGACCTGCGCTGAGATAATAATTGATTTTTTCAGACCCTCCACTGGCAGCGCCTGAAATATAGGTCTGCGGACTTGTTTGAAGAATATAATCATACCAATCGAAAGGGCGGTATCCTTTTTCGGTACCTTCTTCCCATTTAGCGAGATCAGTCAATGAAAACTGCGGATCTTGCACACCAAGAATAGCATCAGATTGTATATAGCTTTTTATGTATGTGGTTGCACTAGCAGGCCGTGGGAAGCGAAACATATTCTGCCAACCGTAATAGCTATTGATCGTGAAATCATTTTGATCACCGCGTTTTCCTTTTTTAGTCGTTACCACAACGACTCCATTGGCGGCGCGAACGCCATAGATTGCAGCTGAAGCGTCCTTCAATACGCTTACCGATTCTATATCGTTAAAATCAAGATTATTGAATTGTCCGGCATCTTTTTGCACTCCATCAATCACGTAAAGCGGATTTCCCATATTCCGGATATTGATATTGGTTGATGCCCCGGGCCTTCCATCAGGCATACGACTATTCACCCCGGCAATCTTCCCTACCAACGCGCCAGAAGTCGTCGTCGCTACGGATCGGGCAAGATCTTTCGAGCCTACCGTGGATATTGCCCCAGTGACAGACTCCTTTTTTTGGGTTCCATAGCCCACTACGACTACTTCGTCTAGACTGCCTCGTTCTTCTTCCAATGTTATCTCCATAAACCCTTCTCTTAACGGAATTTCCTGAGCGATATAACCAACAGATCTAATAAGTATAGATGTATCGCTAGACGTTAGATTGATAGTGAATCGTCCATTCTGATCTGTAGTAGTACCTCTAGAGGCATCTAACTTGGGCTGTACGGTAGCTCCTTGCAACGGATTACCTTTTGCATCTTTCACCTGCCCCGCTAATACCCGATCCTGAAATGCTACATAAACGCTATCATTAATCGAAGATGTAACGCTATCATAAGACGCAATAACGTTTGTTCCAAAAAAAAGCAGCTTGCAACAGATAACCATTGATTTAATCGCTTTGACTTTCATAGGTAACTTTGAGCTATGTTTATAATTGTATAACCCAAAGTTAAGCCCTGCGCTTTTTAAAAAATATCCAAATCATCTCAATCTATTGACAAATTGTCTCATTACAAATCATGCTGTTAGCATAAAACCTACCTGTCAATCCTGAAAATAACTACTTTCTACTCTTTCCACCTATCCCACTACGTACTGTTGGACCTTTTACCTGCAATTGGCCGTCTTTGGTGATCGTTAAGGGATCGATAAACACTAAGCGTTGATCGCCAGTTTTTGTAGTCCGCCCGTGGTATACACATAGACGTTCGCCGTTTTTGGTGATCAAGACGCTATTATGTCCAGTTCCGGACACGACGCCACCCTTATCGGTATTTTTTTGCAGAATAGGATTGAAGGCAGATTTCGTAAAAGGGCCTAAAGGATCTTTTGCGGTTGCATAACCTACAGCATAATTTTCGCCTGCGAAGTGATTGGCAGAATACATCATATAGTACAAATCATTGTGTTTAAAAAGATAAGAGCCTTCCGTCCAGCGCCTGTTCACCTCGCCAGAGGTTACCGAACGGCTTTCCCATTCGGCCTGCTGATCATCTTTCTTAACGGGTGGCCTGAGCAGGAGTTTTGGTTCTCCAATAACGCCTGAAAAATCAGCAGCTAGCTCTACACCATAAACCCAACTTTCTTCAATTTCGTTGTACATACCTTTATCTTTTGCCCATTTGGCAATCTCGGACTGAACAGGATGTTTGTAGCAGCAGCGCGAATAATAGAGATACCGCTTCCCATCTTCTGCAAAGTACACATTGGCATCAATAATGGGGTACCCCGGATCAAACAGCGGATTTCCCGTCATATCGTTAAATGGACCGGTTGGTTTATCGGATACGGCAACGCCAATGCGATAGTTCTCCAATTCATTCGTTGGGTTATCTTTCCAATGCGCACTGTAAAATAGGTAATACTTTCCATTGTAAGCGTAAACTTCGGGTGCCCAAAAATCTTTTGTCCCCCAGGCAGTGGCTTGCTTGGATGAGTAGATGACCCCTTGTTTTGTCCATGAAGACAAATCTTTTGAGCTATAGACCACAAATCCATTTTCAGTACCTCCGGTTCCATACAGGTAGTACTGATCCGAAGGCTTATCAAATAAAATGTAGGGATCTCCCAGCGGGATATCCAAAGGGTTGTTTGTTTTCACCTGCTGTCCGTAAACCATTGTCCCGCAACAGCATGCGCAAATAAAAGTTAAAATAAATTTGTATACCATAATTTAATTCTTGAATATTGGCCCTGTTCTTTCTTCCGTACTCGGTACGCCATCCTTTATTTTTGGCCAACCGCTTTCCCAAACAATATTATCTAACATCAAGGCGCGCCGCGTTGCCCCGGTACGCACTTTAGGGTTATCTTTTCGTATACCGTGATAGAGCAACCAATCGGTGCCTTCATCGTCGGTTATTATTTTGGCGTGGTGTCCCGGTCCTGCAAAACTGTTGCTCCCTTTTAGCAATAGTGTTCCATTGCCCCGCTCCGTGATGGCTTTGCCAGCCTGATCGAGGTAAGGTCCAAGTGGTTTTTTTGAGCGCGCGACGAGAACCCGGTATTGACTATTTGCTCCTTCGCAACAGCTGCCTTTGGAACCGAAGAAATAATAATATCCGTTACGTTTATGCAGCATCGCCGCTTCCCAATCACCTGCAGCAAGCTTTACTTTCTTTGCTTTATTGGCTAGGCGCTTCCCCTCCTTATCTAGCGGTATTACATGGATGCCCTGATTTGGACCATTCCCAAAACTCCCCCAGATGAGATAATTCGTATCATCTTCTTGATAAAGGGAAGGATCGATAGAATTGGGGACATTTATATCTTCCGAGCTGAATAGCTTTCCCTGATCGATAAATGGCCCTTCCGGTTTTGCAGCTATCGCTAAGCCTATCCCGGGATTTGGGTCTCCCCACAAAGAAAATGAGTAGTAAAGATAGTATTGGCCGTCTACGAAATTAATATCAGGTGCCCACAGCCCCCCACCCTTCTTCCAGTCTGGCTTTTTGTTAAAGACATTGCCCACATATTCCCAATGTATCAAATCTGCTGATTGCAAGATAGGCATCAAGCGACTGCCATGTCCATCTCCCCAATCATCTTGCGTGCCATACGCATAAAAGAGACCTGTTCTTGCATCGCGGACAACGGTTGGGTCTGCCAAAATAGGTTCAAACACTGGATTTTGATACTGGCGTACAGTGTCGCCCCCAAATAGCAAGACCGAGCTTCCCATTGCCAAACATATAGACTGTGCTGAAGTAAAAAAAAGCGTCAGCCAAAGGCAGTACAGGCAGTGCAGTTTCCTTAGATTTATGTTAGCAGCGAAAGATAGGATTCTTTTCATCTCTCAAATTTGTAAAATGATTTTGGGAATGAATTGCTTATTTATTTCAATTAATCACTAATTTGTCTCAAAATAACGCTTAACCTTGATGCCTAAAGCACTCTTCCTATCCATTTGTCTTTTACTCACCATATCTGTCGGATTGCCGCAGAGCTACTACTTTAACCACTTAGGCGTTGATGAAGGGATTTCGAACAATGCTATTTTATGCAGCGTACAAGATAAGAACGGCTTCCTTTGGTTTGGCACCAAAGATGGACTGAATCGTTTTGACGGCTATACGTTTAAACAGTTTTACAGTGATACGGATAGTAATAACGGCCTCGGCAGTAATTTTATACACAGCCTTTTGGTGGATAAAAGCAATAACATTTGGGTTGGCACCGATCAGGGAATTTTCATCTATAACCCTTACTTGGAAACTTTTTCGGTTTTTACCGCTGAAAGTAATGGTGAAATTTTACAACTGGAAGAAGATGCAATTGGCCATATCTGGTTTATCTCTAATAACCAACTATTTTCCTTTAACCCTATCAATGGGCAATTAAAGCAGCATACGTATATCCGCGAGGAGGTTGTATCTGCCTTTGCTATAGATGGACACGGTGAGGTATGGATTGGCAGTAGCCAATCGATCAGGAATTTAAAGACCAACAACGTGTTTGAATTACCAAAAACACCTGATGCAGCACAATGGATACAAAAAATTTACTTCGATGATCAGCAGCAATGCTGGATTGCCACCTCCAAGCAGGGCATGTATAGATTTAATCCGCTACAGGGGAAAATCTATCACGAGGTACCTCCATTGGATGGAGCGCCGCTATTTGTTCGGGACATACAGCAAACAGACCGAGCCTCATTTTGGATTGCTACGGAAAGCGGCGTTATTGTTTACAATAAACACACAAAAAAGCGGACGCTACTGAAGCATCAGAGCGACAACCCTTGGAGTTTGTCCGATAATGCCGTATACAGCATATGTAAAGATCAGCAAAATGGACTTTGGATCGGCACTTTTTTTGGTGGCCTAAATTATCATCACTCGGCACATAATAGCTTTCAGAAAATCTTCCCACGGCTTTCTTCCAGCTCTATACAAGGACACGCTGTGCGCGAGATCACACAGGATCGGATGGGAAAAATATGGATCGGAACAGAAGACAATGGGCTTTATTCTTGGGATCAGCAAAAGAGTGTGTTCCGCAGTTTTACGCCCAAGAATGGCCTTTCGCACAGCAATGTACACGGGTTAGCGCTTGCAGGGGATAGCTTACTTGTGGGAACATTTGATAGCGGGTTAGACGTCATTGATGTGCGTACCGGGAAATTGCTTAAACACTTCAACACGCGGAATAGTCCAGGCTTGAGCAACAACTTTATTTATCAGATCTACCGGACCAAAAAAGGGCGCATACTGCTCGCCACTGCACGCGGCCTTTGCGAATTTTTGCCTGGTAATGATCAATTTATTGCGGTGAAAGAGGCCCCAAGCCATATTTTCTATACGTCGATCTTTGAAGATAACGCTGAAAATATATGGCTAGCCACCTGGAGGGATGGGCTGTACCACATTGACTACAAGAACGGGCGCACAAAAGTTTTTCTTCATAACAAAGACGATGCTACAAGTTTAAACAGTAATCGGGTGAATCGTATATTTCAAGATAGCTTCAACCAGATCTGGATCGCCACGGAAAATGGTCTTGCCCTGTGGACGAAAGATGGACGCTTTTTAAGAAGATTTACGACAGCTGATGGTTTGCCAAGCAATCTTATACTCGCTTTGCAAGAAGATCAACAGCATAATCTGTGGATATCTACGACACGTGGGCTGGTCCGTATGCATCTGCCCGACTTTCGGCTCCATATCTACGATAAAGAGTCTGGGTTGTTAGATCTGCAATTCAACTACAACTCGACGTTCAAAGACCGGGTAGGCGCGCTTTATTTTGGATCTTCATCGGGTCTTATCCAATTTCATCCAGACTCCATCCATCATGGCAATGTTGCTGAAAAATACAGTCCGTTATTTATCACCCGGATCCAGTCGTTGCAACAGGAAATCGGCGTCGGCAATTCGCGCCCGCGTGTGGACAGATCTGTAAGTTATCTTCAACATCTTGATCTGGATCACGATGAATCCACAATCAGCATTGACTTTGCCGCTTTCAATTTTGTTTCAGCGCATTCTATATCGTATGTATATATGCTGGAAGGTTTTGATCGCGCGTGGACCTTGCTTCGTAACACACGCACCGCACATTTTACGAAAATCCCTCCGGGTGACTATGTTTTCAAAGTAAAAGCTGTCGACGCAAACGGACAGCAAGTTTCTGTCCTCAAAAGTCTTTCCATACATATTTCGCCTCCCATCTGGGCAAGTACATTTGCCTTGCTGCTCTATGCAATACTCGCTGCAGGCATCATATACCTTATCGTTCGGTCCTACGACACGAAAATAAAGGAGAAAAATCGACGTCGGCTGGAAATTATTAAATCGCATCGGGAACGTGCCCTTTTCAAAACGAAGATGGATTTCTTTGCACGGATAGCGCATGAGGTAAAGACGCCCCTTACACTCATCAAGGCTCCATTAGAAAGAATTATGCTAAATGAAGGCCTAGACACCAAAACGACTAAGTTGCTCCATACGATGCAACAGAATACAGAAAAACTGGTCAATTTGACCAACCAACTTTTGGATTTTCGAAAGATTGAGAGCAGCGCACATAACCTGCAGCTTGAACGGCACAGTATAAACCAACTAATCAGCGAACGATTGCAAGAATTTCAGCCGGTATTCACACAGCACAGCCTAGTTTTGACCTATCGCTGTGAGGTCAATATAGAGGCGCTGGTCGATATTGAAATTATGGTGAAAATTATGGATAATTTATTGACAAATGCAGTGAAGTATGCGGATGAGCGTGTGATCGCGGAGCTGACGATTACTGAAGAGGGAAAGCATTTTTATTTTACCGTAAAAAATGATGGAAGGCTGTTATCCACCGCCGAAATAGAAACCATTTTTAAACCATTTCATCGATCTACAGAACACTATCAAATCGAAGGGTCAGGACTCGGCCTAGCACTGGCATACTCATTTGCAGAGCTGCATGGAGGCAAACTTTTTTATTTAGAGAACTCGGAAAATTTAAATATATTCGTATTGAAAATACCAATAAAAGGAACCTATGATTAATGCGAATGTACTCAAGCCCACTATCTTGATAGCAGATGATCATCAAGAAATACTTGACTTTATTGCTGATGATTTAAGTGACCACTACCATGTGCTAAAGGCGAAGGATGGCGAGCAGGCATTAAGCTGTATAGACCTGCATGCGGTGGATCTGATCGTGAGCGACATCATGATGCCGAAGGTAAACGGTTACGAGTTTTGTACGCGCTTGAAAGAAAATATTCACTTCAGTCATATTCCTTTTATCATGCTTACGGCCAAGAACAGCTTGCAATCGAAAATTGAAGGTTTAGAGTATGGAGCGGATGCTTACATCGAAAAGCCCTTCTCGCCTACTTTTCTTCAAGCACAGATCGCCAGTTTGCTACGCAACAGGCAAAATGTTCGTGCGCACTATAACCATTCGCCGAGCAGCCCAATGCAGAGCAACGCACTCAATAAATCTGATCGTATTTTTCTGGAAAAACTGAACGTCTTGATATTGGACAATATGGCCGAACAAACCCTCTGTGTAGACCTGCTTGCTGATAAGATGAACATGAGCCGCCCGACACTTTACCGAAAAATTAAAGCGCTTTCCGATCTATCACCTAATGAGCTCATCAATGTCACTCGGCTGCGGAAAGCTGCCGAATTTTTGAATGACGGCAATTATAAAGTGTATGAAATCTCCAGCATGGTGGGTTTTAGTTCGTCATCTCACTTTATTCGAAACTTCCAGAAGCAGTTTGGCATTAGCCCCAAAGAGTGGAGCGAGCAACACAAACACCACGCTTAACTCTTTTAAACTTTACGTCCACAACTTTATACATTAAAAGGTGTTACGAAAACGTTGAAAAAGGGAGATGATGTCCCCGAACTTATTACTTTTGTGCTATTATATTGATCAAATCTTTTATGGACGTAATCATAGCGTACTTTTCACAAATAAATCCGGTTTTAGCCGCACTATATGCATCTATTTTTACATGGTTAGTTACCGCTTTGGGTGCTTCTTTTGTGTTTTTCTTCAAAACCATGAACCGCAACTTCCTGGATGCCATGTTGGGGTTTACGGGAGGCGTTATGGTAGCTGCCAGTATCTGGAGTTTACTGATACCTGCCATTGATATGAGTGATGGCGAAGGCTTCGCTCAAGTTTTGCCGAGCATTTTGGGGTTCCTGATGGGGGCCGGTTTTCTATTTGCTTTAGATAAGCTCTTGCCGCATTTCCACGTTAACTTTAAGCAGGTGGAAGGTGTGAAATCTCCCTGGCAAAAAACCACCTTATTAGTTTTAGCGATTACCCTACACAATATTCCCGAAGGGCTTGCCGTGGGTGTGCTATTTGGCGCCGTGGCAGCCGGTATTCCAGATGCTAGTATTGGCGGAGCGGTTGCGTTAGCTTTGGGTATAGGTCTACAAAACTTTCCAGAGGGGATCGCTGTTTCGATGCCATTACGCGGCATGGGTATGTCGCGCCGTAAAAGCTTCTATTATGGTCAGCTTTCTGCAGTAGTGGAGCCCATGGCAGCGGTTTTAGGGGCTTTGGCGGTCGGATTTTTCACTCCTATCTTACCTTACGCATTAGCTTTTGCAGCTGGTGCCATGATATTTGTGGTAGTGGAAGAAGTGATTCCAGAAGCGCAACAAAACAAAGATTCAGATTTAGCAACTATCGGCTTTATCGGCGGATTCATCGTTATGATGACTTTAGATGTAGTTTTGGGCTAGCTTTAAATCAAAAGGAAAGATCGGCAACGGGAATAGACCGCAGTTCAACGTCTCTACTAGTGCAGCTTTGGCCGGGATTGAAAAACGATTATAACACTATACATGCAAAAACGACTGTTGCACTTATGGTGCAAAAATGTAGTTATTGCACCATAAGTGCAACACTTTCTTTAACTGTTTATTACGAAGATTCCCAACAATAACATGTTAAAAGCATCCCACACTACATGCTTTCCCGGGTACAGCTTTTAATGGATAGCAGGATCCCCGGAAACACTAGTATAAAAAAATCCTGAAGCTGGGAACTTCAGGATTTTTTTTACTAACCAATTACTAACTAACCTAATTTATGAAAAAAATTACTCTATTGTTATCTTAAGAACGCAGCTCCATTCCGATTAGTGTTTTACGAACGTGCTTTTAACACCTTTTAACGAAAAGCGTATGTAATACAGTTTTTAAAGGCATTTAGCTGCTTAGCCATTTAGATAGTAATTCACGAGTCTGAGCAAACAAATACCAGGATGTATGATTAGCAACAGTGCTCCATATTATTATGTATTATATCAAATGGTACAACTGAACAAAAACGACAAACAAAAGCGCTAGTACTAACCAAAATAGTTTAAGCGTAACGGGAACTGTATAAATGGATCTAAATACCTTGTATAACATAATGCAAAATTTGAAGGCGATTTTTATTTCACAGCCGTTGCTCGTTCCCTAAATGACTCCCGCCTGCTTCCCCTACTCAGGTGTAGCGATTGGGCAGTTAATAATTATCTACACACCGTGAATAAATCTTTGCAAAGATACATTTAATTTTAGAATTTTTCACCAATTTTTGAAAAATAAGATTAAGGTGTTACCCTGTTGCGGCTTATTAATAAATAGCTTTGAGTGAGGCTAAATAACAATCTGCTGAGCCGCCGCAAACTGTTGTGCGTACTGCATATTGACAACTTCGCCGATGACGATAATTGCAGGATGTGATACATTTTGCACTTCACATATCTTCGCCAAATCTTTAACAACGCCCCGCACCATTTTTTGCTGCGGAAGCGATGCATGCTGAATCACAGCGACAGGCATATCTCCTTTATTATATAAAACGTAAGTACGCGCAATCTCATGCAGTTTTTGCATACCCATATAGATGACAACGGTTGATTTGCTTCGAACAGCTAAAGCAAGATCCGTAGCAAAGCTCCCATCACGCTTCATTCCGGTCATCGCCCAAACACCCTCACTCACATCGCGATGCGTCAAGGGGATGGCGTTCATGCCGGCTCCCTGCATACTGCTTATTCCCGGAATATATTCGACTTCAATGCCGTGTGCGCGTGCGGTCAACCACTCTTCAAAGCCTCGACCAAAGATATACGGATCGCCACCTTTCAAACGTATAACGCGTTGGAATTTGTTACAAAATGAAACAATCAGCTCATTAATATTCTTTTGAGGAACGTATTTTCCATAAGGTTTCTTACCAACATAGCATTTTACACAGTTTTTCGGCGCCAAATCGAGTAAATCTACGTTCACTAAGTTATCGAACAAGATAACTTGGGCATTTTTTATCGCCTTAAAGGCTTTAATTGTTAGCAATTCCGGATCACCAGGACCAGATCCGACGATATAAAGCTTATTTACCATGCCATTCATATTAAAGTTTCAATTTAACCATTTAACACATTCAAATTTATCAAAATATATTGCACATATCATACAAATACTCAACAAAATCATTTTTTTTATAAAAAAATATTATAAAAATCATGTTTTTATTGATTTTATAAATTTTTATTAGATAAATTAGCAGAAGAATATTTATAAAATGGATTTTAACCTCAAAATTCCTCAGCTATGAAAAGAAAGACAGTCATTATAATCGGAAACGGCATGGTCGGCAACAAGATTTGTGAAAAGATACGGTCAAAATCTGCAGATATTGAGATAATCGTATTTAGCGAGGAGCCTATCAGAGCTTATGACAGGGTTCATCTTACAGATTACTTCAAAACAACAAATCCGGAAGACCTTTTTTTGTCAAAAGACGAATGGTACGATGAAAATAACATCGAATTACACCTAAACGACCCCATTATCGATGTAAACACCAGCCTGAAAAAGGTATTTTCTCTACACGGCACTTGTCTTTCCTACGATTATCTAATTTTTGCGACCGGATCCGAAGCTTTTGTACCGCCTATTCCTGGCGTCAATAAAGAAGGGGTTTTTCTATATCGGACCATAGAAGACTTGGACCTTATTAAAGCTTATGCAACGACAGCTAGCAAAGGGAGCGTTATAGGTGGTGGACTACTAGGGCTAGAGGCCGCAAAGGCATTGGTGGATCTTGGAATGACAGACACTTCTGTCATTGAATTTGCGGCAGGCTTGATGCCTCGACAAATTGATAACGCAGCTAGTAGTGTTTTGGAAGCCAAACTGTTGACTTTAGGGTTAAAATGTCTCCTTCAAAAAACTACGGTGGAGATCCGCGGTGCGGAAAAAATTGAGGAAATCGCATTTTCAGACGGCAGCATCTTGGAAACAGACATGTTGATTATCTCTGCTGGCATACGCCCGCGAGATGAGCTTGCCAAAAAGATTGGTTTACCGGTAGGCACGCGAGGAGGGATTATGGTAAACGCGCAAATGCAAACCTCAATCCCCGACATTTATGCCGTAGGTGAATGTGCACTCGTACACGATATGATCTATGGACTTGTCGCACCTGGATATGAGATGGCGGAAGTAGCCGCTGCACATATATTGGGAATCGAAAAATCGTTTTCCGGATTTGACATGAGCACCAAACTAAAATTGATGGGTGTAGATGTGGCAAGCTTTGGTGATCCCTTTATCGATGAGCCCTATGCCTTGCCTATTGTTTTTGAAGACAGTCATAAAGGCATATATAAAAGACTCAACATCAGCCCGGACGGACAGCGTTTACTTGGCGGCATTCTTGTCGGCGAGGCGGCAGCGTACAATATACTCCTGCAAACCGTCAATAACAATCTGCCGTTACCGGAAAACCCTGCCGAGCTACTTTTTGAGGAAAAGAAAAGCAGTGGAAAGCCAACATCAAACGGCATATCGGCACTACCGGATAGTGCATTGATATGCAGTTGTGAAGGAATTACCAAAGCGCAAATATGTGATGCGGTAAGGCATCAGAATTGCGAAAATGCCGACGCCGTAAAAAAGTGCACCAAAGCAGGATCGGGCTGTGGCGGCTGTGTACCGATGATCAAGGACTTGGTAAGTTTCAGCATGAAAGAGCAGGGCAAATATGTGCGCAATACGGTTTGCGAGCATTTTGACCTCAGCAGGCAAGAGCTCTATGACTTGATTAAGATACATGAGCTTAAAAGTTACGATGAGGTTATCGATACACTTGGAAGGGGCCACGGATGTGAGACCTGTAAACCTTTAGTATCCTCACTTTTGGCCAGCTTATGGAATGAGATGATTTTACGCAAAGGTAATGATGTCGCTCAAGATAGCAACGACCGCTACCTCGCGAACATCCAAAAAGGCGGCACTTACTCCGTCGTACCGCGGATTCCGGGCGGCGAGATTTTACCTGAAAAGCTGATCGTCATCGGACAGGTAGCAAAGAAATATGGGCTATACACAAAGATCACCGGTGGGCAGCGTATTGACATGTTTGGCGCCCACATCAACGATCTACCGAACATTTGGGAAGAGCTCATTGCGGCCGGCTTTGAAAGCGGACATGCTTATGGAAAAGCATTGCGCACGGTCAAAAGTTGCGTAGGCAGCACTTGGTGCCGTTTTGGGCTACACGACAGCGTCTCGTTTGCTATACAAATTGAGGAACGCTACCGGGGCATTCGCGCGCCACACAAATTTAAATCGGCCGTGAGTGGCTGCATTCGGGAGTGCGCGGAAGCTCAAAGCAAAGATTTCGGGATTATCGCGACCGAAAAGGGCTGGAACCTTTATGTCTGTGGCAATGGCGGCAGCAAACCTCAACACGCCCTTTTGCTTGCCAGCGACATTGATAGTGAGACCTGCATTCGCTACATCGATCGCTTCCTCATGTTCTACATCCGTACTGCAGATCCGTTAACGCGTACAGCTACATGGTTAAACAAAATGGACGGCGGCATCGACTATCTAAGGAATGTTGTGGTAAATGACAGCTTAGCGATGGCCGCCACCTGGGAGCAGGATATGCAGCAGCTTGTTAATGCTTACCAATGTGAATGGAAAGTAGCCGTGGAAGATCCAAATATCCGTAAACGATTTGTACACTTTGTCAATGCGCCGGATGAAAAAGATAGCAACGTGCGATTTGATGACTTCCGTGGGCAGAAAAAGGCTGCCGACTGGAACGCTCCTGTACTTTAAACAAAACCTCAAAACACGAAGGATATATGGAAACACTAGTTAATACAAGCTGGCTTGAAGCCTGCCGCACCGAAGATGCTATTGAGAACGGAGGTGTTTGCCTCAAATTGAGAGACAAGCAAATCGCACTGTTCTATTTCACTAGGCGTAATGAGTGGTATGCTACTCAAAATGAATGCCCACACAAAAGGCAAATGATTTTAAGTCGTGGTATGCTTGGTTCACTTGGCGACACGCCAAAAGTGGCTTGTCCATTTCACAAAAAAACATTTGCCCTAGATACCGGGGAATGCCTTTCAGGCGATGAATGCGCTATCGAAACATACCCGGTTAAGGTTGAAAATGGGCGCGTTTACATCGCTTTGACAACGGAAGTAACAACACATTCACCAATACCAGCAATGCAATAAACACCTTAACACTCTATAATTTTCCACACTATGGATTACATCAGCCCAAAAGAAGTCGCCGGCGCCATGATGAGCACCGCAGTTCACAAATCTACATTGCAGATCAAAGATCTGCTTATCCGGGGTGCGCTATCCGGCGCTCTACTGGCTATATCGGTTACCCTCGCCCTTATGGCAACCACACAGACAGGACTCAGCCTGGTCGGAGCCTTCGTTTTTCCAGTTGGTTTCGTCATCATTGTGATCTTAGGACTGGAACTTGTTACGGGCAGCTTCTCCTTAGTTCCTCTTGCCTGGATGGAAGGGAAGATTAGCTTGCGTGTGATGCTAAACAACCTCTTCTGGGCATTTACTGGAAACCTGATCGGGAGCGTGCTCTTTGCCACACTTTTTTGGGCAGCAAGTACGGAAACCGGACAAATCACGCAACTGGGAGCGATTGAGGAAGCGTTAGTTTCGATCAGCGAGAAAAAAACGCTTGGCTATGGCCAACACGGTCCTTCCGGCCTATTCGCCGCTTTTGTCAAAGCAATCTTGTGCAACTGGATGGTATGCATGGGTGTCGTAATGTCCATGACATCAAAGTCCACATTAGGCAAAATTTTGGCGGCCGGAATTCCGATTTTTATATTTTTCGCATTGGGTTATGAGCATGCTGTGGTCAATATGTTTGTTATACCTGCCGGGATGATGTTTGGCGCTAAAGTAAGTTTTTCAGACTGGTGGCTCTATAACCAACTTATCGTTACGGCGGGCAATGTTGTCGGTGGGCTACTGTTCACTGGCATGGCCATATACTATACGCACCACAGCAAAGAAACGAATACCGCTGTATAACCAAAAAACTTTCACATAGACTAACCTCATGAATAAATTAACCAAAGCCGTAACACTTATATTGTTCTTCAGCGTGAACAGCACCCTCCTTCTTGCCCAAAATGCAACCATTAAAGGTAGCCTGTTTGATGGTACCGTGGTAGCCGGCTATGTTGACAAGGGCGCATACATCAACTGCACCGGTCCTGCAGTAAAGTACAGCCGATCGGGCGCTAGCATATTATTGGGGTTATTACCCTCCTTAAAAATCAAAGAAGACAACGTGGCTGAAGGAAGCCCCAGAAACGCATTAATCACACCTACACTTGGATTTGGTATTACGGCTTGCATCGGCCATTTTGCCCTTCAATTGCCCGCCTTTTATGCGGCAAAGACAGCGACAACAAATGGCAAATGGAATCTGGGCGTAGGAATAGGCTATAAATTTTAACGCATTAACGTAGGGAAGCACGAGGCTAGAGGATGAAGTTACGGGCAAACTTTATCCTCCTCGTTTTCTTATTCTTTCTCCAGAGCCAAGATTCGTAGAGCAGCGAGATCCTTCAGAAAAATCTTTTTGCCTTCTAGTTGTAATAAACGGGCGTCCACAAAGTCAGCAAGTACCCGATATACCGTTTCATAAGTAGTCCCTACGTAGGCCGCGAGATCGGTTTTACTGAGCGTCAAACCTAAATAGCCGTCTTCTCCATCTATACCAAATATCTTATGCAGCAGCACAAGACTCCAAGCTAACCGATTTTTAACGGGCAGCTGCAGCATATTACCCATCTTTTGCTCTGAGACCTGTAGCTCATCGGCAAAAAAAAGCATCAGTTGGTAGGTCAAATTGGGATTGAACCGTAGCGTAGACATAAAAAAAGTAATATCAACAAAGCATAGCAACGTTGGCTCTAGCGCTGTTGCAGATATGGGATACCCATCTTGCGCAGTGCCGACACCGCGATGCCCAACGATATCGCCTTTTTTAGCAAAGCGCACAATCATCTCCTTATCTGCCCACCGTCTATGCACTTTTACAAGGCCAGATTGCACGAAATAGACACCGCGCACCGCGCTGCCTTCTTCAATAAAGCGTTCACCACGCTTCAGCTTTATCAGCTGTTTATTGTCATTGATATGGCTTCGCCACTCCTGCACCACGTGCTGACACATAAAACAAGAATGATCGCAAGTACTTGGTTTTGTTAACTTCATGAAATTCTTATGTTTCGCTCGGAAACTAACAGCAAAGGTAAGACTATTCATACTAATTTTTGCGGTGTATAGCAAAAAGTAGGAATCGACATTCAACAAGAGTGCGTAAAAAAAATGCCCGCTAGTTCCCCGACGAGCGTCAGAGAACCTTGGGCATTCATTTTTGATAACTAAACAACATATATGAAAACCAGACTGACTAACACAGCCTGTACTTTCTCAAATTAAAAAATTTTGCGTGCAAAGGTTTAGGGTCAAATTTTGGGATATATTCGCAAACTTCACGACGCTGTTTGGGCACTTTATCGCCCAAATTTGCCAACTGCACAACTATAAAACAGCTAACTGCGACAAACTCTATAAAGATAGTATTTATTATTGAAAAAGCAAATACAAGTGCATCATTTATAGATTATTCGAACTGTTCGTAATATTCGTTTTTACCTGTTTGAACACATAATTTTTGGTCACTATCGTCCGCGTTCTTTCCTTTGTTTAGTTTTGCACACTTCTGCTACAGCAAGTTAGTAAATCAAAGCATGATGAAAAAATATGGCACTATGAATGCGATGTGTATTATAAGACAAACTAAACGCGACAAGCTGGTCAAGATATGTATATTTGGATTGACAAACATTGCCAAAGCTTGCGGTTAGCAGACCCTATAGGTCAATGTGATCAGTACGAGCGTTACAAGCATGAACAAAACATTTATATCAGATGTTTATGATTGCGTGCAAAATCATGTATGAAAAGAATCTGAACATTCTATATTACCTTTAATGCATTTAGCATCTACATATGAAACTTATAATTTTTGATTTAGACGGAACCTTGGTCGACACGCTGCAAGATTTGGCAGACAGTTGCAACCATGTTTTGCGGGAAAATGGCTTTCCGGAACACGCTGAGGTTGCCTATAAATATTTCGTCGGGAATGGCGTTCGAACATTGGTAGAGCGAGCACTTCCCCAGCAAGCGCGTAATGCGGAAACGATTGAAAAGGTGAAGCAAGACTTTATTGCTTATTACAGCATCCATGCACAAGATCACACCAAGCCCTATACAGGAATCACACAGCTGTTGAAGTTATTGAAAGAAAAAGGCTATTTAATCAGTGTTGCTTCAAACAAATATCACGAGGCTACTGTTGCTTTGGTAGACTTCTATTTCCCAGATATCAAGTTCGACTTAGTTCTAGGACACCGGGCCGATCGACCTGCAAAACCAGATCCGGATATCGTTTTTGACACATTAAAAACATTGAACATTGCGAAGGAGGATTGCTACTACGTGGGAGATTCCTCGGTAGACATGATCACAGCCAGCAAAGCAGGTGTTACCGCTGTTGGTGTTACTTGGGGCTTCAGGACGGAGGAAGAATTGCGGGAGCATGGTGCGACATACATTGTTCACAATGCGGCAGACGTACTAAATGTTATTTAATTCAGACATTAATTTAATCTTAAACGACAGGATTGAAAGTTTAGTCAAATTCTCGTCAATTAAGTACTACAAATTTCAAGTATCATTTTGTCGAACACAGAAAAAGTCTTATATTTGTACTATCATAATTTAGGTTTATAATTGGTTAGCTAAAGGTTTTCATTCTCCCCGTTTGAAAACCTTTTATTTTTTTTATAGCTCTCACGCAGAAGCCGAACTAATTCATTATAAATTGGAACTGTTACCCAATACCCAATGCTAATTTTTCGCCCCACCGCCTCTCTTCCTTAGCAAGGATAGAGCGTTCCTTTTGGAGGAGGATGTCTTTGCTTTTCAAACGGATTGCCCTTCGCTCAACCCCTTCCGCCGCATGCCGCGGCAGGGCAAATACTTTTGAAGGGCAAAAGTATTC
>NZ_JJMU01000021.1 GCF_000757725.1 Sphingobacterium deserti
CGAATAGTGCAAAGGCAAATGTCTACAGACGCAACAAAACTGATGCGACATTTCCGTTAATAATGATCCCTGCAATCACTTATCAACCAAAACTTTTCTAAATACCAAGTACTACATACTATCATCTAAAAAAGAAGCGACATTTCGTTTAATAAGGGTAAGTGCAAATCAAAAGTAAAAAGTCAAAAGTAAAAATTCAAAAATCAAAAAAATGTAGCTAGTACCAATTCCACATGCTGAGTACTAAAATCTTATCAATACGTAACACTAAAGATCGCCGCGTCGTCGTACCTCCTCCTCCTCGCGATGACGTCCACCTCTATCACATTTGTTATCTCATTACCCACTACGCACTACTCAATACTGGAAATTGCAGCGCCATCGTTCCTCCGGCTCGCAATTGAAAGTAAAAAGTCAAAATTAAAAAGTAAAAACTCTATTTTACTTCCACAAAGAATTACTCCCTTCTACCTACTAAAATCTATATACTATTATCTATTCGCAATACGCACTACGCATTACCCACTACTACGCTCTACCTACTAAAATCTATATACTATTATCTATTCTCAATTCGCACTACGTATTACCCACTACTCCCTTCTACCTACTAAAATCTATATACTACTATCTATTCGCAATTCGCACTACGTATTACCCACTACTCCCATCTACCTACTAAAATCTATATACTATTATCTATTCGCAATTCGCACTACGCATTACCCACTACTCCCATCTACCTACTAAAATCTATATACTATTATCTATTCGCAATTCGCACTACGCATTACCCACTACTCCCTTCTACCTACTAAAATCTATATACTATTATCTATTCTCAATTCGCACTACGCATTACTCACTACTCTTTAAACGCTGTAATATTGCTCCCAGCCTTTTCGGGGCGGTGGACCTACTAATAACGCTTGTGCAAACTTATCATTCACAATTTCTTTCCTCTGCGGGTCAAACTGCAGCTTACCATTTAATCGTTGTGCTAAAACGCCTAAACAAAAGACCTGGCTCAACGGACCTGCAATAGCAAACGGCGATCGGGTTTCTTCCTGTCCTTTACATGCTTTTAAGAAATTAGCAAAGTGGTTTGAAGGAGACTCTGGCACCTCTGGAAGTTTGTTTGCTAAATCTTTTGCTTTTGCCTCTGGAATGATTTGCAACGTGCTTGCGTGTGAGCCGCCCTTGAACGTAAGATCTTTGCCGTAGATAATTTTTCCGGGATTTAGCTTTGCTGGCTCCAATTTTCCAGTGCTTGGCGGCGGAATATTAGGATCGAGCCCAGATACGCCATAGCCGTCTGGAATAGGCGGAAGATTGTCCAAGCCATCATACCAGTTGATGTCCAAGGCAGGCATCTTTTTGCGTGCTGCAAAACTAAATTTAAGCGTGGACGACATGGGAAAGAAAAAAGAATTATGTCCTTCGAGGGAAACGGCTTCCACCGAGGTAGGCAGTCCTAAATTTAGAAATTGGTGAGCAGTATCTAAAATGTGCGCACCCCAATCCCCCAAGGCACCCATCCCAAAATCAAACCAACATCGCCATTGTCCATTTACAAAATCTTTATTGTAGTTGTGTCCCAGCGTTTGCATCTGCCACAGTTCCCAGTCCATCGTTTCGGGAATTTTCTCTGCTGCAGGGAAGTTGCTGATATTGGTATCCCAGCCATGCCAGCGTCGCGGCATATTCATATGGGCATCAATACGGGTTATATCTTTGATGATGCCGGCATCTTTCCATGCTTTAAACTGGAAGTAATTTGCTTCGGAGTGACCTTGGTTTCCCATTTGTGTTACCACTTTCGGAAATTTTTTGGCTTTTTGCATCATTAGCTCCACTTCCCAAAATGTGCTGGCCATGGGTTTCTCCACATACACATGTTTACCCAGGTCAATGGCCATCATTGTGATAGCAAAGTGTGCAAAGTCTGGCGTTCCAACAGTTACAGCATCTATTTTATTGCCCATTTCGTCAAACATTTTCCGGAAATCCTGGTAACGGGGCACGTCGGGAAACATAGCGATAAGCTCTTGGGTATGCTTAGCGCCCATGTCCACATCGCATAATGCAACGATATTACATAGGCCTGTTTTATACAATTCTTTGATCACTTCGCCACCACGATAACCAATCCCTATGCCCGCGAGGTTAACGCGCTCATTAGGACTGGCCATCTTGACTTGACCAAGGATACTGTTTGACAATAATACGGCGCCCCCTGCCATTGCTGTACGGCTGATAAAGCTACGACGTGATAGATAATGATTCATAGGATTTGCTTGTTTCTGGGGTTCACTATTTTAATTTTCTCACTTTTATACTTCTAAAGGACACGTTATCTCCGTGGTCTTGCAGCAGAATATGACCGGCATTGGCTTCGCCAAAGTTCTCCCAATCTTTGTACTTGCTCATCGCAACAATATCTCTAAAGCTCTTCGACCCTCGTTCGTAGCTCAGCATTTTAACACCGTTCAAATAATGTGTCACCATATTATCCGCAGTTACCACCACGCGGCCACGGTTCCATTCGCCTATAGGCCGGCGAGCGCGGACATCTCTGTTGGAGGTAATCAGATCATACAACGAAGCCAATGTCCGGTTGCCGTCTCTGCCCAATTTAGCGTCCGGATGTTTTTCGTCATCAAGCACCTGATACTCCAATCCGATAGCAGAACCTGAGGTCTTTTCTTTCAGCGTCACGAAATACTTAACACCGCTATTTGCTCCGGGTGTCAATTTAAATTCAAACGATAAATCGAATACGGCATATTGATCATTCGTAATGATATCACCACCGTTTGTGGATTCACCACCGTCAGAACGCAATACTTTGATCTCCCCGTTCTTAACTTCCCAGCCTTTACTCGGAAATGCATCGCCTCGTACGCTGCGCCATCCGTTCGAGCTGTTTCCATCGAATAGCAATTTGTATCCCGCCTTTTTCTCTGCATCACTTAATGCATTGGGTTTTAGATTGACAACGTAAATATCTTTTGGAAAGGCCGTTGGTTTCAGGTTTTCGGTTTGAATACGGATATTTTTGAAATACACTTTTTTGCCATCTTGTGCATCTGGCACGCTATGCACCTGCAAGCCGATAAAGCCTGTTGCATCAAGCGTATCCACAACGTAAGCTACCGGCACGCCATTGATCCAAGTGCGTAGTTCATCGCCTATCGCTTCAATACGGACATGGTTAAACTGATCTTTTTTATAGGCTGTTTTTGCTTTTTCGTTTAAATCCAGCGGATACAACCAGTTCCTGCGGGCTTCGTCATAGATGCCGCCCGTCCATGCGCGCGCTGATGGATCAATCTCTACCTGCCTGCCATAAACACGGCCAAGCCCTTTGTTAGCGGTAGCATCGATATGGCTACGCGTTTGCACCCCAGAATTTGTTTGGTCGCCTTCGAGCTTGATGTCGAGTTCTAGAATAAAATCACCATATTCCTTTTCTGTGATTAAAAAAGAATTTGGTGTTCCTTTGGTCATCGTGCCTACAATGTTGCCATTTTCAATGGTATATGGGGCTTTTCCGCCTACTGCTTTCCAACCCTGCAAACTTTTGCCATCAAAAAGGTCTTTCCAACCTTTCTTGGAAGCTGCTTGCTGTCCCTGACTTATTGTGGGCAAGCAAAACAAGAACAACAACCCACAGGCGGGCAGCAATCTTTTGAACGAGGTAACGTAGTTCATGATCATGAATATTTAGTATGTATGTGTTTATAAATTACTGTTAGCTTCTTCACTCATCGCGTCGCAATTCCCATAAAGAGAAGGATAACAAGGTGATGGTCTATCATGTAGCCGTGGCTATAGATACAAGTATATTAATTATTTGCTAGCATCCCGAGTAAAAATATGGTTATCTACGAAAACGTTTTAGGTGCCTCAATGCGTTGGTTGCCGCTTTGCTATGCATAAAAAAAGCGTATAACCCTATTGGCTACACGCTATACATGATGTTAAAAATCGATGATGACTAGGCTCTATAGTAGCGTAGTTCGATAATATTCGTTGGGATAGGTTGGCTATTCCATTCTTTGTGGATGACCAGTGCAGCTCCAATTGCCGTGGCCTGCGCCATAGATGCCGCGTAGATTTCGACATCCGTAAAAGCCTTTGCCAAGAGGCTCATAAAGATGTTGTTTTTACTGAAACCTCCATCAACAAAGATCCGTTGGATTTTTTTATTGGATAAGGTAAGCTTGGTGGAGGCTACTTGCGCTGCAACTAAATAAACGATCAAAGCATGATAGGCTTCTACATGGTCTGCGAATTGGTTGATGTCGACATTGCGAAATGCTTCGAGCGCCGTGGGCGTCTTATTTCCTCCCGTCAGCTTTTCAACTAGTGACCAGTTGATTTCGATATTCTTAAACTTCGCGGTGGTCACTTGGAAGTGATCGGCAATGCGTTTTGTTTGCGTTTCATGCTCGTAGCCTGCGAACAAGCGTGAGGCTTTTACCGGTGTACCGGCGTAGGTCATGTAGAACAAGCAGTCTTTCTCCAACTGTTCTTCTGTCAAGGCATCTTCATTAAACGGATTTAAAGAAATACACCAAGTTCCTGTGGATATAAGTACAAAAGGCTCGTGAAAATTGAGCAAATAGGGAATCAACGCGGATGAGCTATCGTGCAGGCCTACTCCTACTTTATAGGTACTTCCCGGAAAGGCTGCCGAGAATACTTCATCGCCTTGAACAATGGGTGCAAGTTTTTTCTCAATACCGGTATCCGTTACCCAGTCATGGTATGCTTTCTTTGAATAGTCCCATAACGCCGTGTGACACCCTATGCTTGTCATATCCGAATACATTTGCCCAGACACCAGAAAGCTCAGGTATTGGGGCAGATGCAACGCAAACTTTACCTTCTCAAAAATCTCGGGCTTTTCCTGCTGAACGCGGTAGACCTGCAAGCCTGAATTGAGGCTCCCCAATGCGGGTGACGCTGTTTGTAGCGAGAATGCCCCCACCCCTCCATATTTAGCATGCAAGGCGCTTTCCAACGCCTTCGGATATTCCTTCAGATAGTTATAGAGCGGTGTCAATGGACGACCGCTCTCATTTAGATAGACAAAACTTGCTCCGTACGAAGTAAAATTTATAGCTTTAATATCAAATTCATCACGCCGAAACACCTCGTGCAGGGAGTCGAAAACGGATAGCCGCAGACTCTCCAAATTTTCACAGGCGTCACCATCTTCGTCTTCGGTTTCCAGAAATCTAGCTGAGCGCTCAAACACGATCTGATAGCGCTCGTCAAACAAAAAAAGTTTCTTGTTTGTCTTTCCCACATCAAAGATAGCAACAACTGGTATGCGTGTTTTACCCATAAATATATACTATAAACCCGTAGCTACCGATTGGTTGCCACGCTCTTCTATTAGTTTATTTCTAACGTCCAATTCATTAAACAAGGCAACAGGATTTAACGCAGCTCCTTGACGCAAGCGAGCCTCGGCCACCACAGGACGAAGATCGGTACGGTAAGCATTTTGCAAAATCTCTTGCGCCGCAACTACATCATTACGCTGCTGCGCGGCTTTTAAAGCCTCGCGATCCACCAATAGTGCTTGTGCGTAAGCTAACTTTATAGCGTCTACCGACTGTAGCAAGTCGACTAACGGATCTTTCAAATTGTGTGATGCGTCGATCATCCAGCCCAAGCCAGTCGCGTGATCAATGCCTCTCGCATCCATTCCCTCAACCAATTCGTTAAAAATCAAAAAGAGTTGATAAGGCTTAACGCTGCCCGCAGTCAAATCATCATCTGCATATTTACTATCGTTGAAATGGAATCCGGCTAGTTTTCCTTCCATCAGCAATAGCGATACGATTTGTTCGATATTGGCGTTTGGCAAGTGGTGGCCCAAATCGACAAGCGTGTATGCTTTGTCGCCCAACTTATTGGCCAATAGTAAGGACTGCCCCCAGTCGGCAATTGTCGTGGAGTAAAAATTGGGCTCAAAAGCTTTATATTCCACAAACAGCTTCCAATCTTCAGGAAGATGGGCATAGATTGCCTTTAAACTTTCTAAGGTATTTTGGAAGGCTTCGCGGAAGTTTAATTGACCAGGGAACGAGGAGCCGTCGGCCAACCATACGGTTAATGCTTTTGACCCCAACGCGATGCCGTGGTTAATAACGTCGATATTGTGCTGCACTGCCTGCTTGCGTACGTTGGGATCGACGTGCTGCAATGAACCAAACTTGTAGCTGTATTCTTGATCAGGTTGATCTTGAAAGGTATTGGAATTCACCGCATCAAATGCCAAACCGAATGAAGCTGCTAATGCCTTTATGTTTTCGGCATCTTGCGGAATATCCCAAGGGATGTGCAAGGATATTGCTCCGCTAGACCGGTTTAATGCATGCAATAAACCTACATCTTCAATTTTCTGTTCTAAGGTGCCTGGCTCGCCTTTGCCCGAAAAACGACCAAAACGCGTACCGCCCGTGCCCAACGCCCAGCTCGGAATAGCGATCTGAAATTTTTCCAGCTTCGCAATAATCTCCTCAACATGGGTTATATCTTCAGCGAGGTAGTCGAAAGCACGTTGGTGCTTTGCTTTCAACTGCTCGTTATGGTGTTCTATATGTTTTTTATCTATTTTCATTTTAAAAATTAAAAAGTAAAAATTAAAAAGTTAAAAAATGCGTCATTGCGAGGAAGTATGACGTGGCAATCTGCATTTCTCAAACACAAGATTAGCTTCCCTTCGTGGACTTCGAGTTCCTCCTTTTCGCAATATAAAATGCGTCATTGCGAGGAAGTATGACGTGGCAATCTGCATTTTTTCAAACGCTAGACTGGCTTCTTTCGGCGCTGGCCGTGTTCCTCTTTCTCGCAATGAACTTATCTAACTCACCCTTATCGTACAAACGCCATAGCTACACCGCCGTCGACGTTAAGCACGTTGCCTGTCGATTTGCTCAAATTACCACCTACAAAAGTGAAACATGCGTTCGCAATATCGTCTGGTAGGATGATTTGATTTAACAAGGTACGTTTTGCATAGTAGGCAGGAAGTTCCTCTACTGTAACGCCATAGGCTTTGGCACGACCTTCGGCCCAGCCACCAGCCCAAATATTACTATCGGAGATTACAGCATCTGGGTTAACTACGTTAACGCGAACTCCAGCGGCACCTAGCTCTGCCGCATTCAAGCGACTTAAATGCAGTTGCGCTGCTTTGGCACTTCCATAGCCTGCATTGTTGGGCCCACTGACCAATGCATTTTTACTTACTATATTGACTACATCGCCACCAATAGCCTGTGCTTTTAATACTTTGGTAGCGGCCTGCGTTACCAAAAACTGTCCTTTTACTAAAACATTGTATAGCAAATCCCAATCTTTCTGGGTATGGTCTTCGATGGTTTTCGAAATGGATAGACCGGCGTTGTTCACAATGATGTCCACTCCACCAAAAGCTAACGCTGCTTTTTTAAGCGCTTCTTCAATCTGCTCTTGATTAGTAACATCCAGCTCAGCCGTGGTTACCGCATCTTTGCCAAACAAACCAATAAATTCCTCTTCGGCACCAGCAAGACGCTCTGCATTCATATCATTTAAAACGACGACAGCTCCTTCATTCGCAAATTTCTTTGCAATAGCTTTACCAATACCACCTGCGCTACCTGTTACCAAGGCTATCTTTCCAGATAAAGGCTTAGGCTTTGGCATACGTTGCAGCTTTGCCTCTTCAAGCAACCAGTATTCAATATTGAATGCTTCCTGACGCGGTAACGAGGTATATTCGCTCACCGCCTCCGAGCCTTTCATGACGTTGATGGCATTGATGTAAAATTCAGCAGCCACGCGCGTCGTTTGTTTGTCTTTCGCAAAAGCAAACATACCGACACCCGGATACAAAATGATCACTGGATTACGATCGCGGATTGCCGGGCTGTTTTCATGTTTACAGGTTTCATAGTATTCGGTATACATTGCTCTGTAATCATCAAACAGGGGAGCCAGCTGAGCTTTAACAGCTTCTACGTCGCTGAGGTCAGCATTTTTATCCAAGTTCAAGACCAATGGTTGAATTTTGGTACGTAAGAAGTGATCAGGACAGCTCGTGCCCAGTGGTGCTAAACGTTCAAGATCGTTCGAATTGATATATTCCAATACCTTTTCATCATCGGTGAAATGGCCAATCATGGGACGCTCGCTTGAACAGAAACCGCGGAGTATAGGTGCTAATTGTGCAGCCTGCTCTTTGCGATCTTCAGCAGCAATGCTCTCTACTTTCTGACCACCAAACACAGGTCTTGTTTTGCCGTAATTCTCTTCCAGATAGGTGGCGCAAGCCTCAATTACATCTAGAGAATTTACGTAGCTCTCATACGCCGTGTCTCCCCAAGTAAATAAACCGTGAGAGCCTAACATGATACCGCGTATGCCCGGGTTTTCTTCCAAGCAAGCGCGCAGCTGTAAACCGAGGTCAAAACCTGGCTTCTGCCATTCTACCCAACCTATTTGTCCGTTAAATAGCTCTTGTGTTATTTTCTTTCCGTCTTTAGCAGCAGCGATAGCAATGGCTGCATCCGGATGTAGGTGATCAATATGCTTAAATGGCAAAAAACCATGAAGCGGTGTATCAATAGATGGGGCTTTCGATGCTAAGTCGAAGATGCAATGGTTAAATAATTCCACCATTTCATCTTCATGCTCGATACCGCGGTATACTTTCTCGAGATTGCGCAGACGCTCTACATAAAGTGCGGCTAAACCAGATTTTTTAAGTGTCCCGATATCGCCGCCAGAGCCTTTAATCCACATTACTTCCACTTCTTCACCCGTCAACGGATCCTTATCGATCATTTTGCACGAGGTATTACCACCGCCATAGTTGGTAATTCTTAGGTCTGATCCCAATAAATTGGAACGATACAACAATAAAGCAACTTCATCACCTTCAAGTGATTTTGCTTTCGCGTCATCCCACAAGTAGTTTACGTGTTTATATTCTTTCACGACTCAAATTTTTTATGTTTACTATTCTAATGTTTTTGCAAATCCAACAATACAAATGGAGAGGATAATGGTCACAATACCTGCAATGATCGAGGTGTAGGTAGACTTATTCACTCCCTTCCACTCCTTTAAAATGACGCCCCAAGCATTGGAAATTAAGATGATAAAGGCCATGTGCAAGATCCAAGAGCTTGCGCCATTACCCAACCGGCTTTCGCCCATGCCATAGAAAAAGAACTGCAGGTACCAAGTCGTACCACCCAGTGCGCATAGCAAAAGGTTTTTTCCAAGCGGTGCGGAAGCCTTCCCATAATCGGAAAATGTTTTGTTTTTCGCCAGCAGGTATAAACACCACAAGACATTGGTGGTAAAACCACCCCAAAGGATCACGATGTACGTGACGTTGTTTTGGTAAAGAAATTCTCCCTGGCCGGGATTCGTCGCTTTCCAAAGTTCATTGGCAACATCTGCCATAGGCTTTCCGGCTTCGATGCCAAAATTGAAGCAAGCACTTAACACGCCCGAGACAATCGCAACAGCGATACCTATTCCGAAGTTAAAGTCGGATTTCGTTTCTGCTGACAAGCTGGACAGGCTTCGCTCTTTCAGCATACCCGCCCGTCCGCAGAGGTAAATTCCCACAACGCACACCAGCAAACCGAACATGACACATAACCCGGCATTCGTCGTGAAGAAATAATCAATACCCTGCTTGCCAGGAGCTTGATTGAAATAATAATAGATAGCAGGCATCAAGGAGCCAAACACCATGCTTAAACCCAGGATCACGCTACTGCCCAAGGAGACGCCGAGATAACGAACGCCTAAACCGTAGGTAAGGCCACCGATTCCCCACAGCAGACCGAATAAAAAGGTATACCCTAAAGTGGATGTTCCGGCTTCTTGAATAATCTCTGGAAAGTTAGGAATGGTAATCCATGCAGCAATCGGCGGCACAATAATCCAGGAGAATAATCCACCCAAAATCCACATGGCCTCCCAAGACCATCCTTTCACCTTTTTGTAAGGAACGTAAAAGCTTCCTGACGCAAATCCCCCAATGAAGTGAAATATAACTCCTGCTAATGCATTCATAAATTATGTATTAAAATAAGATAGATTCATAATGATGCTCCAAGATAAAGGGATTCGAGGTAAAAACTGTTATGCACTGTCATGCTAACACCTTTTACCCTGTATAACGTCGTTATCGGGCAATTCATGCGCTATTCCAGCATATTGACTACATCTTGTGATCGATGGGCAGGAAAAACCTGCAAGTTGACCAATTTACCGTTGCGCAATTGCCCGCTTACCGTCGTTTGTTGTGGTGCATGGAGTTTGAAATCCACATCCCAATCTTTAGGCCATGCCGGAAAAAGCATAATCTTTTCGTCGGCCGTTTGCAGCAACATTTCCTGTAAGCCTATCATTCCAGACCCGCCCCAGTTATGGTCCGGCACCCAATCAAATCCAGGACCCCAAAATGTTGGAAAGCGGCGATCCGCATTACCTAGTTTTAACAGCGTTAAACGTTTCGCTTCTTCTGTAAAGCCAAGACGCGCAGCAAATATATTGTCTTGCTTCCAGCCCACATGGCTTCTAAATTTCAACACATCAGGATCATGAAGATAGGTATTGCGAGCGGTGTCAAGACCGGCCTTTCCAACACCATATATTCCCCACGGATATACGGGGTATAGCTGCGGCGCCTCTGTATTATTGACACGTGCCCAAACTTGTGCCGGCGCAAGCATAGCTCGTCCATCTAGCTGGCGAATCGGCAAGGGTGGTATTTTCTTTAAAAACGTTTCGAAGTAGCTGCGACGGCGACTATCAAGCTGGTCATCTGGCAAACGCAAGGTTTGTTTCGTGACCTGTTGGAGTGCTGCTATCGTAGTGGAGGCATTGTAGGCCATTTTGTAGGTCTCTGCCGAAGATCCGGGGTAGAACACCAAATGTCCCTGCTGGTCCAAAGCTTTGCTCCCAAGCTTACGTGCGCGGTATTGATAATGCTCATCAAAAAAAAGAATACAGCTTTCGATAAACGGAAGATAGGGCTTTACGTCTTCACCAGCGTAGCTGCCTGTCTCCAGCATCATCATACAAAATTCTAGAACGGTATCCCATTGGTATTCCAGCCAAGCATTGTATTCCAAACCTGGATCGTAATCGCTCGGGCGTTTCCAGTTATATTCTGCCGGATTTGGTAAGCCAAAGTTTTCAAGCTGCTCCGTAAAACTAGCGCCGCCATGGTTCCAATAGACCTTGCTTCGCCATTCGGCATTACGCTGCAAACCGAGGTAAAACTTAAATTGGGAAGCCATCATATCATGATCGCCACTTTTCAACATGGGCCAGTATACCAATCGCTGATTTTGTGCGGTATGGGTGCCGCCTCCCCAATTGCGGAAATCTGGGGTAAAGGTAAAGCTGCTGTCTACAGCAGATGGATCATAGGTAAAAAGGCCGCCGTTAAATTTCGTCGGATATCCGCCGTAAGCATTGCACCCGAGCATATAGCGAAACAGTTGGTAGTTTCGCCCTACTTGCCATTCCGGACTTTGCTGATGCTGGCCCGACGGCCGAATGGCGATATGGCTGCGCGACCAAAACTCCTTCCACCAGCTTATCGTATTTTGGCGAGCGGTGGTGTAGGTTTGATCTGGTGTTGCTGATTTTTCCAGTTCGGCTTTCCAGCTTGCAAGCTGTGGACTCTGTTTCGCCAAGAGCGTCACTTGCAAGCGATGCCTCCGCGCGGGGCTTTTACTTTTTAGCGACCAACCTTTGTAGTCGGTGTCCATGTAACGACCTTGCTGTTCACCGGCAAACACCATTCCTTTTCCCTTCATCATGCCACCCGAAATCAAATGCTTCAGCGGGTTGAAAAGGGAATCTTTAACAGCGTCTAGCTGCTGCTGTTTAACCACAATATCAAAGGCTGTCGTATCTCGATTTTGGTGGTAGAAGACGATGGCATTGTCTATTGCTTTTACGCTATCACGATGCGTAACAACGGGAGCAGGCGGCGCCCACTTCCAGGAGTTTGCATTATTTTCCTTCTTTTTAGGAAATAGATCCTCGAATCGCCAGTTTTCGTAAATGGCTTCCATCGTCACTTTCTTATCAGCGCTGAGTTCTACGTGGACATTAGGTGCATGCACATCTACCCAAAGGTTCAATTCTGCTTTTACACCATTTCCCTGGCCTGCGATAACTATATGTCCTTCTTCGAGCTTCAACTCTTGCCGAAAGTTGTTGCCCTCGAATGGGTTTGGAGCAAGCTTAAGTCTGACTCGACCTAATTTTAACAGCATATTGTTTTCGTCGAAAGCGCCGCTCTTACCTAAGTAAAAGAATACATCGCCGTTTTCCACCCATACGTTTAAACCAATATCGCCCCCACCGACGGGCATAGATTCAGCCGCATTCTTACTAGGGCTTGTCCACAGGATATTGTAATCTTTCCAAGAGAAAGATTGCGCCATCGACGATGTAGCTTGGCAAAAAACGCAAAGGAGAACGAGGAAAAGATTGTTGAATGTCATAGTTGTATTCCTTTACCAGTCGTCTGTACGGAATGAACTTACCGGAAGTCCGTTTACACCAAACAAATCGCCAATAATAAAATCTTTGAAAGCATAGCGTACCGCGACAGGCTTTGCAACGCGGGGCGAAGAGACCGACAACGTTTTTCCTTGAATCACGGCTGTAGCGAGAACAAACACCTTATTTTCACCCGCTATTTCTAGGGTTTTTATTTCCTTTCCAAAAGCGGTAAGACCCAATGGTGCATCTTTAAAATACACCAGTACGGTGCTTCCCTGTACCGCTATGCTGTCATAGACCGGACTACGATAGGCGATCGCATCAAAACCATAGCTTCCGCCGAGTGCCAGCAACGCTAAACGGTCGCCGCCCTCTTTCTTTTTTGCAGGGTGTATGCAGTTTTCTTCACCTAAGTCCATGGTCACAGCCATTCCGCTGTTGGAAAGCTTATCCAACGACTTTCGTTGCGCATCGCGCAGGTAGGCGGAATTATATTGCTCTTCCACATGAAACGGCGGTAGAGCTGCATAGTTGAATGGGGCAATTTGCGTAAAATAGAATGGCATTTGCGCATCTTTCCAAAGCTCCCGGTATTTTTCGACCATTCTTGGAAAAAGGATGTCATAACTTGCTGCGCGTTCGTAATTGGACTCTCCCTGATACCAGATGATGCCTTTTATCCCATAGCCTACGATAGGATGTATCATCCCGTTGTACAGCATCGTAGGCGCTCTATTTTTATCTTTCAATCCTTCTGTACTGCTCGGGATTATTACATCTTCCTGATCGGCCAACCAAGCCGCATCCATCCAAGCCTCGACATTGGAACCACCATAGCTGCTGTGGATAAGACCAACAGGCACATTCAATTGCTGCCGTAAGCGCTTTCCGAAAAAATAGGCGGTTGCACTGAAATTAGCTACTGTTGCCGGGCTGGCGGCTTTCCAGCTGCTAGGCTTGCTCTCGGAAGCGGGCTTAAGCAATGGGTTTCTTGGCACGGTATAAAAGCGCAGCAACTTGTCTTCACTGTCTAAGATCGCCTCCGTACTTCCCGCGATAGGCTGCGCTGGATATCCTTTCATGGGCATTTCCATATTCGATTGTCCTGAGCAAAGCCACACTTCACCCAGCCAAACATCTTGCAGCGTGATGGTATTGCTTTCCTTCACGCGGATGGTATAAGGGCCGCCGGCCTTCGCCGTCCGTATATCCAAGCGCCAAGCGCCTTCACTATTTGCACGAACGGAATAGGATTTTCCATCCCAAGAGGTGCGAACCTCTACCTGCGCAGCAGGTTTTGCCCAACCCCAAATGGGGACACTTTTCCCTTGCTGCAAAACCATTCCATCTGTAAAGATGGCAGAAAGACGAACCTCGGCCTTGATGGATACCGAGCAGCAGAGAAATAGAATGAAGACTAAATTTTTCACGGATAGCAAATCAATATTTATAAAAGAGTAGCTGGACTAAAATGCCGGAAGCCACACCGACATATCACCAAATTCACGGTTGCCCCATGCAAAATAAGGAATAAGTCTTACGGATACCTCTTTTTTATCATCCTTCGATACTTTCCGATATAGGCTATTCCATTCGCTTCTATCATCGGTATATGCCTTCCCCTCCAAAAAAACTAGATCCTGACCCAGCACGGCATCATGAACGGGTTCGAAACGCTCTGCGGAATTGATTTTCAGTGCGAAAAGATCTTTTTCATTAGCAACATCAGCATGCTCTAAGCAATAAACGACGGGGCCGCGTTTAACGGCAATCTGATTACGTGTTTCTTCCACCAACGGGTTTGCCTCCATAAACTCTACTTCCATGGGAAGATGTACGCGGATGCGATCGCCTTTTTTCCAAGCACCTCTAATGACAGCGTAGCCTTTATCCATCTCAAAATTTACCTTTTTGTTGTTCAGGGTTACTTCGGCATTGGACGACCAACCGGGAATACGGAATTTCAGCTCATAGTCGCGTGGAATATCTTCCAGCGTAAACAGCGCATCGCCATCCCAAGGGTAATTTGATTCTTGTTTGATTTTGATGGATTTTCCGTTAAAGTTTGTATTTAACATATTTCCGCCATAGAGATTCACCCATACTGCCTTGTCGGATAGCCCGTAGGCGTAGTTAGCGACCTCGGCTATCGTACGTACGACATTAGGCGGGCAGCAGTTGGAAAGTGCAATATAAGGCACGCGCTTTTTCGACCAGCGTTGCTGGAAGGGTAAATTTGTAGAATAGCTGAGCGGGTTGGTGTATAAGAACTTGTCACCGTCTAAGCTGATTCCTGATAATACGGAGTTGTAAAGTGCGAGTTCTAAAACATCCATGTATTTTGCATCGCCTGTAAAATTCGTCATCCGCCAATTCCACAACATGTTACCGATGTTGGCACAGGTTTCATTGTGTGCAGTTAGGTTGGGCAGCTGATAATCCCGACCGAAAGCCTGGTGTATCTTTTGCACTTCTGTCGGGTCGTATGAAGTACCATCCGGCGATGTTCCATCGTAAAGCGCACCAAGTCCACCTGTGATATACATCTTGTGTTTCACGACATCTTCCCATATGGCAAACAGGCGGTTACTTAGCGTGGTATCCTGCAGCTCGGCACAAAGATCTGCTACACCTGCATAGAGGTAGCTAGCGCGTACCGCATGTCCCATTGCCTTGTTTTGTTTTCTAAAGGGAATCCGGTCTTGGTTGTCATCGGTACCATCCTCGATCTCGCCTTTGATATCCACCAGATGCTTTGCGAGCTCCAAGTACTTCGGTTCCTTGGTCGTGCGATATAGTTCAACCGTACCCATATAATGCGACGGGCAGATGGCATTGCGCGCTAACGTAGGGTTTGATTTTTTATAGAATCCGTAGAGGTAATCGGCTGCCTTTATTGCGATATCCAACAAATCACGTTGGCCGGTGACACGATAATGAATACAGCCAGCAGTCATCAAGTGGCCGATGTTGTACGATTCAAAACTTAATCTATCCTGAAATTCGATGTTCTCACCGGCATTACGCTGGTCTATCGTTGCTTTAGTATAGATATAGCCATCCGCACGCTGCGCTTTGGCAATAACCGGGATGACTTGATCGATCATCTGCAAAAGCTTTTTATCTTTCGTCTGTGCGTAGAGCGCGCAAACCGCCTCCAGCGTTTTATAAAAGTCGCCGTCATGAAAAGATGGCCCTTTGTGCTCTCCTTGTTCCAGTCCGGCCGCTATCTCAAAATTTCGGTAAGCATGGCTGATGTCCGCGCGGGTATACATATCCCACAGGTTTGGTACCATTTGCTGATAGCAAGTCGCTGTGCGGTCGGCCCAAAAGCCTTTTGTCCAAGACACATCACCCATATCCACCGCTTTTTGCACAGCAAATGGGCTAGCACTTGTATTGGTTATAGCCTTCTCTTGCGCTGACATCCCCGTACATAAACATAGGAATGCCAAGCCTACGCCGTATATTTTTCTATTCATCATCATCGTTTATCCCTCGCCTTTAAGTTTTTATTATTGTGCTCCTGTATCTCTTTGTACCACAGCAACGCCACATTGCCGGACAAGCCAGCAGGTTGCAGCGGCTTCAAGAATTTAGGTGTTGCAGTCGTTTGCATTATTTTTTCTTTGGCCTTACCGCTAGCTTCGTAGCCAAAACGGTTTCCCCAAGTGTGGTAGACACTAATTTCCAATCGATTACTACCGTTTTGGAGAAAATCAGTCACATCAATTTCATAGGGTTTCGCCCAGATGACGCCCACAGGTTTTCCATTCAATACTACCTCCGCCATTCCTTCCACATCATCGAGTTGAAGTGCGACACGTTGCCCTTTCGAGCTGCCGGTCTGCTTAAAATGGAGCGCGTATGTGCCCTTTCCAGCATGATAGCGTACCTCATCCGTTGTGGACTCCGTCCAAAAAGCTGGTGTTTTCTGATTTATTTTGTTGTCTTCCTGCCCTTCCAGCTGTAAGGTCCAGTCCCCTTTTACCGTTTCTGTTCGCTGTATTTTCCAGTTCGGCAAACGCACATCTGCCTCGCTCAATAACACAAAAAGCGCTTGATGAGGTGCGAAATCTACTGTTGCCTCCGTGCGTTGCCCTTTCCGTTGTGCTGGAATTGCATTTAGCTCATCATTCACAGCGTCGTACAGGTAGACATGGGACGCATTGGTTCGGAAAGAAAGCACTGCTTTGCGCGAGACGCTGTCCTGATTGCTTAAAAAATAGCTATCTGTTCCGGCGAAACGACGGTGATTCCATGCGATGCTCGTTGTTTTTTTGTCGTCAATAATTAAGTCTTCCGCTATCCCCAATGGGTTGAAGTCGGCTGCTTTATATGCGCCGAGGTGGATTTTTCCTTTACCAATTGTTTTTGTCAGCATACCGTTTTCGTTCGTCATGCCGTTAAATAATTGGTTTAGGAGCGCTTGAAAGGCCGATGAATCGCTTGATGAAAGATGGCCGATTGATTTTGTTGGTTTTGTTTCGAATAGAATAGTTGCCCCTTCATCGATCAAAGACGCGAATTTAGACAGCACGGCCAGTGAGCTGGCCTCAGGGTTTGGATTTAACAAGTGTTTTCCCGGCACAACCAATATTTTATAGGCGATATGGTCGGCAAACTGCACGGCGCCGTCCCTTACCTTCGCATATGCTAGTAGCGCATGCGGATTGAAAGAGTCGTAGGCATAACCGCGTAGGGGATCAATCCAATCCATCGTGCTATACATATTTGCAGAGGTGCTCACGCTCGCTATCTTTTGTAACGGTTGCCCTTCGTTTGCCAGCTTTTCTGCGGTCCGGCTCACGCGATCAGCGCCAATGATGCCCGGCAATACGCCTACGAGTCTATCTGGAAGGATTGCACGTCGAGGTACTTCCTCGCCAATAAATACCGCAACATCTTTTACGGGTTTCCCTTGCTGAAGCAATTGCTGTGTGCGAATGGCATAATCCACCCAGGCTTTCCCTGGTTTCCACCAGATTTGATCACGTTGGAAATAGGTGCCGATGCCGTCCAGTGTCATGCCCGGCTTGCGGTCCATCCAGGGATTATGCACATAGACATGGTACGCCAAATTGTTTACGCCCAAAGCGTAGTTTAAATCTTGTACAGGTTTTAAAAGGCGCGGATGTTCGTCCCATTCCATACGAATCTGCGTGAATGCTTCTGACATAACGACATTTTTCCCATAGATGTGTGCGCCAGATACGGCATCCAGCACATCATTGGGCTTGTCATGTGATGGGCTTCTGAACCAAAATTCACCCATCGTTCGATCTGTAAGACTAAAGTGTGATAGACCGTCACTAGCCATCACTGGAGCAGTCGTTTCGGCCGTAAATTCTACCTCATATTTGTCACACATCTGCTTTAAGGTTTTAAAACCTTTTTCCAGCAAAAGTTCTGCAATGGTCTCGCGGTAATCGTGTAGGAACGACTCTGAGGCCTCGGCACTATGGAGAACGTAGCCAGCTAGTACCGGCATGTATTTATCGAGCGAATAGCCACGACGCTTTTTAAACTCTTCGGCCATACGCCGCGTCCAGTTTTGGCTGCCAGACTCCCAAGAATCAATATGGAATACGGTAAGTACCTCCTTCGATAAATTAGGTTCGACGGCTTTCTTGGCTTTGCCATACCATTGCTCAAATTGGAAGGCCACCACATCGGCATCGAGTTTATCGCATTCCAGTCCTTTTGCTGCACCCGCCGTCTCATTCTTATGACCGGTACTTGTATGCCCGATACGTAAGATTTTCCATGATCCTTTTGGCAGATCCAGATCAATCATGCCAGATTTTGATGGGGAATTCAATACGCGAATATCTTGCTGATGGATGATGTTTTTATCGGGAATTTCTGTCCCCGCTGTTGGTAATGAAACGCGCCATATTTCAGCGGTTTTACTTTCTATCTGATTTATTTTTGCTTCTTCGGAAAGCGTAATTCCCAGTAATTTCAAAGACGGCTTCCACTTTGCGACATCCAAATCTTCTGCGCCCGGCTCGGATCCTTTCGGATCGTAGACGAAGCGGTAGAATTTCGCTTTCGTATGGGGAAGTGTATGCGTGACGCCGTTATCCCAGTCGAGCCATCCCATACGCGGCGCCTGCAACTGTACTAGTGGTCGAAAGCTTTTACCATCGTCACTGATAAGTATTTTTAAACGATTCGCCTGATAATTGGATGCTTTCCATTCAATTTTCAATGCATTGGCGGCAAAGGGCTCTTTAAATTCATACTGTATCCAGCCAGGTTGAGAAGTAGCAAAATGTTTGTCGTTGCCTTTGCTCACTAAACGCTGCAGATCTTCGTCATAGCTGCTGCTTACCTTTGGTGGGTGTGTGAAACTATTTTTATAGGTTTGAGGCTGCGCAATAGCGTAGAGCTGAATATCTTCATAATAGCCTTCGTTGCGCTCGGGCTGTGGCAGCTGCACGCGGAGTTTTTTCTTCCCGTTGGATGAGACAACGGTATCAGCAGCAACAATTTTCTGCATAGATTTTTCCGGTGTTATCCAAGGCCCACCGGCGGTGGCAAAACCGTCATTAGGAAACATGGCGATCTTGATATTATACTTCTTTGCCTCAGACACGATGTGGCGGAACATTTCCCACCATTCGGGCGTTAAGGTTTCGGAAGCGGGCTCAAACAAAGGCGGGTTTGTCTTCGCTTTGATGGGTGTAAAGTAGGCTCCCGCAATATTGTTAGCCGCCATGGCTTGCAGATCAGCAGTGATCCCTTCCTTGGAATAGCTGGCATGCATAAAATACCAAACCACCCAAGGCTTTGCTTGTTCATAAGATTGCTCATCTAGCGTCAGTAGCGAAGCCGGAATGCCTTTAATCTGTGCGCGAACTGTCAAGACACACAGCATCGCACAACATAGTATATAGCTTTTTATCTTCATCAATATCTCACTTTTTGCTCACTTCAAACGGTTTTAACCGGAATGAATAACGGTATTCTTTCGCCGGAATCTGGTACTGCTCTAAAGGCTGCGACACATCTGTCCAGGTGTCGTTGCCACCTACACCCATTTGTAAAAGATCGATATTGAGGGTGATGCTATCCTCTTTCTTTAACTTATACCAGTGCTTTGTTTGGCTGATTTGTTTTTGTGAGAATGGCCAAGCGCCCATTTGTAGCGGCTGCTTGCCTTCTACGAGCAAACCATATTTTTTGTTCTGCAAACGGAACCAACGCACTTCCATACGGTTGCCATTTTCCTGCGGATATAGGTACGGTTCCATAAAATCGTCGAGGGAACTACTGTACACACCCAAGTCAAAGCCGTAGGCTCTATCTGGATAGTTTTCCATATCGCCCAATCCATAGTATTGGATATGTTCGAACGTTGGGTTGATCCCCAGCTGCATACCCACCTTCGGAATATTAGGTAGGGGATGGTTGGTTTGCAGGTGATAATCAACGGTGATTATCGCGTCGCTGTGTACGGTATAGCGTATGTTTACCTGAGCAGAATCTCCCGGCAAGCTGTAGTTGCTCTCTACGGTAATGCTATCGGCATGCTTTGCCGCCATCGTATGTTTCAATGCCACATCCTTGTACCAATATTTAAGTTTCACGTGGGGCTTCCATCCGCGGCGTTCATTATCGGTTGCTGGTCTGGTAAAGTTAGGCAACAACGCTTTATTAACCATGTGTTCGTTCTTATATAACATCTGCGTCAGTGCTCCTGATTTTTTGTTGAACGTAGCCGTAAAATCTTTCCCGACGACCTGATAAACGCTATCTTGTTCCTGCAGCTCGATGGTCTTTGGCTTCTCTACTTTTGTAAGATGCCAACCATCCACTTGTTGCCAATTAAGCTGAGACGATGATACCACAAAACCTTTAGGTGCCCAAGCTTCCTCTTGCTTCAGCCGAAATTGCAGATCAAGCTGGTAGTCTTTTCCACTGTTTCTTTTTATGGAGATATGGGGCGATAGAGATAGCTCTACCGAATCGCTGGCGGCCAAGTTGATAGCGGGCAAACTAACTTCCCGGATTACCTGTCCATTTTCACGAATTAGAAGTATAGCTTGGTAATGGTCGAGGTTTAGCAAACTGGATCGGTTTTTTATGCGGACACGTGCGTCTGACGCATTGAGTAACATTACTTCGGCAGCTTGGTAGATACGCTTGTTTTCCCACATGGCGGCCTTGGGTCTGTTCCATGCATCCACGATACCATTTAAGCTAAAAGAGCCGTTGTGAATTTTTTCTCCGAAATCGCCACCATAGGCGAGGACTTCTCCATACACACTATCTTTCCGAATAAGTGCTTGGTCTTTGTAGTCCCAAATAAAGCCTCCGATTAAACGAGGATGTGCGCGGAAGATGTCCCAAAAATCTTTAATGTTGCCAGTCGAGTTTCCCATGGAATGTGAATACTCAACAAACAAGATAGGCCTGTTATCGCCATTCTGTTGGTTTAGGAGCAGTTCAGGCGTGAATACACCAGGATAGAAACGCGATACCATATCTACATAGTATTGGTCTTTTATGTTTTGTATCCGGTGGGAATGATCGTTGGATTTCGGATAGCGCGGATCAGAAGGGTCAATGTAACCAGGCAATTGGTGGCTACCCATTGCCGGCTCGTAGTGCACCGGACGGGTGATATCGAAATCGTGGATCCAAGCCGCCATGGCTGCCGTCGTCGGGCCGCGGCCCGATTCATTGCCCAACGACCAGATGACGATGGACGGATGATTTTTATCGCGCTCTAGCATGCGTGTTACACGCTCCATATGTGCGGCCAACCATACCGGATCATTCATTAATTTACCACCGAGGCCATGCGTTTCCAGATTTGCTTCGTCCATCACCATTAGCCCATAGCGATCGCATAGTTCATAGATGTATGGATCATTCGGGTAATGTGAGGTACGGAGGGCGTTGAAATTGAATTGCTTGATCTGCCGGATATCGGCTTCCATATCTTCGCGTGTCAATGCTTTTCCACGCTTGGGATGGTGATCATGCCTATTCACGCCGTAGAGGTAGGTTTGTTTGCCATTGATCAGCAATTTTCCATTGGTTGGTGAAAAGACAATATCGCGAAATCCAACCTGACAACTTTTGGCTTCTAAAAGGTTCTTTTCTTTATCGTATAAGCTAATCACCAGTGTGTAAAGATTCGGATCTTCAGTTGACCATTTTTTAGGGTTCGAAATCGCTGTTTCCAAGAGACCAAATTTTACATTGTCTAGTCTTGGATAGATTTCATTGAAGATCTGATCGGCATCTTTCTGGAAGTCGTCTTTCAGGGTCGGCTTACCAGCGGCGTCATAAAGCTGCGCCTTCACGACATAGCCACCTATACTATCGCCAGAGAAGTTATCTATTTTAGGACGCAACGAGAATGTCGCATCATGGTGATTTTCATCGAGCTTCGCTTGCCAATGAAAATCAGCAATCCGCACTTTCGGTTCAGCCATCAGAAACACTTCACGATGTATCCCGCTCATACGCCAATGATCTTGATCTTCGAGGTATGAGGCATCGCTCCAGCGGATAACCTGCAAAGAGATTCGGTTTTTACCCGACTGGAGGTACGGCGTAACATTGAATTCGGAAGGCAAGCAGGAATCTTCCGCATAGCCTACATAGGTATCGTTCACCCACAGGTGATAAGCGGAAATAACCCCACCGAAATGTAATGTGACATTCATACCATCCCAAGCTTTGGGCAGGTCAAAACTGCGTTGATAAGAACCTACAGCGTTGTAATCTGTTGGAATACGCGGCGGATCAATAGGCTGGAACGGATAAACGGCCGATCGATAGATCGGAATATCGTAGCCTTTCATCTCCCAATTGGAGGGTACCTGTATTTTATCCCAGCCTTTCACATCAGCAAGATGGAAATCCTTGGGCGCGTCGGCCGGCTTGTAAACAAATTTAAAATCCCATTCGCCATTTAAAAAAAGTAACCTGTCGTTTTTTTCGCGGTCATTTTTTAAGGCCGCTTCTACGCTGGCATAGGAATAGGCGGTAGCACGAGCAGGATCGCGGTTGATGGAAGTAATCATGGGGTTTTCCCAAGCTGAAGCGATTTTCCCATCCGGAACCGGCGGGATAACCGCGGGCTTTCCATCCACTGTTTGCGCTTGTACAAAGGAGTTGGCGCAAAATAGGCTGAGCGCTATCGTCAAACAATTGTATACCTTACGCCTCATAATGCACTTCATAAGTAGTATCTTTTTTCAACTCAATGCTGTACTGATCTTTCCCGGTCTTTACCACTTTCCCTTGCTTGCAACGCGGGGTAACTTTGCTCTTCAGCTGTAGCGTGCCCGTTCCGATAGGTGATTTCACCGTTATCTTTTTCTTGGACACGGCCAGTTCTATTTCCCCGGCCGGTGTCGGTACTTTTCCTTCCATCCACTGTAGTGACGCGAGGTAGGGATTAATGGTATACCGCTCGTAACCGGCGGCGGTAGGCTCTACGCCCAGATAGTATTTTCCTAAGAGGTAGATCGGACTGGCTCCCCAAGAGTGGCAGAGGCTTTTTCCAAACTCGCGTCCATACATGGCGTAATGCTCGGCTCCCTTCTTGTCGGGATTATATTCTTCCCAAAAAGTTGTTGCACCGAGCTTCAACATCCCTCCCCAGTAACTTTTCATTTCGCTCATCACGTAATCTTTCTCACCGAGCGCACACAGTGCTTCCAACTCGTAGTAGCGCATGTAAGGTGTCATGATTTTTTGGATAGCATCGTTTAATAAAACTTTGTCTTTCACCGCCTTTTGCTGATTGGCAGAAAGGTAGTCAAAGAAAATCGCGAACATATTGGTGTAGCGTGTTACCTGATCTGTCTGCTTACCTGCAACCCTACTGTGCGCGAAGGCACCTTTTTGTTCGTTCCAATAATAGTCAAAGATTTTTCCTTTCAGCTGTGCCGCTTCTTTCGCGTACTGCGCTTTATCAGCTGACTCATCCAGCAGTTCTGCGCAGAGTGCCATGGTCTCTAGGCTACGGCACAGTAGCAACTGCTCAAAACTTACTTCGCCTTGTTTGCTCAGGCCATCCGCCCAATCGATAAACACCCAGTCGCCTGATAACCCTTCCATCAATCCGTCGGCATTACGGCGATCTAAACAAAATTGCATCAGCGATTGCATGCGCGGGTATACGTTTGCAATAAACTCCTTATCCCCGGTATATTGGTAGTAATCGTAAATACTTAAAAACCAATAAAAGGTGTAATCCATGATGGTATTGATATGGCTCATGGTAGGTTCTTTTCCTCGCAGCGCCAAAATAGTACGCTTTACCGTTTCCGAATCAAAACCCAGATAGTAGTTCATGGCATATGATTGGTAGGCGTCGCCACTCCAAATCCAACGGTCACGCTTAATGCCATCGATATAAAATTCTCTGGAGGTAAGCTCCATCGTATACTTTGCTACTTCCCAGATCTTGTTCAGCTCCTCATCTGAGCTTTTGAATGTGCCGCGGTCTTCTACCGGAAGGTATTCGTACTCCATCGAAACCTTATCAAATGATACATTGCCTTTGGGTTCGATGTATACGTAACGGAATGCTTTCGACAAATCGAGGGTGCTATCTTGTGCAGATTGTTGGTTGATGCTGAGCAGATCCAGCGTTTCGCAGGTCGTGGTAGCGAGTGCTTCCTCCTTGGATTCGCCATAGTAAATATTCAGCTCTCCGTTTCCCTTTAATTGATGTAGTGTTAGAAAACCAAAGGTATTTTTGCCAAAGTCTATGAGCGATCCTTTGCCTTGCTTCGTGCTGGCTACGGATTCCTCGTAGCGCGTGGGCAGCTTAAACGTCGATGGTCGCTGTGCCGAATTTTGGAAATTCCAATAGCCTGCTTTGACATAGGTGGTGCCGGATTGATCAGAAGCTTTCCCTGTTTCATCGATCCACTCTTTATCTTCAAACGTTACTAACCAGTCCTTATCTGTATTTACCTGCTTCCCTTCCACGAACAAAGCAGGCACCTTTGCCTGATTATATACTTTAACATTGATTTTTTGCTTTCCTTTCTCCAGCTTTAGGCTGCCTGGCATGCCGGGGAGCATCTTGCCGTTTACCTTTACATTGTATTTGCCCTCGGCATGGATTTTAATCTCTTCGGCTTGCTGTAGATCAAATTCTTTATGAAATTCCACCAGCACATAATGGCTATCCATCTTCCAAAAAGGAGGAAAAAATGTGCCCCGTTCTGTTCGCCTGTTTTGCATATCATTGCCCAGCCATACCTCAAAATCTCCCGGATACCAGATCCAAGTAGCTTTATTTTGAGCAAACAATAAGACGGTGGTCAATACACAGCCGATGGTTAAGATTAGTTTTTTCATTCCTCTATTTTATTTGCATGCGTAAACGGATGAGCATGGTTCCTTTTGAGCACCCTTTCATACCGCTTAATTTTTCATTTTATGGAAAGCACAAATTGGATTCAATGTTCACTTTGACGATAGCAATGCCTGCATGAAGTATCCTTGCAGTATCTTCCCTTTGACATAGGTTATCAGCTACATTAGCGTCGCACACGACTCATCGATTTATGCATGGCACCAACTACAAACATACTTGAAATGCTTATTTTGTATCTATGATATTTTCTCTAGGTATTATAAGATATTGACATGCTTCATGCGAAAGGAAGATATAGAGAGGGATAGGACAGCAAACATTTACGACAAATGACAGTATCGCTGGACGTTAAATTCAAGTCGGAATAGACCAAGATAAAAACTTTTCTTAGTTGTCTATAGACTTGTCTAGCCAAGTTTTTATATTATCAATGATTGTTGAAGTTTGAGGGCGGATATTTCCACGCTCGACGTGGCTATCTATCCACTCATAGATATGGGGATTGTCCATGAGTGCTGAGAATTCAGCGACCAGATATGCTTTTACTCCATCATCACAAGTTTCCAGGTCCTCCCAAAGTTTTTCCCTGTTTTCCAATACAAAGACAATGTCTTCAAAATCATGGCTCAATCGGCCATCTCCTCCGCCGCGTCCTTTGAAAGCTTCCAGCTTTGTTGCGAGAAAATAGGGGGCTGTCAAAATTCGTATTGTCTGATCGTTATCAAGCGTATAATTTTCGGCATGCTCATAACCCTTTGGGTACCATTTATTGTGGAACCCTATAGATGGATCATCTGTGGGCATAATGTCTACGGTGATACCTCTGATTTTGAATCGACAGATTACACCCGATTCGACATCATTTGAAAAACCGATCGCTCTCAGCCGTTCTTCCAATTTTTGACGCTGTTTGTAGTCAAGTATCTCAACAATCACATCAATATCATCAGTGGGTCTCACCTCAAGGACAGGCCGGTCGGCATATAAAGATATTGTTGCTCCTCCTACGAAGACCACATGGTCACGTAACTCTCGTAGCGCATTGTTTACGGCTTTGATCCTTACGATATTAGTATGATTTGACATGGGCTAATAGTTCTTTCAACTCTTTTTCTGCCACGGCTTTTTCACGAATTTTGCCCACCCTGATCACGTCCACTAGGGCGAGCAATCGGTATAGTTCTTCATCTTCTGCAATGGCTTTGACCTGATTGGCGTAGAAAGGTTCTATGGCCTGCCCCAACACCGAGCCGAAAGAAGACGGCCAGACATAAGCCTGTTCGCTACTAATAAAAGATTGCATAAAGGGATGTGAATGCGCTGTAGGCACCCCTCTTGTCAATATTCCTGCTTGTGCCGGAAACACATATTTTATTCCGTGAATAAGAAAATCCAGCAAGTTCCGCCGATGGACGTTGCGCTTCTCGAAATCAATCAAATTGGCATATACACTTCTTTCCAATGATTCAGAAACCTCGGAATTGCTGATATATAGCGAATTGGCTAAATCTTTTAAAAGCCAATCATCGCTATACATTGTTGTGATCTTGAGCAGGATAACGATATCCTGTGGCCTCATGCCATTATGTTTGCGCCTCATAGAATAAAGTTAGTATTTTATTTTGCGATTTGCAAATCGCGAATTGCAAACAATGTGTTGGGACATTTTGTTGATGCGATATTTTCGATAGTCTTTTGCGCAGAGGCATTGGTGTTCAAAAGAGGAAGATATTTGGAGTTAGTATTTTATTTTGCGATTTGCAAATCGCGAATTGCAAACAATGTGTTGGGACATTTTGTTGATGCGATATTTTCGATAGTCTTTTGCGCAGAGGCATTGGTGTTCAAAAGAGGAAGATATTTGGAAATGCTGTGATTGATACTTTGGTGGCCTTATCTTCAAAGTTACCGGATTTATTTCTGGGCACTGCCAATTTGGATATCCTCTTTCCGCGGGTGTTTCCTTTGCAATTTAGAATTATCAACTCATCACTAAAACAAAAATTGGTACAGATTGTACCAATTCTGATTTTTATTTCGTATCTTTATTTCTATAAAAAGTTAATCTGCTATATGCATATAACACAAAATGACAATTCAAATTATTGTCCTAGCGACAAATGAAAAGGCGGATGCGGTAATCAAACAGGGAAGCCTCGCGCAGATGCCAAGTCTGCAGGATGGCTGGAGGTTTGATTTTAGAAAACAGCTGAAAGCCCTTAAACATGCTACGGCCTATATTTTGGTCAGGGAAGATTCGCCCGAGGTGATAGAGGGTTGTCTGATCTTTCAGTTAGTCGACAAGATGGTGCCATATATGGCATTTGTAGAAGTTGCTCCGCACAATAAAGGAGATGAAAAGAAGCATGACCATGTTGCCGGATGTTTGATTGCTTATGCTTTTAAGCAGAGCCTGATCAGGGGGAGTGGGAGATTATAAGGGAATGCTACATTTCGTAGTTGCTGAGCAACATGAGGAAGATGAGGTCAGACTGATGGCTCTCTATTCCTCCAAATATAATGCTAAGCGCATGGGTGACTCGAATGTTATGGTCATCTATGACGAATTTGGGGAGTTACTGATTGAACGCTATCTGACCGATAAAGGTCAACAATAGATTATTACTATGAGTATCGTCAAAGATAAAACGAAAGATTTCAGTATGACCATCCCACCGAGCGATGGTCACAAGCTGGACAAGGAACAAAAGGACTTGATCCGCTCACATGCAAATGAGCTGGCAGGCCAGCGTTCTACTGAACGAAGGGTCCGCAATGAGATGCTGTCCGTGCTTTACCGTTTGGAGGAATATCTGCAACGGGAGGAGGCGGCTTCTGGTGAGGTCTTTACCATTGAATACTTTGTATCTGAATTCTGTAAGGTGCTGGGATTGAATAGAAGCCAGTTCGCAGGTTTACTTGATACAGATACCTCTAACCTAAACAAGTATCTGCGCGGACAGCGTGCCTTTAATATCGAACTTGCGATGAAGTTTTCGCGGTTCTTCCATACCCCGGTGGATATTTGGCTGAAAGTTCAGCTGAAGAATGACCTGATTGCCCTTCACAAGGAAGAGAAGGTAAGCAAGTATGATAAGTACGATTATAAAAAAGCATTGCGTCTTGCTTAGATGAGGGTAGTTTGATATGGAGGTGAATCCCCAGATCTGCCAAACAGCGCTTCGATAGACTTTCAGACCATATTCAAAATCGATTTCCTTACAACACAAAAGCCTGCAAACATTTCGTTTGCAGGCTTTTGTAAGTCTCAACTTCAAGTCTAGTAGCCGAGCTAATTAAAGCGACTGCACTATTGCAGCCGGCTTTGACCCTTTAAGAGCATACCATAATATCACCGCATAACAAACCAGGGGCACAACATAGCCAACCTGCGTATCATCATGCGCAAAATCAATGATTCCTCCCGTTAAAAAAGGAAAGATTGCTCCGCCTACGATAGACATAATCAGCCAAGAAGATCCCTGCTTGGTGTCTCTCCCAAGTCCGACAATGCCTAACGAGAATATCGTCGGAAACATAATGGACATAAAGAATCCCAAACCGCCGAGCGCATACAGCACGACCATTCCCGATCCGAAAATTGCTACAGCGGCTAAAAGGATAGCGATAAACGCATAAAGCGATAGCAACCTACTAGCGGTGGTATAGCGCAGCAAAAATGTGCCCACGAAGCGACCTGCCATAAACAAAAGACCATAGACGCCAAGATAATAACCAGCAGTCTTTTCATCCACGCCCGCCCCTTGCTGGGCCATGCGTATAAAGAAGCTGGTGACGCACACCTGCGCGCCCACATAGAAAAACTGGGCAACCACGGCATAAGCCAAGTGCCGGTGCCGTAACGCGGCAAACAGTCCAGTTTTTTGCCTTGTTTCAGATTCCTCGGCATCTTTTATTTCGGGCAGCTTGACGAACACAAAGATGATGGCGATGATGAGCAATACCAGGCCTAAAATAAGGTAGGGCAACTTTACGGAAGCGGCCTCCTCGGCAAGGTAGTTTAAGCGCGCGGCTTCGCCCATGGCCTCCATCTGCTCGGGTGAATAACTTTTACCGGATAAAATAAACATGGTGCCGATGATGGGTGCTATCATAGCCGCTAAGCCGTTAAATGAGGCGGCCAAATTTAGCCGATGTGTGGCCGAATTCGCTGGCCCTAGCACGGCTGCATAAGGATTAGCGGCGGTTTCTAACACCGCTAGTCCACATCCTATGATAAACAGCGCCAGTAAGAATAGTTCATACATGCGTAGATTCGCGGCTGGAATAAACAGGAAAGCGCCTAGCGAGAAAGCGAGAAGCCCGACAATGATAGAGGCTTTATAGCCCCACTTTCGCAATAAAAACCCGGCGGGTAGTGCCATCACGAAATAGGCGAAGAACACCGAGGTATCGACCAACGCGGATTGACTATTATCTAACTGACATGCCTTTTTTAGATGGGGAATAAGAACACCGTTAAGGTTGTGTGCCATACCCCATAAAAAGAATAGGCATACCACCAATATAAACGGAAAGAGATAGCCTCTCGAGGAGTGATGGTCGATGGGCGCGGGCTCGTGGGTATTGACGTGCATAAGTCTAGGTTTTTCGTGGATTACAAATGGTGTTAAGAACCTGCCTCTTTTCGTTTAGCAAGCAAAATATGATCGGCGACAAGCACCACTTCTCCATGTTGGTTGCGTATTTCTACATGCTCCGTGACGGTACCAAATGCGGGATTTTTGGCGTCGGCCTTTTCCGAGATCGTGACCTCGGCATGGATCGTGTCGCCAATGAACACGGGCTTCACAAAGCGCAAGCGATCATAGCCCTTGGAAAAAGCTTCCGGATTGATGACCGAAGATGTTAACCCGATACCAATAGCGAAGATCATGGTGCCGTGTGCTATCCGCTGGCCGAAGGGTTGTGTTTTACACCACTCGGCATCCATATGATGCGGAAAAAAATCGCCGGTATGGCCTGCGTGTACGACGAAATCGGTCTCGGTGATGGTGCGTCCTAAGGTGACGCGTTTATCTGTTAAGGTATAGTCCTCAAAAAATATAGATTCGAAATGCATTTTTTAAAGTAAAAAGTTAAAATTATCTTCGATGAGCTCGCTACGCTCGGTTAAAAAGTAAAAAAAATCGAAAAGTTAGAAGTCAAAACAAGTGAAAAGTCAAAATTAAAAAGTAAAAAAAGTAAAAATTAAAAAGTGACAAGTTAAAACAAATGGAAAGTCAAAATTGATAAGTTTGAAAGTGTCGATATAGATTTTGCAAAGTTGTATCTCTTCGTGACTTATTGTATAAACAATATTATGCTATACTCCACTTAATTACGCTATATCTCTAATTTTTCGCCTCCGTTGGCGCTACTTTTGTAAGCGGCATCAACGACAGCCATCGTGTAAATAACATCTTCTACGGCGGCTGGCAAGGTATCGATCTCCCCGAGTTTGAAGCGCATCAGGCTGCCCATACTGCCGATGAAAGCATCGGGAAACCATGACCCTTCTATCGGATAGTCTACCCATTCATACTGACCATCTGCGGACTTGATGCAATAGGAAAACTGATCGGGAACGCCATGCGGGTAATCCATTAACAGTCCCATTTTTGCTTTGATCGCGCCTTTTGTACCTTCCCATTTGATAAAGCTTTCTTGATGGTCGGGGCCGAAGTCGTGATCGTGATTCGTGTTTACCACGGCGTGAAGTGTATTGCCGTAATCAAATAACAACGTAGTACGACTTGATGATAACGCTTTGGCGGGATGCTTTAAAGTTTTTGCATAGACGCTTTGAGGGTTCCCTAAGAATGACCGGATCAAATCAATATAATGCACACTATGGTATAATATTTCCAAACGCGGGTGCACCATAACATGGGGAAATAAATTCCAAGGTGTATGCAGCGTGACGCGCACTTCCATATCGTAGACCTCCCCGATATGCCCCTGCTCGATAAGCCAACGGGCTGCATTGACAAAGGGCGCCTGCCGCAGTTGGCAGTTAATAGCTGCAACTAAGTTTTTACGTTGACAAAGCTCTAAGATTGCCTTGCTTTCCGGAAAATAATCGCCCATGGGCTTCTGGATCAATACCGCAGCGCCATCTGGCAGTGCTTCTAGGGTTTCGAGAAATTGGCTTGGCATGATGGTGATGTCGTATACGGCATTTGCCGGCGCCTGTGCAACTGCCTCTGCTACGGAATCAAAGACATGGGGTATAGCAAATTCATCTGCAAGCGCCTCGGCTTTGGATTTCGTGCGGTTGACGATGCCATACACCTGAAACCCGGCTTTTTTATAGGCAGGTAAATGGGCATCTTTGACAATGCCGCCAGCGCCAATGATAACGATCGGCAACATGGTTTTCGGTAAAACTGCTTTGTAAGGAATATCTATCATGTCAATAAATTTATCTTCGTTTGTGCTTCTTGTAAAAGTTCTTCGCTCGGACGTGCTGTTTGAACAGCGAGATTAACCATTTCATCAATAATATGGGCTATGACAGGCCAATTTGCCAGACGGGGAAGGGTTTTCGCGGACGCATGTAACGATTCTAACTTTCCGTAGAAATGGATCTGCTGATTAATTTCTGCATCGGCCCAAGTACTGCGGCGACAGCCCACACCTCCCGCCAATGTTAAGTTTTTATCCTGCACTGCAGAAACGGCGAAATTTAAGAAATCGTAGGCTAGTGCTTTGTGCGCACTTCCGGTGGGCAACGCATACACCCAATAAACGTTTAATGATGCTGGTTCTAATCCTTCTTGCGCAGGAATAGCCGCTACATCGACCTTGCCGCGGACGGCGGATTCTTTATCTATTTGCGCCCATGAGGCGAAGCCAAACCAGTTTACCATCATCGCCACTTCGCCGCGGGCAAATGCTGCGCCCGCCTGTACGGATTCGTAGGTTAATGATTTTGGATGCAAGGCATCAGCCGTCTGAAAAAGATTTCGATAAAAATCGAGCGCTTCAATCGCGGCATGTTGGACTAACGCTAATTTTCCGTCGGCGTCTTGCAGTTCGCCACCGCGTGACCACAGCTGCAAGCAAAAATCAAACACGGCATTGTGCCCGTCGGGATAGCCCGCAAAAACACTTCCGTAGAGATTTTCCTTTGGCCTATTGAAAAATTGGGCGATCCGTAGAAACTCCTCCCAATTCCTCGGTACAGCAAGCGCACGACCGTACTTTTCGCTGAAATGTTGCTTTTCTATTTCTGCTTCAAAAAGATCTTTCCGATAGACAAGGCATTCTGGTCCGTCGTGGAATGGCAAGCCATACAATGCACCGTTAAAGGTTTGCATGCCCATCAAACTTGGTGCCCATGCCGTTAGGCCGCCTTCCGGCAATTTTTCATCTACGAAGCGATCTAAGGCATGGATGCTGTTATGTTGATGGGCTTCCGCAAGCCAATCTGTATTAAGGTGAACGAGGTCCCAGTCGCCATTTTGCAGTCCTTTATTTTCGAATAGGCTGCTGTAAAGCTCTTCGAGATCCATCGGAACAAACTCCATCTCTACTGCCGTACCGGTCGATTGCTGATAGGCTTCCCAACAGGCTTCCAAATGCCGCTCAAACGGATCAAACTTGCGTACCGCAAAACGTAGCTTAACCATACAGCTCTTGTTTTATTTTTTCTGTATGCTCGCCTAATGCGGGCGAACCCTTTGTTGCTGCCAGTCGCGCGCCATCAATGCGGATCGGGCATCGTGTGGTATCATAGGAAAATCCATCCCCCATGCTGACGCGCTGTATCATTGCTAACACCTTAAATCCATCGTGTGCGGTCAACCGATCCCAATTCAGCACATCGGCACACCAAATATCAGCAGCCTCGAGGATGGCTAACCAAAACGCGGTAGGCTGTGTAGCCAGATGTTTTGCTAAGATCTCCTTGATTGCTCTTCGCTCTTGAAATGCTTGCTCGCCATCGGCAAAGCCAGCTAATTCCGGACAATCCAATAGTTGCGATAAAAACGGAATAGAACCCATTGCCAGTGCTAGGAAGCCATCTGCCGTTTTATAGATGCCATACGGAGCGGCTAAGTAGGCGTGCGCATTGCTTACTTCGGTACGCTGCGGGAGCTGCTTGCCGTCACGGAAATAGGTAGTCACTGCTTCAAATTGAATATCTACGGCCGAGTCTAACATACTCACCTGCACATGCGCACCTATATTTTGCACCGCGCGGCGGTACAAACAGGCCAATATAGCGCTGGCCAAGTTCATCCCGGCAAACATGTCGACGATAGAAAGCCCCATTGGCACAGGACCATGTGGTGCATCGCCACTAAGCCAGGTCATCCCGGTCAACGATTGCAGCAAAAGATCTTGGCCTGGCTTTTTAGCCCAAGGTCCTTGTTTTCCATAGCCTGAAATTTCTGCATACACCACATTGGGATTGATTTCGCGCACCTGACTATAGTCAAAGCCCAGCCTTTCCATCACGCCGGGGCGGAAATTGTGCATAACCACATCGGCTTTCGCTATTAAATCGCGGATAATCGCCCGATCGGCATCATCTTTTATATCCAAGGCTATGCTTTCCTTATTTCTGTTAATGGCATGGAATACGGTAGATGTGCCGTTTAAAATAGTATCCGAAGTGTACATCTGCCGACAGATATCGCCGGTAATAGGTTTTTCTATTTTGATGACCCGCGCACCTAAATCGGCCAAGCGCAAACTGGCCAAGGGACCCGAAAGAAATTGGCTAAAGTCTACGACAATAAAATCTGCTAGTGGTAACATATTACGGTGTTAGGTAGTCTGCTTGAATTTGTTCATTATGCTGCCCCACTCGTGGTGCTGGTTTGTTGGAGAACAGGTATTTTCCATCGATATTGTAGACGCTGCGTGTGGTTTTCAGGCTGCTGCCATCCTGCAACGCAATATCTTGCAACATTTGCGCGTCGGTAAAACCTTGCGCAGCAAAAAACTCGTGGTAATTGTTTACTTCTGCACACCATACCCCCCTCTCTTCCAGTTTGTCTAGCCAGCTTTTCGTAGGTTGTGCAGCGAGTACTTGCCCTAGGCTTTGCATAATAGTATCGCGTTCTTTAAACCAGGTTGCCCTGTCAAGATATGCTTCTCCTGGCATTCCTAATGCATCCGCAATTTTTGGTAAGTCGCCCATTGCCAAAGCCAAGAATCCATCTGCCGTTTTATACACGCCATAGGGCGCGCTTAGATAAGCATGGCCGCCGCCGCGGGTTGCCGATCGTTGAGGCAATTTACCACCATCGTTAAAATAGGTGGTTAATACTTCAAACTGCATATCTAACGCAGACTCCAACAAGCTTACCTCAACAAGTACACTTTTTTTCGTGCGCGAGCGCTTCAGTAGTGCTGCCAAGATTCCTTGCGTAAGGTGCGTTGCGCAATACATATCGATTACGGCCAAGCCGAATGGAACGGGATTATCTGCTGCACTGCCCGATAGCGAAGTCAGTCCCGATACTGACTGAACAAGCAGATCCTGACCTGGTTTTTTAGCCCAAGGGCCTTCCTGTCCGTACCCCGTTACGGTAGCGTAGATAATGGACGGGTTGATTTTTTGAACGGCTTCATAGTCGAGGCCAATCTTCTCCATCACGCCCGGTCGGAAGTTATGCGTTATAATATCTGCCTTTTTTATGAGGGCATGAATCGTTGCCAGATCGGACTCACTTTTCAGATCCGCAGCATAAGATTCTTTATTCCGATTAATCGTATGGAAGACCAAACTACTCTGGTCTACAAAAATATTTTTGATCGCTATTTGTCGACCGGCTTCACCGCTGATGGGACGTTCAATCTTGATGACGCGCGCACCTAGATCGGCCAAGCGCAAGCCTGCGGTGGGAGCTGCCATAAACTGGGCAAATTCCAATACCAATAAGCCTTCCAGTGGTCTATTATCCATGCTGGTCTTCCATTAATCGTGATTGCTTATACATCTCATTAAGCGTATTCAGGACGCTTTGCTCATCTCCCCCATTTTTCAAGTATTCGACGACAACATCGCCTGCATGATCCTGAAAATGCATATGGCCAAAATAGCGTGGGCGTAAGAAAGCGCGTTGTAATGTAGGGAGGGTATCCTGAAAGAAATTCGACGTGCGTCGGTTTACTTCGCTACTTTCCCAAGCTTTCAAATGTCCGGGTTGGCCGCCATTTTCCACATATAACGTAGCTTGCACGTCTGGACTGCCTACAAACTGTGCGTAGTCCATCGCAATATCTAAGTGCTTGCAGCCCGCAGAAATGGCTAAGCCGGCACCACCCAAGGTGCTCGTCATCGGCTCGGATCCTTGCAGGATTACTAAGTCGTGAAAATGCAATAGCTTACGCCCATATCCTTCCCGTGCATAGTTTGAATAACCGTAGGCAAATGGGCAGTAGGCTATTTCATCATTATTCACCATATCTTCAAACACCATGAAAGGGTTTTTCTGATAAAACCTTGCATCTACACGGTCGGCTAACGATTTAAAATGCTGTAAAGCTTTGATACCGACAGCGGAGCTAATGACTTCATCTTCCTGTTGGCAGGGATCCTCGCCCAAAGAGCAGCAAAACATATAGAAGCTCATTAAAACATCGATAGGTAGCAAAGAAAAAGCTACTCGGCCTTGGTCTGCTAGCGCTAATACATCGGCAAATGTTTTAGGAAGTGGTGTTCCAAGCGAAGCTAAAAGATCTGGCCGACTGGCCGCAACAGGGGTCGCTGCATCGATAGGAAGTGCCCACTGCTTTCCTTCGAAATTGTAACTGGGGTAAGACTGGCCTACACTATTTATTTTTTGATCAACCAAGTATGCTGCGTCTAAATGATCGTCAAATGGAGCGATAATCTTTTTGGCGGCAGCATGTCCTGTCCAAGGGTGGTCGATCACCAAAAGATCGTACTCTGTAGCGAGCTGTTCAATAGATTTATCAGCAAATTCCTGGAGGGTACGCTTTTTCCAAAGAATCTCCACATTTGGGTGTAGCTCTTCGTAGCGTTGCGCAGTGGCCAACATAGGTAGTAAGCCGCGGCTATGCCCCCATGTAATGCCCTTTAGTTGAATTTTATTTGCCATATGCGTAGTAGATATCAAATTTGATTGTTGTGTGTTATTTAAAGAATAAATATAGACAAACCATTACGACGAACAGAATTCCCCATGCCCATTTAACAGCGGGAGCGGGTCTTTCTATGGTAATACGGTAGGCCATTTGGTTTTGCTTTTCAAACTCCGACTTGCCCACAAGCAGGGAGATAACGATCCCTAAGATTAGTAGTGCGACGAAGAGGTAAAAGGAAAGCATAAGGTAATGCGGCCAGAAGCTGTACACATCCTTCGGGAATACCCAAAGGTAGAGCACGCCTGTTCCGAGGCTTAGCACAGCACCAAACGTTAAGAGTGTATTTACCGCAGCTTTATTGGTGCGCTTCCAGAGCACGGCCAACAGAAAAATTACCGCCAAAGGGGGCGCAATAAAGCCTAAGATAGATTGAAATACGTCAAAGAGATTGAGGCCTTTGATCTGATCGATGGCGATAGCCACGAGCACAGATGCCAGACAGCCTACGATAATGGTGTAGCGCCCTATTTGCGTTACGGTGCGGTTATCGGCCTCGGGGTTGATATGTTTCAGGTAGATATCCATCGTAAACACGGTGCTCAATGAATTGAGCGATGAACCGATGGTTCCGACAAGGACTGCAATCAAAACCACGATGACCAATCCGTTCAAGCCTGTAGGAAATAGGTTGGTGACCATGGTCATGTAGGCTAGTGACGGATCTTCCAACCCTGGAAACAAAATATAACAGATAACACCAGTTAGTATAAACAGTGGTAGGGACAAGATCTTCAGCCAGGCAATAAAGTTCACACCCAATTGGCCTTGCTTAAGGTTTTTCGCTCCTAATACCGACTGTACCATCGCTTGGTCGGTACAGAAAAATGCGATAGCGGCTACAGGGTAGCCCAATGCGATAGCATACCAAGGGTAGTCTGGATCGCTGGCCGGGCGGATCAACGACCAGTACCCATCCGGTGTATTCGCGATCAACCCATCGATGCCGCCAATCTTTGATAGTCCGAGGAAGGTGAGCAGGGCAGAAACAACGATAAGCAGAATCATCTGGAAGATATTGATTTTAGCCACGGTACGCAGTCCGCCCGTGTAGGCGAAAACTCCGGCCAGGGCGACGAGCACCGTCACCGATTGCCACATCGGGATTCCCAAAATTTGGCGAACCAAGAAGCCACCGGCGAATAGACCAAGCGAAAGCCAAGAGATCAGCATTTTTACGAGGGAGTACCAGGCTAGGATGGTCTGGGTATCGGGGCCAAAGCGCTTGCCCATAAACTCAGGCAGCGTTCGCACGCCCGATGCGATGTAGCGGGGCGCAAAGACGACCGCCAGCAAGAACAAAAAGACGAAAGCGTACCAATCAAAATTCACCGCTACAATGCCGGATGTGTAGCCCACTGTAGCAAAGGCGAGCAACATGGAAGGCCCTACATTGGTCGCCCACATATTGAATCCTATACTGTACCAGCTCAATGATTTTCCAGCCAGAAAGTGCTCCGCACCTTCCGCGCGGTTGCGCGATGAAAAAAGTCCAATTGCCAATAGCGCAACCAGGTAGACGATCACAATGCCGTAGTCGACTATCGTAAGTTTATCAAGGATATTATTCATAATAGCTTACAGGTTGACACCAAATTTTTCAAGCAGGTCTTTCGGGCGCACGGGCTTTCCTGTCCGTAGCGACTCATCCATGGCCTGCAAGAGCGCAATCGTTCCGATTCCTTCTTTCATATCCGGGAAGGCGGGCGTATTGTTTCGGATGGCATCTCCGAAATATTCCAGGTAGTTTTGGTATTCACCTGCGTGATGGCTTTTGCCTTCAAAGCGGAAATAATGCTTTAGTTTATGCTCCCAAGTCAACATACGCTCTTCGCCTGATTTGTCGGTGATCGCATAGCGCAGATCCATGTAATCCGCCTGGCTACAGCCTTCCGTTCCGCGAAGGATACAGCTCATTTCGCTATCGCGCGTGACGGGTTGCACTGGGCCAGTGTAGGCGCCACTAACACGTGCTATACGGCCATCCTCAGCTTTAAAGATAAAGTGCATGGTATCGGCATTTTGCAGTCCGCCCTTCTGCCCGTTGGCACTTAGCATACCGTAGCCCATGACCTCCTCGATATTCGGCAGGTACCAGCGGATAAAATCGACCGGATGGCTAAGGCCTCCATACAACCATTTGAAAGAGGACTGCAAGGACCAAGGTTTATCCAAAAACCAGCGGTGATCCGCATGGTAGTAGCCTTCAATAGTAATCAACTCACCAATCAATCCCGCTTCAAAGTCTTGGCGTTGCTTTTTTACCGGCTCGAAAAAACGTGAGCTCTGTCCCACAAAAACGCGCTTGCCTTTTTCTTTCGCCAGCGTAAGGAGTTCGTTTGCATCGGCCAGATTATCAATAAAAGGTTTGGTGCAGACTACATGCTTGCCATGCTCCAAAGCCAAACGGATGTGCGTGGCATGGAGATGATCAGGCGTATAAATCGCGATGGCTTCGATTTCTTGATTTTGCAAAAGATCTTCATACCGTGAGGTATAGTTGTGGAAGTCAAACTCTTTCATACGTTTACGCCCGAGCTCTTCATTCAAATCACAAATCTGCACTAAATCGATGTGCTCGCTTTGCAAAGCGGCTGACATCGTGCTCCGTCCTTCACCAAGACCCAAAATTCCTAATCTTAATTTTTCTGTTGATTGCATGCTTATTTCTTATAAAAAATCCAAGTTTCATTTGCAGCTGTACCTTCGATACCTTGCTGATAGCTGCCCATCAGCTTATTCCATTCATTAACGCGCGGGTTGTCTTTCAGCGTCAAGGGATCGATATCCTCAAAGCGCTGTCCTTTCGGGAAGGAAATATACAGCATGAGCTGCCTATCGTTGCGGTACAACAATACTTCTTCAAATCCGGCCTGACAAAAGCCTTTGGCTACTTCCGGCCATTTTTCATATTGCTGTTCGTGAGCTTGTAAATATGCTTCCTGCTTTGCTTTATCATCCACTAGCTCTGCGGTTAACAATACGTAGTCGGTTTCTGTATTCACTGATGTTTCTGCACAACGCGTTCTATCGAAACTGTAAAACAGGTTATTGAAAACTTTGTAGGCCACCTCCGGATAGTTGGCAAGCCAAGCGCCGGCCAGTTTTTTTCCGAGCTCATCCGTCGTTTGCAATATTGTATAGTCTTTCCAACGAAACAGCTGAGACACATCAGCACCCTGTCGCGTAAAAAAGGCTTCCACATCCGCAGGCTTCACGCGCTGTTGCGGATCATAGATCTGGAAAAACACCGGCTTGGTAAATGGCACATAAGCGTTGAACATTGCCGAATCGCTTAAGGGTGCCTTTACTCTTGCCAAATGCTGATACTCCTCTTCGAAACCTGCTTTTGCAATGAGTTGCGCTGCTACGCCCGGCCCATTATTTTTCCATTCGACACTAGGTCCATTGGCATTCTGTAAGATCTTGTTTGAAGGAAACCAGTTGTCAGAAACCGTCATGTATGCTGATCCCTCATCGGTATACAAATAAAACCAATGATCGGGAATATGGGCGTAAGGCGATACATAGATACTATCGATGACATTGTACTGGATCTTCGTTCCCGGCTGCGCGGAAAGCGTGTATATTCCGGCAACATCATACATGTATTGCCCATATCGTGTGATTTTGTTATGCTGTACGCGATTATTCTTCATGCTGTTCACAGTCGGCGTCCAACCCCAGCCTAGGCTTATGCCCGTATAAGGCAAATCCAGCAGTTCGTTGTGGACGATATGTACGTTGCGCACAAAGCCGGCGCCAATACCAACGGTTCCCCAATCTTCGTTACCTACCTGCTGTATCAAATTGTTTGCAATGTAGGTGCCATCCGTCATTCGACGCTCGTCGCTGGCAAAATAGGGAAGGTGCGCTTCCATCTCTTGATCGGAGAATGTCCCTAACAGCAGTCCCGATCCGGCGATATCTTGAAATACGTTGCCCTGTAAAGTGTCTTGGAAATTCGCTTCCTGATAGTCTAGTCCTGTGGCGGCTAAATGGGCGAAGTTACAATTCAGGATGCTGGTATGTTTTGTGTTCTTTAGCTGAACGGCCGCGCCGGGGCGCCCCACCCAGGCTTGGTTCTCGAGCCCCGCTTTATCCGTTGTGCCGGGTTTTTGCAGCTTGTAGGCATCCACGAAGTACATACCTGCTTGTAGAGCTACATGGCCATGGGTGTGTGGGCGTAGCCAAGTGCTGTGTTTAAATTTCAACCCTTCTATTTGCACGTTGGATACTGGATTTTCCATTGTGCCTTGCAGTTGAAGGATAGTCTCTAGATACGGCGCCGTCACTGTTGCCGCTTTCATATCTTCCCCTTCACGTGGATAGTAGTATACTTTATGGGTGTCCTCGTCGAGAAACCATTCTCCTGGCTGATCAAGAAACTGAAGCGCGTTCACTAACCGAAAAGCAGAATTACCATGTTCTTTGGAGAGCCAAGGTTTTGGCCAAGGGTGCTCATTCTGCAGCTGGCGCTCGGGTTCATGGAAGCTAAGGACAATACTATCCCGCGAGACGGTTGCATCCTGAATGCGCAACTGTGCAATAGCCCACCATTGGTGAATAAAGAACTCCATCCCGGCTTCCAGCTTAAAGCCCGGAAATACATTTGGAATCGTGGCTGTGCCCTTATCAAAATCCCAATTCAGGATGCGGGGCAGATGCTGGTCATCGTGGCTTTCTGCGCGGACAGCCTTTTTGTTATTAACCCACAATTGCCGAAAGGCAAAATGCTTCCCGGCAGCACGCGGCGCATCGGCAACAAACAATTTGTTGCTAACGCGGCTCGGCAAACCGTTTACTTTACCTGCGGGTTTCCAACCGCCGATGGTAAGACCTCCCGAGAAAATAGCGCCATCGCCTACAGCTTTGACGCGCGTAGGACTCTCTGGTCTACCGCTGTCTTCCGGCCGGATAAGGATGGTTTGCGATGGTCTATACAGGCCATCGTTCACCCAGATCGTAATACCGTCCACTACGCGTGGATCGTTTAAACGACGCCATTCTCGCGCCTCGCGGAGCGCGGCTTCCAAATTACTGAACGGTTTTTCTTTACTGCCGTCACCCTTAGTCTGGCTACGCGCAGCGACATAAATATCACCTGCTGTTACTGCTTTAGAAAAAGCAAATAGCAGGGTAAATATGGCTACGAAGAGCCTTGTTTTAATATCCTTCATTCTGACCAAATTCTGCTGGATTTGTTATTGCATCTAAAAATTGTTGTGGTATAGGCCTTCTGACGTGGTGTGGTTGTACGAACGTGATGTCTGGGTTATACTGCTGCACATAGTTGTACAGCTTACCCGTACGTTTCAGATCAAACCAGCGGATATGTTCCCCACAGAGCTCGCGACCTCTTTCCTCTAAAATAAAATCAAGGTTAAGGTTGTCCTGCGCGATCAACATATCGGCTTCCCGTCCCGGTTGTGCTGCGCGCCTACGCAACACATTAATGAGTTCCGTCGCTTTCGCTTTATCACCTCCCGCCCGCAACGCTTCGGCCTCGGCAGCGATGAGGTACATCTCTGCTAAACGCATCACGATGACGTCTTTTGAACCTACCTGTGAACCGGCCTCGGGCAAATTCGGATCGTCGTATTTCTTCAGTGCCGGGAAATGAACGTTAAAGCGCGCATTGCTGCTCACACGTGCACCGGTATACGTATCATCAATATCTACCAACGCATAAGGAAGATTGCGCTTTTCAGTCGTCACCTTCTTTTTGGTAAACCAAAGTGCCAGGTCGCCACGCGCTAGGGATGATCCTACTAAACCGCTAGGCTTTTCGAAAGCAGCCAAGTCATCGGCCGTCCAATTATATTGATTGACATTCAAATAATACTTCTCGCGAAACCAGTCTTCATAGCGGCGATCAATATCTTCGTTATACAATTCCAATAGGTGACGGGTTGGCATAAAACACATTCCTCCTGAATTGGAATTACGATCTGCGCCATATTCCAGGTCGCGAACCATTCCAGCCTTGGCTGAATATTTAGCCTTGAACCAGATATGTAATCTATTGGGGTTATTGGGCTGTGGATTTAGCGAGTTTACGGTAGAGTGCGTAATGGTGAACAGCGCTTCGCGGTTATTTTTGTTATTTGCTGGTCGGAATACCTCTTCTGGTGTTCCATAGAGCGACGTTTGTAAAGCGGCCTGATTGTCAATTACATATTGTGCGGCTTCGGCTGCCACACCGTAATACCTGTCTTTTTCCGATTGCGATTCTTCGTAGGCAACACGCGTCAGTGCTACACGGGCCTTCAATCCGTAAGCCGCTTTGAGGGTTGCCCGGCCGATATCCGCCGCGGGAATAGGCGCCACAGGTAGATTGGCAATAGCTACCTCTAGATCGCTGAGCATTAAATCATAGAAAGCCAATTCTGGAGACCGTTGAGCAGTCAATACGGCTGTTTTGGTTTCTTCGGTTCGCAGATCTACAGCACCATATTGCTCCACCAAATGCCAGTAGGCATAAGCCCGTAAGAAGGACATTTCGCCCAATCTTGATTTTTTCTCTTCTTCATTGCTGAACGGAATCTCTGCAATCCGTTCCAAACCTGCATTGCAATAGTTTACAATTTCGTATAATCGATTCCAAGTATTACGGATCTGACCGACTGTAGAATTAAGACCATCATACTTGGTCATCTGCCGGCCATATCCGGAGTTTGCGATATTAATCCAAAGGTCTGTTCCGCCCTCGGTCAACATCAAAATATCTTCGCGACCATAAAATTGCGCACCGTAATACACATAAGCGGAATTGACCAGTGCATTAATTCCGGCTTCGTTAGAAAAGACCACATCAGATGTGGTTCCGCCGGGATTGTATTCATCCAAACTACAAGCGTTTAATGTACAAACCAGGCCCATTCCCATTACATATCTTAACATTCTTTTCATGACTAAAAATCTAAGTTAACACCAAATACAAATTGACGCAAAAGCGGGCTTTTGGCCGAGCCACCACGTTCCGCATCATAGTTTTGCACGAGATCACTCTTGGCCCAAGAGAACAGGTTGTTTCCGCTAAAATAAAAGCGTACGTTATTCATCTTAAACTTTTCCAAGGTGGCCTTTGGCAAACGGTAGCCTAATGTTACGGTCTTAAGTTTGATATACGATCCGTCCACGTAGCTGTATGTTTGGTATCCCAGATAATTATAAAAATTCGTCATACTAGGCTGTGGAAAATCATTGCTTGGGTTTTCCGGCGTCCAATAGTTCAGGTAAGCAGGTTGGTTTCCGCGGCCTTGTGGATCAAAGGCTCCTGTCAACTCGTAGTCCATCATTTGTCCCCATCGCGCGATTGCATACGCGTTTAGATCGAAGTTTTTGTAGGAGAATGTGTTATTAAAGCCTAAGGTCCAGCGGGGTGATGTGGTGCCAATGTACGTCACGTCGTTAACATCGTCAATCACGAAATCTCCATTTAAATCGGCCAACTTGATATCGCCGGGTTTGAATGGCTGTGTTTTTTCGGCATCTCTAAAATAGCGCGCGGCTTCTTCTGCTTCGCTTGCTTGCCAGATACCTAGACGCTTAAAGGTGTAAAACGATTCCAACGGGCGCCCGATCAGCAAGCTTTCTGTTTCACGGGTGGTGGCTCCTATGATATCGCGTCCGTCGATAAGGTCGACGATTTTCTCCCGGTTTGTCCCGAAAGTGAAGTCTGTGCTCCACTGGAATGCGCCGGTCAGGTTTTTGGTATTCAAGATAATCTCTAGACCGCGGTTATTGCTGCTCCCTATATTCTGATAGATTTGGAATGGTGTGTTGTTTCCCGAACCCATGGATGTGGGCAGGGTACGCGGGAGGAGAATATCGGTGGTTTTGGTGTCATAGAAATCCGCCGTCAGGTTAATCCGGCTATCGAAAAACTGCGCATCCAAGCCGAGGTTCCACGATGCTGACCGCTCCCAGCCAAGATCTTCATTGCCGATCAACGTGTTGTACACATAGTACACAAAACCTTGATCTTGGAACGCCGCATTTGTATAGCCGGTTACGCCAGATTGTGTTCCATATTCATTGATCCCGGAGTTTCCTGTCTGCCCATAACTGGCCCGTATTTTTAACTCATTTACCGGTTTCCAGTTGAACCAGTTTTCGTCGCTTATGCGCCAACCGGCAGCCAAAGATGGGAACGATGCCCACTTATTCTCTTTGGACAGGCGTGATGCGCCATCCCAACGGTTCGAAACGGTAAGCAAGTAGCGTCCTTGGTAAGAATAATTAGCGCGAAGGGCATAGGAAAGGGTTTGGCTCTGTATATACCCAGACCGAATGACGTAAGAATCTTTATCGTTTGCGCCAATATTGTGCCACAGCTGCTGAGGAACCAATTGCCCGGTCCCTTCCATATACGAGGTGTTCAATTTCGACTGCGTCCAAGATGTCAAGGCGGTTAAACCCAGACTATGTTTGCCGAAATCGGCGTTGTAATTGATAATATTATCCCAGTTGATAAAACTTCTGTTCTCGCTGTCTATACTGGCGATGGAATTTGGAAATTCGCCTGCACGATCAATCGAGCTTTCACTTTCGAAGTCGTTATTTTTATGATACTGCAGGTTTACACCTAAATTAGAGCGAAATGATAAGCCGGCGAAAGGCTTTATTTCGAAAAAACCGTTGGTAATGATATTGGTGTTTGCCGTGCGGTGTTGTGCTGTAAATTCACTGGCTTCATCCGCCAGCGGACTTACTTTTCCTTCTCGACCAAGCGGCCAAAGGACGACAGCGCCCTGCTCATCATAAGGAACGCCTAGCGGCACATTGGTTGCGGCCCGCCACAGCACATTATCTGCACGTTCGTTTCCATCGTAGTGCGTAATCTGCGAAGATGTACCTACTTTTACGATAGAACCAAGGTTTTGATCTACGTTAAGGCGCAAATTGAACTTATCCAACGCATCATTTTTGAAAGATCCCAATTCGCGGTAGTAGCCGCCGGAAAGCAATCCTTTTGTATTAGTATTACCTCCGCTGATCGATAGTTGGTGATTTTGTACGATACCTGTATGGAATACCTCATCTTTCCAGTTGACCCATTGGTTTTGCTGTAACGCAGCCCATTCGCCTACTGTAAATAATGTTTGATCATCGGCAGGGCTGTTCCATTGACCCGCGGTTTTGGCGGCTTCTCTACGCAGGGCAATGTAATCATCTCCCGTTCGCATGTCGGGATATTGTGCCCAGCCGTTAGCGCCTACATAAGCATTATAGTTAACGACAGGTCGGCCTTCCCGGCCTCTTTTCGTGGTGACAATGATTACTCCGTTCGCTCCTTGTGAGCCATAAATAGCCGTGGATGAAGCATCTTTTAATACTTCCATCGAGGCAATATCCTGCGGATGTATATCGCTGATATTACCACCCTGCATGCCGTCGATAATGACCAAGGGGCTGTTAGCTCCTGCTGCTGTCGATAAAGATCGCTTTCCACGAATGTTGAGGTTAACGCCTGATGTTGCACTTCCTGAAGAGCGGGTGATGTCCAATCCGGGAACTTGCCCTTGAATGGACTCCAAGGCATTTGAAGCGGGAGATCGCACGATATCTTCGGGTTTTACGGAAGTGACGGAGCCAGTTAAATCTCTTTTTTTCACGGTTCCAAATCCGATGACCACGACCTCATCCAGCGCTTGGTCATCTCGTTGCAAGACAATTTCTAAGGCTTGCCCTGCCCGCACATCTACGGTTTGTTCCTTGTAACCCACGGCCGAAAACAAGAGCTGACTTTGCGCATTGTTTAAGCGCAAAGTAAAGGCCCCTTCCTCGTCTGTGGCCGCAGATAGCACCGCATCCACAACGGCAACCGTTACCCCGGCAACAGGCTGTCCACTTTCGTCCGTCACTTTGCCCGTCACTTCCTGTTGGTAAATACTTGCCAGGCCTGGTGCCTCGTTACCTGCCGTTGCAGCTAGAGCAAAAGGCTGTAACCCAAGCAGCAACACCCAAGCCCCCCATCTGCCGGCGTGGCGCCTGGTTAGCTGAGGCAGGCCGAAGGACCTCTGTTTAACTTTTCTTTGCATCATACATTAAGATTTATACTCGTTAGCTTTTTTGGTTTATTTCGTTGTCTCCAACGGGACGGAGATTTCGCCCAGGCTGGATTTGATACGCACTGCTTTTGTCGTTGCCGCATCCCCCATGCGAACAATAGCAAGCGCTTTACCTTTGAATGTTTTCCGTTTTGGATTGTTTAGTCCGCGCAGGTCTGCCTGAAATCCGTTATCTGTACCCAGCACTTCCACGCCTACACTCCCTTCGAAAGAGATTTCTATATCTTCGTGTGCTACCGCTTCGCCCTTGTCGTCTAGCAGTTGCACCTCGACGAAGTAAAGATCCCGATCGTCATCTGTTTTAAAATCATCATGCGTTACACGTGCCTTTATCTTTTTTGCAACACCTGCTGTACGTTTTACTTGCTCCTGAACGGCCTTTCCTTTGTGATATTTCACGACTTTGATTTCACCAGCCTCAAAAGGAACTTTCCAAGCGGCGTGCAAGCGATCAGCGTTTTTAGACGACTTGCCTAAACTCTTACCATTTAGAAACAGCTCTGCCTCATCTGCATTGTTGTAGTAGGCCCACACATCGACCATGTCGCCCTTTTTCCAATTCCAATGCGGAAGGATGTGCAGTACATCTTTATCGGTCCATTCGGCTTGATACATGTAGTACACGTCTTTTGGAAAACCTGCCAAATCTACAATCCCATAGTAGGAACTACGCGCAGGATACGGATAGGGTACTGGTTCTCCCAAATAATCGAAACCTGTCCACACAAAAATACCTGCGAGGAAATCACGTTTCTTCACTTCCAACCAAGCCCGTTCGTGGGATGTGCCCCAATAGGCAGCAACATTATCATAGGCTGATACGGTGAAGTCTGGATTCCCATTGGTCACAAATTTATCCTTGCTGGATGCCGGCCAAAATTGAATGGTATCGTGCAGGGCGTCATACACCCCTCTAGTCTGCAGACCAGATGTTGTTTCAGACGCAATAAGCGGCACGTTTTTAAATTCCTTAGGCAATTTATCGTAGTCGGCATATTTGTAATTAAAGCCCAAAACGTCTAATGCCTGTGCCTGCGCTATAAAGTTTTTTACGTAATTCGTTTCGGTTAGCGCAGCGGTTACTGGACGCGTGCTGTCAAGCGCCTTGACCACGGCTGTCATCTCTTTGGTGAGCACGGTGCCCGTGCTATCAAACTGTTCACGAATTTCATTGCCTATGCTCCACATAATAACGGACGGGTGGTTGCGGTCGCGTTTGATAAGCGCCTGCAAGTCGGCCACGTGATGCTCTTTAAAATCTTGGTGGTAGTCAAACTTGTTTTTCCGTTTCTGCCACATATCATAAGCCTCGTCATACACCAAAAGCCCCATCTCATCACAGAGATCAAGCACTTCTTTTGCAGGCGGGTTATGCGCCGTGCGGATAGCATTGACCCCCATTTCTTTCATCATCACTAACTGACGCTTAGCGGCTGATTTATTAAAGGCTGCACCAAGCGCACCAAGGTCGTGATGCAGACAGACGCCCAGTATTTTGAATGGTTGCCCGTTTAAAAAGAACCCTTTCTTTACATCAAAGGCTATGCTACGAAAGCCTACACGTTGTGTAAGGGAATTTAACTCTTTTCCCTCCGCATCTTGCAACAGCAATTGTATGGTGTAGAGATTTGGCGATTCCACGTCCCATAGCTGCGGCTTGTCTAAAGATAGGGTTTGATCGATTTTATTGGATTTTACTGCTGCCGTACTGGAAGCCACGCGTCTTCCGTTTTGATCCAATAGGTGCAGCGCGACCTGCAAATTTCTTTTTTCTGGATTGTGGATCTGCGATTGTACACGTAAGGTGCCCTTATCCGTGGATACCTCCGGTGTAGTAATAAAGGTTTCTTCCGGTAGGATATGTGTGTGCTGTTGATATTTCAGGTGTACATCCCGGTAGATACCGGAACCTGTGTACCAACGCGAATTTGGTTGCTGGCTATTGTCTACGCGAACGGCAATGACGTTTGGCGTATTCCCATAACGCAGATAAGGTGATAAATCATGCGAAAAGGATAGGTAACCATTGCTGTGCTTGCCCAAGTATTTCCCATTAATCCATATTTCGGTGTAACGATAAGCGCCGCCGAAGTGAATGCTTATATGTTGGCCCTTATCTTTTGCCGCCACCTGAAAGATTTTTCTATACCAACCGATGCCGCCCGGCAGTGCACCGCCAGCATTGCCCGCAGGAAACTCAGCACCGAAGTCTGATAAGATACTCCAATCGTGCGGCAGCGTTACCCTCTCCCATTGACGGTCGTTGTAATTTTCTTGGCGAAACTGCAAGTCATCCGCTAGGGAAAAGTGCCAATCGTCGTTAAATTTTAGCGCTCTTTGGGATTGTCCAAATGTTGCTGTCGCTGCGAGTAAGGAAAGAAAAACATATAAAATCCGAGTCATATCCATTATCTATTTATCTACAAACTATTTTTTCTTGAAATGTAAGCTGCTCTTGCCCAAATCCTTCGATGTGGCCACCGCTATTCCGCGATTGCCATCTTTGTCTACCGCACAATAGTAGTGGTAGACTATGCCTTTATGCTTAAGCACAAAAGACTTATGCGCATATTGCTGGTCAAAATCTTCGGATGATTCAATCAAATTGTCTCCTTGCCAATCTGTCCAGTGAATCAGGTCTTTTGATGCTGCAAAACGGTTGAAGCCCCCGTTTCTATCTTTCCAGAAAGCGCCAAAGTAAAACATAACCCAAGTATTATTGATTTTTTGGATCATCGGGTCGCCAGTGATTCCCACAGGATGATGCACTACCGGATCTTTGCCATAGCGCTTCCATGTTGTCATATCATCGGAAACAGCCATCCCTATACGTTCGTACCAACGGGTGGGTTTGTTGTTTTCCAGGGAATCGCCAACAGCATTGTAATACATAATAAAGCGGTTTCCAGTGTGGCGTTGTGGATCTTCAATCACATAACTTTTAAATAATTTATGGCGGTTTTCCCACCAACGCACATCCGGATCGGTATCACCCAAAACAGGTTTGTCCAATCGTTGCCATTCCATGGGCTCTACTGGTTTTTTCGTGGTAAATGCGATACCTATAGAAAGGGGTTCAGGTTCATAACCCGCTGTAGATCCGCCGAAGTAGGACATCCAATATTTTCCTTGAAAGCTGTGTAGCTTATAACTTCCGCCCCATTTGGTATCAATCAGGGCATTGTAGCCGGCGCGCTGCTTGGCATCCCATTTTCCATCATCCTTTTTAGACATTTGCTTGCCCAATGTTTTCCAAGAAAGCAGATCCGTACTTTCCGCAAGCCAGGTTTCATACCCCACACCGTCAAAAACAATATAAGTCATATACCATTTCTTGCCGCTTCTATAGATACTTGGGCAATCCATCAAGTCCGTAAGCTTATTTGGCGTCAAAACCAAACCATATTTATAAGGCGTTTTTACTTCCTGATAGAGCGTTTGCATCTCTGCTTCTGAAACGCCAGCAGTTTGTCCGTTCGATAGTCGAACGACAAACAGCAAGCATAGTAGTACGATCGTGTTTTTCATTTTTATTATTGTCTTTTAGGCCTGTTGCCAATAGGCGTCTTATTTTTTTACTGGTACAATTTCCCAAATGCCAGAACCCAATTCCAGCTCTACTGCATCGGCCGTACGTACTGTCTTAAACGTGTTAAGTGCCCTGTTATTTACCACAAATTCCGTATTAGTAGGCAGCGCAATGGTGCACAGACTATTTACTGGAATTTCCAACGTATAATTTTTATCCTCGCGCTGAAATAGCACCTTTCCATATGGGCTTTCAAAGGCCAAATTACACTGGCTGAGGGTATCAACCAGCCGTGGTGCTATACGCAAATGCTTGTAGGCAATAGAGTTTTTTTCTTGTCCTAAACCGCTCAAACCGGCATGAAACCATTCCATAAGATGGCCTAGCATAAAGTGGTTATTGGATACATTGGGGAGTGCCGCCCAGGATTCGGTGAGTGCGGTAGCGCCTTTGCGAATCTGATAGCCGTAGCCAGGCCGTGTATCATCATGGTGCATCGCGAAAATCAGGTCATCCCTATTTTCCTGTTGGAGTACCTGCAAGAGATAACGATGGCCGATGTCGCCAGCTGTGAACGATGTATCTTGCGTCACGATGTCCGCAACGAGATTTTTAAACACCACATCCCGATTGCTGCTGTCAACTAAGCCCATATAGAGCGGCATGGCTAACGACGTTTGACTTCCGGAACCGTAGCTTGCCGCCTCTGCTTTGTAAAACGTCTTTTGGAATGCGCTATACACTTCGGTTTTTAACGAATCATACCGTGCCTTTCCTTCCTCATCGCCCAGCAATGCTGCTATTTTTACCAAGACCTTTAAATCGTCGTAGTAGATCGCTGTTGCGGTAAGACCTTTCGGCGTCAATTGCGACACGCCGGGCCGTTCTGGCCCCAGATCGTACCAGTCGCTGAGCCCTTGATATAGGATATTATCTTTAGCCTTTGCCTGTAGGTAATCCGCATATTTCTGCATCATGGGATAGTTCTCCGTGAGAAACGTAATATCACCGTACCACTGGTAGGCATACCAAGCTAAGAGTATCGCGCTTGATCCCCATTCTGGTGAGTCGCGAAACATATCACCTCCCCAATCAAACTGCACATATTCCGGCGCAATTTCGGGAACTAAGCCATCTGCCGTTTGTGAAAAGCGCATGTCGCGCAATGACTTCTTAAATAAGCGAGCAACGTCATAGTTGTAATGGACCGATGGCCCCATGAGGTGGAGCTGCTCTAACCATCCCAGTTTTTCACGATGTGGGCAGTCGGTAAAGACGCTTACCATATTGCTTTTGATAGCCCAATCGATGAGCCCGTGAATTTGGTTGAATAAGCTATCCGAACTGTGAAACGCACCGATCTGCCGTGCTCCGTTACGGATATGCTGCGCCTTTATGTCGAGAATCTCAATATTTCCGTTGCGAGCTGGCCGCCGCTGCACCTGCGCATAGCGAAAACCGTAGTAGGTGAAACGTGGCCGCCACTCCACTTCGCTTTCTTTACCGAAAATATATTGGAAATAGTATGGGCTACCGGAATGCTTTTGGTTGGGAAGCCCCGCCTCGTTAAGTAGTTCGGCAGGATAAACCCGTACCGTATCGCCCGGCTTTCCTTTCATTTTTAGGGAAACGATGCCGGATGCATTCTGCCCGAAGTCGTATACATCACTTCGTCCGTTTGCATCCTTTTGCATATTTTTCCCGGGAAATTCCTGCATGACACGAACCGGCTCTATTTCTTGCGCTGTAAGGGCTGGTCCATCAACAAGCAGTGCGTTGCTCCATTGACGATCATCATAATGTGGCATAGTCCACGATGCGGGTAACACGGAAGCGTCGTAATCTTCACCACCATACATACTGGAGAAGGTGATGGGCGAGCGTGCTACTTTCCAACTTTCATCGCTCACAATAATCTCCTGCTTGCCGTCTTCGTACGTATTAACTACTTTCATTTTAAGCTTCGGTAAACCGAAGGCTACTTTATGCTTTTGAAAGCGACCTTTAATAGGAGGAATGTAATAAAATCCGTTACCTAATAATATTGCCAAGCTGTTTTTGCCCTTTTTCCATGCGTTGGTTAAGTCATAAACAACGTAGTATGCTTCTTTATCGTACTTTGTCCAGCCTGGTTGCAGAACGGCATCGTCTACGGTTTTGCCATTCAAAAGCAGCTCATAATGTCCCAAGCCGGAAACATAAGCGATAGATGATTTCAATTTTCGTGCGACCTGAACTGTTTTTCTGAATACAGGCAAATCGTAGCTTTTATCTATACGCAGCTTACTGGAACTCAGCGGCAATGGATTGATCAGCGAATCGGGTAGTATGTCCTTCGCTATCCATTTTGCCCCGCCCCAGTCTTCAGGCTTTAGTAAGCCTATGTGGAAAGACTGAACGGCACTAACCGCGGTATTTCCTTGATTATCCTGCACATGCAAGCGCACATAATAGGTACGTCCCGCGGTCAATGCAGCTCCCGCATACACGATGTGTAGCGACTGCGCTTTGGAAACCCAATCGGTATTCCATAGCAGATTTCTCCCCCCGGAAAAGTGACGATCTGTGCTTACTTCTATCTTATACGCTTTTTGCAACACATTGTGCGCATCGCTAGTTAATTGCCAACTGAAACTTGGCGAAAGTGTGTTGACGCCCAACGGATTCTCTCGGCCGGAAATTAATAGCTGTTGTATACCCAGCTTTGCATATACTGGCGAAATCTGTCCCGAAAGAAGCACTACATTAAATAGTGTCATTAAGACAATAATATTTTTTTTGCGCAGGATTCTATCTATCACCACCTTCATATTCGTACAATTAAAGCTGCTTCTTTTGGGTTAATACCACATTCTCTTGTTCCAAGCCGGATACATTCACGCTGTCTACAGCGATCACATCACAAACAAACGTACTGTTTTTGATCTGTATATCTTTCGCATCTTTCAAAGAAAGATAATTCTTACCGCGGCCATATACCCGATCAAAAGTCACCTGTTCCAGAACGGACTCGGGAATTCCTTCTACTTTTATGCAATCGCTGGATGTCCCGATGTATATATTCTTCAAGTTGATTTGAGAGAAACGTGGCGTAAGTGCGTTTTTTTCGACCTTATAATCACGACTTGCCTGATTGCCCACGTGCAGTGCCTGCCCAAGCATGTCCCAACGTAGCGCGGAGTGTACCACATCCATCCGGATATTTTCAAAACGAATTTTCTCGCCGCCGCCACCGCGTGGTCTTCTTGTTTTGAAACGAATGCCTACATCCGTTCCTGTAAACACACAGTCGTGTACGTATACCTGACGCACCATCCCGGCCGTCTCGCTACCAATAGTAAACCCGCCATGCCCCTGGGCAGATAGGCAGTACCGCACGACGATATTCTCCGAAGGACGATTGACGCGCAAGCCATCATAGCCGCGACCCGCTTTTATGGCGATACAATCATCGCCGGTATTCAACGTACAGTATTCAACCAATACGTTTTTTGAGGATTCTATATCAATTCCATCACCACGCTGTATGCCCACCGAATGAATACGAAGCCCGCGAATAACCACATTTTCACAATAGGTAGGAACGACATTCCAGAATGCTGAGCGCTCCAAACTTAACCCTTCAATCCAAACCTGTTGGCAATTGATCGGTGCAATTAGTGCCGGTGGAAATATATAATCGGCCGTTTTGCCATCGTATACTCTATCGGCAACCGGTGTATTGCTATCCACGATGTTTTCGATAACATCGTGCGTCATTGTCCTTTCGCGCACACTCCCTTTTCCAGGCCCAACTAATTTCCCTTTTCCCGTTAGCGCGATATTTTTTGCGCCATTTGCATATATACATGCGCCGAGACTATAGAGTTCGACGCCTTCATTGCGCGTAAACACCACCGGAAGAAAATCTGCCATATCTGCCTTAAATTCGAGAACAGCACCTTCTACCAAATGCAAGTTGATGTTGCTCTTTAATTCGATTCGCCCCGAAAGATAATGCCCGCTGTCGAGAACAACAGTTCCGCCACCTGCGGCGGCTAGTTGATCTATACGGCGCTGTATATCTCGCTCACCGGCGCGTACGGTATCTTGTCGCTGCGGGAACGTAGGTCGAGTAAAGGTTGCCTCGAAAAAAGGCGACTCTACCGGCTCAACATCTGCAGGAAGATGATCGGCGCCAACCTGATCCGCTTTTAGCAATGCGCGTTCCAACTGCTTTTCCAATGGAATGGATTTACAACCAAACAACAGCCCAAAGAGCAACAATATACCTATGCCTCGGACGTTTCTCATTGAAATATTTGCTTCATGTAGCGCGTGTTCGCACCAAAATTTTCCTTAACCATGCGTGGTGATAAGCTGGCATCTCGCGAACGTTCAATCACTAACCAACCTTTCCAGCCCATCTTATCTAGTGCCGACCTTACTTGTGGCATATTTAAACGGGTGTTATTTTCCAACCAAACCCCGTCTTCATCTGTACAATGGATTTGGCAGATGCGTTTCTTACCCAAAATTTTCAGTTCGCTAATTAGGTCACGTCCTTCTTTCAATGGATTGGAAAAATTGAAATAGATCTGGATATTCTTGGATCCTATCTCTTTCAATAGCTCCACCTCCCCTTTCGCATCCAAAGCTGTTTCTATACCGATGACGACACCTGCTTTCTTTGCCATTTCCCCTACTACTTTCAACCGCTCAACAATTGCTGGACGTAGCTCTGGATGTTGACGTAAATCTCCCTGAATACCCAAAGGAAGAAAAGCGACTTTAACACCCATTTGCTGGCAAGTGGTTAAGCAGTCGCCCACCATTTGTTTGTATGTGGGCCGTGTAGCAAAAGACTGTGCATAAAAGCCTGTCATAGCCAACGAGCAAATTTCCACGCCTGTTTCTTTGGATTTTGCCAAATACTCTTCGCGAGTCGCTGGATCGGCGAGCTTACTTTCGAAGGTATCTCGATTGCCGAGACCGCCCATATCGACTTCAAGACCATCGGCTCCGATTTCTTTCGAAAGTTCAAAAGCGCTTAGTTTCTGGCGTTTCAAGATCATCAAATCAATAACGGCAATCTTATAGCGATGCTTCGCTGCAGGCATCGCCCATAGGTCGTTCGCGAGCAATAAGCCAGCGCCTATCATTGCACTGTGCCGTATAAAATTTCTTCTCCCTCTATCCATATCGTTTTAGTTTTGAAATAGTTTTTCTAGGTTTTCGTATCCATGTAAAGCATTTGCAGGCAGGTTTTCCCCGTTTGCACCGAAGGTGTATAATGCTTCCTTTTTTTCAATAGTACATCCCGATTCGTCATATTCGCCCGCTTGGTTTTTCAATGTTTTATTGTTGAGATTGAAATAGCGCGCTACGAAATCGTAAACAGGCTTGCGTTTGCTGTATCCAAAATCATGGCCATCATTCGGTAGATGCACATTGGCTACATCCATTGATTTTCCGTAGTAACCGTATATTTTTTGCAAGTAGCCAAAATCGTGTTCGGGCATATGCGCTGTCCAGTCTTTTCCATCCGAGATAACCAGCTGCGGACGTGGCGCTGCAAAAGCTGCCAATTCCACATTGTTAGTACCTCCGCCACTTGCGTGAATCGGCAGCCCGCTTTCGCAAGGACAGCCACCATAAAAATAAGACGATAGTGAAACGACAGGAATGCTTAATGTGATGCGGTCATCCAATGCTGTCATTAAAACGGCATGGCTTCCGCCGCCAGACCCACCGCAGATGGCTACACGAGCAGCGTCTATCGCTTGCTCCGCGAGCATATAATCCAATAAACGGATAGCTCCTAATGTTTGCACAGTCATGGCCAAGCTTTTTCTGTGATCTTCAGATTTAAATTGCAGGAGGGATTCGCCCCAAGCAAAAAGATCATAACTAACAGCTACCGCGCCCATCTTAGCCAGCATAGCACAGCGAATTTGCGCGTCCTTGCGGTAACGATGATCGCCCCAATGTCCATCCGGACTTAATACCAGGGCACTTTTACCTTTTGCTTTCGCCGGCTTGTACATCGATCCGTTAAGGTAAACACCGGGTAGTATTTCTAGTGCAAAATTTTGGACGCTGTAACCGTCGAAGTTTCGCTTTTCCGTAAAAATTGGTTTTGACGCTGGCTTGGCGGGAAGCGGCGAGAGTTTCAGCGCTGTAAACAGCTCTGGCCGAATAGCCGCTTTTCTTTTTTCCCAACTCGCTATATCCTGATATTGCGTAGCGAGCTGATCCAGGTAATCCCATCCGTCCTTCACCTCCCAACGGTAATATTCGTACGGCTTCAGTTTATACTTTTTATCCCCCTCTTTATTGACCTTTAGGTCAAGCGGTGCCAATACATTTCGCAACGTTTCATCGACATCGCTGCGGAATCGCCACATGGCATAATTCAAATATTTATCACGCACCTGTGCTTCATCATATTTGATGGTGATGCCGTAACGCTGCTCTAGGTCGCGAAGTACTTCTACTAAAGGCTTACGGTATTGTTCATCTGAGTTTTGTTGAGCAAAGCTAAACGTAATGAACAGGCTGAACAGGGCGAAAGTGAATAGCTTTTTAAACATGGTCTATCCCTCCCTTTTGTTCTAACTTGCGGTTTGCGCGCCAACCATAAAAGTATAGGTTGGGATCGAGGTTTGGTTTTGGGTAAAACAAGCTTGCGAAATAACCGACTATGATCACAATCAAATGGCTGTAGACCCCAAGCATGAGCTTATTGTGCGTAAAGTTGAGTGTGCCAAGGTCAAGCAAAATGCGCGTCTCGCCTCCTATCTCCATTTCGGTGCTGCTTAGGAAAGCATATGCTGTGAAAAGAATACATACGATAATAGCAATGTTGACGCCTTGCTTATTGGCACGCCTGGAGAAGACTCCCAAAAGAAAGATCCCGACAATGCCGCCGGAGAATATTGCATATAATGTAAAAATAATGCCAAGGATGCTCTCGCTCCCCAACTCGATATAAATGAAGCCGATCCCCATCGAGATAAGTCCGGCAACGGCCACCATCGTGCGGCTTGCTTTGAGGTATTCGTTATCCACACGATTTGGTCGCAGCTTTTTATAGTAGTCTTCAATACCTACAGCAGCTAATGAATTTAAATCGGCACTTAAGCTGCAGATAGCGGCAGACACCATAGCTGCCAATATAAACCCGACAACGCCTACAGGCAGCTGGCTCATAATGAAATAAGGAAATACGCTATTCGGGCCAATTCCATCTGGCAAAGGCTGTTGTTGGTAATAAACGAACAATGCCGTTCCAATAAACATAAACAACGACCACACAGGAACAGTCAATAAAATCCCCATCAACGACGCACGAATGGCAGATTTATCTGATCTCGCGGTGAGATAACGCTGGATCACCGTTTGATCAGTACCATATTTTTGAATGGCGTAGAACATACCATTGATGGCCATCACCACGAAGGTCAGTCTTGTAAAATCTAGGTCGTAAGGTCCAAAGCCGGTGCGCCCATTCTCGGAGGCAATGCGCCATACTTCGGGCAAACCGCCTTGCACTGAAAAAATGATCACCAATAAACAAAGAATGCCACTGGCAAATAACATAAAACCTTGAAAAACATCCAGCCATATCACAGCCTCTATTCCACCCAGTAAGTTTACGGTAACAATAATTAAGCCTACAACGATAATAATCCAATAGGTATGGATATCGGTCATGCTTGACAAGGCTACGGCAAGTAAATACAACACGGTGCCCATACCGGAGAATTGTCTTAGCACAAAAGCGATTGAACTGTAATAGCGTGCGAAGTTACCGAAGCGTTTTTCAAAATACTCGTAAGTACTTAAGCCGATCACTTTACGATACAGTGGCACAATAAACCAAACCGTCCCTAAAAGTACGAGCGGCACCATTAATCCCTGCACCAAAAGGATCCAGTTGTGCGCATAACCTTCTGCAGGATAGCCTAAGAAGGTGACGCTACTGATCAGTGTAGCCAAAAGAGACATACCAATTGCCCAGGATGGCACTCTCCCTTTCGCCGAAAAATAAGCTTCAGTAGATTTCTGATTTTTGGCGTATTTCAACCCGAAATATAAAGTAACCAGTAAAACGGCTACGATAATACCATAATCAAAAACACTTAAAATAGGTTTATTCATTTTATGTTAGGTTTACGTTGTGGACCAAAGGCCCATAATTCTTCTGTCCACGGGTAACTTCCCGGCTTTAGCGTGATAGCAAGTTCCTTTTCCGGAACTTCGTTTCTGATCACACCGGGCGCATGTTCCGCCGTGGGTAAGAGCACATCAATGTTTAGGGCGTTAAGGACAGCTTGCGCCGTTGCTCCGCCCTCTATAATGAGCTCTTTTGGCATATCCGTTTGAAGCATAGACACGGTGTTGGCCATGCTCGTGCGGATCGTGTCCGCTCCTGCAACCAACCCGGCCTGCACCGCGAAAACGGCAATTCTATTTTTCTTGAGTAAGTTAAGCAGTTTGTCAGCGACTTCCCTTTCGCTTCCTTTTCGCCGCCAATATATCACATTTTCTTGCGATAACGCAGTTATTCTTGTAACACTTTGCTTATGATTGGATCCACATATGTACAGGATTGGTTCTTTTCGAAAATACGGCTCCTGCCCTGCTGCCATTTTACGCTCCGAGCGCTTCTGTAGCAAGGCCTCGAAAAAGGCGGCAGCGCCAGCACATAAAGCATTTTCTGGGATATGACGCGACCACTGATGTAGGTCGTCCCAAGATTTGGCCGCCGCTATAACTTGCCTGTGTGTCTTTTGCCACAGCGCAGGTTTTTGCAATACCGACCACAGGCTACTTCCCAATAAATCTAATAGATTACTGGAACGTACCGGAAATTCAGGGTCGCGAGCAAAATCTGTATCTGCGATGGGGGCTCCGGCTACAAGATATTGTTCTCCCTGGATAACCCGATCCAGATTAGGATTAACTGGGCTAAAGAATACATATTCACGCTGTAGCAAAGACTGGTAATAGGCTAACTCTTCCTTGATGTGTCCGCGCAAAGCGGAGTCAAATTTCAAGTAAACCCAATCCCATGTTTTCGTGTTCGATGCTGCGAAAATAGCTGCCCGATGAGCACGGGCATCTTCTGTTTTTAGGGATCTGGAGTTGCTGTTCAACACCAGTACGTCGGCCGTAACCGATTGGTTCAGGTGCCGCACGATCTGGCTGGATAGACCATGCCGAAGCGCGATGCCTGCTATTTCCGCGGCACCGGTCAAATCGTCTGCAATAACCAATATCGATCCCCTACTCATTGTTACTTTTTATTTGCGGCCAGTTGTACGGCTGATTCGATGGCTAAGATCATTGCATCTGCGCTAGCCACACCTTTACCCGCAATTTCAAACGCTGTTCCATGGTCTACTGAAGTACGGATGATGGGTAGCCCCATGGTGATGTTAACTCCTTTTACGCTGTCCATTTGCTTTTTCTCCGCATTCCACTTAAAGCCTGTGAGCTTAAACGGGATGTGGCCTTGGTCATGATACATGGCCACGATACCGCCGTAATGACCTGTGGCTGCTTTTGAAAATAGGGTATCGGCCGGTACGGGTCCATCCACATCATATCCTTTTTCTTTTGCAGCTATTACTGCTGGCAATATTTCTTCGTCGTCTTCGGTTCCAAACAATCCCGAGTCTCCGGCATGCGGATTTAAACCAGCTATACCGATCTTCAAATTTTGCTCGCCCAGACTAATCAAACCTTGCTGCAACAACTCAACAACTTCTAAAATCCGATCTTTCTTCACTAGATCACAGGCTTGCCGCAGGGATACGTGCGTGGAGACATGGATTACTTTCATGTTATCTTCCACGAGTAGCATTGCATATTTTTTTGTTCCGGTGTAATGGGCATAAATCTCCGTATGGCCCGCAAAATGATGGCCGGCTTCGTTGATCGACTTTTTATTAATTGGGCCAGTAACCGTAGCGTCAATAGTGCCGGCAAGCGCCAATTCGATGACCTTGGTTACTGATTCAAAAGAAGCTTTTCCTGCTTCGGCGGAAATTTCGCCAAAGGTTACTTTCGACAGATCGGTATTTTTTAGATCAAAAACATCAGCAGCGGCAGGTTCAAAAAGTGCATCTTCAACGTTGGTTATTGCATGAATCGACAGGGGAATACTGAGTTTTGTAGCTATCTGCTGAAATACGACTACATCACCGACTAAAATCGGCCGACAGATATCGCGAACACGTGCATCTAAAAGCGCTTTTAGCGCAATTTCGGGTCCGATACTTGCCGGATCACCCATGGTGATGCCTATAATAGGTTTATACATGATTGACTAAATTCAGTTTAATATTTTCATTCGTAATTAGGGCCCGGAAAGCCTCAACAAGGGCGCGCTCCTCTTCGATGGCCAACGCATATAATGGCGGCATCATAAATGGTTCGCACAATCCAAGCTGTTTCATCAACACCTTCAAAGCCCACAGCGATTCGCCTAAGGATTTATTGGATTGATAGAGGGCACCCAGTTCATCGGATTGTTTCTGCAATAGATTCGCACGATCCGCGTCTGCTCGCTCCGCGGCTTCACACATCTCGGTGTAGATTGCGGGTGCAAAGTTTCCTGAACTTGGTATAATACCATCGCTACCATGCAATAGGGAATACGCGCTTGCACCTGCCCAGCCCATGTAATGTTTAAAATCCGTTCGGTCTTTCCAAAGCTGCAACGACTGGTCTAGTCGTTCCAAGCTACGTTCCGAGTCCTTAATGGCAACAATCTTTGGATGATAGCTCAAACGATCCAAAAGATCGAGTGGAATCGACATATGTGTTGTCGCGGGGATATTATAAATGATGAGGTTGTTGGGAATGGCTTCCGCCAGATCCAAGAAGTACTTTTCCATTTGTACTTCAGAAAGCTTATAGTAGGTAGGCAAGGTTGCGGCAACATCTTCCACACCCAAGCTATACGCCAGTTGCGCAAATGCGATAGAGTCTTCCAGAATATTAGAAGAGACGCCTACATATAATTTTTTATCTTGGGGTTTGTTCGCTACTGCTGCACGTAGGTAATCTTCTTTAAAGGATGTCGATAGCGACGCTGATTCGCCCGTTGTACCCAGGATGAACGGCGTTGCCCCATTGGCATACAGATACAGGAATATACGCGCTACGGCGTCTTGATCGAGGCTAAGGTCTTCCTTCAAAGGTGCAATGACCGGTACAATGGTCTCTTTACTTTTAATTTCGTGTTTCATATTAATAGGCGGCATTAAATAGGGTTATGGCATCCTGCAGAGTGACTTCTCGCGGATTATTGATTAGTAGTCTTGTTATTTTCAGGGCGTCTTCTGCCATCTGGGGAATGGCTTCCCGAGGGATATTGACATCCCGCAAACGTGCGGGAATACCACATTCGTTGATCAGCTCTTTTACTTTCGCTATACCTGCTTTTGCGGTTTCTTCATCAGTCGATTTTCTCTCACAGCCTAGTGCGACGGCGACATCGGCATAGCGTTTTGGCGCAGCCGGATAGTTGTATTCCATGACATATGGCAATAAGAGTGCGTTGGATAATCCGTGGGCCAGGTGAAACATACTGCCTAATGGATAGGACAAAGCATGCACAGCAGCCGTATTCACGGGGCCTAAACAGAATCCACCCAACATACTTCCCATAGCGACTTCGCTACGCGCCTGTACGTTCTCGCCATTTTTAACCGCCTCCACCAAATTGGCTGCAATGAGGCGCATGCCTTCAAAGGCATACATATCGATAAAAGGCTGTGCAAATTTATTGGTGTAGGCCTCTAAACAATGCGTTAACGCGTCGAGGCCTGTGGCAGCTGTTATGGCTGCTGGCACCCCTACTGTAAGTAAAGGATCTACGTAGACCGCATCCGGCACTAAAAACGGACTGATAATTCCTTTCTTTTGGTTTTCGTCATCCACCAAGATAGCATTTGGCGATACCTCGCTACCCGTTCCTGCTGTCGTTGGAGCACAAATTAATCCGATTGTCCGGCCTTTCAGCAATCCGTTTCCTACAATTTCTTCCAGTGATTGGCTATTATTAAGCTGTGCAGCAACGAGTTTGGCTACATCCAGCACACTCCCGCCCCCAATCCCGACAACGGTGTCGGCATCGACTTGACTATATTGCTGCAAAATCGTTTTAAAGTCGGCAAATGACGGTTCTTGTTCGATTGTTGTATCCAGCACGATAGCTATATCATTTTTTTTCAAATGACTACAGAAATCCTCCAACGCTCCTAGCAAGGGTTTAATCGTCATAATGATGACGGACTTACGGCCTTCCGCAACAATATCTTCTGCAAGCTGCCCAAGCACCCCGTTTCCAAAAATGAGTTTCCCTGGAAAATTTATCTTTAATATACGCTCTGCTGACATAGTTTCTTTCGTCTTTTTTATTATTCTTCTTCGGCTTTATAGGTCTCTAATGTGGGCAATGTATAGCCCTTCACCTGAGGCCAAACGCCATTTTTTATTTTTCGTTTTTTCAGTTTTGCCGGATCAACGACAACATGTTTCATCTTTTGGCGACGCCAGGTATAGACAAAATGAAGCATACCATCCTGCGTTTGTATCACGGCGGGGTATGAGTATTGACTGATTGGCGAATCTTCCAAGATCAATACGGCATCCCAATTTTTTCCATCTTTCGAGATAGAGACATTCAATGGCGTGCGTGCCCCTTTCGGATTCTCTTTCGGTGGCAACACGTGGTTGTAGACCAACACATGTGTGCCGTTTTTCATCGTCACCGCATCGGTACCAGAATTATTATTTGGTAAGCTTGTTTTTTTTAGCGGCGACCATGTTTCTCCGTTGTCTGTTGACCATGATTCTACAATGGCCCAGTTCCGGCTACGTGCCAAGATTTGTAATCTGCCATTGCCATGATCCAACACACTTGGCTGTATGGCATTGAGATCGTCTTCCCCGCGTGCAATAGGTCCCACTTTACGCCAGGTTTTACCAAAGTCGGACGTGATTTCGAAATGTATATTCCACCCGTTTCCTTCTGTGCTAGTGGGACAGATCAAATTACCGTTGCTAAGCAACACGGGCTTATTTTTTATCGGTCCTAAATAGCCTTCCGGAAGTTTTTCCGCTGCCGACCAGGTTTTGCCACCGTCAGAAGAGCGTTTCACCATGCCCCACCATGCGGATGGCTTAGGACCAATTTTGTAGAAAAGTAGTAAGTCGCCAGCAGGAATTTGATAGAGCACAGGGTTCCATGTAGGCAGTCTGCTTCCGTCCTCTTGCACGCCATCCGCTACGGAAGCGGGCGCCGTCCACGCATTGTTTTCATAACGGCATACATAGATCTCCACATCCGGATCGCGCTCGCGCGTGCCACCAAAGAACGCATACACCAGCCCGTTCTGTGTCTCTGCTAAAGTCGCGGAGTGACAAGAAGGAAACGGCGCTTTGTTATAGATGAATTCATCTGTAACAATTCCCTTCCGCCATTTGTGAAGTGCATTTTCCTGTGCCGCAGCCATGAAAGACACGAGCAGAAGTAACATCGTTGTTATTCGTTTATCGATTATCATCATCTCTTTCTATCGTTTTATCTTAAATTCATATTCGCCCGAGCCTACCTCAAGCAATACCTTATCTTTTTGGGTTTCCACATACCTAACGCCTTCGATTTGACCAAGCTTCTTTCCGCCTTCGGTAATTGCCGTGGGAGCCGAAGCCGGGATAAACACACGAGCTTTGCTGTTTGCCGGAATTCGGATTTTCCAAAGCATCTGTCGCTTATCCATTGTCCAGGAGGAGCTAATCTCTCCACGCAAGCTTTGGTAGCTTGCATCAACGTGCGTAAGCCCCGAAATGAAGCTTGGATTCATGTGGATGGTCTCAAAAGCGTTCGTTTCCGTTTTGATACCTGCCAGGTTCTCGTAATACCAAACCAATAGGTCACCCAACATCATCACATGATTTTGCGAATTCATTTTTGGATGTGCCGTGTTCCCGTTCCATAGTTCCCAGATAGTCGTCGCACCATTCTCAATCATATACCCCCAAGAAGGGTATGTGTTTTTTGTTGCGATGCCGTAAGCTAAGTCTGCACGTCCCATTTCGGTCAACGTACGCATGATAAATTGGGTTCCTATGACGCCAGTGCTTAAGTGACCTTTGTTTTCCTTTTCGACAATGTCGACAATGCGTGCGGCTAGCTGCTGCCTATTTTCGTCATCGACAAGGTTGAAATACATCGCTAAAAGATTATCCGTTAAGGTATTTGCGCCGTAGTAGCCTTGTGCATTGTAGAAACGCGTGTTAAAATCTTTTCTAAGCTGAAGTGCTTGATCGGCATAGATTACACTGTCTTTTGCATTGTCTGTCAACACACTAAACCGTTGCATCGTATGCAATAAATGGTAATAAAAGGCAGATGATATCAGTGCGCTTGGGTATTTCTTATCCGCAATTTTGCCGCGCCCTTCTTCGATGCTGGCCGGCGGAAAACACCAATCGCCATAACTATCTTTCGTTATAATGCCATCTTTGTCTGTATACCGCAAACGCATATATTCCATCCATTTTTTCATGGCCGGATAATGTGTTTCCAAGACGCGGATATCACCCGTTTGCTGGTAAAGCATATCTGCGATGAACAGATAGGTGCCGGGCCAGCTGATGTTATCGCTGTAATAGCGCCAAAACGCAGGTGCTACGTCCGGAATGGCACCATCTTCTTTTTGCGAAAGCCGTATATCTTCCAACCACTTGCTGTAAAGCACGGTGTTGTCAAAAAGGAAGCTTTCGCCATAAGCGCTGGTAGGCCTATCGCCCAGCCAAGGTTGTCTTTCATTCCGTTGCGGACAATCGACGGGTATGCCTTTGTAGTTGGAAGCGATACCCCACCAGGCATTTTGATGGATTTGGTTTAATAGCGCATTGGATGAATGAAAAGTACCGATGTTTGCCATTTCATCATACACAAATCGGCCAACAATGTCGGCCGCCTGCAGGTTACCTGGGTATCCGTCCACTTCCACATACCGAAAACCATGATACGTAAAGCGCGGCTCCCATTCCTCTTGCTCGCCTCCCTTCAAGATATAAAGATCTGTTGCTTTGGCATCGCGCAAATTGGTGGTAAATAGTTCGCCATCTGCGGTAAGTGATTCTGCAAAACGCAGCTTGACTTCTGTTCCTTGCTTGCCACGGACACGCATTTTCACCCATCCCGAAAAGTTCTGTCCAAAATCTACAATATATTTATTAGCCGCTTTCTTCGTTACGGATACGGGCGGAATGTCCTGCATCACCTTCATATTGGCATTCAATTGTGCTTCGTAGTTGCCGCCTGGCTCTTGCACATATTCTGCCTTTAGCCAAGCTTTGTCATCAAAGCCAACGGTTGCCCAGCCCGGCATCTCTTTCCGCGCATCGTAGCTTTCACCGTCGTATTCGTTATTAGCGGTGATAGGCCCCTCTGTTGTTCCTTTCCAACTGTCGTCTGTTTTGAAAAGCTCTGTCGTACCATCGGTATAAGTCACCTTAACCTGCATTTGCAGCTTTGGAAAACCGAAGCTTTTCACTTTGTAAGGCTTCGCTTGGCGCATCGCATAGAAACGGCCATTGCCTAGTATGACGCCTATCGCGTGCGCACCCTCTTTGACAAGGGGCGTCAAATCCAGCACATTGTACTTTATATTTTTCGTGTAATCGGTCGGTGATGGCGCAAGTACCTGATCGCCCACCTTTCTACCATTTAGGTAAAGCTCATAAAGGCCTAGCCCCATGATATAGGCTGTGGCTTTCTTCACCGGCTTGCGCAATGCAAACTCTTTTCTGAAATAGCGGGCTGATAGCTGTCCGGAAGTCTTGTCATCTGTTTGCTGGTAATCATCAAAACCGATCCAACGGCCTGCCCAATCTTTGTAGTGCAACAATCCCATGCTCCATGAGGCCGGGGCAGACCACGCTGACTCGCCTTTGTTGCTGTAGATTTTTACTTTCCAATAGGCCTCCGTGCCAGAACCTAATCCTTTTCCAGCGTAATAAACGCTGATACTATTCGACGATGCAGTGTGCCCAGAATCCCACAAGTCGCCGATATTGTTATTCAGGTTTTCTATAGTGGACGCCACAAGGACATGGTATCCCGTTTGGACTACAGCGCGCTCACCCGAGGTTATCTTCCAGCTGAGACGAGGTTGCTGTACATCAATACCTTGCGGGTTAACAAGCAGTTCACAGCGCAGCTCGTCCACTTGTGTAGCGGCATGCAGGTTGCCAGAAAAGATAGCAAGTAGCAGGATTATACCATATGTCAGCACGTTCATCTTCATCAGCCCAAAGGTTTATTTGCCCGAAAAATCGAAATATAATTGCATATGCAATGCTCTTATTGGTTCCTTTTCAAAATCGTAATACACATGTTTCATACCCATGGGTCCGGTTGTTTCCGGTTTTTGGGTTTTCGTACCAATAGCAGAGATACCGTTCATAAACGAGATATCGCCAGTTGGAAAAGTAGGCTCCATATTCTTCCAGTCGGTATCTTGTTGTTCTTTTGGCGTGAACAAACGTAAGAACACATCTTCCCGATCGGTGAATACGCTAAAGGATTGCGATTTCAGCTTAAATTTTGTCCAATACATATTGGCATGGTAGCCTTTAAATTCAGGGTATTCGAAAGGCACTTCGCCGGTAGCGACATCGTTGTAGGCTTTTTCCCAAACCCCGAATCGATTGCCCTTCATCCTGTTTTTCCATACCCGATAAGGTCCCATGCCCATATATTCTACGCCCTGCATCTCCTCTTCCGGCAAATCAAAGTTAACGCCCACAAAACGGGTGAAGTAGCTTTCCGGGAAATATTGCACATGCATTTTCAATTGACCGGATGGGTAGATGGACCATTGCAAGGTGTTGTAACTTTCCTTCTTGTCGAATTTGGATTCGATAATCACGGTATCTGCCACTTGGCGCATGGTAAACGATTTGTAGTTATTTACCGCTTCTTGCAATACCGGACCGTTATGAAAAGGAATAATACCTTTCCCATTTTTAACTTCTGCTAGCAGACCATCTTTTTTGTTAAATGTATATTGTATACCATTAGCTTTCACGACAAAGGCATCGCCAGTTTCCTGTGCCTCTACTTTTGTGCCATCCCGTTTTTTCTTGGTCTCCGCAACTTTTGCAGGCAGCGTGATCGGGAAACTCCAGGTAAACAGTTCTTTTCCGTATACATCTTTCGCCGAAATATACAGCGCATCATAGCTGAACCAATCTGCGGGCAGATCAACCTGTAATGTTCCTTTCGCATAAGGTGCAATACTCGGCGCGGCAATAGCACCAGTCTTGTTGCTTTCGGTCGATCCGTCTAACTTACGAAGTTCGTAACTGAACGTACAGTCTGATGTATTGGTGAATGCGTAGCGGTTTTCGATGGTGAATGCCCCGTTAAAGACGGCGGTCATTTCACGTTTTTCAAAAAAAATCGGGCTCCACACTTCTTTGATGGTATAGAAACTACCTTCACGTTGGTAATAAGGGCCAACAATACCATCTGCTCCACGATTTCCGTCGGTATCCAAGATGCCATTTTTGTCTGTACGGACAATTCCTTGATCTTGAAAATCCCATAGGAAACCACCTGCTGAGAGCGGATTTGCCCACATGGCTTTCCAATAGTCTTCGATACCGGCGCCATGCCCGCCATCATACATGCCGTGCAAGAATTCGGTAGGCATCACAATGTTATGTCCGTGATCATAGGTGCCTATCCCATAATTGTATTCTCGGTAATGAGTGGTTTCAAAGCCGCCATACACCGCCCAAGGATAGATCAGCGGACGTTTCTGGATATCTTGTTCGAAGAAGGTGCTGTCTAGTTCCGCATTATGGCCGCCTTCATTTCCATTCGCCCAGAAAATGATGGACGGATTATTTTCGGAAACCTCGATCATCTCTTTCAAGAGTTTCTTACCGGTCGGCGTGTCGTAATGTCCGTGCCATCCGCCTAATTCATTCATCACGTATAGACCCAACGAGTCACAGACTTCCAAAAAATGGGTATCTGGTGGGTAATGCGCCATGCGAACGGCATTCATATTCATTTCCTTCATCAGAAGTACATCATGCACACTTAACTGCTTGCTTGTGGTACGGCCAGATTCTGGGTGGAAAGAGTGTCGGTTAACGCCTTTAAATTTTATCTTCTGCCCGTTGATGTAGACGCCGTCTCGCTGCCTAACTTCAACCGTGCGGAAACCGATTTTTTGATTGATGCGGTGTACTTCTTTTCCTTTGCTATAGAGCGTTACTTCTGCGCGATACAGGTTTGGAAACTCAGAAGACCACAAGGCTGGTTTTTCAAAGTTTCCTTCCAGCCAAGTTTCCGAACCGCTTGCAGATTTGCGGATTGTTTTACCGAATTTCTTACCCTGTGCATCGTATAAGGTAAGGGCTACTTCATCTGCGCTGCCTTTCGACTGCACCTTTAAACGAAGTGATCCATCTGCTTTTGCATCAACAGAAAGACGCTTTATATGATTTTGAGGTAAAATCTCTAAAAATACGGGTCTGAAAATTCCTCCGAACACCCAAAAATCGCCTTCTCTTTCAGCTGCATTGACAGACTTATTCGCAGAATGTTTGGCGACCTCGACTTCCAACAGGTTTTGTTTTCCCCATTGGATATGTTTTGAAATATCGTACGAAAATGTGTAAAAAGCGCCTTGGTGTATCGGTCCTACAGCTTTTCCATTCACTTTCACGGTGGCATCTGTCATCACCCCTTCAAACACTAGGTTAATTTGCTTATTTTTCCAAGTGCGATCAACTGAAAAGCGGTGCTTATAGCTCCCTATTTCCTTTCCTTTATCCGCTTCTTTGTTAAAGCCATAGTTGTATTTTCCAAATCCTTGGAGCTCCCAGTTGGACGGTACCGGAATTTTCGTCCATTCCCCGGCTTTCATGCCTTCGGAAACTTTAAAATCCCAAAGGATGCCGTCATCTTTTCCCTTTCCGGAAAGGTATTGCTTGATTGACTCTTGGGCCATGGTTTGGCCTGTCAGGGCAAAGAGCAAGGTAAACAGGAAAATGTTGGAATAAAACTTCATGTGCGGCATTCGTTAATTGAGTTTAATGTTTTTAAATGGATTATCGGTGCGAAATGGTAGTGCAGGGATACCGGCAGCATTCACCAGGTTGGGTTGCGCGGCTTCGTCCCAGGCGAAGCGTACACTTTTTATCGGGCCACTTGTTTGTTGTTCGATTTGTACGGTTCGACCGACAATCTTTGCTGGCGCGGAAACGTACTGCCCATTGGTAGTTGCGACTTCGAAACCTGTAATCGGCTTCCCGTCGGCAGCTTGTAAACCATCGGCATGCTGGAAATGAATGATTATTTTATGGTCTTTGTATTGCACTTTTGACAGCGTAGGGCCGTCAGCTACGACGTCTAAACCATACGTTTTGTTTAAGGCTTGCCAGGCCAAGCGCTTGCCTACGTCCCATTTATTAATCGGGTGCAGATCTTTCACATCATCTACAAGATCGGTGGTCACGATGCGGCCTGTATTGGGAAGTTTCAACAAAAGATCTTGTGCTTCGCGGAATTCCGGGAGTATGGTGCGGGCCATCCGCTCCGCTCCTTTTTCATCTACGGAATAGTTAAATGGCGCTATCTGCGTGAAATAAAATGGCAATTTTCTATTTTTCCATTGCTTTCTCCAGCTTTGGATAAGGGTTTTAAACTTATGGGTGTACTCGATGTTTTCTTTCAAAAAAACATTGGTCTCGCCTTGGTACCAAAGTATACCCTTTAGCGTATAGGGCGCCAAAGGAGCAATCATTGATGTAAAGAACTTGCCCGGATCTCCGGCGATCTTTTTGTTAGCAAAATAAGGTTCTTCGGCAAATGCTTGCTCGGAAATCCAAGGCTCGATACGGCTGCCACTTACTGCGGATGAGATTATTCCCACCGGAACGCCTAGCTTCTCCTGCAAGGTTTTAGCAAAAAAATAACCCGGTGCTGAAAACTGCCTTAGCGCAGAATCTTGCGCTATGCTCCAACCGGCATAACTGCTATCTGGCTTTTCTAAAAATTTACGTCGTACTAAGAACAGGCGGATATTAGGATTATTAGCTTCATTCACAGCATCCTTTGGAAAATTACTCCTCTGCTCCGCTGCTGCTATTTTCTGTAATTTCCGCATCTGGAACTCCATATTGGACTGGCCCGAACAAAGCCATACTTCGCCAATCAAAACATCGTTCAATAGGATGGTATTCTCGCCGCGAATTTCCAAGGTTTGTCCCTTTGCATTCGCGCGCATGGGTGAAAGCAGCACCTGCCATTTCCCGTTCGCATCGGCGCGGCCTTTCTTGTTTTGATCGTTAAACCGAACCTGCACTTCTTCGCCTGGCTTTGCATTACCGAAGATGGCGACAGGTTGTTTCTGTTGCAGCACCATATGATGCGCAAAAATATTCGGAAGCACAACAGATGCCTGGGTTGAAAACCACAGGCATACCGTAACGATCGCTGCTCCTAGTCCTTTCATTAGTTCAATTTTTCTGCAGTCAACGATAGAATGCCGTAAGCTGCTTCGTTCACGGCTTTACCTGCATCCTTCACATCAAAATCCTGATCTGTCGGGGTATCTGCATCTGGGTAACGTCTTACTTCACCTGTACGAAATGATACTTTGCTGATGTTAGCTACGGGTTGAAAAAACAGTCTTGTACCCTTATCCACGCCATTAATCCATAGTTGGAAAGATCGCGTAGTGACGTCTACCAATAGACGAATGTCATATACCTCATCTGCTTTATAGGCTTGCACGCCGGCATTTCTATAGCCCGCTTTATTTTTAATCTGTCCGTCCCTGTCGAAGATCAGGCGACAAGCCGCTTGCCCCTTATCGTCGGTTAGCTCAATTTCGAGCGTACCACGATCGGTCTGTTTTGGGGACACCTTAAATTCGATATTGGTCTTCTTCGCGGACGCTATAACGCGATCTGCCTTTGCATAGTCATAAGGATCTTTATCGCGTAGTACCAGTGCATTGCTTTCTACTTTTGCAGTTGCCCAAAGCGGGCTATAGATGTTCCATTTTTGGTAAGCTGCTGTTGCTTCTTGCGCAAAATCATCCTTTACAGCACCCTGAACTTTAGCGACAACCGGCACGGGCACTTTAGCCACCCACATGTCTTCTTTATTCATGCTGTAGGTTAACCACATATCCGATCCCGGAGGCGTACCATTTTCTTCCTGAATACCCCGCACATATTGCGGTCCGTATGATTTATAGTTGCCACCATAGCGCATGGTGCTAATTTCACCATTCACCAATAGCAGGTCTGTGTATCGTAAGCCGTCGTCACTGGTAGACACCGCTAATGGCCAACGAAATTCGGAAGGATTGTATACCGTTGCATAACGGTTATCAGCTGTTTTCTGCCCCCAGATTTTGGCATTGCTATTGACGAAACCGGGTGCACGTAATGGCGTATACGTCCAGCTCTTTCCATTGTCATTGCTGATTGATGTCAGGGCGTGTTTCCAAAAGCCTGCAACACGGCCGTCTGGCAAATGGTAGTAAGCGAATGCTTTGATCGGTCTGTTATAAGGCACCAATGGATCATTGCGATCGGCTTCCTCTACCCACTGCTGCATCATCAACGGTTTTTCCATGAGCTCTTTACAGGCTGCGACAAAGGCTTTATCCTTGCTTTTGGTATAGAAAGGATATTTTGCCAGCTTTTGGTTGAAAGAACTATTAAATCGTATGAAATAGATTGGTCCAAAGGAACCGTCTTTATTAATTTCGCGCACAACACGGCCAATGCCGTTCCCGTCGTTGGGATCATCCTTGGCATCTAAAGCCACGCCGTAGTACCCAATGGTTAGCAGCTTCCCGTTTTTAGCGGTGTAGAAGCCCATCCGTTGGTGCATAATGGCGTATAGGTCTTTTCCGGCTTTATCATCCCGCCCGGGTTTGGTGAAACCTTCCGGAACTAGATAGGGCGGAAAAAGCTCCTGCGGTTTCGACCACGAATAGCCATCTTTCGACGTTAAAAGCAGTGTCTTTCCTTCCGCAATATGCTCGCCTATTGGGTTGCTTAAAAATTGTAAATAATAGTTGTTGTTCCAATATGCTAAAAAGGGTTGGTGGTTGTAGGTAAACCCATGTCCGCCAGCCAGATCTGGAAACTCACGGTTTGCACGAAACACCTGAATGTTGTGTGTGCCAACAGCAGGCGTCAGTTGTCCGTGGTGGTAATCTACGTTCGATAGTGTTTCGCCGACATATTTTACTGTATCCTGCGCCATCGCGCATGATGTAGCACACAGCATGGCCAACCCTACTATTTTCAATTTCATTGTTATTCCTTTCCTTTTAGCAACTGTTTTAAATCTCGTTTTGAGGCTTTAAAAATAGTTCCGTGTTTATGTCCTTCAGGTACCCCTATTTTATGGTTTACCTTTTCAAAGTGTTTAAAATCTTTTGTGGCAACAGCTTCATAGCTTTTGCTGCCGTACGAGTCGAAATAAATCAGCCACTCGTTCCCTACTTTGACTACACTTGGCCCTTCTGTCAGGTAGTCCGAAAACGGGGCGGATACGTTTGTAAATGGCCCTAGTGGATTATCCGCAAAGGCCACCTTTAAGTTTCTGTTCGGGCGACTGTTGTCTTTCAGCACCAACACGTAATCGTCTTTTCCCTTCTTCACGATCACCGCATCAATGATGCTGAAACCCGGATCGGCAAAGAGCTTCGTCGGCGCGAATGTCTCGAAGTCCTTCGTCGTGGTGTAATACATCCGTTGGTTGTTGTCTTCTGCCTCGGCATCTTTCGGAAAACGATGTGGAATCGTTGAAGCCCAAATAATGACAAAACGATCTTCGTCTTCATCATAAAAAAGCTCCGGCGCCCATACATTGACGGTGGTCGGCTCATGCGCCATCACCGGAATAATTTTTTCCTGCTCCCAATGAACAAGATCTTTCGAACGGGCATAGCCGATGCCTTTATCGCCCTTCCAGGCGATGGTCCACACAAGATGGTACCAACCGTTTTTATCACGTAGCATAGACGGGTCGCGCATAATTTTTTGCGATCCCAATGTCGGTTTTAGGTAGACACCGGGAATCTCTTTCCAGTGATAGGCGTCTTCACTGTACAGGTAGCGAAGGCCTTCATTTGCAGGCTCACGAAACGATGTAAACAGGTAAACATCCCTTTGGCAGGATGCCAAGAGGGATGTCACTAACACAAAAACTAAAACCTTAATACTCAATTTCATTATATACTATCTAATATCAGCACCCAGTCGTTGCCGTCTTTCGTCTCTCCTTCAGGCTGGAAGCTTTGCACGCCCTTATTATCAAATTCGCCAATTTTTTTTGTTTCTCCATTACGCGGATTAAACCAAGCTGCTTCTACTTTATCGCCAGCAATCTTGCCCATATTGATTTTCATCTCGCGGCCGTTGTAATTGTATATAAAAGCGTATTTATTTGTCCGTGTTGCCAAGAGCTGGTTATACTTTTCGCCGTTATCTGCCACAATGCTCTGGTCAGGTACGCGCTCGAAGTAATCGCCACGAGAGAGCATCAGGTCTTTGATATATTTCATTTGCGTGGCACCTGGAGCTTGCAAAGCTTCTGTCCATAGCTCTTTCGAACCATAAGCCGTGGATGTATCAGACTGCGAATGCATCTGCATAACAGAGTTTTGTCCGTAGGTATACCCAAAGCCACCTGAGAAAACGGACCAATATCCATAGCGGCGAACATCTGCGGCTGTCCAACGTGGTTCTTTGATGTCATGCAATCCTTGTGGAATGCCTTCATAAGACGGTTCGCCGTCAATCGTCGGCTTAATCGGCGTACGCTTCCAGTCTGCGACCATAAACTTCCAATTATCTTCGCCGTAGTGCTTATCCTCGTTCTTGGACGTGTCCTGATCGTAGCGTCTATGCCCTGATTGTACCATGTTGAAGTCTAACCAAGATTCATCATGAAACCAGTCTGACGATGCAGTGCGTCCGCGTGGGTGAAAGGTCATTAAATGATCGGGATCGATGGATTTTATCGTCTTGCCGATTTCTTGCCAAACGGCGATAGAATCGGATCCTTTGATATCACCACCGTTTAACCAAATGATGTTCTTTTTTTCTTTCCAACGTTCGGCCAAAAAACGTGCATATACTTTTGCTTGTTCAACAGAAACCTTTCCGTCTTTCACGGGTGAACCCCACACAGGAACGAGCGCCATGTACAATCCTTTTTCAGCTGCCTTGTCGATGATGTAGTCGATATGGTCCCAGTAATCATACTCGTCCGCATTATCAGGATTATTGCCATCCGTAACTAGCGGGCGTGCAATATCCTTGTTAACGATAGATGAATCACCATACACATTTACAGAGGGCACGGTATGTAACACCATTGCCTGGATTACGTTAAACCCTTTATTCTTGCGATCTTCGAGATAGGTCTCCGCTTCATCACGGTTAAGTTTGTTAAACAATAACCAACCGGTATCGCCCAACCAAAAGAAAGGATCGCCATCACCTGTTGTCAGGTAACGACCATTTTCAGAAACCTTCAGTACATCGATTTCCTGTTTGTCTTGCCGAGACGTGCAGGAAAATAAAGCTCCCGCCAAAAGAATAGGTAACAGTTTTTTGCTAATCGTCATGCTTATTTTTTTGTGATCCAGAGAATTTCTGCTGTATTTTTATAATTTTTCAGTGTGGTGCTTTTTCCTAACTTCAGCGGCTCAGTATGAAGTATTTCTCCTGTTTTCGGGCTGATGTGCACTACGTTGTAATTGCCTTTCAGGCTTGAAAGATCCAAAGTGGTGCCTGCCTCGTTATTGTAGACAATGGCTCCCGAAGCACTTTTAAGCACCCAAGTATTGTTTTCAACATCAGCTTTCATGGTTGATGCTGCCTTATAGAAATCAGGATTATTTACGGCAGGAAGATTAGCCATTGATCCGCCGGCCATGAAGATCGCCCAGGCCATCTCGGGGTAGTTGTCACCATGATATAAAACGGCTTTATCCGGATTTTTAACGCGATACTCGGCTACTGCGCGATACACCTGCTCCGCTGATGTCTTTTTCGGTTTCAGCAAGCGAGCATGCTGGCGCGGCGCTAAGTTTTGGCCACCTTTCGGAGCATAGGCAGATCCATCCGCTTGGTAATGCCAGTAACGGATATCAATGATCTGAATTTCCTTTGCACGCTCTGGATCCGCTAAAATAGCATCTTGCACATCTTTGGTAGCGCTAAGTGCGATCATTGGCGTTTTGCCCGTCTCTTGCTTCCATTCTTTAATGACGTCGATCCAGAATTGGACGAAATGTAGCGGTCCGGTATATTCGGCGCTGATCATTTGGATTACGCCGGTATTATCTTTAAAATTATCTAAGCATTGGCGGATGTAAGCACGATGCAAGGCCCGACGTTGTGGGTGTGTCACATCATAAAATTGCTCGGCCATAAAGATGCGCTTGTCCCCCGCATAAGGCACCGGCTCCGGAAAGCCCACATCGTTAATGTTATTTGCCGTACGCCATGGAAAATCGGCATAGTGCGCGCCCGCTTCAATAATATTGTGCTGAAAATAGTTTTGATGGATCAGTACCAAACCTTTTTGATCAGCAACATCTGCAAACTCCTTTAGTCTGTTCCAGTAAAACTGATTGTATTTTGTCAGGTCATATTTCGACAATCCATCGTATGCCACTCCTTGGCCGCTCCGCGCAAAGGGAAGCTCATAAAACGGCGGCCACACTTCGCCATCCATGCGGCGAATGCGTTCGTGGTCGTCGCGGCGACGATCATACCAAAGCCCGTAGTTATGATCGATACTTAGGGTATGAGTAGCAAGCATACTGTCTGCTGTTGCAAGCAAGTTGTCCGTTAAGCCCAAACCTTCCTCTCCCGGCACAAAGCGGGTGATGTGCGGTTTTGCTTTTTCGACTCCATGTGCACGAGCGCTGCCGTTCCACCATTGAATATCTGATTTTCTCCCTACCAACACCTCATTGCCCCGAACCAACCAACCTTGGGCAAGCTTCATATCCGGAGCCATAGCAGGCGCTACCTTTTTAACCATAGGTAGCTGATCTACTGTCTTTAATCCCTTCAGATGATCAGCAAAGTTTTCGCGTTTGGAAGCCTGCGCGATAAAATCCTTCAACTGTAATACCGGCTCTGCCGCTTGCTTCGTCAATTCCATGGCCACATCAATCGATGGGCTACTCGAGGCTTCGCTAAGAACCGGAAGCAATACTGCTCTATCTTTTGCTTTGCCACCTAAACGCTCTTGTAATTGCGCATAGTATAGGCTTCGCGGCTTAATGTGTTCATTGGATTGATCCCAAAATCCATCGCCCTGGAATTGTGCCCAAACACCAAAAGCCCAATTTTGCGCTGTTGGCGGCTGAAAACATTCCACTAACGCGGCGCTACATTGCCAAAAAACGCTATTTGCGGCGGCCCATCCTGCACCTTGTCCATCCTGGCCGCGGTTTGCAAAACTGAGCGCCTGTGCATCAATATCGATCACATCAAATAGTACTCCTGATGCCCAACTATCGACAGCGCCACTAAAGCTATGCGGTTCTATAGCCTGGCATTGCACAAAAGCGTTCGGGCCTGCGGCCAAGTAGCCTACGGCGAAATCATGGTAGCCGTTTTCGGCGTATAGTCGTTGAAATAAGGTCTGCTGACCTTTCGTATAAAAGGTGTACCTGCGCTGACCACCAATCTCTGATACGGGCGCTAGGGACAAACAATCTTGCACCGTGACCTTGCTGGAAGTCGCTAATGCATAAACGGCGGAGCCAGCAAAATGCTTAAATTGTATACTGCGCACCCAGACATTTGTGGCGTTTTCAATACTGATCACCATCCAACGGTGATCCTCGTCTTTTGGATTAGCCTGATCGAAAGCTGAAGTGAGGTTCATATTTTCCACCCCTATTTGCGCGATTCTGCCCGACCATGTGGATTTTTGAATGCTAGATACACCGAAGGCTTTGTCCAACGCTGTCGTAAGAGGCGCATCAATAACAATTTTATTACCGTTGATGGCTTTGATCTGGCGATGCCATACCACATCACGCTGACCGGGTTTCCATCCTAATGACGTTATTCCGCCACCGAAATGATCCGTTCCCAAAGCTTTTATCCAGGATTCACTGGAAGGGCGGGTTATTTCAATCGCATCGCCTACCTTATAGGCTGCGGCGTTAGTTACCGTAAAGCTCATGGCGTTGACGGGAACGTATTGATCTGTAATTTCTTGTTGTAAGGTATATTGGCGATTATCCTTACCAGCTATTCGAATTAACGTTTCGCGAGAGGTGCCCGCTCCAAAGAGCGTTGTTCCTTTGTCGCCAAAGCCTGCGCCGCGCAATACGACACCATCACTATGCAACGTTAAGGATCCCATGATCTGGTATGTACCCGCTTCAAGCAAAACGGCACCGCGAAATCCGTCTTTATCAACGGGAAGCTGTGCTACATAATCGATAGCGCGCTGTATACGTGCCGTTGCATCGCCATCTTTTAGAGGCACTAGAATTTTAGCTTTTACAAATGGAATGGCGTTTTCGCCACCTGCATAGCCCGCGTAGGAAAAATCGGGAATGCGATTACCTTGCGCGTCAGCGGTATAAAGGAGGGTGTTATCTTTTTGCAAAGTTATGGGCGAGAGCTGCTTCTGCGCATATCCTACAAGACATGCGCCGAAAACAACCAGAAAAATGGATACCAATTTTCTAACACACAAACTACTATATACAAAAATTTTTCCCAACGTAAAAGCGAATTAATAAGGCTTATAAAGCTAATTATAAAGAAGTTACCGGATCGAACATTTCGTTATTTATATAAAAGAAATGGGGATAATCTGTCTTTATTGCTATTACAAACATAGCTAAAAAGGGATGTCGATGGTTGTATTATTTTCTCTAGCTATTGTATCATTTTAGCTGTTGGGTAAGGGTAAACTGGCTAAAACCGCCTATAGCGATAATAGTATCGTATAGGATTAGCTAAACACGATGGCGGGTTGACAAAGAAAAAGGGAGACTGGATTGAAATTTTCAATCCAGCCTCCCTTTTTAATGATCTATTGCGTTGCTTATGGCTTGACCTGTTTTAAAGGAACCACACTATTCAAATAATTTTCTATATGCGCATAGCCATTATCGCTAATTTGAGCTGCATCCTTCGGATCACGCGGGTTTAACCCCATTTTGCGTTCATAATCATCTGGAAGACCATCATTGTCCGAATCTTTGTAGGGCTTTCCTTTATATGTTGGATAGCCCCCTACTTGGCTAATATCCGTGATAATTCCTTGTTTATAAGAATCTGCCGGCAACCTCCGTTTTACGTAAGGTGAGGGAGCAACAGGAGTTTTTGGCTCTTGGTAAAAGACCTTTCCGGTCTTAACTTGCTTCACAATACGTGCATCTACAGCATCACGTTTCGGCAATATCGCCCCGACATTTTCCAATACATACGCGTATGATTCCTGGGCTGACATAATTTTGCCAAACGCTGCGAGCGGAAATGGATCATTTACCTTAATCTTCGCCAATACAGAAGCATCGGCATCGGGCTGTACCCCCCCATCCCAATTGTCTTTCGTCACTTTCGCATTACCTTCGATAATATTGCCTTGTACATAGGCTTTACCGAAGGTGTTGGCAAACTCCTTATCCCGACCCGATTCAGGTTTTAGTATCCTATAGGAAATAGGTTCGCCGACAGGCGTTATCGGACCAGGCTTGTAATAGTTATTAATAAAATTGTACAACGAACGATGATCGCCGCCATCGGCTGTGCGATTCCACCAGTTCCAGACCACGTTATTGACAAACCCAAAATCGCCATACATACCAACGGAGGGATTTCGGCTGATGTTGGATGCCCAAAGATTACGCATAAACGTACTGTTCAAACCCCCGATCGTACTACCAAAAGAGTGATTATAGGTATCTAATGCTTCCGAAAAAATAGAATTTTGGATAGTAATATTTACTGTAGGTAATTTAAGGTTTTGTCCCTCACGATCGTAGACATGCCGATACATAGACATGTTTTCATCCAACCCCCAGCTGGCAGATACGTGATCGATGATAATATTTCCCACGCCATTACCACCCAGCGCGTCATCGCGCCGCGTCACATCTGTCGTTCCGCGGCGAAAACGCATAAAGCGAACAATCACATCATGCGTATCAATCAAAAAGGATTCACCGGCAACGCATACGCCATCGCCCGGCGCGGTTTGTCCGGCGATAGTGATGTAAGGTGCTCTGATCGTAATTGGGTTTTCCAACTGTATGATACCTGCTACATTAAACACAATGATCCTAGCTCCACCACTTTCGCAAGCTTCGCGCAATGTCCCCGGTCCACTATCGGCAAGGCTAGTCACCACCATAACCTTACCACCTCGTCCGCCTGCCGTATAGGCTCCACCTCCTTCAGCACCCGGGAATGCGAGAATCTTAGCCTGTGGCAAATCTTTTGGTTCCGCAGCATTTGGAATGAAAGGTCTACCTTCCTGCTTCATTACCTTCTGTGCTTCTTCCCAAGCCTTGTCGGCACGCAATTGCCCTAACTGTTCCCGTTGTGCGGCGATGGCCTTCAACGAATCAGGAACAACAGGATATTGCGCTTGCGCTAAGTGGGGCAATGCAAAGACCAAAGCCAACATGCCGGTTTTAAACGTGATCTGCATTGTAATTTATTTTGAAGCGAGGTTATTTAGATAAATCTCGATATTAGCGTAGCCTGACTCCGTGATTTTCGCCGCGTCGCTAGCATCTTTCGGATTCAAGCCCATTTTTAGTTCCACATCGTCAGGGATACCATCGTTATCGGAATCTTTGTAGGATTTCCCTTTGTAAGTTGGGTAACCTCCTACCTGTGAAATATCGGTGATGATACCTATTTTGTATGAATCCTTTGCTAAACGACGGTGTTCAAAATCTTTCTCAGGCAACTTTACATTTTTTAACGGCGTAGGCTTCCCATCGCGCACTTCCTTCACAATACGCAAATCTACCGGATCACGTTTTGGTAAGGTTGCTCCTGCATTTTCAAGTACATAACTATATGAATCTTTTGCGCTCATAATCCTAAACTCCGCATGCGGAAAAGGCTTAGCTGCTTTCATTGCGGCAAAGTATGGTGTAGCTTCTTCGAACGTCATACCTTTACCTTCTTTGTTTTCCACCTGCACGCCGCCGTTCCAATTGTCGGAAGTTACTTGATCATTTCCTTCTACAATATTACCCGCTACGTAAGCGCGGCCAAAAACAACATAAGGCAATTTACTCCGCCCGGATTCCGGTTTTAAAATGCGGTAACTGATGGGCTGCCCGGCCGGCGTGGCGGGGCCTGGTTTAAAATAGTTATTAAAAATATTGTATGTGGCTTGATAGTCGCCACCATCGATAGCTCGATGTACCCAGTTATAGATAACGTTATTCGCAAAATTGAAAATACCATTCCAACCAATAGATGGATTACGAGCTGCGTTGTTCGCCCAAAGGTTACGCATGAACGTACAGTTTTCACCGCCTAAGGTACTTCCAAAAGCGTGGTTCCAGGTATCTAATGCTTCCGAGAAGATCGAATTTTGAATCGTGATATTTACTGTACCGCGTTTCTCTTCCTGTTTACCGGTGCTATCGTTATACATGTGTCTGTACATGGACATATTTTCATCAAGCCCCCAGCTGGCAGAAACGTGATCGATCATGATGTTTCCGACTGGATTACCGCCGATGGCATCGTCACGCCGACCTACAAAGGTTTCTCCACGACGGAACCGCATGTGGCGTATAATTACATCGTGTGTATCAATCCACACCGATTCTCCGGCCACACACACCCCATCGCCGGGCGCGGATTGACCCGCTATGGTGATGTACGGCGCGCGAATCATTAAGGGCGTTTTCAAACGGATAATACCTGCAACGTTAAATACAATGATTCGTGGCCCACCTTGTTCGCAAGCTTCACGTAACGAGCCGGGGCCGTTATCTTCCAAACTTGTTACCACGATAACACGGCCACCTCGACCACCAAATGCATACTTGCCTCCACCTTCCGCTTCTGGAAAGGCTGGAATTTCTGCTTGTGGCAAATCAGTAGGGCGGCCCGCCCAAGGGATATAAGGCTTTCCTAGTTTGGCGTACTGCTCGATAACAGGCAATGCCTTCGCCCATGCTGCGTCAGACTGCTTTCTTGCAGCGCTCATCATATCATCTGAAGCCTTTTTGACTTCAGCTGGAATTTTTGGGTATTGTGCACTTGCCTTGAACGTCACCAAACAAGCAAACACCATTAACATAAATGGAGTTACTAAAAATCTCATTTTTTGAATTTTAATTAAAATTTGACATTGTTTCCTTTCCTACTCACCCATCCGTTGAGGCACACAGATATGGCCTCATTTATAAATGGCATAATCAAAGTAACGCAGATTTTTACCGTGTAAAATAGCTTAGGTTATCATATCATTCTAGCATATTAGCATAGAAGGGTTGACTGTTGTCGATAAAATAAGCAATATTATACATGATTGTTACAATGATATGGAAATCCCCATCAGCAAGATTACTGAGGGGGATTTGTATCGCTACCATATTGCCACCGCGATGTGGCACTAACGCTCTTAATTTTGGATTTTGGTACTGATGCTCAGGTATTCGTTATTAGCCGCATCAACCGTGCTCTGATTAATAAGTATAGCGCCATATTTTCCTTCTGGTGTTAAAAAGTATAGCAAGGTACCTGCGTTTAAGGCAGTTGTAAATTCCGTCAGGTTTGTTTGCGTTTGGTTAATGTTTTGCTTCTTAGCTTCCTCCTCTATTCTGCTGGATGAAACCAATGTGGTATTAAAAATTCCACTTGGCCCGCCCGCATTTCTGATGGGTGCACTAAATAACGTTCTGCGCTTCGTCCAATTCGACAGGTCAAAAGAGGGATATGGATTGGGTTCCGCAGATACGGAATATAAATTAAACACTAGACGACCCAAATTTGCTTGCGTTTGATCTATTCGTGCATAGATACCAAAATCGATATCCGACGAATTTGCTAAACCCTCAGCATAAGTATACGCTTTCCCTTGTGCAATTGCATAAAAAGTTGGCAGTTCCGGCTTATCGGCGTTGGGGCGGTAAACCTTTCTATCTGCCAAAATGGTATAGCTAGGCGCGCCCTCTATGGTTACCGATTTATAACCATCCCCCATGTACACATTCTTTTCGTCCAATGCAAAAATACGAAATGTAGCCCGGCCATCTCGCCGCATCTTAAGGCGAAGTCTACCGCTGTATGACCTTCGTTCATTGCTCTGTAAGATAACTTCATTTCGCTCGTTTGATCCGCCATTACCCGTGGTCGATTCCACGACGATCTTCATCATGTCTCGATTCGCCGATGTAATGGTGAAACTGATATGCACACTATCGCCATCATTGTATTTTCTATAGTCCGTAACCGAATAATCACTATCGTCGTGATACGTTACCTTGACGTCGTCGAACATGTTAAAAATGTTATCTGACTCCACACGACATGACGCCAACGTAGCCAAGGCAAGGACGCTCATAAAAGCCAATATTTTTCTCGTTGTCATATTTCCTGATTAGTTTTTTTGAATACCGTATTAATTATCCAAAGGATCAAAAGTTCCTCCAGCCCAGCCAATCGTCGGGTAGATATCAACTCCTCGCCAAACAAAATCATTATGGAAGGTATAAAAATTGTGATATTCCGGAATGTTTATAGAACCAAAGCCTGTAGTTTGTTGTTGGATGGACATTCTAAAATTCTGCTGATATTGCGCTTTGTTCTCCACATTGATGTTGTTTCTACTGCCTGCATTTAGCGCTGCTGCATCGACACCTGGCTGCAGTTCAATGCGAATTGTTTCTAACGATTCGCCCGATAGCAGGTGCCACCTTCGCGTACGGCGTAGATCAGAATTGCGCTTATTTTCAAAGGCAAATTCAATCATGCGTTCATTCAATATTAGATCGCGCATGTCTGCTATACTTGCGGCGCTTCCAAGACCGTAGTCATTGTTCCCGACTTCAATACCAGCGCGCTGTCTTAGTGTGCGAACCATATTTTTTGCTGTGGCCATATCGCCTGTTTCGTTGGCACAGTCGGCATAATTAAGCATGACCTCCGCCAAACGCATCTCAATCCAATCCATACCGCTACCACCGACATCGTTTGCCAATGGAACATTGGAGGCAGGTAGCGTAGGCGTCGTAAACTTCTTGGTATATATACCCCAGTTGGCGCTTTCCGCGATCCCATCCACAGTGGCCCCCACATACGTCCACTGAATTCTATTAACGCCTTTATTACTTAGCGGATAAACACTGCCATTGTGCGCAAATGTAGCTGTAAAGCGAGGGTCACGATTTTGCCAAAACATGACCGCGTCGTAGCTGTAGTTGCCAGCTTGATCAATGCGATTACCGTCTTTCATCGGATACGCCTGGAGCAATTTCCAAGTTGCTCGGTAAGCCCGATCAGGCGCTCCACCCTCTGATTCTGGACGGTTCTTTCGTTCTTCGTTGTGTCCTCTTTTCGGGAGTGTCGCGGAATAAGATCTGGAAATAATTGCTTCCTTGTTTGCTGCCCCTTTTGTTCGCCAAATCTCGGCATAATCGGCAACTAAGCTATGTCCCTTGGTCACACACAAGTCGTAGGCTGCCTTATTTGCTTCTAAGGCGGCTTGCCATCGTGATGCGTCGTAAGGATGCTTCGGATCGTTCAGCGGATTGAACTGCGGGCTAGCCCAGTATAAAAGCGCCTTTGCCTTCAGCGAGGCCGCCGCTTCTTGGGTAATACGCCCAAAATCGGCGCCTGCATAGGTTACCCCTTCCAGGTAGTCTACCGCCTTTGTCAAGTCGTCAATAATAACGTCAAAACACTCGCGCGCGCTCGCTCTTCCTCTCGCCTGTAAATTTTGCGGGTCCTGAGGTTCCAGCACTAAAGGGGTTCCACCATATATTTTCACCAATTCTAAATAGACCATGGCTCGCATAGCATGGTATTGCCCCAGAAACCGACGCTTTGCGGTTTCACTTATGGTACTTTCAGGGAGGAATTTTATCGCATTGTTACATCGTGCGATATCCATATAGCGGTTACTGCCATAATTCAACGTGTAGATGTTTCCCACGTAAAATACATCATGGTTATGAAGCGCTTCTCCATTGATTCCCATGGCGCGCGCAGCATGTCCCGCGACAGAGGCGAAATAGTTTTCGTCATTTGCTAAATGTATCTCCCACCGATTTGGGATCACTTGATGTGGCCATTTGGGAATAATGAGTTCGTAAGTTTTGTTCAAGTGGAAGTCTATCGAACCCTCAGAGTTCCAAACCACATCGCTGCCTAGACCGTTACGATCCTCCAACAAGAAAAATTTATCATCGTTACAGGCCGTGAGCATGCCAGACATCAGCAGGATACCGAGACCTTTTCTTACTATCGTCTTTATATTTGTTTTCATCACAATTTCGTTTATAAACCAGCACTAAAACCAATTGATATCGTGCGCACCGTTGGATAGTTATACGCATTATTCGTGTACGGATCCTTATAGCTAAATGGATTCACCAATGTCCAGAGGTTATTACCCGTTAGCAAGATGCTTGCATTGGACAAACCGACGCGTTTGGTGGCAGTCGCTGGCAGCGCATACTTTAACGTCATGTTGTTGATCCGTATCGTCGTCGCATTCAACGCCCAAAAATCTGCATTTACACCAATAAGGGGATCATCCGCACGAGGAAATGTTCCTTCCATAGGATTATCGGGCGTCCACCGATCTCTCCAAAACGCCATCACATTCCGTGTCGTTGTCGGTGCCGATCTAGAATTTCCATCAATAAACACCTTGCCTCCAAATCTACCGAAGATATTTGTACTCAAGCTTAACGCTTTGTAGCCTAAGTTGAGCGTAATCCCTGTTGAGAAGAAGGGATTTGTGCGATCAAATAGATACGTCTGATCCTGTGTCGTAACAACACCATCTCCGTTAACATCTTCATAAATCAACCAACCGGGTTGCGGGACCTGTCCACCAATGCGGTAATTCGGATTTTCACGAAGGTATGCATCCACCTGCTCCTGTGTGCGGAACATGCCTAATACCTTATACCCAACATTGCTGCTATTGTAGCGTCGCGGATCTGTACCAAATTGATTCCCAAGCCAGTTGCCATCCGAACGATCAGTTACTAGATAACTCGCTGGTGCAAATAGCATCTGTGTCACCACAGAATTTCCCCATCCAAAGTTCATACTTGTACCGATCCTAAAGTCTTTGCCTACACGGGTGTTATAGCCGATGGAGAACTCAGAGCCCCAGTTATATGCTTCCCTGTAGTTGACGGGAGGTGCAATAATACCCGAATATAGTGGGTTGGATGTCACACCGCCTTGATCAAAACCATCATAAACCTTATTCTGGAAAAACTCCGCAGCAAAATTTAATTTATTGTCTAGCAAAGTGGCTTCCACACCAACATTGACGGTGCGCTTTTTCTCCCAGGTTATGGAAGGGTTGGGATAAGCGGTAGGATTTAGGCCTACACCATACCTTTCGCCAAAAAGATAGCCGTTATCATTATCTATGGCATAGCGATCTTGCCACAACCTGTCGGCCACGCGATCGTCTCCTGCAATCCCCACGTTTGCCTTCAGCTTTAAGAAGTTAATGAACGAGACATTATCTTTAAAGAAGCCTTCTTCACTCACTACCCATCCTAAACCAACGCTTGGAGACAAACCCCAACGCTGACCCGTAGCGAAATTAGATGATGCATCAAGACGAGAAACAATCTGCAGAAGGTATTTCTTATCATAATCATATGCAAGTCTACCGAAAAATGATCGCTTCGTACTTTCCGCAATCGTTCGTACCGTCCGCTGTGTGTTGATGTCGAATGCCCAATATTCATCAGAGCCAGCAATCAACTGATTGATATAGCGGGATGATAGACCTTCTCCATAAGCCATGGTCTGCTCGCCGCCGACTACCCCATCAATACTGTGTTTGCCGAACGTGTTTGCATAGGATAATGTAACAAAACCTTGGGTACTATTCAAACGAGATACGGATGTTGTCAAATCGGCACTCTGTTGGGTGACAGGCTGGTATTCTGGGTTCGACGTTAGTTGTGTGGAGTAGAACTGTTGGTTATTACCCATGGTGACAAACGTATACAAATTGTACGGTGGGGAATATTGTGTATTGTTGTTAGTCTCGCCGCCTGTAGACACCTGTATTTTTGCCGTGAAGCCTTTCAGAAACTTTGGTTGGTAGGACAAGCTTGCATTCACGCGATAATTCTGTGCATTTCGCTCATCGTAGAATCCCGAATTAATGAGACCCAAAGGATTACGCGTTCCCGTACGTGCGAAATTAACCGGTAAACCGTTGATTTCCATAGGAATCCAATCTGGCGTGGAAAGCAATGTTTCAAAAAAAGTTTGGTCAGTATCATTGCCTAATCCATTGTTGCTTTTGCGAATACGGTTATCAATATTGAAGTTCACATCTGCTTTTAAGCCATCAATGATCGTTGCCTGCATCCCACTACGCAGTGTGTATTTATCCTGTTTGGTGCCGGCGTAGTTGCCATTTTCATTCTGATATCCACCGCCTACGAAGAAGGTAATTCTCTCGGAACCGCCAGATATACTCAGGTTGTGACGTTGCGTCAAAGAAGCTTGCCAAAGTTGGTCATACCAGCTATCTGCATTCAATCCCTGTAGGTATTTTAGATCATCATTACTAAAGTATCTATCAGCAGAGGCATTGTTCATTCTATATCCTTCGTTCAGCATGACACCCAGCTCATAGGCCGATAACATATCGGGTTTTCTAGCGGCATCCGTAATCCCGGCGTAGCCGTTATAGGAAATACTTGGTTTGCCAACTTTACCGCGTTTAGTGGTCACTAAGATAACCCCTTTTGCACCCGAAGCTCCATAAATCGCGGCAGATGCATCTTTCAACACCGTAATATTCTCAACCATGGAGGCATCGAGGTTATCAAAAACATCACTGCTCACTGTAATCCCGTCAATAATATACAGCGGCTCACTGGTCGACCCGATGGACTGACCAGCAGCACTCGTGGTCGAATTACGGACATTCAAAGAAATACGCGCACCTGGACGGCCGGAGGCTTCCGACACGCCAAGCCCTGCTATACGATTACGCAACGCTCCGGCAATATTTGGAGCTGGAATATCCATTAGCTCCTCACCTTTTATTGTAGCCACCGATCCAACAATTTCCGAACGCTTTTGCGTACCATATCCGGTGACAACCACCTCATCGATTGCAGCGCTTGATTCCTCCAGTGCTACGGTGATGTCTTGTTGACCTGCTACATTGACTTCCAGCACCTTGTAGCCCACAAAGCTGACCACGATATAAGGATTTTCCGAAGGCACATTGATACGAAAGGTACCGTTTTGATCTGTTCGAACGCCAGCCTTCGAGCCTTTTACAAGTACCGTAGCGCCAGCAATAGGTTTGCCATTGATATCCACAACTCTACCCGTAATGTTAACAAATAGCGCTGCCTTAGACGTATAATCACTTACAGTTTTTTCAGCGGAAATTCCTGCCATCGGCGTGGAAAGCACGCATGCCAACGCCAATCCCTTAACCAATGTCCGAAAAGAAGTTGGTAAATTTATAGTGTTATTTAGCATCATTAAATTAGTTTACCCTTGAATAATATTATAACTAAAAGCATCTCCGCTTATGGGCGCCATCTTGGATCCCCCGCACTGTTAAAAGTGGGATTTCGGATCGTAAAATTCCGCGCTGCAGGATCTTGGAAAATGTTAGTTGACGATGTGTTAGCGGCGCTGAGAATGTTTAGTATTTGTCCTTTGACATCAGATGTGACAAAGCTGTTCGTCACGGTGACAGCCATACTTGAATTTCCGCGTATATTCACATCCCCATAAGACGCACCCGCACCAACTATACTGTTACTTATACTAAGTCCCCCTGTAAAGGTTCCGTCATTCATCAGATCATAAAACCGCCCACTTCCCACGTTGTAAAATGTCACATTATTGACCGCGCAGGAGTTTCCGTGATTGGTCCTTTTATTAAGCTGGTTATAGATAAAACGCTGTGAATTTATGACGGTGCTGTTCGTGATGGAAATATCCTTGAAAGCTGCATTTGCATTCGCATTACCGACACATGCCACTCCTAGGTCATTAAGATCTTGAATGATGCAATTGTTAACAACATACCTTGACACTTCAAAAAACACGGTGTTCGTTGTAGCGGTAATACGAGCCACCCCCTTATGATTTGAAAGTATACAGTTTTCAAACTCAATTTTACCAACTTTTCCTTCCGCAGATATGTTAAATACATATCCGGATTGGCTGCTGCTTATCCTAACATCATCAAACTTAATAGAGTCTATCGTACCAACAGGTTGTACGTTCAGGGATGAAGCGATCTGAATATGCGCTGGTTCACCAAACCCGGGCTCACTCATAATCGTAACTGAACGATCAAATCTGTAACTTGTCGGAAACGTGTACGTCACACCGCGTTTGAGCACGAGCTTCGCTCCGGGAGCTGCATTTGGTAGCGTTGATACCAATACCAGCGGATCAGCAGAACCTCGTAAATCCGTATAGCCCGCACCGGTCACATCGGGTTTAGTACGGAAGGATTGCCGCCCCCTTCTTTGAAGGCCTCTTTCTCCAACTGCCAGGTAGAGTTCCGCACGTAAACTTTCGCCAGCAGGCAGGTCGTTCACTGTAGCTAAGCCATCTTTTTTCTGCTCATCTGTCAATACGAGCTCTTTACGAAATCCTGAACTCTCAGACACCAACACCAACGTTGTAACCTGTGAAGCGGGAATCCAGCGTAACCTAGCAGCAACATCGATGACATCACCCACTTTAGAAGGTTTAAAATAACTGATCTCTGGCAACACGCTAAACGTTCTAGCACTGGTGCTGCTCACGTAATTCACCCACGCCGAACCAGACATGCTTGGAGTCGCAACAGTTCTGACGCGCGCATAGTAACTTTGGTAAGGCGTCAGCGTTTCTTTTCCTATTGTAAACGTCAAAGAATCCTGAATAACTTTTATCGCATCAGGATCCATAAATTCAGCATCCTTTGCGACTGTAATTTCGTACGATACTTCCGGTGCCGGACGATCGCCTTCCCACGTCTTTAAAGCAGGCTCCCAGCTAAACGTAACAGATGTATCGGCATGCAACATTTGCACAGCACCATTAAAATTAGTCAAACTGAATCGATCACCAATTGTTGCTTCTTTCTTGCAACCGCTAATTCCAACGGCAACTATGCACAAAAACAACATTTGATAAAATAGCCTCATTGGATTAATCTCTTGAAATCTCATGATAATTAGGTTATTTAATTAAATTTAAATTTTGATATCTATCTAAAAAAGAAAAATAAAATAATTGATATATTCTTCGTAAGCACAAAAAGCTAAACTTCTAAAGTGCCAGGTTGAAGGGTCATTGGGTTAGTTAAAATCGTATGATCACGATACTTTACATAACTATTGCAAACTGTGTGCAAGATTTTTATGCTCCGATTGTTCTCATACTAAACAGTAAATCTTTGTATCTCATAATAACTAGGTTTATATAATTAACTTGATATAGTGCCCTCCTGTCAACCCAAGGTTAGAAAACCACTCTTCCCAAATAGAAAAGATTATCGGTTTATCTAGATATCTGTACAACGTTGTGGTTAGCTACAAAGCATACATGAACATCGATCGCATTAGGCTACCGTTAAAGCACTCTTTTTTTATTTTTTTATTTGTTCTCCCCATTCACGCCGCATACTCTCCTATCGTATCCGTCAATTGCTAGATCAAGCTGTGTAGCCTGTCTTGCTATCGACAAATTTTCAGCTACCTGCAGAAAAATAAAGTCAGTCCCCTGCATATCTCTCATCTATTTAAATTTCCCACACTTCGTAAAGATTTCATAGGATATTAATTTAACATTATTCAGATTGTACTGGGAATCTTATAAGCTGCATTACAAATCCCAATGAATCTATAATTGATTATTTCAAAGTAACGCATTCTTTACAGGGAAATTGTATAAGCGATTATCTATTTATTATACGATATTATCAGCTACCCATATAGGATTCGATAGCAACCGAAAAAACTCCCCTCCCTTTATTTCAGCTCAAATATTCTTGAATTTTCCGCTATTGACTGCCGTAATAAAACCCTGTTAAAGTGGATGTTTGACGAATCAAATATATGAATATCCCGAGATCTGTAGGCTTATATCCTACAATCATTAGGTTAACGATTTAGCGCTCACAAAAAGCTAGATTTGTTAGATTTTTTTCACGTAATCGTGTATCATATTATCCTAAAACGTAACGATACTATTGCGGAACCTCTACGGTGCACGCTTGCCACAAAAAAAACGAGGCGACATAACTTGTCAACCTCGTTTCCTTACTTATAAAGATTCGTAGTTTTACAGTAGGGGGTCGAAATTTCCGGCGCTACCGAGGTTATTCCAACCTTTTGTTTGTTCTAAATAGGGTGAAGCATCCATGACATTTTGATGGATACCGAAGTAATAATATTCAGGGTACCACTGAAACGTCCAACGCGGAGATGCATTTGTTCTATCCAAATCATCTTTCACGCTTACCTCAAAATGGTTATCATAGAGATAGTCCAGGTATTGCTCGTACGTTGTGATTCCTGCTGGATAGGTTGTCGCGTTCCGGTTTGCTACGGGTGCATTGCCACCATTAGCGAGCAAAGGATCAGCCACACCGAAATACTCGCCGCCAGCTGTTTTAACTTTTATAGTATAGCCTGTTCTACGGGTACCATTCAGCACGGGAATGCCCAGTCTTGAGTTCATCCCTGTTGCGTCATCAAACAGCATCCAGCGTCTCAGATCGTAAAAACGCTTGCCTTCGTAGGCAAACTCGATTTTACGTTCATTAAGCACAGCTTTAAATAGTTGATCGCGGCTCGCAGCCACATTAGCAAGTCCATACGAACCATCATTGTTCTCAAGCCCAGCACGTTCTCTGATGGCAACGATACCCTGTAGTCCCTCGTTCAATCGACCAATACCTATTGCGCTCTCTGCAAGATTTAAAACTACTTCTGCAAAGCGGAGTTCCATAAAGTCCGTGCCACTGGCCTGGAAGTTATTAATAACGTTACTTGCTCTTAAATTGGAAGCTTTACATATATAGATTCCGCTCGCGTTGGCACCTCTCGTCTCGGTTGATGTATAGGCCGTGCTCGGGCTGTTATTCCGCTTCCATCCATAGGTCCAAATTTTAAAGTTGTCATCACCTCCGTAAGGCCAAATCGCACCATTATACGCAAATGATTTATAGAAACGAGGGTCTCTATTTTTGTAAAACTTATTGGGATCGTAGGTATACTCAGAGGTATTATCATCAATAGCCTTTCCATCTTTCATCGGGAAGGATTCAACAATCTGTCGAGTTGGCGACACAGATCCAGCACCGTTTATTTCGCGTGGACGGATCGCCTGTTCCCAGCCATTGTTTTTATTGGAGTTACCCCCTACCGCAAAGTCATTAAAACCGTAGACAATAACTGCTTCTGGATTATCCTGCTCCTTGAACCACATTCTTCCCCATGCATCACCATTTTCTAAACTTCCTTCTCTAAAAAGTCCAAAACCATTCTGCTCTAATAGTTCCTTTGCAGCAAGGTTAGCATCATAGGCCTGTTGCCATCTTTCGGCATTGTCATTTGGATTAAAAAGTGGGCTTGCCCAGGTCAACATGACGCGACCGCGCAAGGCTGCCGCTGCACCACTTGTGATGCGTCCCCAATTAGGGCCATCCCACCTACCTGGCAACAAGGCAATAGCCTGATCCAAGTCTGCGTTGATCTGTGCGATGGTTTCCGTTGTTGAGCTCCGCGGAATAGAATTTTCTTCGTTACTTTCCACCGTCGGAATTTGTGCTTCCAAAACTATTGGTACACCCCCGTAAAGGCGCATAAGCTCGAAGTATTGCCAGGCACGCCAAAAATACAGCTGCCCTTTAAGCGGGTTTTTTATATCATCCTCCATACCGTATTTGTCTACTTCAGTCAGGAACATATTGATCTGCCGCAGGCGGGTCCAAGTATTATTGCTGATATTTGTGCCCATACGTTGGCCGAAATATTTGTTAGCGTGGTTGTTGATATTGGATATTACTGGCCAAATTTTATTGTAATCGGTTTCTCCCGGCAACTCGTCGCTAGTTTGTGCGAAGACGGTATTGTACGAGCCATTTTCGGAAGCCGTTTGCGTAGTCATAAAGCCCGTTCCATTATTCGCTGGTTGAAATAGTCCGTAAACATAATTCACATAGGCTTGCGCTAAAACAGGGTCTTGAAAAACGTCTTCATTCGCAGCAACAAGATCACGCTTCTCCTCTAAAAAATCAGTAGAGCATGAGTTTGCAAACAAGGTAAGGGATAAAAATAGGGATATATATATATGCTTCTTCATTAGTCTTTTCCTTTCGTTTAAAATTAAATTAGAGGGTAAGGTTTAAGCCGAACGCTATGGTGCGCAGATTTGGATAGGCATCCCATGCAGTGCCATAGGTATCTTTATAAGAGAAGGCATTGTACAGTCCAAATGGATTTAATGCGCTTACATAAACTCGTGCATTGGACACTTTCATCCGTTCTACGATTGATTTAGGCAATGAATAATTCAAATTCATACTGGCAACACGCGCCCTAAATGAACTTACCTGCCAAAATTCTGAGCTAACGCCATATGTATTTTCCCAATTGGGATTAGGCATTGTTCCCGTAGGATTCAACTCCGGGTCGTAAATGTCGCCCCAGATTTCCGGCAAGTTGTTATATGCGCGAGTGATATCATTATTCAATTTGCTGCGTTCGGCAGAGCCTATTTCTGCGTAACCGCCAAAACTACCTGCAATTACGGTTTCAAATGCGAAGCTTTTATATCCCGCTTTTAACGTTACGCCAAACCCATAAAGGCTATTCTCCTTACGGCTGAGCTGAATCTGATCATTATCATCGATGATCCCATCAGGGCCAGCGAAGGTTCCGTCAGCCTGTAGTGGTCCTCTTACATCCCGGTAATAAAGCATCCCGGGTTTAAGATCGCCGGCGTTGGTACCGAAAAGGGATTTTATGTCGTATTGGCTTACGTATGCATCAATCTCCGCTTGATCTCTAAACATGCCTAAATAATCGTAACCCCACTTCCCTACATCTTCCGAAGCGCCGTTGCGCGGCTTCCAAGGGTATAATTCATCTACAGCATTAAAATCAACGTACTTGATGGTTAAATCAGACCAAGAAAGGCGCGTGTTAATGCCGTACGTAAAGTCTTTTCCGATACGATCATTCCAACCCAACGCTATTTCGTAACCATATGTATTGACGCGTGCGTAATTTTCTGGGGCCATGGATCCGCCGACGGAGACCGGCGTATTGCCCAGCCGCTCTAGGAGAATATTATAGGCTTTGTTATAATACCCCTCCAAAGTGACTGAAAACCGGTTGTTCATAAAACGGGCATCGATACCAATGTTGTTCTTGATCTCATCACTCCAGGTTGCATTCCGATTTGGTGAGCGGTCCATCTTCATCCCTGTCTCACCCATCCCGTTGCCACCAAATACCGGCCCTTTGCCCACTTCATACGTGAAACGTTGGCGCCATAACCATATTGGAAACTGGTCATTACCCATAAAACCAAGCGAGTAGCGCAGTTTCAAATAATCAATTCCTTTTACTTTGAAAAAATCCTCCTCGCTCACTACCCAACCTGCGGATGCAGAGAAAAATTTACCCCAGTAATTTTCAGGCGCAAATTTATTAGACGCATCCGAACGGAACAAAAACTCGGCTAAATAGCGCTCATCATAACGGTAGTTAAAGCGCGCCACATAACCCAAAGAGCCCGATTCATATGCAAAGGTACGCCCCTCGACAGCACCGAAGGCTGTACCAAACTGTCCATTTGTACTTTCCACAGGATCCGCTTTCCAAACATCTTCCTGCTGCCCGTCTGCTTCACCGCGCTCTACGGATACCAAACCACTGAAATTGTGCTTACCGATTTGCTTGTCGTAGGTCAGGAAAAAATTGTACTGTGTGTTGGTTCCGTTCTCGTTTGAAAAGTATAAACGATTGCCATTACTCACGGTTAGTGATCGAGGGTTTGTTGCCCCTTCATAGATATGCTCATTAGATCCCGATCGAGCGAATTCATATAATTGGTAGCGGGTACCGATTTGGCTACCACGAGAGCTGCGCATATTGCGTGAATAGGTAGCGCGTGCTTTAAGCCCTTCGACGAACGGAACTTCATATTCGGCGGCGATATTAACTGTGAAAAACTTTGTCTGCGTTTGCGCCAAATTATTCAGGCGTTGAATTTCAAAGAAATGATAGGCCGACAAATCATTGGGGCGGCCCGGCAATTTAACAGGCAAACCGTTGATGTAGGCCGGCACGTAAGGTGCAGATGATAGCAAATTTTTGTAATCATCTTCCGGCCCTTCTCCTGAAACTTTGTTAAACGTTCTATCCAATTGGTCTTGATTTCCGGAAAGTTGCAAGGACATCTTCAAATTGGAAGCCACCTTTACATCAGTGCCTGCACGAAAATTCCATTTATCATAATCTAATGTTCCGAGGTTACCATTTTGCTTTTGATAAGAAACACCCGCAAAATATGTAGCGCGTTCCGCTCCACCGCTTAGGTTTAGCGCATGCCGTGTATTGAATGATGATGACCAGGCATCTTCCAACCAATTGTGATTGATTGTCTTGAAATGCTCCAATTCGTCTTGACCAAACACCCGGTTTTTGTAATCAATCGATAAGGGATCAACATCTGCACCATTTGGGCCATTCATAATATTGAAGTACTGGCCAAATTGATAGGCATTCATCATCTTCGTTCTGTACACCTCGTCGTTTACAGCGTAAGACCCATTGTAGGATATTTTAGGGGTACCGACTTTCCCTCGTTTTGTTGTTACGAGAACGACACCATTTGCCCCGCGCACACCGTAAACTGCCGTTGCACCATCTTTTAAGATAGAGATGCTTTCTATCTCAGCCGGATCGAGGTTGTTGAATTGTGTTGATTCAGGGTTGTTTTTTTCGTCTACCTGGATCATCCCATCGATTACGTATAAAGGCTCACCCGTTCCGGAATCTTTTCCGTACAAAACAGGTTTACGAATTTGCAATCTTGCCTTACTTCCTGGCCTTGCCGTTCCGCCGCTAGCCTCAACACCGACCAAACGCCCAGCCAATGCCGCACCTAGGTTTGTCGCCGGTAAGTCTTCAATGGCTTCCATGTCTACAGTTTCCACCGCACCCGTTAAGTGGGCCTTTCGTTGCGTACCATAACCTACCACAACGACTTCGTCAATGGCCGCTACAGGTTCTAGCTTCACGTCGATTGTTGTTCTTCCGTTGATGGCCACTTCTTGCGGTTCAAAACCCACGAAGCTTACCACCAAAATCTCACTGCCCGGAGGCGCGTTTAAACGAAATACCCCGGTTTCATCAGATTGTGTGCTGGTGTTGGTACCCTTGATGACTACGGTAGCACCGATAACGGGTTTTCCCTCGGCATCCGTAATTTTCCCCATTATATTGACAAACCGGGCCGAAACCGATTCGATTTCGATAGGTTTGGATGAGGCCAAGACTTCCCCCTGCGGCAACATAACAAGTGCAGGACAAAAAAGTCCTAAACTCTGCCAAAGAAGCCTCTTTTTAAAAATTGAATTAAAATTCATGGTTACTCTCTTATAAAAATAGGTTTACAGCTTATAAATTATTCTCTCTTGTGCTTAGTTAGCCTGCCTACGCAAAAAGAAGGATTTACTAACACAGGTTAGCAAATCCTTCGGAATCGGTATTATTTTTTTGCTTGTTTTTGAGCTTTTCGTTCTTCCCACTTTTTACCTTCCTCTTTGAGGTCGTAGCCTTCGGAAGAAAGGTAGTTATTAATCCGGCCTTTATACTTTCCAAACACTTGATGCTTTTCTCGAGAACCTGGCTGGTCCATGGCCAACTCGCGCGCCTCCGTTAAATAGGTAAGGATTTTTTCTTTTTGTGCCCCATTTAAGTTCGGGATCATATCTTGGTAGGCGCCGTAGGTTAGCGGCAATACACCATAGGTCATGCCATCCTTAACTTTTTCAACCTGCTGTGGGCTTAGCAAACTGCTTAGCCTCCCGATGTATTGCTTGTGCAACTTCTGCAACACCGCATCTTCCTTTGCTTCGAGTTTGCTACGCTTGCTATCTAGCGCTTCCTTCTGCCCGGCGTACTTATCTTTAAGCGCCTTGATTTTTACTTCCCGCTGCTCATGGTGCGTATTTAAATTATCATACTGTTGCACGACAACGGCGCGTGCTTTTTTATACGTTGCAGAATCAGCAATGGCCAACTGGGCGATTATTTTATCAGACCGTTCCGTAATCACTTGCAGATATTTCTCCCGATCGGATTGCGCAAACGTCATCTTGAACATGCATAGCAACGCTATCGCTAAGCAAACATTTATCTTTGTTTTCATTTTAATTGTTTTATCTTGATCTATATTGGTGGGTATATGCTATACCAACATTCCTCATTCTATACGTTTTTTTCTCAGGCTTTTTCCTTTTAGACTTTGCTGCATGTTAACAATGTAGACTCTTGCATGCAACGAATTACCTACAGAAATCCGATTATGCGTGATACTTCTTTTCAGGAAAATGCCAGCGCAGGCATCAGTAATGATAAACACAAGTCTCTAAAGGGCATTTACATTTATAATCGCCGATTCAAATTAACGTAATATTAATCCTTTAATAATATTTACGATTATCTATTTATTATAAGATATTATCATCAGCTGTTAATCAGGCAATTTGGTTTATTGACGTTTCGAGAGGAGCGGCAAACAAGCTAAAACGTCTTGACAAGCGAAAAAACAAGCACATTGGGGAATATGCCCTAAAAAATTGCTTATTGGCCGCACGCACATAGGCGTAGCCAATAAGCAATATTGTATGAAATTAATAGCCAGGGTTCTGGTAGCCTCCGGGATTACTAATTGCATCTATTTGCCCTTGTGGAATAGGGCGAACGGTATGTATCGCATCAACAAAATATTGTCCTACGTCCGGATTTGTCGCCATGAGATAGGCCTTTGTTAATTTTCCGGTACGTTTCAAATCATACCAGCGGCTATATTCCCCACACAGCTCGCGGGCCCGCTCATCCAATAGGAACTGTAGCGAAATATCGCCGGCAGTGATTTGTTGACCGTTTACCCGCTGGCGCAGCACATTGATAAAGTTTGCGGCAGTAGCATTCGCTCCGCGCAAATGAAACTCCGCTTCGGCGGCAATAAGGTATACTTCGCCCAAGCGCATCACGGTCGCAGAAGCATCACTTGTGAAGCTATTTGTCCGCGGACTAATTAATGATCCTGAATTAAACTTCGTGAGTGAAGGATAGAAGCTGATGAAGGGATTGTCAACTTGCCCTGGCTGTTGATTGACTCTCGTATATCTCATTTTCACGCGATTATCAACATCATAAAGATCTGCCATATCTACCCAAAGGTAATTTCTGGATAGTCGGGTTGGTTTTTCTGTCGCATAGTCTGCTTCCTCCAGCCGACCGATCTTAATAGCCAACGAACCATTCGCCAGATTGCTGCCTTCTTGTACTGCTGTTGAATTACGGTCATACTGAACCAACGCATCCCGCCCCCAATTGTAATTGACATTAGATGTCCAGCTTGTTTGAAAAGAGAGGTTATAGCGCGGATCCAATGTACCATCTGGATTACGGAAGACAGACATCAAGTGCGCGCTTGGCATAAAGTTGCCGCCAGACCAGCGTCCGATAGTGGTTTGAAAACCAGCCAACTGAATAGCACCAAAAGCAGTAGGATAACTGTAAAAGCGTTTGAAGTCGTTGTTATGATCATAGACATTTGTCGAACCATACGACTGCGAGTAAGTAATCTGGAACAGAGCCTCTGTGTTTCGTTTATTGTTTGCTTCATTAAAATTATCGGCAAAATTAGCGAACAATTGGGTCTGATAAGTTGCGCCCTGCTCTATTAGTCTTCTTGCTGAAGAAAGTGCTTCTTCTAAATAGGTGTCAGCGCCATATTCTTTCGTTTGCAGGCAAGCTCTGGCCAATAAGCCTAAGGCCGACTTCTTCGACGGCTTTCCGGCAATAGCGGCGATGGTCGGCAGATTTTCAGCCGCAAAACGTAAATCAGGCAGGATGGCCTTTTCGTAAATCTCTAAAGGCGCCACGCGCACGGATTCCGTGTTGGCTTCGGTCGTTTCATGCAATGTCAGCGGTGAGGCGCCGAATTGCTCGACCAAATGAAAGTAGTAAAGTGCGCGGAGGAAATGAGCTTCGGCAACCTTTGCATTACGCTCTTCGTCGCTTGCAAAGTCCGTCACCTGCCCTACCCTGTCGATAACCAAGTTGCAGTAATTGATCGCATCGTAGGCACCGTTCCAGTAGTCTTTCGCCATATCCAAAGACATCGCACCCCCTGATGCATATTTCATGTAATTTTGATTGTTATTGGAGTTGAGATCTGACGTCCACAGGTCGGTTCCGCCCTCGGTCACTAGCAATAAGTTGCGCCCATAGAAATAGCGCGGCAAATCGAAATAACAACTGTTGATCAGTTTTTCAAAACCCGCTTTATTCTCAGCAACCTTGTCGACCGTGATTCCAGACGGGTTAAGCTCATCAAGCGAGCATGCTGTAAATAGCAAGCTTCCTGACAAGATATAAGTATATAAATTTCTTTTGTTCATTGGAATATTATTTTAGAACGTAACATTTAAGCCTACTACAAATTGTTTGGTGAGCGGAAAATTATCTGAGCCATTAGATTCAGGGTCTTGATATTTTAGCAAATCGCTTTTTGTCCAAATGAATCCATTATTCGCTGTCGCGTAAATACGGAATCGTTGCATAGCCGCTCTTTTCGCAATAGACTCTGGCAAGGTGTATCCCAAGGTTATATTACGGATCTTAAAATACGAGCCGTCAACATACTTTAACGATTCAAAGCCGATATAGCCGCTGGCTGTTGCGTGTAGCCCGGGGCGCGGAAGGTAGGCGCCGGGATTTTCTGGCGTCCAATAATCAGAATCGTCAGGGCTATTTCCGTCTGCCGTGGTTGGGTTATAGCGCGTTATCAAATTACTGGAAACCATTTGTCCCCAACGCGCCGTGAAGAAAATGCTGGCATCCCAATTTTTATAGCGCAGGTTATTCTGCAATCCGCCTGTCCAATCGGGAACGGCTGATCCAAGAATCATCTTATCATTCGCGCCATAGGCATGGGTGCCGTCTTCTCTGAATGTCCCATCAGTAGCCAGTTTGATATCGCCCGGCAACGAATTATAACGCGCGGCTTCTTCCTCTTCCTCAAGCTGCCATATTCCTAGGTATTTATAATCAAAGAAGGTCTTAATAGGATGTCCCAGAAATAGCCCTGTAGAAATCAAATCTTTGTTTCCCGGTAAGGTGACGATGCGCTCCCTATTCGCTGCGAAGGTTACCGTCGTTTCCCAAGAGAAATTATCGCGCTCTATATTTTTAGTTGTCAATAATATTTCCAAACCTCTATTGACCGTTGCACCAACATTCTGCCACATCTTGAATGGTGCTCCCCAAGAGCCACCCAATGAAGCGGGCATATCGCGCAGGTACAACAGATCTTTGGTATCGGCATTATACCAATCAACGGTTAAATTGATGCGCTGGTTAAGGAAAGATGCATCTAATCCGATATTTGTGGTGTAGGATTTTTCCCAACCCAACGCGTTATTCGCCAGTTGCTGATTGAGTATAAATGCTGGTGCCGGCGTATCGCCAAAGCCAACGGGACGCGGGGCGTTAAATCCGCCGGCCTGTGTGCCATACGCTCCTACGCCGCCTGAGTTACCTGTAATACCATAACCAACCCGAAGTTTCAGATCAGAGACAGCAGCTTGTAGCGGCATAAAAAATTTCTCATCACTGATGCGCCAAGCGAAGGCGCCTGCCGGGAAAACATCCCACTGATTTCCTTGCGACAAACGTGATACGCCATCCCACCTGCTTGAAAGGCTGAATAAATATTTCCCTTGATAGTTGTAATTGAATCGGCCTACATAGGACATCGACTGGCTGCGAATGTAGGAAGACCGAATGATAGGGTTCGTTCCGGCACTCAGGTTGTGAAAGGAATAGGAGTCCAAATCAAAGCCCGACGCGCCAGCATAGGCTTGCTCGGCTTGGTTTTTTGCCCATGATGTAACACCTGTTACGGTGAAATGATGATCGTCTTGAATATCAAAAGCATAAGTTAGAATGTTTTCCCAGCGATAATCGTAGTTCCTATCGTTGATGATAACAGCCGCGGGCACTCTAAAGCCTGCTTCTGGGTTCGCGATAGATTGCGTTCCAAAATAGCGCCCTGTTCGGGAAGAACCCAATATCGCACCGAAAATAGAGCGAAAGGACAAACCCTCCATCGGGGTAATATCGACAAATCCGTTCCCGGAAAAATAGGTATTCAGCGTGTTGTTGACATATTGATCTTTTATTTGATCAGACAATGGGTTTGTCACACCGTCAACAGGAATATGCTGGATATTCCCTTGTGCGTCAAATGCATCGCCTAGCGGTAGAAACGTTAATGCATTACCAAAAATATTTTGTGCCGCTTGGTCATTGTCCGTATGCGTTAACTGCAGATTGGTACCTAGTTTAAATACGGAAGAAATCTTGTGGTCAACGTTTGTCCGTACGGCATATTTTTTAAACCGATCAATCTTGATCATCCCCTGTTCATCATTGAAGTTGAGGGAGAGGTACGCATTGGTTTTTTCTGTACCCCCATTTACAGCCAAGCTGTAGTTTTGCTGAATGCCATCACGCAAAACTTGATCTACCCAATCTACCCATTTCCCTTGTTCATAGGCTTCCAGATGTGCCGGGTTTTTAAAAATATTGTTTAAAAATTCTGGGTAATTCCCATTTTGGGTACGATAAGCTTCACGTTTTAAATTCAGGTAGGCATCTCCTGTCATCCCATGCGGATATTTTGGGAAACCGTTGTAACCAAAGTAAGAATCGAAATCCACCACGGTCTTTCCAGCCTTTCCTTGTTTCGTCGTGATAATGACCACACCATTCGATCCTGCGGAACCGTAAATGGCGGTGGATGAAGCATCTTTCAAAACGTCAATTGACGCTATATCACTGGGATTTAATCTAGAGAAATCGCCCGGAATACCATCAATGATATAGAGTGGGTTGTTGTCTCCATAGATCGATCTGCTGCCGCGCAAAGCGACGTTGACGTTGGCGCCCGCCCGCCCAGAGCTTTTCATGATATCCATCCCCGATACCTTGCCCTGCAATGCATCCATGACGTTGGCTGTAGGTGTCCGCATAATCTCTTCCGATTTTACTGAGGCTACGGCACCCGTAAGATCTCGCTTCTTCACAACGCCATAGCCGACGACAACCACCTCATCCAAAACACCCGACGGCTTTAAGCGGATTTGCAGAGGTTCTACAGTAGTCACCTCTATCTCCTGTGTTTCATATCCTACATAACTAATTACAAGTGTCTCCCCCAGTTGATCTATTTGCAGACTAAACTGACCTTCCGCATCACTTTGTGCTTGTATGTTCTTTCCTTTCACCTGTATGGTTGCGCCCACTACAGGCTCATCATCATTCGAAAAGATGGTTCCCCGAATATCCACGACGCGTGGCTGCTGCTGCAAATACAGCAGGTTGCGATGGGCAGTGATCGCATGCAGCTGAGCCGAGAACGAAGTAATGACGGATAGGAGGCCGCATATGGCCCCCTTCCGTATTCCGTTTTTAATAATAAATTTATAATTCATGTTCAATCTGGTAAATGACATTTTAAAAACGTAGCATAAAACGAGATCGTAATACAGATGATATCCGCACACATTAGCTGCATTAGATATGAAAACTTAATAGAATACGCGTTCGCTTAGGCTAAAGTATGTTAGTCATATGCACCATCGGTACTGCTATCTATCTTGCTTCATTTCTATTCCATTTGTGCCCGGGAATGGGCAACGAACAGCCAAAAAGAGTTTTATAGCTTTATAATTGTTATAGCAAATAAACGAAATCCTTGACGCGTATTTTTATGTAACATTATCCATTCACTATAAGATATTACCATATACTTTGAATAAAAAATGTATATTAGCAAACCGATTTAAAAATATTGTAAACCCTTTGTTAGACAACGCTTTCGAAGACTATGAAACCTCTGTACAGAAAACTTCCTGCGAAACTGGAAAGTTCGTTTTCCGCGAGACATGATGTAATGCCCAATTTCGGTAATGTATGGCATTACCATGAAGAGTTGGAGCTACATTACACCATCCGCGGTGAGGGAGTGCGCTTTATTGGAGACAACATCAGTACCTTCGCGGCCGATGAAATTATTCTCGTTGGCGAAAAGCTATCGCACGCATGGCGCTGTAAAGACGAATACTTTCAAAATAACCCAGATTATAATATAGAAGCTATTGTTTTACAATTCCTTCCCGACTGTTTGGGTAAGCAACTTCTCCAATTGCCGGAATCATATCTGATCCCCAAATTATTTGAGAAAGCAAAAAGCGGACTTATTATAAAAGGAGAAACGAAAAAGCTGGTTGCCGAATTGATGCAAAACTGTGTGAATGAAACCGGTTTCGGGAAGGTTATTGCGTTGCTTCAAATATTAAGAGTCTTGGCAGAAAGCGATGAATGCGAGACGATCGTTAAAACGCAAACCACGTTCCATCAATCTAACGAAGCCGATAACATTCGCCTGAACAACATTTTTAACTATACACACGCGCATTACAAAGACGATATCACGTTAGAAGAGGTTGCTAATATCGCGAACTTAAGTATCACCTCCTTCTGTCGATATTTCAAGACGATGACGCGCAAAACCTACTATGACTTTCTGGTGGAAATCCGTATCAGCCATGCTTGCCGCCTCTTGGTAGAAAACAAACTGCCTACCGAGGTAATCTGTTTTGAATGTGGCTTTAATAACGTTTCGAATTTCTACCGACACTTTAAAAAAGTGATGGGCCTTACACCACTAGAGTACAAAAAGCGCTATTTAAGCAGAAATTAGTGAATAGTATTTAGTAGGTAGTACTGGGTAGATAGTACTGAGTATTAAGAAAAGTTATTCAGGAACTTCCACTTTTGACTTTTGATTTCTTAATTTTTAACTTCTTGACCAAACGCAGTGAGCTCATCGAAGATAATTTTAACTTCTCAATTGTTATCAAGCAAGTTCTTCTTATTTACGACTTACAACTTTTGATTCGTCAATTTTAACTTATCACTTTTGACTTCTAACTTTTTAACCGAGTGTAGCGAGCTCATCGAAGCTAATTTTAACTTTTCAATTGTTATCAAGCACGTTCTTCTTATTTACGACTTACAACTTTTGATTCGTCAATTTTAACTTCTAACTGCTCAATTTTGACTTACTAATTTTTACTTTTTAATTTTTAATTTTTACTTTTTAATTTCTATTGCACCTCCAACCCATCAATGTAGATCGCCTTCGCATCTAAGCCGCGCACGATAACCCGATAGGTTCCGGCATTGATCATCGATCCTGTCGTGGTGGTCGCGTAATTCCATTTCCCGACCCGTGTAGGGTCAAGTTGCAGCTTTTCAGCGGGCTTTAATACGGAACCGTCCAATGTACGCACTTCCAAAGTCAAGCTTTTGCTATCTTTAAATTCGTTGTGGTATTTTAAGGTCAGCGAATAGACATCTGCAACGCCAACTTTCATTTGGAACTCCAGGAAGCCATTGTCTTCAGCGTAGCGCAAGCGTTCCTGCTTCAGAAAGTCAACTCTATCCATCTTTTGAAATACCTTCACCGCATTGGCTTTATAGTTTGCTGATTCTTTCAAATCATACGCCGGTTGTAAGCCAGATTGCTCTTGGAAAGCAATGAGATCTAGTGCGGTAACAGGCACTTGAAATTCCTCCCCGGCAGCCAAGACCTTGCGGTAAACCTGATATGCCTCTCCCCGATTGTTCACCACAGAATCTCCGGTAAGTTCCATTCCGTTGACAGGAGTCTGCCCGAGTATGTAAAGGTTCGTTGGTTTTTTAAAGACGACAAGAGGATTGGTGGATTCTGCTTTAAAGAAACTAGATCCATATAAAAAGCCGGGCAAATAATGGAACGACAGGCTGTCGGACTTGTTATACATCTGTCCAATATCCATCCAAGAATGCAAAGCTGAACCCTTCCCTGTTTTAAGCGGAAGATTGGCTTGCTGTGAACTTTTTGAATACTTCTCCTTTGACTTATCCATAGGAGCAATCGCAATAGCCTGAATGATCGCCTGCCCAACTGCAACATGCGGGAAGTGTACCTGCAGCTGCCCGTCACGAACATCTACGGTATAGACTCGTTTCAGCGCATTGTCGTGTCCCACTTCCTTCCAGATATCCAAGTCGTGCTCTACTGTTTCGCCATTCAAGGCCACATCAAATAAGCGCATGCCAGTAGCGTCACCGCCACCACCCGTGCCGACCCAAGGCTCCGAGAAGTAAAGTTCTACACGGTATTTCCCATTGGGCATATCAAAGCGATAGCCTAACTTATCAAGACCATAACGAAAACTTTGAAACAAAGACCAGTCAGCCGTGCCCTTTATAGGATCGAACGTGCGGCGTTGGCTCGCAAAAAAGGAGGCTATCTCATAGTCATCCGCCCAGGAGTAAGATCCCCACGCACTGGATGTATCATGGGCTTGATCTGCCTTCCAGATTTGTCCGAATGTATCTGTATAGGTGTCGCCACCACAATTCACCCGGTACAGATACTCGAGCGACTTATCCCCCTTGATAAGTTCCGACTGACGATCCAGCAACTTTTCGAAGTTGGGACTAGCTGGTAAATTATGCAAAACAATCGTATCACGAGCCACAACCTTTCCTGCATTTCGCCCCTCAACGTACAGCACATTATACTGGATTGGTATGCCGTTGAATTCAAAAGCTCTGCCTAACCCCGGGTTCTTCTGCTTACCTAATGCTATCGATTCTATATCATTAAATAGCTCCACTTCTTCACAATTCGAGTATATACGGATACCATCTTTTGTGCCGGGGCTGAGCCAGCGATTGGGCCATGTATGCGAGGCGATGTAGACCATCGGCCTTGATTTTTCACCGTAGTGGGCACGGTACATGTAATAGGCGTCCGTGGGTTCGCCCCAAGGTGTTAACAAGCCTTTATAGTTCACCGGCCCGATTTTATCCATATCGCGATAGCCTTCTCCGCCCTGAACGCGGCCCGGATTATCATGCGAATTCCAAAGCCACAGATAATGTCCAATACTTTCCTTTTTTACAGAATCTGCCAGGCGTATCTTGGTTTCTAAAATTTCCGTAAATCGATCTTCGCTGTAAACAGAATGATTAGGCAAATAGGGAGCCTCGCTGTGGAGTTCTAATGTGCGCCAAGCACCGTACTCCCCAACGAGCAACTGTCTTTTTAAATCTTCGCCGTAGGTATGGTGATCGCCACCGTATGTTCCTGTCCAGTTTTGCGGCACATCCCAATCGGTGCCGCTACCACCATTGCATGTGGTTACTAAACGCTGTACAGACGCTGTTGGATCCATCGAGCGAATGATCTCCATACATTCACGCGCAAAGTCCTCAGGCAATGTACTTTCATTTTCTATTCCCCACAAAAACACAGAAGGGCTGTTTCGGCGTTCTTTCACCCAATCGCGCAGGAGCTGCTTAAAATTGGTCCGGAAAGCAGGCGTATCAAACCAAATGTGGGCAGCCATCTGCGTCCATAACAAGATGCCATTTTCATCCCAATAGTGGTTATAGCGAAGGTTGTGCGGCTGGTGTGCATCACGAAAGGAATTGAATCCCATAGCTTTCATATCCCGAACGCGAGCAGAAATTTCCTGATCGGTAAATGCGTGCGAGCTACCAAGTTTATGCTCGTACTCCGCGATGCCGTGTATAAATACAGGTTTACCGTTCACAAGCAATTGATTGCTACCTACGGGCTTCAATCCCTTCGGCCAACGAATGGCACGGACACCATACGGTGTTTGCAGCTTATCTAAGACTTTATTTCCCTCCTGAATCCTTGTTTCCAAGCTATAGAGGTAAGCGGCCTGCGGCTCCCAAAGATGAGGTTTGCTGAGCTGAATGCTGCTTAAGGAAATTTCTTTTGTTGTGGACGCTTCAATCTGTAGTTGGTCTGTTGAACTTCCCACGCGCTTGCCCTTGGCATCTAAAAGATAGGTTACCACTTTCAGCTTCCGCGCTTTGGCAGTTGTATTCTGAATTTCTACACGCTGCTGTATCGTAGCCTGTTCATCGTTCGCTGTTTCATCGTTCCAATAGTGCACGCCAAAAGGGGCGATATTAACTTCATTTTTAACAATAATGCTAACTGGGCGAAATATGCCGAGGGGTTGTGAGCCCTCGGAGAAGCCGCGCTCGGTAGAGCAGCCGCCATCCACCCAGGGCAGATCGCGGATTTCGGCCGGATGATCTGCACGTACTGCCAAAATATTCTGCCGTCCATCCGCATAAATAGCGTCTGTAGCATCCAGCGTAAAGGTTGTGCGGCCACCGGCATGGTAGCCAATCTGTTTGCCATTTAACCATACGGTCGCATAAGACCCAACGCCCTCAAAAAACAAATAAAAACGCTTACTCTTCGTACGTTCTTTTATTGTAAATGTTTTGCGATACCAGGCATAGCCGTGAAGATTACCGTGAATCTGCCTGCGGTAGCCCGCATAGCTATCCCAATTATGGGGCACATCAACGCGTCGCCAATTTTTATCTTCCTGAAAGGAATTTTTCTCAAAACCATTGTAGCGCAGTGTATCGTGTTCGTCCATTGCCGTAGACCACCGCTTATCCAATGAGATAATTTGTCGCACATCTTGCGCCCTGACACAGCTCACCCCTACATATAGCAAACACAGGACAAAAAAAGCTTTACGCATTATTATAATAGATTTAGTTCGGCATCAAACGAGTATACCTTATTTTTCTTGGTTTTTAATTCGACAGTTTTTCCGTCGTATCGAAGTTTCAGCGGCTTACCGGCTTTTGATTTTAGCTGAAGCATTTTTAGCTTGCCATTTTGCCACTGTAAGGCAATTTCAAAGTTTCCACGCGCTTTAAATCCGCGTACATCGCCCTCCGGCAAGGATGCGGGCAGGGCGGGTAAAATATCGATATAGCTGCTATGACTTTGTAACAACATTTCGCCAATACCGGCCGCACCTCCAAAATTTCCGTCGATTTGGAAGGGCGGGTGTGCATCGAATAGGTTGGGGTAAGATCCGCCAGCCTTTCCCGCAGGGCGCATCAGCATCTTTACCATACCATAGGTATGCTCTGCATCTTTCAGCCTTGCCCAAAAGTTTATTTTCCAGGCCAAGCTCCAACCCGTACCATCGTCACCACGCATCAACAAAGATTTTTTTGCAGCGTGCAACATATCGGGCGACGTTTCTGCATTAATTTCGTTCCCTGGATGAAGCCCCCACAAATGGGAGACATGCCGATGTTTATTTGTGGGATCATCGATATCCTCCATCCACTCTTGCAGCTGGCCATACTGACCAATTTGGTTCGGCGCAATTTGCGGCAGCATCTGCTGAATAGAATCACGCAACATATTATCCTTACCAACCAATTGCGAAGATTGGACAAATATAGAAAACAGCGAGCGAACGATTTGGTGATCCATGGTAGGCCCTTTTACCAAACCGCCATTTTCGGGCGAATTGGATGGACTGCTTACCAACCATCCTGTTTTAGGATCTTTGACCAACACATCTTTGAAGAATAGCGTTGCGCCTTTGATAATGTCGTAGTAATCCGCAATAAATTTAGGGTCTTGATTGTATAAATAATGCTCCCATAAATGCCTGACGAGCCATGCGCCACCTGTAGGCCAGATACCATGATTTGCATTATTGATAGGCGCGGTACCGCGCCAAATATCGGTGTTGTGGTGCAATACCCAACCCCGCGCGCCGTAGTAGGCTTTTGCCGTCTCTGCGCCGGCTACCGACAGATCCTGAATCATTTCAAAAAGCGGCTGATGAAGCTCGCTGAGATTAAGCATCTCGGTAGGCCAATAGTTCATCTCTAGATTGATATTGGTCGTATACTTGCTCCCCCAAGACGGCTCCAAGAGGTGATTCCAGACGCCCTGCAGATTAGCGGGTTGCGTGCCTTTCCGTGAGCTGGCTATTTGTAAGTAGCGGCCATATTGTATGTAAAGCGCTACTAGCGCCGGATCGTCCGTTTCGACAAATCGCTTCAAGCGCTCGTCTGTCGGCAAAGCATCGGCGGCGTTACCGCCAAGATGGATAGAAAAGCGCTTGTACAAACTTTCATAATCTTGCTGGTGACTTGCCCGGATCTTTTTGAACGACTTTTTCTGCACACGCGCATGATCTTTCTCAGCCTGCGCCGCGTAGCTGCTGTTTAACGCCTTATAATTTTGAAAATTAGTTGCCGCAGTGAGGTAAATGCTTGCCTCATCGGCTTTATCAACGACCAGCCAACCATCTTGCTCCTGGATAGAACCGCCCTGCAACTTTATACTGACGAAGGAAGTCCCTTCAAGCACACCATCTTTTACCTTCACGTGCATGCCCAGACTGTGATCATCGATCTTCCACACACGGTAGCCCTGGTGCTTGGCATCCATTGTCAACGAAAACGAAATTTGCCCGCGCCTATCTGCAGCTAAGTGTAGCGCAAGTACATTATCAGGCGAACTTGCTAAATAGGTACGCGTAAAGGACACATTATTTTGCATATACGATACAGTCGCCAGCCCCTTCTCTAAATCCAGGCTTCGGCTGTAATTTGTTGCATTAGCACTTGGAAACCGCAGCTTTAACGAACCAAATGGTTGGTAGCTGGCTTGATAATCACCCACCTTCGGCGCCTTGCTATTCTGTACCCAATATTTCCACTGCCCTACTATGGAAATGAACTTTCCTTTTTTACCGCGCACACCGATAGCCTGCCGGGTGTCTTTGTATCCCGAAATGCCGCCTTTGCCGCTTAGATTTATGACTTGGATAGCAAGTACATTTTTTCCTACACGCAGCTGCTCTTTCGGAATCCGATAGACTCTTTTCTCCTGATCACCTTCGGTATGACCCAGCAAACGCCCATTCAAAAAGGTATAATCCTGTTCCCGTACTTTGTTGAGATCCAGCACCCAATCGTCGCTCAGATCTTGCTCAGTTAGGGTGAAGCTGCTGCGAAACCACACCGCGCCATCAATTCCCTCCAAACCGACAGCTTCCCAGCCTTCATAGGCAGGTACCTGTATGCTCTTCCAAGCTGTGTCGTCAAAGCTGTAACTTGCAGCACCTTGTGGGTTTTCCCGTTCCGCAGACACTTGAGATAACCATGCTTTCGGATCCTCCGTCTCACTCTTCAAGCCCATAAACTCTTCTTGAGCCAGCACTTCGGCTTTGCGCTGTTGCCCCTGGTCAAGAAGTGTTCGAATGCTATCTAGGTAGCGATAGGCTCCTTGCTTATTGTATTCGCGTGGCTCACCCGTCCATAAGGTGGCCTCATTAAACTGAATTTCTTCATTTTGTACAGCACCGTAAATCATCGCGCCTAAATAACCGTTGCCGATAGGTAGTGCTTCCTCCCATTGTTGTGCGGGCTGCTTATACCACAATCGTTGCTGTGCTTGGGAAAATATACAAAAGCACAGCGCTATTTGCAGCAAAATGATAACTCGAATGTACATATACACCTTATTTCTTTACTTCAATATTGTTTGCCGTTGTCAGCGCATTTTGTTGACCAATGGCTACGGTCTGCACGTTGCTAAAATTATTGCCGTGGATAAAAACGTGCTCGTTTTTCTGACCTACTAGCTCAAGAAACACTTTTGTTCCAGCCATAGGATAATTTTGCTGAATATTGACATTTTTAACATCTTCCAAGAGCAACAACGGACGATCTGCCAACGGAGTAAAATTCTGGACGGCACGAATTTCTAAGATATCCACATTTTTGGCTTTGATAAATGGCTCATTCGCCACATCAACCTGCACATTGTTAAAAGAGATTTTCTTAGCATTTTCCAGAGAGAAGCCTGCTTTAGATTGCATGTTGATATTATTAAAGCTTACATTTTCGATCGGCATTTCGTCTAAACCGCGCAATAGCCCCACGCGGTTGGTGCTGCCCGCCATATCGCTGATGTATATGTTTCTGAATTGCGGTGTACGCTCGCTTACAGGTTCGACATCAGTTTTTGCATACTGCATATCCATAACGATGGCCTGATCACGAATGTTGCGCATAACAATATTGCTCACACGGATGTTCTCTACAATACCACCTCGTCCACGTGCTGTTTTCAAGCGAATACCACGATCTGTCCCATCGAAAATACAATTGGAAATAACGATATTTTTCACACCGCCAGACATCTCGCTGCCAATCACCACGCCGCCATGACCACGTAACATCGTGCAATTGGTGATGGTGTAGTTTTCCGCGGGCACGTTGATCTGCCGTCCCGAACGGTCTTTACCAGATTTGATCGTGATACAGTCATCGCCCACGCTGATGTGGCTGTTGGCAATACGTACATTGCTACATGATTCTGGGTTGATACCGTCCGTATTCGGCGATGGAGGGTTATCAATAGTGATCCCATCAACCGTTACGTTATCGCAATATTGCGGATTGATGGTCCAAAACGGTGAATTTTGGATTTTGATATCTTTTATCTGTATGTTCTTGCAATGAAGAAATTGGATAAATGGCGGGCGTAAAAATCCACGCTCGATCCAACCTGGCAAATCAGGAGCTAGCACATTTGGATTTAGGCGTTTAAATTCTTTCTGCCATTTGCTATCTTCTGTTTGTTTCTTTACTTCGATCTCCGAGTAGCCCCACCACTTTTTACCGTGACCATCGATGATTCCACGGCCCACGATAGCGATATTCTCCAAACCATTACCATAGAATAGTGGGGAGAAATTCGTTACCGCCGTTCCTTCCCAGCGGGATTCTACCATAGGCAGGTAATCATCAAAATTATCGCTAAAGTGCAGTTCTGCACCCGCGTCAATAAATAGCGTAATGTTGCTTTTGAAATGGATAGGACCTGTAATATATTTACCCGCCGGAAAATAAACGGTACCGCCTCCTTTTGCAGCGGCAGCGTCAATAGCTTTAGCGATGGCCTTGGTATTGGTGCCGGTACTATCATTCTTGCCACCATATTTCAGTACGTTATAATACGACTGCGCTTCAGCCAGTTGCATAAGCCCCGCAATAAACACGAAAAGGGCGTAGATTCCTTTTTTTATCATTTTATATTAACTTTTAACGATTTTAATTTTTTGGACTTTGCAAGCAGCTTTCCTTCCGCATAAACGCGTAGCCCTTTACCCTTTCCATAACGATTGCCTTTCTGATCCCAAAAGATGCTGATCAACTTCCCTTTATAAGGGATATTTTGAAGCGAAAAATAGGACCAGCTGCCTTGCGGAATAAGTGGCTTCAGCTCAAAACCATCATTCAATAAAGGTTTAAACCCGATCAGATCCTGAATTACTGCATCGGCAAATGTGGAGTGATTATAGAATTTACTCCGTGGATGATCACCCTTTAACCATTCTCCATTCTTTTCATCCTGATACTCGCCGATGTAGGGCTTGCCGTGCATGACATGCGATTTTGCATACTGCTGTATTTCGTGATAAAAATCTTTTTCATCAATTCCACCTTTGTGTTTGTAGGTAGACAAGAGATTGGCCATGCCGCGTAGGGTTTGTGATGTAGCAAAAGGCCAGATGGCGCCATCCCATTCGCAGCTATGGCCGGTTCCACGTGTACGAAAACTGGGCTCGCGGCGTTCGGCCGTCGTGTGGCCCCACGGAGCTCGAAATCCCGCGGTATCGGTAACCTGCGACCACGATACGCTATATCTTTCCTCGTCAGGCACAACATTAAAATACCAAGGAATAAAACCTATCGCTTCACGCGCCGGGTGCAAACCGCCTTTCTCTAGTTTTGTTTTGAAAAATTGATCGTCCTTGTCCCAAAGTGAGTCGAGAATCAAATGCTGTAATTTATCTGCCTTTTGGTTATAGGCATCGGCTAGCTTTTTCTTGCCGGCCATCATGGCGATAGTCGAAATTGCTTTAGCGTTGCCATACATGTAACTGTTGATCGTAGGACGCATGTTCTCTTCACGACGTGCGCCAGAAACGGACTCTTCCATCCCATCTTTTACATCATGCTGCCAGAATAACCCATTAGCAAGTTGCCTTTCTTTTTCCCACACGGCGTAGTCTTTGTCTAAGGCATCTAATCGAGACAGGACATAATCCTTATCGCCGGTTACTTTATAATACGCCAATAGTGCATCAGCTATCCACGAACTAAATTGGTGGAAACGCGGTCTGTTTTGGTCTTTATCCGCATGGTAAAACCAGAAATCGATGTATTCTTTTAAAAAATCAGTCTCGCGCAGCCAGCGACCTTCATAAACATGATGGCCAAGCGCACAACTGATCGAGTTGTATTTACCGGCATGCTTCACCGGTTCGATAAACTCTGTTACAATCGTTCCTTCCGGCGTGCTTTTGATATGTTTCCGGAACGACCACCAGCGGAAGTAATAAATTTGTTCGATCGCCGAATCGGGGCAATCCAGCAGGGGAATATTTGCTGCCATCCAGGCTGCAGATTCTTTGTTTGGAATCAGGTTAATTACTGCTTCGTTGTCATCCTTATTGAACTGTGCGACGTAGCTGTTTAGCTTGCTATTTAAATCTTGTTGCGCGATGGCAAAACAAGGAATAAACAGGGATATTAAAAATAAAAGTCTTATCATCATGTTAAATAGTCATTATAGTTTGGTTTCTCCAAAATAGCCAAATAAATCGTCCACGTCGTCCCCTTGGTTATCAACATCCGCATTGTATGGATGCAGCAATTCGCTATCTTTTACAAACCCAAGTATGATTGCCTCACCTTTAGGTAGTTTCAATTCATTTTTCCCGGCAGCGAAGGAATAGGTATGTACGTCAATCATCGGCATATACTGCACACGCAAAGCGTTTCGCACCTTGGTATCCGCTTGTCCGTAGTCATTTGCAGTGGCATCTATCTCCAGCACAGGCTTAGGTGCAAATACTTTATCGCTGCTGTTAAAGTAGCCCACAAGTACTTTGACGGGGGCGGCCGCTTCGAAATGCAAGGACGTGCCTTCCAGCTTTTGCTTAGCGGCATCGACCATTACTGCTTGCAATCCTTCAAACTCGGGCGGCAAATGTGTAACAACGAGCTCTTGATCTAGGTATAAGTTTGCACCTTTTTTTAACGGTACTAAACGCGTCTCATCAGCTAGTTCAACAGATGCTGCGGACAAGGTCTCTCTTCCTTTTTCTGCACCTGCGCCATGTGTTTCCAAAGAATCGATAGCCTGCTTAAAGTTAGCAAGTTCCGTTTCAAACACAGGTAGCATTTCTGTCCAGTGCTTGAATGTCGCATCCACACCACGCATCGGAATCTTACGTTGTTTGGTTTGCATACTGTTTGCATACAGGTAGCTATCAGCAGTTAACTGCGTCAGCGTCTTGTAAGCATCCACGCTTTTTGCCAAATCTGGTAAGGCATGTTTCAACGATTGCACATCTTTCGTATACTTATACTGCAAGACCTGCACCGCCGCTTTTACTTTAAAACTATAGTGTTTAGCGAGTGCCTCATGGATATATACATCATTAATCAGTCTGCGCAATTCATCTGGTTGTTTGCTCCCCACTTGCAGCTTTTGTATTTTCGAAACAGCACGCTCAGCATGTGCCACAATTTCATCGGCCACTTGAATAGGCGTCTCCCCAATATGCTGCTCACCTTTGAATTTCTTCTCGGCATAGTCGATGATCATCTCACCTTCCGGAGCTTCAGATTCATATAAAAGCGTAAATAAACCATACCTATATGGATTGATTAGCTGCGTCATTAACATGCCTAGCGAAGAGGTCTGCCGATTCCCATCCGTAATCCCAAAACGGCGCAAAATTTTCGGAGAAATCTCGCCCACTTCATTTAAAGCGGTCAACAATGCCGTGGCGCCTTCTTCAGTTATCCCATAATGATCAATAAGCGCATTGCGCCAGTATCTTCGATCTTCTTCTTCATTGGGGGCCGCCTTCCAAGCATAACGGGCCCAGGCTTTGTACCACATCCAATCTCTATCGACCTGTAATAAACGTTCTTCCGCTTTATCAGCCGTGTAGGGCCAATCCCAGTAGGATGCTTGCGGGTAGATATGTATCCCATTCGATAGATGAACATCATGCATCGCTTTTACTGATTGCTTTATAAAGTCGGGCGCAGCGTAGCGAAACGGCTCTAGGTTAGCCAAAATATGGACGTTTTGAATATGTACGGTACCTATTTTTCCTAAACGCTGATGCAACTCAGCCCATTTCCCACGCGGCGTATACGTCGTAAGTGCCTCGCCATTATATTTGGCCATCGTGTAGAGGTTTTTATAGATAGGTAGCGCTTCTTTCATGACGGCCGGAGCATCCGTATCATGTGCTCGCAAGATCACTGGCGGTTCTACCGTACTGCTGATGGCGTGCAGGCCATCTTTCACGCCTGGCAAAATAGTCTTGGTAAACCAATTGATATCGTCTTGGCCGACACCCTCCATAGCCTCTCCTAAGGTGATTAAAAGACCCACATTCGGATATTTCTCTACGAAGGCAGCAATAGATTTCCGGGTATAGTCTTCGATAAGCGGTGTGATAACGCGGTTTCTCTCTTGTGTTTTTAAACCATGCTTATCTGCAAAGGGCTTGGGCAATATAATATTGTAAAACATCTGTATCACCCATATCCCGCGTTTGTTTGCTTCCTCCGTAAGAAACTTATACATGCGCTCATTCTTTGCAAAAGTGGCATCGTCTACCTCCAGCGCATATGGATAATCTTTCAGCTTCACGAGTGATGAAAAAGGATGGCCGTTCCATAAGTATAAGGTATTGTAACGGTTTTCGACAAGCATATCCAGGTAGTCCAGCCACAACTGCTGATCGTAAAACCAGGGGAATAGTTCCTCTGTGTATGGATATTCGTATACATCTCTACCGGGAAGATATTCTGTTTTTTGCATCCCGATACTGGTACCTCGAAGTACCATCTCTGGCGCATCAACCGTGGAAACAGCTTTCCCAGCGAAGTTGGCATGACGAATGGCCTCTTCGCACCCGTAAAGCAACCCCGTCTCATCGGCACCGATAACGACAAGCGGCGCATTTTTATCTTTTTTATAAAGCAGGAAAGATTCGTTTTTTGTTAAGGACGATAACAGTGTAGCGGGCACTAATTTACTCCAGTTGTTAGATCCCTTCACGCCAACAATAACAGCATCTTTTCTTATTTTTTTATCCGTTAGCGCAAAGCTCTTTGTCGCCCTATTTTTTCCGGACGAAGCCAATCGGTCAACGGCGTAAAGAAACCGCTCTTCATTCTTCACACCATCCTTCACAAACAAAACTTGAGCAATGGCAGACATGGAGCCACTTAGACTAAGTAGCCCCCAAATCAATAGTAATATAAATGATCTTTTATGTTGAAACACCATAATCTCTCTTTAATCTCAAAATGCATAGGGAGCCGCTTTTGACACACGTGCAGAAACGACCATTTCATGACTAAACGATATCTGTGTGAACACCCATGCTTATAATGGTTTTCAAAAAAACGATTTTATTGTCCGACATTCCTCTGTATAATTATCTACTTATTACAATATGTTATCATCCGAACGATTATGACGTAATAAAATCGTTATAATCCTGTCAAAATGATACAATAATGGGCTCGCCGTAGCGGATGTCAACACGGTTAAAATGATATTTTTTTGCAATTCCGTTATTTATTTTTCAATTTTAGCCATTCGTGGTTCAACAATAATTTTAAATTTATGGTGTTATAAATAAGATACACCATGCTAATTACATCAAATTTATGTTAAAACAACTCTTGCTAATCGCTATTACCGTATGTTCACTTTCTGCATTAGGACAAACGAAGCCTATGCTTCCATACGCGATCCAGAAAGGCTCATTAAGCGAACAATTCACGAATTTGAGCAACCTGTCCAAGTCACAGAGTGCTGACTTCAAAATTATTCGTAAAACAAACCTGGAGATTGTACGCAGGAATGTGTTAGACTCTATATCGGTTTACCAGAAAGAGATTTCAACTTTAAAGGCCAATTCTTCTTCATCGGTAACAACGGTAAAAAATTTAAAGGACTCCGTGACTACCCTTGATACACAGTTGCAAGCGGAAAGGCAAAAAACGGATAGCATTTCTTTCTTAGGAATCGATTTTGCTAAAGGAACCTACCACACGGTTGTTTGGACGGTCATTGTCGTTTTGGCCATCGCATTTATGGCGACGTTAGGCTCATTCAGAAAAGCAAAGGTTGATACGAACGAGCATAAAAAAACAACGGAAGAACTCCAAGAAGAATTACAAACGCTACGTAAGAAGTCTATGGAGAAAGAGCAGATCCTCAAAAGGCAGTTGCTGGATGAGCAAATGAAAAGAAACTCGTAAACCATATCATAAAAAACAGAGGTTTGCGCAGTTCACTACTGCTGCAAACCTCTTTTATTTATTTCTCTGTAAGCAGCTTTTCCAAAAGGCCTCCCTTCTCACTATCCACAATAAGCTTTGCCTTATCAGGCTTCCCTTTCACGATCCACCGCACCCTAACCTCACTCATTCCTTCGATATTGGGTATCTCAATTTGATGGGGCTTGTATTTTTGTTCTGACGTGACATTGAAATCACGGTCTAAAACCTGCAAGCCTGTAATCACTTCGGCGCCTTCTAAGCGGATATGATCCGGGCGTTCTATCTTATACTTCACGTCGTGATCGGAATGTGTAGGAATAATCCTGCCATTCCAAACAGTAGCATTTACCTCGTAAAGGTTTCCACCTAAGGGTTTCACTTCCGTATCCAACACTTCTAATTTCGGTGTATGGTGGGCATGGTAAATGGTAAATGCGGCGTTTCGGTGTGCATCTTCAAGCAGCAGAAAGCCAGGGTGATTTCTGGTGTAGTTTTTCTTTGCGCCACCAATTTCAATCTTGCCAAATTGCGGATGGTCGTATTCCTTCCAGGGAACATACGCATCCCCGAAAAGCAGAAGCTTATCAAATTCATAGTATTCATCGCTTTGCCGTAAACCTTGCCCTGCCTTTTCATTGAACAGCTTATAGGTCGTCATCAATTCATTGGAAAACGTAAAAACGCCCCGTGCAAGTGTTATGAAATCAATCTCCCCGCCAAAAACGGTATAGAGATCTTTATGAATAACAATGTAATTATACCCCGGAAGCATGCGTTCGCCGGTTTTCCCTAACGCATCATATACCTGAACATCTTTTCGCGAGTAGTATTTTTCATCTTGTGCGGCACCGGGTCCACGCAAAATCATCCCGCCGTAGTTATGGTACGATTGTGCGCCTGCAATATTTTTATGGCTATAGAAAAACTGCTTGACTGCTTTAGTTTCCGGCAATGTGCCCGGGTAATACAGCGCACCATTTTGCACGTAGTTCGGCTGCCAATTCCACCCCCAGTCTCTGTTTGGATCATAGGTTCCCGTAATATCCTCATTCACCAAACCATCGCCATCGTTATCAATTCCCTCAAAACCCAGCATTTCGTATTCGCCGACCTCACCCGGTTTCACAATCAGCATCCTATTCGGATTCTCCGGATCGGCTTTGTAACGGCCCGTTTTAGATTTTCTGCGCATCATGACGATGTGCCCATCGCCATCCAAGTCGTCATACAGGTCCTCCGCTATGGCGCCATCGCCGTCATTATCGAAAGGTCGTCTTCCAGTGCGTGACGAATGCATGGTATTAGGCTCATGAATAAAGTAATCTCGCGAATCGGGGTTAATCGTAGGGGCAATATAAAACACTTTGTCTTGCAACAATTCCTGTATAAAAGCTACACTGGAAAAGTTCTCCGCTAGATACCAAGCCGTGTACATTGCAATCTCTGAACCCTGAAGTTCGTTGGCATGTATATTACCGTCGATCCACATTCCGGGCTTCCTATCCGTCTTTCCCTTGGAAAAATCCGAAACCGTAAGCACCAGCATATCGCGCCCTTCATAGGATTTACCAATAGATTCATACCGAACAAGATTAGGGTAGGCATTTTGCAGATCTTTGCAAAATTGTTCAATCTGCTTGTTATCATGATACCGACTCCAGTTCATGGGCACTTTTGGGTTCGAAGGCGAGCCTATGGCCCGTAATCCTGCGATTTCAACGGCTCCCTTGCGGTCGTCGGTCTGTCCAAAAATCATAAACGGCAGTGTGAAGCCTATAAATAGGGGCAATATTAAACGGTGTAATTTCATCTTAATCAGCATTTATAACGTAACTTTAATAGTATTCTCTCCTCCTGTAGGGCAGCCGGCCGTAATCTCAACCGTTCCTTTTCCTTGAATAAGCCAGGAGACATGCTGCACTTTTCCTGCATGAAGCGTAGGGGAAAGTTGTAAGCGCTTACCTGATAAAAATTTCTGATTTTTCTGCAGCTCACAAACCGTCTTCATCTTTGAAACATGTTTTATTTTATCGGCAATTTCCGGGTAGGTAGGCATCAGCCCGGTATTGACGATGCGCAGGTCCACCCGGAAAATATTATCGCCTAGTGCTGTTACCACGGGTTCTGGGAATTCCAGCTTAGGCATGCTGTTTAACAACGCCACAATAAATGCCGTATGTGCTTCATTATTTTTAGTTAAAAATGCTAGGGGAGGATTGTTCTTAAAAACGTCGACTACTCCCCCCACCTCAACTTCCTGATTAGGAAAATCCGGATGATTTACTTTGGTCCAAGGCAACACAGCGCCAGATACGTTGTTGACGGTAGCCCATTGTAAAAACGCATCAGCAGCTGGTGTTTTCCTGGCCTTATCACTCTGCCCGCTCGAGTCTGCAACGGAAGGCCACCATACCGGCGTAGAAAAGCTGTATTTGCCCATGTGGTAATAGGCGGCATTCGAAAAATGCCCCGCCTGAATGCTTTCCTTCGGTGCGGCACCTAAGCTAGCTGTATTATTTGAATAAAGACCGCTTACATAAGTTGAAACGGCGGCATCATTTTCGAGCCATGAGCCTATGATGCGGTCATTCGCTTTTCCTTGCTCAAACTTCTCTGGCTCGTGCAGGTTATTCCCAAAGCCATAGTGCACGACAGTAGCAATCTGCGGGTTGTCGAAAATTAAGTCGACTATGGCTCGGGTCTCGGGTTCAGAAGCTGCGTAATCGCCGCTTTCAGGTGTAAAGGCCGGGTAATTAAATGTAAAATTACGATTGATATTCACGCCGCCCTCACCGTCTTCACCAAATAGGCCGTCTTTATCGCTGTCCATTCCCTCCACATATAAATCGTACATGCCGCGCTCCCCTTTTTGTGGGTCTGCTTCAATCAGATAATTGGCGTATTCCTTATGCGTAACATATTTACCACCGATCGATCGAACGCGCATTTGCGAGATGAGGCCATCTTTATTGAGGTCTTCGGACGGGTCTTCGTTTAAACGGCCATCACGATCATTATCAATAGCACGCCCATTTCCAGAAAGCCAAACAGCTGAGGAAATATTTCGTTTATAAGCATCTGGATTTAGCATAGGTACAATCCAGATAGCATGATCTTGCAATAGCCTCGATAACGAATCTTTAGGCAAGTCGCCTATACGCTTAGCCAGCGCAACAGCACTCAATATCCCGGCAGGATGCCGGCCGTCAATACCCGCTACGATAAGTAAGGTAGGCTTCGGCTTTTGCGACTGCTGGATTTTGATGATCGGGATATTTTCTCCGCCATAACTTTTACCAATAGCTGCGGATCCTGATCCAAATTGCTGCGCTAGACTATTGATCTGGCTGCTGAGTTGCGGATAAGTGGGGTAGTCTAGCTGTGACCAACCCAGAAAAGGAAAAAAAACGAGAATGGCGAAAATGCGTATCTTCATAAATGGAGGTATAAAAATAATGTCGACTAGAAATCAGCCCTAATCTAAGCAATGCATGCCGAAAGTCATCGCAGGAATAGTAAAATTTCTTCTACAAAGACAAGCCGTGTTTCGCATACTTCTCCGTTTTCAAAATTCTACAGCAGATGCTAAATCGATAGTTCAAGCATTTCCATCATTATTGAAAACATTCTCATTAAAGCCCTTTACATTTCAGGTACAGTTCACGCAGCACACAGAAAAAAGAGCGGATTGATCGCTCTTCTATATAAAAATAAAATTATTATCACTAAGCGTTTTGCATTTAAGGAGATATAGCTTATTTTTGCCTTCCAAAATCTAGGTGTGAAAATACACTTGTTTTAAATTGATTAATAATTATTTAGTCCCTATAATATGCCCAATATTGGTAAAATAGCGCAGATTATCGGCCCCGTAGTTGACGTCAACTTCGCCGACAATGACAGTCTTCCTAAGATTTATGATGCTTTGTACATTGAGAAAGACAATGGCCAACGTATCGTGCTGGAGGTTCAACAACACTTAGGAGAGGATCGTGTTCGCACAATCGCCATGGATGCAACCGAAGGTTTGGTTCGTGGAATGAAAGTCGTTGATACAGGAGCTCCGATCAAAATGCCTATTGGTGAAGAGATCAAAGGCCGCGTTTTCAACGTGGTAGGTGACGCGATCGACGGTATCCAGAACTTGGATAAATCAAACGGTCGTCCTATCCACAATACGCCGCCAAGATTTGATGAGCTTTCCACTGAATCAGAGGTTTTATTTACAGGTATTAAAGTTATCGATTTATTAGAGCCTTATGCAAAAGGCGGTAAAATTGGTTTATTCGGTGGTGCCGGTGTAGGTAAAACCGTATTGATCCAGGAACTTATCAATAACATTGCAAAAGGTCACGGTGGTCTATCGGTATTTGCGGGTGTAGGTGAGCGTACACGTGAAGGTAATGACTTATTGCGTGAGATGTTGGAATCTGGGATCATCAAATACGGCGAGCACTTCATGGAAGGCATGGAAAAAGGCGAATGGCCGCTTGATCAAGTTGACAACGAGTTGATGAAAGATTCAAAATGTACATTTGTCTTTGGACAGATGAATGAGCCTCCTGGGGCACGTGCACGTGTTGCTCTATCTGGACTAACTGTTGCTGAGTACTTCCGTGATGGCGATGGCCAAGGCCAAGGTCGTGACGTCCTTTTCTTTATCGACAACATCTTCCGTTTCACACAAGCTGGTTCTGAAGTATCTGCACTTTTAGGACGTATGCCTTCAGCGGTAGGTTACCAACCAACACTTGCTACAGAGATGGGTTTGATGCAAGAACGTATTACATCAACTAAAAACGGATCTATCACTTCCGTTCAGGCCGTATACGTACCTGCCGATGACTTAACTGACCCTGCGCCGGCAACAACATTTGCCCACTTAGATGCAACAACGGTATTGTCACGTAAAATTGCCGAGTTAGGTATCTATCCTGCGGTCGATCCATTAGACTCTACTTCAAGAATCTTATCTCCTGCAGTATTGGGTGACGAGCACTACAACACAGCACAACGCGTAAAAGAAATTTTGCAACGTTATAAAGAACTTCAAGATATCATCGCCATCTTAGGTATGGATGAGTTATCTGAGGAAGACAAATTAACGGTTCACCGCGCACGCCGTGTACAACGTTTCTTATCGCAACCTTTCCACGTTGCAGAGCAGTTTACAGGTTTAAAAGGTGTATTGGTTGATATCAAAGATACCATCAAAGGTTTCAACATGATTATCGACGGTGAGGTAGATGAATACCCTGAAGCAGCATTCAACTTAGTAGGTGGTATCGATGACGCTATCGAAAAAGGTAAAAAACTATTAGCAGAAGCAGTTTAAAAGTATAGTGTATAGGGTATTGAGTAGTGTGAAATTCCATTACTCAATACGCATTACACACTACGCAATACATCACTAAATGAATTTAACAATCATCACACCAGATAAATTAGCATACGAAGGCGAGGTTACAGCCGTAACCGTGCCCGGAAGCGCTGGTTCCTTTCAAATTTTGAAAGACCACGCCCCTATTGTATCTACTTTAGAGGATGGAAAAGTCATTATCCAGGGAAATGATGGTCAGATTATTCTGGTCATTAAAGGCGGCGTCGTGGAAGCAAAGGACAATAACATTACCGTATTAGCTGAAGGAATTATAGAAGAATAACCGAAGAAAATACTTAAAAGAAAAGCCCTTAAGACTTCCACGTTTTAAGGGCTTTTTTTATAAGTCCTTTGCAAATTTTGCTCATTTCAGGAAGAATTTCGAGCATTTTCACAATTTAGTCAGCAGAACAAAAACATACCCGATCGCATTTTAGTCTACTAAGACAAAAATATTATTTTGATTATATATCATTTAAAAGAATAAAAAGCTTTACAAAAAGGAATTGTAGAATATTAAACTTTTTAAAAATATCCACTTTTACTATTGTAAAGAATTTTGATTAGAACTAACTTAACAAAAGTGAAATTCATCTGCATAATATCTAGGGGAAGTAACAGATTTTGACAGCAGATATAAGCAACACCATCATGCAATATTACAGTCGGGAAACGTACATCCATTTGAATGGAGATTTTGTGAAAGCGGCAGAAGCTGGCGCAGATTTCTTCGGTCAATCTCTTCATTACGGCTATGCCGCATTTGAAGGATTGCGCGCTTATAGCACGCATCATGGCATACGCATCTTTAAAGCAGAAGAACATTTTGACCGATTAAAAAAATCGTGCGACGCGATTAACCTTCCCTATCAATGGGATACGCCGGCACTAATCACAAGTACGTATGAACTGCTAAGCAAGAACAACTTACGGGCAGCCTACATAAGGCCACTGGTTTTTTCTGGACCGAATATGCATCTCACCGCGGCCAGCTCATCAAATATCATGATAGCAGCATGGGAATGGGGACCATATCTCGGACAAAACCTACTCCGCGTCTGTATCTCTGATGTAGAGCGTCCAAATCCAAAGTCCCTGCCTGTTGATGCGAAAGTCTCTGGACAATACGTGAGTTCGATATTAGCCACCAGCGACGCCATAAAAAGAGGCTTTGACGAAGCGCTACTACGTGATCAAGAGGGGTATATCGCGCAGGCATCGAGTGAGAATCTATTTATAGAGAAAGATTTTAAATTATACACACCACCCTTGGGTAATGTGTTTCCAGGTATTACACGCCAAACTGTGATTGCGCTCTGCAAAGAGCTAAATATTGATATCGTTGAGAAAAAGCTTACCGTAGCGGATATCTTATCCGCAGATAGTGCTTTCCTTTGCGGAACGGCATCAGAAATCATCGGCATCAAAGAGGTTGACGGCATTGTATACAAAGAGGACTGGGAACATACCATCGGTGCATCTATCCAACGGAAATACAAAAAATTAGTTTTAGAAGAAGAGAATTATGAAGTCATCATCTGACCAGGAAACAGCATTAAATAAATACAGCCGCATCTTTACACAAGATGAAACCCAGCCCGCTGCCAAAGCCATGTTGTATGGTATCGGGCTTACGGATGCCGATATGGATAAGGCGCAAGTGGGCATTGCGAGCATGGGCTATGATGGGAATACCTGCAACATGCACCTGAATGATCTTGCAAAGGTGGTGAAGAAAGGTGTTTGGGACAATAACCTTGTGGGGCTCACCTTTGGCACCATCGGTGTCAGCGATGGGATGAGCAACGGGACAGATGGTATGCGCTATTCATTGGTATCCAGAGATGTGATTGCAGATAGTATTGAAACCATTTGTGGCGGACAATACTACGATGGGCTTATTGCCATCCCAGGCTGTGATAAAAATATGCCAGGCGCAGTTATGGCTATGGGCAGACTAGACAGGCCAGCGATTATGGTCTATGGTGGAACGATCGCTCCAGGCCACTACAAAGGACAAGAGCTGAACATTGTTTCGGCCTTTGAGGCATTGGGCCAACGTCTTTGCGGAAATCTTTCAGACGAAGATTACGAAGGCATTATCAAACACACTTGCCCTGGCGCAGGCGCATGTGGCGGTATGTACACCGCGAATACGATGGCAGCGGCTATTGAAGCGTTAGGCATGAGCTTGCCTTATTCTTCTTCAAACCCTGCCGAATCAGAAGATAAAAAAACAGAATGTCTAGAAGCTGGGAAGTACATCCGCGTATTATTAGAAAAAGATATAAAACCTAGCGACATCATGACGCGCAAAGCATTCGAAAATGCGCTACGTGCCATCGTGATCTTGGGCGGAAGTACGAATGCTGTGCTACACTTCATCGCGATAGGAAAGTCTGTCGGTGTAGACATCTCGCAGGACGATTTCCAACGGATGTCGGATGTAACGCCAGTATTGGCCGACTTTAAACCTTCTGGCAAATATTTGATGCAAGATTTGCACCAATATGGTGGAACACCGGCGGTAATGAGATATCTATTGGATGAAGGCTTATTACACGGTGACTGTATGACTGTAACGGGCAAAACTGTTGCAGAAAACTTAGCAGACGTTAAATCGATTATCGGCTACAATCAACCGATCGTAAAGCCTTTGAGCAACCCGATCAAAGCAACGGGCCACTTACAGATCTTGTACGGAAACTTGGCAGAGAAAGGATCGGTCGCTAAGATCTCTGGAAAAGAAGGCGAGAAATTCACAGGTCCGGCGCGTGTATTTGATGGCGAGCACGAGCTCGTTGAAGGTGTCGCAACCGGACGTATAAAACCTGGAGATGTCGTGGTAATCAAAAACTCCGGGCCCAAAGGGGCGCCGGGCATGCCGGAAATGTTGAAACCGACTTCCCTAATTATCGGCGCCGGTTTAGGAAACTCCGTTGCACTTATTACAGATGGGCGCTTCTCAGGTGGAACACACGGGTTTGTGGTGGGGCACATCACGCCAGAAGCATATTCAGGCGGCTTAATCGGTTTGGTAGAGGATAACGACATCATTGAGATCGACGCCGTGAACAACTCCCTTCACCTTGATGTAAGCGATGCTATCGTTGCAGAGCGACGAGCCAAATGGATGCAGCCCGCATTAAAGGTTAGCAAAGGCGTGCTTTATAAATATGCAAAAACCGTAGCAGATGCTTCGGAAGGCTGCGTGACCGATCAATAGAGAATTAAAAGGGAAAATTTAGAAATTAAAAAGGTAGGACGTCAACCAATATGTTGACATTTTACTTTTGACTTTTGACTTGAAAAACATGAGTACACTGGAAAAAATGGAAGTAAAGCTTGAGGAGCAGACGGCAGAGCAGACAACATTAAGTGGTTCGCAAGCGGTCTTAGAAGCTTTAATCCACGAGGGCGTAGATACCATATTTGGTTATCCGGGTGGTGCTATTATGCCAATTTACGATGCGTTGTACGATTACAACGAAAAACTGACGCATATTCTAGTCCGTCATGAGCAAGGAGGAATCCACGCGGCGCAAGGCTATGCCCGTACTTCTGGACGCGTCGGCGTGGCTTTCGCAACGAGCGGCCCGGGCGCAACAAACCTGGTCACCGGCCTTGCCGATGCCATGATCGATAGCAACCCTATCGTCTGCGTCACCGGCCAGGTATTCGCTTCATTGCTCGGTACCGATGCCTTTCAGGAGACAGATATCATTAACATCACGACACCTGTTACCAAATGGAACTATCAGGTAACGGATGCTACGGAAATTCCAAGTGTACTGGCGAAGGCCTTCCACATCGCGCAAACCGGTAGACCGGGGCCTGTATTAATCGATATTACGAAAAGTGCACAGTTACAACTCTTCGAATATGAAGGTTACACAAAATGCGACCATATTCGCAGCTATCGACCAAAACCGATTGTTCGCCAAGAGTATATAGCGCAGGCGGCTGAACTGATCAACCAAGCGAAAAAACCGTTTGTCATTTTTGGACAGGGAATTATTTTAGGACGAGCTGAGCAGGATCTTAAAAACTTTATTGAGAAAGGCGGTTTCCCAGCAGCAACAACCGTTATGGGGTTAAGCGCGTTAGAAACGAATCATCCGCAACACGTGGGTATGCTCGGTATGCATGGTAATTATGCGCCCAACGTGATGACTAACGAATGTGACGTATTGATTGCTATCGGTATGCGTTTCGACGACCGCGTTACCGGCCGATTGGATAAATATGCGAAACAGGCGAAAGTTGTTCACTTGGATATAGACCCAGCTGAAATCGATAAAAACGTAAAAGCAACAGTTCCGGTATGGGGCGACTGTAAAGAGACGCTCCCTTTACTAACAGAACTGCTGCAAGAAAATGATCATAGCGCATGGTTAGCACAGTTTCGCGAGCTGGAAAAGGAGGAAATTAAAGAAGTCATCCACAATGAGTTGAACCCAACCTCGGATGTGATGACGATGGGCGAAGTCGTTCGTGTATTGAATGAATTGAGCGGCGGTGACGCTATTATTGTTACCGATGTAGGCCAACACCAGATGGTCGCTTGTCGGTATGCACAATTTAACAACTCGAAATCTAATGTGACCTCAGGCGGCTTAGGCACGATGGGATTTGGTTTGCCTGCAGCTATCGGCGCTTGGTATGGTGCTCCTCACCGCGACGTCGTAGCCATTATCGGCGACGGCGGGATACAAATGACCATTCAAGAGCTCGGTACCATCATGCAATTCGGTGCAAAGGTGAAAATCTTAATTCTGAACAATGAATTTTTGGGAATGGTAAGGCAATGGCAGCAATTGTTTCACGACAAACGCTATTCATTTGTCAACATCACAAGCCCAGACTTTGTAGCCGTAGCCAAAGGCTATTATATCGAAGGCAACAAAATCTCCGAACGTAAAGATCTACAGACTGCCGTAAAAACAATGCTAGATCATGACGGTGCTTATCTACTCGAGGTAATGGTCGGAAAAGAAAACAACGTTTTCCCGATGGTTGCACAAGGGACAAGCGTATCGGAGATAAGACTAAAGTAAAAAGGCAAAAAAAGTGATAAGTCAAAATTAAAAAGTTAAAAGGGATAAATCGAAAGAGATAAGTAAAAACAAGGAGATGGCAACTGGTGATAACAAAGTATTTGATATTAAAGAGCGAACATTTTTATTCGCTAAAGAGGTCATTTTCTTTGTAAAAACGGTTAAGATTGAACGGGTTTTCATGTCTCTTTTTGATCAACTTGTTCGAAGTGCCACTTCGGTAGGCGCAAATGTTGCTGAAGGCAAATCGGGTTCATCTAGAAACGACTTCCTAAAATTTCACATCATCGCCTTGAAATCTGCCAACGAAGCGACGTATTGGCTGAGTTTGATAAAGGACACGTTAGAAGTTCAGGAAAAAAAAGTTGATGAATTGATCGAGGAAATGGAAGAAATAACAAAGATTTTGGCGACGATTATTTTGAAGAACAAAGCCGCTTCAACCTTGTAAACTTCAGCTTCTTTTTGACTTTTTAATTTTGAATTTTAAATTTTTAAAAAATGGAAAAACAAGAATATACCATCACCTTATACACAGAAAACTCTATCGGTATGATAGGGCGTATCTCGGGTATTTTTTCCAGACGGAAAATCAACATTGAGAGCCTAAACACATCGCCTTCCGAGGTTGAAAATATACATCGTTTCACTATTTTGATCACGGAATCGGAAGAAGTGGTGCGTAAACTGTGTAGGCAAATCGAAAAACAAGTCGAGGTGCTTAAAGCATATTACAATACAGACGAAGAGCTAATCTGGCAGGAACAGGCATTGTATAAAGTGCCGACAGATATTATCGCAGAAAAAGCTCCGGTAGAGCGTTTGTTGCGCGAGTACGGTGCCTCCGCTGTGGTAATCCGTAACGATTACACTGTTTTTGAAACAGCAGGGCATCGCGAAGAAATTGATAAGCTAACGGCTGAATTGACTAAGTACCGGCTGATCGAATTTGTTCGTGGCGCGCGCATCGCCATTATCAAAGACAGCGCTGGATTCCATTCTAAGCTTAAGCAGTTCGAACGCGAAGAACCGGCTCCAGAGGTCGTTGAAAACGAGTTTTTAGACCAAGGCGATAACGTTTTTACAATGTAATAGGACATGGACAACGTTTTTAATTTCATCATAGACGCGCGTCAAGCCTTTATCGAATTGATCGATAGCTTATCAGTGGAACAGCTTAATCAAATACCAGAAGGATTCAATAATAACATCATCTGGAACTTTGGACATATTGTGGTAAGCACGCAAGGCCTTTGCTACGCACGTACAGGCATCAAATCTGATACGTCCTTCATCAAATATCTATCAGCTTACGCCAAAGGCACGAAGCCTACGTATATAGTAGATGCCGAGGAAATTGCAGACCTACGGGCTCTTGCATTATCGACCATCCAACACATTCATGCGGATTATGATAAAGGCGTTTTCAACGCGATCACACCGTTTGAAACATCCACGTATAAGACTAGTCTCAACAGTATTGAAGAAGTGCTAATCACCACGGTCGGACATGACAACCTTCATTTCGGTTATGCATTAGCACAACGTCGTTCATTAAACAATCAGTAATCAACCTCCAAAAACAAAAAAATTAATACTAAAACAATGGCAAATTATTTCAACACATTACCGCTTAGAGAACAACTAGAACAGTTGAGTCATGCAGAATTTATGGAAACCGCAGAATTCGCAGATGGCGTAAACGCTTTAAAAGGTAAAAAAATCGTAATTGTAGGTGCTGGTGCACAAGGCTTGAACCAAGGTTTAAACTTGAGAGATAGCGGACTGGATATTTCCTACGCGCTACGTAAAGAAGCTATTGAACAAAAAAGAGATTCTTGGAAGAATGCGACAGATAATAACTTTACTGTTGGCACATACGATGAATTGATCCCTACGGCAGATCTTGTGATCAATTTGACACCAGATAAACAACACACCGCCGTAATTAATGCTGTCATGCCTTTAATGAAACAAGGTGCTGCGCTTTCTTATTCTCACGGTTTCAACATCGTTGAAGAAGGTATGCAAATCCGTAAGGATATCACCGTTTTGATGGTAGCTCCTAAATGTCCAGGATCGGAAGTTCGTGCGGAATATTTAAGAGGATTTGGTGTACCGACCTTAATCGCTGTACACCCAGAAAACGATCCGGAAGGAAAAGGATGGCCATATGCAAAAGCCTATTGTGTAGGAACAGGCGGGCACCATGCCGGTGTATTGAAATCGTCATTCGTCGCGGAAGTAAAATCGGATTTAATGGGCGAGCAAACGATCCTTTGTGGGTTGTTGCAGACTGGTTCAATCCTATCATTTGATAAAATGGTGGAGAAAGGAATTGATGCTGGCTATGCTTCAAAACTGGTACAATATGGTGTAGAGGTAATCACGGAAGCCTTAAAACACGGTGGTGTAAGCGGTATGCTTGATCGTTTATCAAACCCTGCAAAAATCAAAGCGTTCCAAATCTCCGAGGAATTAAAAGATATCATGCGCCCGCTATTCCAAAAACACCAGGATGATATTATGTCGGGTGAGTTCAGCAAAACCATGATGGAAGACTGGGCAAACGGCGATGTAAACCTATTGAAATGGAGAGCAGAAACGGGAGAAACAGCCTTTGAAAAAACGCCAGCTGGCGATGTGAAGATTGGTGATCAAGAATACTTCGATAACTATCTTCTAATGGTGGCTTTCGTAAGAGCTGGTGTAGAGTTAGCTTTCGAAACGATGGTAGAAGCAGGCATCAAACCAGAATCTGCTTACTACGAGTCCCTGCACGAAACGCCGTTGATCGCCAATACCATCGCTCGTAAGAAACTATTCGAAATGAACCGAGTGATTTCTGATACAGCAGAATACGGCTGCTACTTATTTGATCAAGCTTGTAAGCCGTTGTTGGCCGACTTCATGAAAAAAGTGGATACAGATTTAGTGGGCAAAAACTTCAACGAAGGTAAAGATGGATCGGTAGACAATGTACAATTGGTGCAGGTAAACGAAATTTTACGCAGCCATCCCGTAGAGATTGTTGGGGTGAAGCTACGTAAAGCGATGACGGCAATGAAAGCCATTAAAACTGCTTAATTTTTCGTAATTTAGACGACCAAAAAGGGGTTGTTGAAAAGGGTAATGGAAGCCGAAAATGCGTCATTGCGAGGAAGCATGACGAAGCAATCTGCATTTTAATAAACGTAAGATTGCTTCGTCGTCGTTCCTCCTTCTCGCAATGACGTTCATATTTCACACTACTATACAAGACACTCCTCATAAATAAAAGCCTTCCTGAAAGAGCTGAATCAGGAAGCAGGAAAGACAGCCAAATGGACTTTCTTATTTAAAATAATACTTTTCAGCAATAATAGAGAAAGAGAAAATGGGAAAAACATTAGTAGAGAAGATTTGGGATGCACACGTTGTGAAGCGTGAAGAGGGCTTCCCCGACATCCTGTACATCGACACACACCTTATCCACGAAGTAACCTCCCCGCAGGCCTTTGATGGCTTACGGAAGCGTGGTTTGCCGGTATTACGTCCGTCGCAGACGGTCGCAACAGCGGATCACAACGTGCCTACGCTCAACCAGCATCTTCCGATCAAGGAAGAGTTGTCGCGCTATCAAGTGGATATGCTAACGAGAAACACCGCGGAATTTGGGGTGGAGCTATATGGTTTGGGACATCCTTACCAAGGCATTGTGCATGTTATCGGGCCGGAACTGGGTATCACCCAGCCCGGAAAAACGATGGTCTGTGGCGACAGCCACACATCTACGCACGGCGCTTTCGGAGCTATTGCTTTCGGTATCGGAACATCACAGGTTGAACAGGTCTTTGCCACGCAATGCTTATTGCAACAAAAGCCGAAAACCATGAAGATTGAGGTAAACGGTGCACTTGCAGCAGGGGTTGGCGCAAAAGATATCATCCTCTACATTATTTCTAAAATATCCGCAGCTGGAGGGACTGGGTACTTTGTGGAGTATGCCGGCTCTGCTATTCGCGCACTAAGCATGGAAGGTCGCATGACCATCTGTAACATGAGTATAGAAATGGGTGCCCGTGGTGGACTTATCGCTCCAGATCAAACGACGTTTGACTATATGGAAGGCCGCGAGTTTGCGCCTAAAGGAGAAGACTGGGATAAAGCATTGGCGTATTGGAAAACGTTATACTCCGACGAAGACGCGGCGTTTGACGCCGTTCTCGAATATGATGCGGCAGACATACAGCCGATGATTACCTACGGCACAAACCCGGGAATGGGCATCGGTATTACAGAACATATTCCGACAACAACTTCACAACCGGAAAGCGAACGCCCATCTTACCAAAAAGCAATCGATTACATGGGCTTTGAGGACGGCGAGTCTGTACTTGGTAAAAACGTCGATTACGTTTTTATTGGTAGCTGTACCAACTCTCGTATAGAAGATCTAAGAGAAGTTGCTGCCTTTGTACAAGGTAGACAAAAGGCAGAAAACGTAGAGGTGTGGATTGTACCAGGCTCGAAACAGGTAGAGGCACAAGCCAAAGAAGAAGGAATTGATAAAATCTTCGAGCAAGCAGGCTTCGCACTGCGCGAACCAGGTTGTTCAGCGTGCTTGGGCATGAATGAAGACAAAATCCCAGCCGGTAAATACTGCGTGTCTACATCGAATAGAAATTTCGAAGGCCGTCAAGGTCCAAATGCGCGCACCATGCTAGCCAGTCCATTGACTGCTGCCGCCGCCGCCGTGACAGGTAAGATTGTTGATATCAGACAGTTAATTTAAAAGATGAGAAGATAGCATCAAGTGTGCTATTCTCACTTTTTTTAATTTTTCGACTTATCACTTTTTTTACTTTTTAATTTTGACTTTTAAATTTTCTAAATGAAAAAATTTGAAAAATTAACGTCTCAAGTGGTGCCATTACCGATTGAGAATATAGATACAGACCAGATCATTCCTGCACGTTTCCTGAAGGCAACAACACGGGAGGGCTTTGGTGATAATTTATTCCGCGACTGGAGATTTGATAGCGATAACCATCCCAAAGCGGATTTTGTGATGAATAATTCTACGTTCTCGGGTAAGATTTTAGTAGCTGGAAAGAATTTCGGCTGCGGATCGAGTCGCGAACACGCCGCTTGGGCTATCCAAGATTACGGATTCGATGTAGTCATCAGCTCCTTCTTTGCTGATATCTTCAAAGGAAATGCGCTGAATAACGGTGTACTACCCATTCAAGTGCCTGAAGAATTTTTACAGCGAATCTTCACGGTCGTATTTGCAAATCCGACAAGTACCGTTTCTGTGAATTTGGAAACGCAAATGGTAAGTATAGACGAAACAGGAGAGAATTATTCCTTTGAGATAAATGCGTATAAAAAGTCTTGCCTCATCAATGGGTATGATGATATTGATTTTATCTTAAGCCACAAGAATCAAATCGAAGAATTCGAAAAAAATAGATAATGGCAAACCCCATCGTCCATATCGCCAATTTGAATCTGCAATATGCCGGAACAACCGTGCTGTGCGATCTTAACTGGCGTATATATCCGGGTGAGCATTGGATTATCGGCGGCAAAAGTGGCAGCGGCAAATCTTCATTGGCCAAAGCGATGGTGAAGCAGGAGAAAGCGTCAGGGGAAATTATCTTCCGCTTTGATCAAAGTAATCCCATGCTCGCACAAGCATACTATGTTGCGAACTGGTATCAATTTGCAAACCTCGAGGGCGATCGAAATTTTTACTACCAGCAACGCTACAATAAGCAGCAACGAAACGATACATTGACCGTTTACGCCGACTTGATCCACTTCGGCAAAAAACAACAGCTAGACTTCCGAGATGCAGAACCCATTCTAGAAGCATTGGGGTTTGGAAATTGCCGTGAGACGCAACTTATTGAGCTTTCCAGTGGCGAACACAAGAAGCTGCAACTGGTGCAAGCTCTGTGGCTACGGCCCCAGCTGCTTATCTTGGACGAGCCTTATACCGGTCTAGACAAACGCTCCCGTGAAAATTTTAATAGCCTATTGGATGATATGGCCAATGCAGGAACCACACTTGTCCTCATTAGCAACGACCGTAACATTCCCGATGCTATAAACCGTTTTGCACATATCGAAAACGGGCAGCTTCATGCCGTATCACACTTGGACGAAATTAAACAAGATGAGCAAAGGCAACGAAAACCCTTCCCCTACTTTCTGCAGCAAGCGCCGCTCGTGGATCATGATACCATGGTTGAACTGCGTAACGTATCGGTTCGCTATGGTGAAAAAGAAGTCCTAAAGAACATTAGTTGGCAGGTAAAAGCCGGTGAAAAGTGGCTGCTGCAAGGACCAAATGGTTCTGGCAAATCCACTTTGCTTAGTTTGTTAAATGGAGATCATCCACAGGCATACGCCACCGATATCTTCCTATTTGGTAAAAAGCGAGGCTCGGGAGAAAGCATCTGGGACATCAAACAAAAAATAGGCATTATCTCGCCGGAACTGCATTGGTATTTTGACAAAAATGCAACGGTATGGCATGCCATAGCATCCGGCTTTTATGACAGCGTCGGATGGTTTATACAAGTTAAGTACGAGGAGAAGAAACAGATAGAACAGCTATTGGATTTTTTCGATCTGCTACAGGATAAAGATAAGCTATTACACACCTTGCCGTTAGGAAAACAGCGTTTGGCTCTTCTAGCGCGAACGATTATAAAAAACCCACAGCTTTTGATTTTGGATGAGCCCTGCCAAGGTTTAGACAGGTCGCAAACCGCACATTTCAACGCGGTGTTGGACGAGCTCAGCGGCTATGGGAAAACGCTAATCTATGTTGGACATTATGAGTCGCAGCTTCCTGCCTGCCTGGATAATAGATTGGTACTGGAAAAAGGCGAAGTGGTAATTTCCGAACGACGGGAGAAAAACAGCATAGCAGGTTAATTACTGGCGCTGAAAGCACTGCGATTAGTTTAAGAATTAGAAAACGAAGTAAATATAATAGGTAAAGTAAAAGAGCAGGTTATATCCTGCAAACGCCACGGCGGTTTTACTTTTCAAGTAAACAAGATGAAGAAAAACATTTTAATTATACCGGGCGATGGCATCGGACAGGAAGTCACCACATGGGGCAAGCAGGTTTTAGAGACGGTAGCACAGGCGTATGGCCATGAATTTAGCTTTGATGAGGCGATCATGGGACACACCGCGATTGAGGCTACTGGGAATCCATTGCCTGATGAAACCCTAGAAAAAGCAAAAGCTTCGGATGCCATTCTTTTCGGTGCGATTGGCCACGCGAAATACGACAATGATCCATCTGCAAAGGTACGCCCCGAGCAAGGTTTATTAAAAATACGTAAAGAGTTGGGTTTATATGCAAATTTAAGACCTATCCTTCTTTTCGACGAGCTTTTGGATGCATCCAGCTTAAAACCAGAGGTGCTACGTGGAACAGATATTTTATTCTTCAGGGAACTAACAGGTGATGTATATTTCGGCGAGAAAAACCGGAATGAAGACAATACGTTTGCTTCCGACTTGATGAACTATCACCGCTACGAGGTAGAGCGCATTACGCGTAAAGCGTATGATGCTGCGCGCACACGTAATAAGCGGCTGTGCTCGGTAGACAAAGCAAACGTACTAGAAACATCAAGACTATGGCGCGAAGTTGTGCAAGAGATCGCAAAAGAATACCCAGATGTAGAAACCGAGCACATGTTTATCGACAATGCAGCGATGCAATTGGTGAAGAACCCTAAAAAGTTTGATGTTGTCCTTACCGCCAATCTTTTCGGTGATATCCTTACTGATGAGGCTTCGCAAATTGCCGGATCAATGGGTATGCTCGCTTCGGCGTCTATAGGTGATGGCACAGGATTTTTTGAGCCTATTCACGGTTCTGCGCATGATATTGCCGGACAGAATAAAGCAAATCCATTAGCCTCTATCTTATCTGTAGCGTTAATGCTGGATATCGCATTCGGATTACAGGATGAAGCAAAAGCTGTAACGAATGCCGTAGCCGAAACATTGAAAGCCGGCTGGAGAACAGGCGACATTGCAAATGCCGAAACAGCAGCAGATAAGATCTTAGGGACAAATGAGATGGGTGCGAAAGTGCTGTCTTTTTTTAAAAAATAATACGATAAAAACTATGTAAGTCATATTCAACAATTGATTTGTTACTTTAATGAGATTTTAACTTGTCAATTTTAACTTTCGACATAATAATTTTGAATTTTAACTTTTGACTTGTTACTTTTAACTTATCACTTTTGACTTATCACTTTTAAATTTTAAATTTTGACTTGTCACTTCTAACTTATCACTTTTGACTTTTTAATTTTTAATTTTAACTTTTTAATTTTTAACAGTTATGCTACACGATCCGAATCACTTATATATTTTCGACACCACGCTTCGTGATGGCGAACAAGTACCAGGATGTCAGTTAACCACACCGGAAAAAATCGAGATAGCGAAAGATCTGGAATCACTTGGTGTAGATATTATTGAAGCCGGGTTTCCGGTGTCCAGCCCTGGCGACTTTCAATCTGTTGTCGAACTTTCAAAGGCTGTAGAAAATGTAATCATCTGCGCACTTACCCGTGCGCATAAAAACGATATTGATGTTGCCGCTGATGCGCTGAAGTTTGCAAAACGTCCGCGTATACACACCGGGATTGGCGCATCAGACATGCACATCAAATATAAATTCAACTCCACTCGTGAGGAAATCCTAGAACGCGCAGTTGCGGCCGTCAAACATGCGAAATCGTATGTAGAAGATATAGAGTTCTACGCGGAAGACGCGGGCCGGGCTGATTTAGCCTACCTTGCACAGATGGTCGAAGCCGTAATTGCTGCAGGTGCTACTGTAGTCAATATTCCAGACACAAATGGTTATTGCATGCCTGACCAATATGGCGCGAAGATCGCCTATCTTAAGGAACATGTCCGCAATATCGATCAAGCTATTATTTCAGCACATTGCCATAACGACTTGGGCTTGGCAACAGCCAACTCCATAGCTGCTGTTCAAAATGGTGCGCGCCAAGTAGAGTGTACGATCAACGGGATTGGCGAACGCGCGGGCAACACATCGTTGGAAGAAGTGGCTATGATCCTAAAAGTCCATCAGCAACAGTTCCCAGGGCTCTCATCCAACATCAACAGCAAACTGTTTACGACTATCTCGCAAAAAGTAAGCTCCATGATGCGTATGCCAGTACAACCGAACAAAGCCATCGTTGGAAAAAATGCCTTTGCACACAGCTCCGGAATTCACCAAGACGGGTTCTTAAAGCACCGGGAAAACTACGAAATTATTCGTCCAGAGGATGTAGGCTTGGACGAAGCCGGTATTATTTTAACTGCCCGCTCCGGACGCCATGCCTTGAAACACCATTTAGAGCGACTAGGGTATCAAGTCGATAAAGACGAGCTTGCAGCGATCTATGAAAAGTTTTTGGTCATTGCCGATGCTAAAAAAGATCTATGTGATGAGGATTTAAATGCATTAATGCAGTCGTAAACGAAAATTATATAAGCTGTCTAAAAAGTGATTAATTTTCGTTCAAGGTGAGAAGAGGGGACGACGAAGCAATCTTACAAAATCAAAATGCAGATTGCCTCGTCATACTTCCTCGCAATGACGAATTTTGACGTTCATGGATTAGCTTTTTTGGACAAGCCCTTATAATGTCATATGAAGTAAAAGCGCTAAAACAATATCGGTAAGGGTTTCCTAATCAGTAAATGTTTCTGAATTCTCTCTTATCCTTTTTGAATTTTTACTCTTTACTTTTTAATTTTTAAAATGGACCTTTCAACCCTAACTATAGACTCGCAACAGGCTGCGGAACGCATCAAAGAGGTGGTCTATCGCACACCATTACAATATAACCTACATCTATCTGAAAAATACGATGCAGATATCTACTTAAAGCGTGAAGACCTACAAGTCGTGCGATCGTATAAATTACGAGGTGCCTATAACAAAATTGTGAGTCTTTCCGAAGAAGAGCGAAGCAAAGGTGTTACCTGTGCCAGCGCGGGCAATCATGCGCAGGGTGTAGCGCTTTCCTGCAAAAAACTGAACATCAAAGGGGTAATTTTTATGCCGGGCCCTACGCCACGTCAAAAAATCACGCAGACAGAAATGTGGGGAAATGGCAACATTGAAATTGTGCTGACAGGTGATACCTTTGATGATTGTCAAAAGGCAGCATTGGATTATAGCCAAGAGCACGGCATGACTTTCATTCCCCCTTTTGATGATATAAAGGTTATTGAAGGACAGGGAACGGTTGCCGTAGAAATTTTGGAAGACCTACCTGATCTGGATGCTATTTTTCTTCCGATAGGCGGTGGTGGCCTCTCATCCGGCGTAAGCTATCATATGAAGAAATTTGCTCCGCAAGTAAAGTTATATGGCGTTGAACCTGAAGGAGCGCCATCCATGCTGGCCGCTTTAAAAAATGGTGGTCCTATTGAGCTGGAGCAGATCAACAAATTTGTGGATGGCGCCGCTGTCAAAAAAATCGGCGCGCTGACTTACGCAATCAGTAGCGAGCTATTGGATAGTGTCAAACCTATTCCAGAAGGGAAAATTTGCACCACCATTCTGCAACTTTATAATAAAGATGCAATAGTAGCTGAACCCGCCGGTGCCCTGTCTATCGCCGCTTTGGAATTTCATAAGGAAGAGATCAAGGGAAAAAAAGTCGTGTGTGTCGTTTCAGGCGGAAATAATGATATTGACCGGATGAGTGAGATCAAAGAGATGTCATTGCTTTATGAAGGGTTTAAGCATTATTTTATTGTACGCTTCCCGCAGCGTCCCGGTGCCCTGCGACTGCTCGTTACGGAAGTACTCGGCCCTAAAGATGATATCACGCGATTCGAATATATCAAAAAGACAGAACGTGAGCGAGGCCCGGCCTTGATCGGCATCGAGCTTAATGATCCGAAAGATTATACCAGTTTCATCGAGCGAATGAAAGCCTATAAATTTGATTTTATCGAAATCAATAAGGATCAGACACTCTTTGAGTATTTGGTTTAGGAACTCGCAAAAACACATGCCCCCGAAAAACTTAAATTTTCCGGGGGCATTTTATTCGGAAGCTTTTATTCCGTCAAACCGCTCTACTCCTTTTCCTTTATTAGATTCTTTTCGACCGGTTTATTAATAACATTCAACTTTCTTCGCGTTATAGTTGTTGATGCCGCCCCTCTGGAAACCGACGACCTATTTAATGTAGACATACTTCCAACGCCGTTGGACAGTCCAATAGCGTGGGCAATCATGCCCTCGCGAGGATCTCCGAAGTTGCGAGCGAGATCATTGTAAACATTAGGTACATCGGCGTTAAGACCATCCCAATAATCGGTCTCTCCTCTACTGTTTAACGTCTTGAAAGATGCCGCCCAAAGGGTGGTTTCACCCCCCATTATTTCCTGCCCGAAAAAGCCAACAGGTTTACCAAATGTACGGTTGTCATCCGCAATCAGGACAACGTTCATATGTGGCTTCAAGACATTGATCAAGAGCTCCGCTGCTGAAGCCGTCGTCTCTGTAACCAGAAAGTACACGGTTTGCAATTCCAGGTTATTCTTTCGAGCGAAATTAACCGGTCTAAAATCATATCCATCCGCTGCCCTTACAGTATAGGGTTGTAAATTTGCGTTCACCTCATAGGTAAACATCCGCGCTCCATTACCAGTGGCAGATATAATTTTGTCGGCCAGATATTGTGCTGTGTTTACATAGCCTCCAGTATTATAGCGTATATCCACAATAAGATCTTTAATACCAGCTGTTTCGAAACGTTGAAAGATCCGCTGGAAATCCTGGTAATTTTGATTTGCCGATGTCACCTCTTCAAAAGAAGAAAAGGCCAAATAACCGATGTTTTTTGTACCACTATAAACCGTATCAGCAAGGATAGGCTTGATCTCATAGGTTTCATTTGCCAAGTTGTAGTCATGTTCTTCCCCATTTAGCAGACGCATTCTCGCGCGCATGCTAGGTGCATTTAGCGCTGCATCAATTCTCCCAGGAAGTGCCCCCCGAACATAGCAAGGCCTATTCTCACCAGTACCCGGGCAGTCATAAGGTGCTGTCATATTCTCATCGCCATTTAACGATAATAATATGGCTCCGCGTGTTATTCCAGCCCGCTGCGCAGGCGATCCCCCTTCTACTAAATACAGAACAGGCTCGGCTGTGGTCTCCGAAATTGTGCGCCAACCAACATACATGCCATAGCCATCATTCGTATCCATCCGCAGCCCAACGCTGCTGCTTAGCTGAGAGCCTTCCCCACTTCCTTCCAAAAAAGAAAAGCGGTCTATACTTCCGTTATATCCTGCGTGAAAAGGCGTTAATCCCTTCAGCGCATTCAACAGATTATCGTTCGAAGTATAACTAGCCGTGAATGTTCTAAGAACGCTATTGTCCGGCACATATTCCGTCCACAAAGACTGTAAATTATAGTAATAATAGATACTATCGCGTATCAGTTCCTCTTTGGTATCAACAGGTTCAGGGGTTGGCGGATCCAGATCCTTCTTACACCCCATCGCAAGTCCGATGCAAAGCATGAAGACAAAATATTTACCTATTTTCATGTAGTCATTAAATTAGCCTATTTTATACGAATATACGACGAAATGTTGTCCGACAGATTTGCACCATTAAATTTAACATAATTTAGACGCTTCTCACTAAAAACAATAGAGCTACTGCGTTGTTTAAGAAACAGATAACAACAACATTCTTTGATATGAAAGCAGCAGCATTTTTAATTTTCCTGACGATGATAAGTTTCGTCACGTTTGGACAAACGGACAAGAGCAAAAGACCGAGCCCGCCAGACAGTGTAAAGGTAACAACCGCGGATGGCGTTACCATTGCTATTCACTACAGCAAGCCTTCGCTAAAGGGACGGCAATTAGGAGTAGATATTGCCCCAGTTGGTAAAATTTGGCGTATGGGAGCTAACGAAGCTACGACTTTCGAAGTCAATAAAAATGTAACTATTGATGGAAAGGCGTTGCCTGCGGGAAAGTATAGCCTGTACAGTATTCCCGGCGAGCAGCAGTCGACCATTATCTTTAACAAAGTATGGAACCAATGGGGTACAAAGTATGATGAAGGCCAAGATGCATTACGTGTAGAGGTATCTAATACCTCCACAAGCACGAGCCAAGAACAATTTACAATCATGGCCACCCCGGCGGGTATCGTAACATTTACTTGGGGAGAACATGCCATCCCATTTCAGGTGAAAGCAAGCAAAAAATAAAATTAAAAAAACGGGCTCTGCTAGTCGCAAAGCCCGTTTTTCTTTTCTGTCTATTTATTTTTCAAGTACTTTTCTAGAAATTGATCCTGCTCCCAAAGTGTATGTAGGATATTCTCCTCGGAGGCGTATCCATGCGCTTCGAATGGAAGAAGTACCATCCGGACAGGCGCGCCTAGATTTTTTAAGGCCTGGAAATAGCGTTCAGTTTGTAAAGTAAACGTTCCAGGATTGTTATCTGCCGCACCGTGAATCAGCAACATTGGCGTTTTCATTTTATCTGCATTCATAAACGGCGACATCGTGTTATAGATTGCAGGCACGTCCCAGTAGTTACGTTGCTCCCGTTGGAAACCAAACGGTGTCAGCGTCCTGTTGTAGGCTCCCGAACGAGCAATACCGACAGCAAACAGTTTGGAATGCGTTAACAAGTTCGCCGTCATAAAAGCACCGTAAGAGTGCCCACCAACGCCTACTTTCGTGCGATCTATATAACCCAGTTTATCCACAGCATCAATAGCTGCTTCACCATTCGCTACGAGTTGCTCGATAAACGTATCATTTGGCTCTGTTTCCCCTTCGCCGATAATTGGGAAAGCGGCATCATCCAAGACGGCATATCCTTTCGTTACCCAATAGACAAAGGAACCGTACGAAGGATAAGTGAATTCGTAAGGACTTGCTGTATTTTGGCCCGCCGTGGCTTTATCCTTGTATTCGGTAGGATAGGCCCAAATCAATAAGGGAAGCTTTTCCTTTTTGCTCATGTCATAGCCAGCAGGAAGATAAAGCGTTCCTGACAGATCCACCCCATCTTTGCGCTTATAGTGAATAACTTCCTTATGTACACCTGCCAACGCTTTAAACGGATTTTCAAGCTGTGTAAGAGCTTGCGTTTTGCCCGTCTTCATGTTTTTGACGTAATAGTTTGGATAGTCTGTCGGAGATTGAATAGACACTAAGATCTCGTTTTTTTTCAGGTCGATAATCCGGGAGATCGTCTCTTTTTTTCCTTTTACATTAGAACTGTAAAGTCGTTTTTTCTTCAACGTATTGAAATCAAGCTCATCAACAAATGGATACTGCCCATCTTTGGTGAAACCATCGCCTATCCAATAACTTTTACCTTTCTCTACAAGCATGACATACGAACCGAACTCATTTTTAACAGTGTGTACATTACCTGGATCACTGTATACGTCTTGCGAATTTCTTTCGGAGATCACTTTGGAGCTTTTCGTGGCGGGATTGAGCAAAAATATCTTCTCGTTCCGCGTGTCATACCACTGGGTATAAATTAACGCATGTTCATTATCACCCCACAGCGCACCAGCATACCTATCAGCAACCTTCATCAGCGAAGTTGCAGCTTTATCAAAAGGCGCATCCCAAGCGAAAAGTTCATCTCGCCATTCTACTTTTTTCAAGGCATCGCCACCATCCAAAGCCTCTACATAGACTAAGGTTGCTGGCTTATCCGTGCGCCACGACATGTTGCGTTTACCTGTGCGGGTGGATGAAAAACCTTTTGGTAACACTTCGATCAAAGGCGTCTCATTCACTACCTTCACCTTGCTTTTTGTAGCCAGATCAAAAACAATCGTCTCTTGTGGAAAGTTGTAATACGGAACAACGTATGAAAAAGGGCGCTTCACGGTAGACACCAGTAAATATTTGCCGTCCGGCGAGAACGAACGTTGGCTATACATACCTGCATCGAGCATTTTTGTCTGCTGTCCTTGAAGGTTTACGGTGTAAAGTTCCGATGTCGATAACGTTTCGAAATTTGTCTCATCCTGCGGATTTTTCAAAAGATCTTGATAGGTTCGCAATTGAGATACCTGACCATCACTGGTGGACACTGTTGGCCCTTTCGGTAGATCCTTACTACTATCTATCCATTGCGCACGATTTGCAGGTAGCTTGGCGATTAACAGTTGCGAACCATCTTTATACCATTGTATAGGGCTCCCCATACTGGCGTTCAAATCAGCGTCTGTCAATTTTTTTGCCGTAGCCGTAGCAATATCGATTAGCCAAAGCTCGAGTCCAGCAGCGGTACTATTCGTAAAAGCCAAATTTTTAGAATTAGGCGAGAAGCTCATGTTAGCTATACGCGCATCGCTAGGCAAACCCTTTATTTGCGTTTCTTCAGCTGCGCCGAATTTTTTGATTTTCAGATTGTTTACGTAGTTTGTTGCGCTACTCATATTGGTAGCAGGATTAACCCGTAACCCACCTAGCCGCACCTCCGGCTGGTTGAGGTCGTCCAGGCTCTTGTACGTTGCGCGATAAGATAGCACAATCCAGTTTTCGTCTGGGCTGATACTGACAGCGGGGGGACGTTGATAGTCGGCAAGCTGCAAAATCTCTGACGTAGGTTTTTGATAAGTTATGTTTTCTTGTGCGAAGGATGATGCCCCCCATAGAAGAAACATAAAACTAAAAAATGGTTTCATATATAGATCGTTTGTTGTTTAATTCCTAACCGGGTTATCCAAAAGCTAGTTATCTTATATTGCGTGTAGCAATCACGGAAATGTAGATATAGATCATTCATTCCTCAGCACGCTACGCTCGCTTTATCGTTTAATAGCCGTCCGGATGTTGAAACCTGGGAGCATATGTGCTCAGCATTTCTCAACATTCCTTATGTTAATTAGATTTCTACGAATGTATACATTTTTTTGTCCCTTGCAGCCATTACAATAAGAATGTTGCAGTCGAAAATTGCAGTTTCAAGACGTGAAACGCTATGGTTAGATATAGCTCAAACAGTTTTAAAAAAATCTAAAATATTACGCATTTTTTACGAAGGATTTTTGCCGATAAATTTGATTTTAAAGTTTTCAACATTCACAGCACATACTGTCTACCAGCATTTTATAATAATAAACGTTCAGATAGGGCGCTTTATAAGGTTGCTTTGTCTCGCATGTGGAAAAGTATCGTTAACTGCCGCCAATAAAATAGTGGATATTTGTTTCACTCAAAATGTAAGTCTGCTTTTGAGACTCGTGTTTTAAACTTCTAGGATGTCTCGGCATCCGGCACATAAACTTAACAACAACATGGCAAGAATCATTAAATTTGAAAAAAATGACTGCGCACCATGCGCACAGGTGTCAGCGTACCTTGATAACAAAGGTATCACATATGAGACAATCAATCCTTTTGATCAGCCTGACTTAGCAGCGAAGTTTCGCATTCGCACAGTACCGACCGTGCTTGTTTTAGACAATGAGGAAGTTCAACAACGCATTATAGGGTTTAAGCCAGAAGAACTGGCCTTGATCGCGCTGTAAATTTAGGACAAGTCGATTCGGAAATGAAAATCTAGCGCGCTATGGTTCATCTATATTACGATTCAAAAACTGGAAATGTCCAACGCTTTATCAACAAGGTCATTCAAATTACGGGTTGGGAAGCCCATAAAATTGAAGACGGCTTGACGGTTGAGGATGCCGGTCATTTGATCACGTTTACCACGAAAATGGGCTGTGTGCCAGATAAAACACAACAGTTTATGGACGCCTATGCAAGCAAAATTAATTCGGTAACATCAAGCGGAAACCGAAATTGGGGTAAAAATTTCGGACTAGCCGCTAATAAGATATCAGAAGGTTATGATATCCCGCTAGCCATGAAGTTTGAGCTTTCCGGAACAATGGAGGATATCAATCAATTTATTGACATTATTAAACACCAATACAATGATAGCAAACGAGGTAGCAAAAAATTGGATATTGCTTAACAATGAAATCATGATTAAGCATGATGACGAGTACAGCTTACACAAAGATAAGGAAGCTGTACGCGCCTATTTCTTGGAATACGTAAACAAAAACACCGTATTCTTTTATACATTAAAAGAAAAGATCGATTATTTAATCGAAAACAACTATTATATCAATTTCTATGAATCGTTCACGTTCGAAGAAATAGAAAAGGTGTTTACTTTCGTGCACGCGAAAAAATTCCGCTTTCAGTCGTTTATGGCCGCTTTTAAATTTTTTCAAAGCTATGCCCTACGTGACGATTCTGGCGAAAAATTCCTCGAGCGCTATGAAGACCGTGTTGTTGCCGTGGCATTATTCCTTGCACGAAAAGAAGGCGTACAAAAAGCTATCGAGTATGCTGAGATCATGATCAATCAAGAATATCAACCTGCTACCCCGACGTTCTTGAATGCTGGTAAAAAGCGCTCCGGTGAGCTTGTCTCCTGTTTCTTGGATGAAATTGGGGACAACCTAAACGGGATCGGCTATGCTGTAGATTCAGCGATGAAACTTTCCTCTATTGGTGGTGGTGTTTCATTTAACATCTCTAAAATCCGTGCCCGTGGTGAAGCCATCAAAGGTGTTGAAGGTCGCGCCGGTGGTGTGTTGCCTATCATGAAAATCATGGAAGATACGTTTTCTTACGCTAACCAGTTGGGCCAACGCCCGGGAGCTGGCGCCGTTTATCTGAACATCTTCCACTCGGATATTGAAGAGTTTTTAGACTGTAAGAAAATCAATGTGGATGAGAAAGTGCGGATCAAATCACTTTCTATCGGTATCATCGTTCCAGATAAGTTTATGGAACTTGCTGAAAAAGACGAAGCCTGCTACCTTATCTATCCACACACGGTTATGCAAGAGTATGGTCAGTATCTGGACGAGCTGGATATGGACAAGATGTACGACGAGTTGATTACCAACCCGAATGTCAAAAAGAAAAAAGTAAACGCACGTCATCTATTGGTGCGTATCGCGCAAACGCAGAAAGAGTCCGGCTACCCATATATCTTCTTCAAAGAAAATACAAACAAGGCACATGCGTTAAATGGCTTGGGTAGCGTTAAATTTTCGAATTTATGTACAGAGATCATGCAGGTATCTGAAGTGTCCGATATAAATATCTACGGGCAAGAAGATACGATCCGCTATGGAATCTCCTGTAACCTCGGCTCGCTGAACATCGCTACGGTTATGGATAATAAGCGTATCAAAGAAACGGTTAAAACCGCGATGCGTGCGCTAACCGTGGTGACCGACGTAACCAATATTGACATGGTGCCTTCCATCGCGAAAGCAAACCGCGAATTGCATTCTGTAGGTCTGGGTGCGATGAATTTGCATGGCTTCCTAGCGAAAAGCTTCATCATGTATGAATCTACCGAAGCTTTAGATTTTGCCAACACGTTCTTTATGATGATGAACTACTACTCGCTAGAAGCATCGATGGAAATTGCCAAAGAGCGCGGCGCAACCTTTACAGGCTTTGAAAAATCGGCCTACGCTGATGGCTCGTACTTTGACCGCTATACAGATCGTGAATATCAACCAACGACTGATAAGGTAAAAGAATTATTTGAAGGTATTCACGTGCCGACAAGCCAAGATTGGGCAAATCTAAAAGCACAGGTGAAAGAGCACGGCATTTATCATGCTTACCGTATGGCCATCGCTCCAAACCAATCAACTTCGTATATTATGAACGCTACCGCCTCTGTTATGCCGGTAGTGGATATTATTGAAGTACGTGAATATGGTGATAGCACAACCTACTATCCAATGCCTTATTTGACGAACGATAATTATTTCTACTTCAAATCGGCATATGATATGGACCAATATAAAGTGCTTAAATTGATCTCTGTGATACAACGCCACATCGATCAAGGGGTATCTACTATCTTGCATACCAACTCCAAAGACTCAACCCGTGATTTGGCGAAGTACTATATTTACGCCCATAAAATTGGCTTAAAATCATTGTACTACACCCGCACGCGGAAATCTACTGTGGAAGAATGTATTTCATGCTCCGCGTAAACAGAGCGATTTAAAAATAATAAACAAACAAGTCAAGCATAAACGTTACGAAGATAACGTATGCGCGAAGGAGAAACCGATAACAGCATTTATCTACGTTTCTCCTTCCGTTTCTTCCCTCAACATGTAGGAAGTATGCGACTCCAAAAAATAAATAAGCATGAGCAAACAATTTACTGCCGTAAACTGGAATACACCAGATAACGATTACGTGTTGATGTTTTGGGAACAGAATATCAAACAATTTTGGATCGATACCGAGTATATCCCCTCCAAAGATATTGACAGCTGGAAAGGATTAAGTTGGGATATGAAAGAATGCTACAAAAAGGCATTGGGAGGGCTAACGCTTTTGGATACTTTACAAAGCCATACGGGTATGCCTAAGATCATCGATCATATCAGCTCCCTGCAAAATAAAGCCGTACTATCTTATATGTGTATGATGGAAGCCATCCATGCTAAATCATACTCTACCATTTTTACGACGGTATCCACCACAAACGAAATCAACGATGTATTTGGTTGGGTACAAGAAAACAAATTCTTACAATACAAAGCATCTACCATTGATAAGTACTACCGTGCTATCGATAAAGAAAATGTAACCGACGAAGAACTATTCATGGCTCTAGCGGGATCAGTGTTGTTAGAGTCCTTCTTGTTCTACTCCGGCTTCTTTTTGCCATTATGGCTATGCGGGCAGGGACAAATGGTTGCTTCTGCAGACATCATTAAAAAGATTGTTGCCGATGAGTCTATCCACGGCGTATTTGTAGGCTTAATCGCGCAGGAGGTGTACAGTCGCCTTCCAAACAAAGAAGAGGTAAAAGCTCGTTTCTTAAACTTGTTGAATGACTTGTATGAGAACGAACTAAAATATACGGAAGAGCTGTATACCGTTGTTGGTTTAACTGCGGAAGTAAAAGAATATGTACGTTATAATGGCAACAAAGCGTTGATGAATTTAGGCTTCGATCCTATTTTTGAAGTGAAACAAGTCAATCCAATCGTATTGAATGGCCTGAATACAGAAACCACACAGCACGACTTTTTCTCCAAGAAATCTACAAACTACGAAAAGGCCATGGAAATTGTACATTTAAGAGATGATGATTTCAAAATGGAAGTAGCTATTGAAATTTAAAAGATAAATCCATTATAGGTATTAATAAAGAGGCTGTCTCCAATTTTATGAGATAGCCTCTTTTGTTTGGCTACATAGCCGGTTGATGGAAAAAAATCTGAATTTTTAAAAGCGTTAGAATGCTTCGCCTCGCTTTTAAAAACTAGTTTTCAGACGTACTAGTTCGTTTGGTAACCTTCATTCTGCGTAAGGTTAGGGTTACGTTGAAGCTCATCCATAGAGATTGGGTATACCAAATCAGTCTGTTTGAAAATCGCTCCAGAGCCATTTGCCGCACCAACTAATGGCTGGAAAGTAACCTGTCCTTTCACTTCGGTGGAAATATTCGGAAACATCCCAGTACGCAGACAGTCGTCCCACATTTTGAATTCCATTGGCAGTTCGCGTAGGCGTTCTTTCCATACCTCTTCCACAAATTGCTGTACGGATAAGCCTTGCAATTCGCTAGCATAAGCTGCTGCAGTTTTTCCTGTAGTACTGGCTCGCGCTCTCACCTCTGCTAGATGAATGGCCGCAGTAGCAACTCCTGTTGTGCGCGCTTTTACCTCGGCAGCGATCAACAAAGCCTCCGCATAGCGGTAAATATTTCTATCTTTTGCAGATCGACCCGTATTCAATAGCGCTTCCTCATCTACAAAAAACCACACGCCAGCAGTGCTCCCTCCTTCCCAAGTTTTCCCATTAACTGGATTTGTGTAACTCCAGTGGTAAAACTGTCTCGGTTTAATTCGCAAATCATCATCTGCATATACATTTAAGAATCGATTAGTCGGGCCATAGGTACGTTCGAAGAGCGTATACTTTTCAAATACATCACTGGCTGAAGACGTAAAACCAAACGTCGGCCATGCGCCTGCCTCATTAATGATAGGATCGAATTCAAGCGAATAAATGGTTTCAGCTAGATCATCGGATGTACGAAGTTTATTATACGCGCTATTGGCTTCCAGGTCTCCATTAGGTTCCAAAGTATGACCAGATTGTAGAACAATATCAATATATTTTTCTGCCTCGACATAGTTGTTGCGTTGCAAATACACATTCGCTAAGGTCATTGCAGCCACATTCCTATTTATTCGCCGTCCGCTGCTGTTGAATGTGCCCGCTGGCAATACATCCACCGCAGCTATCAAGTCTGACTCGATTACTGCATACACAGAATCCACCGAGCTACGCGGCAAAAGAAAGTCTCTATCTAGCGCATCATATGGTTCCGTAGATAGCGGTACCGGGCCAAACATCTTCACCAAAAAGAAATAGTTAAACGCACGAAAGAAACGTGCTTCAGCAACAAATCTGCTTTTTGTCTCTTCAGACATTTCAATATTTGGAATGTTTTTGATCGCACCATTCGAAATATTAATTGCCAAATACGTATCTCTCCAAATATCATTGATTCTACCCGAGATCACACGGGTATTTTGTTGCCTAGTCAACAGGCGCGAGAATTGGTTTATTTGTTCCTGCCCTTCATAACTGTTCGTAAAATATCCTGTCAGCATAACGGGGATAGAAGCAAAAGACGCCTGATAAGCTCCATTAGCATCACCATAGGAAGAGGGTGCACCAATTCGATAAAGGCTGTTCACATTCTCTTGGGCCTGGTCTGCTGTCTGGTAATAGCTATCCCCTCCCACTTCCGTTCTCGGGTTTTCATCCAAGAAATCTTTACAGGAATTCATAGACAGCATCGCCGTACCACAAAGTCCAAGTATTATATATCTAAGTTTCATTGTTATCTATGTTTTGAGTGAAATTACAAGCTAAGGTTCAATCCAAACGTAAACGTTTTCGCCCTTGGGTAAGAGAAAAAGGTCACGTTTTGGCCAAATTTGTTATCGTCTCCTGTTGATGTACTCTCCGGATCGTAGCCTTTAAAATCCTTTGAGGTGATTACCCAAGGATTGTTTGCACTAGCATAAACCCGTAAAGATGAAAGACCTAAACGCTGCGCCCAACTCGAATCAAAGGTATAGCCCAACTGTATTAAATTAAAACGCAAGAATGATCCATCAACAATCCAGGATGAATCCACACGTGTATCCTGGCCGGCATGCCCATTGTTAGTCAAATAAATAGCTTGTTGCATAGTATTCGGGTTGGAACCATTGTATGCATCCGTTAGGATGTCACGCAAACCATTCGTGATACCAAAGCGGTCATAAGTAGAGTGGAAAAACTGTTGTAGCGTCTCTACACCGTATACTACTTGCATATCCACCGTCATATCAAACCCTTTATAGGCAAATGTATTGATGAAACTTCCAGACCAATCTGGAATACCTTTGCCCAAAATCTCCTGATTAGCCGAACGGTTTGGTCTACCAATTTGATCTCTTGTGATTAATCCATTATCAAAATCTTCCACCGTGAAAATACCATTCCGGCGGTATCCGTAAAAGCTATTCAAGTTTTCGCCGACCCGAATGATGCTATTGGGTGCGCCAACGAAGTTATTCAATAGAATATCGGCATTGTCGTCTCCTAAGCGGATCACCTCATTTTTATTATAGTTCAAGTTCAGCGTAGACGTCCATTGGAAATTATCATTCCGCACAGGGCTACCACTAATCATGATGTCCAGCCCTTTATTGTTAACAGCACCTATATTACGCATGACGAATTCAAAACCAGATGAATGAGGCAATGGGTCTTCCAGCAATAGATCCGTCGTTCTACGGTTATAATAAGAGATATCGAAGTTTAAACGGTTTTGAAACAACCCTAATTCAAAGCCAGCATCAATTGTCGCTGTTTTTTCCCATCGAAGGTCCGGATTAGGTAGAAATTGCAAATAAGAGTACGGTACACGTGTATTGTTTAATAACTGTGTGCCATTTAATGCTCGTGCGATGGCTTGGTATGGACTGATCTCGGAGTTACCCGTGATACCGAAGCTGCTGCGCAGTTTCAAATTGCTCAACCAAGAGACATCTTCCAAGAACGATTCCTTGGATGCAATCCAAGCCAGACCAGCAGACGGGAAGAACGCAAATTTATTATTAGCGCCAAATCTGGATGATCCATCATAACGACCCGTCACCGTAGCGGTATATTTATCGTTTAAGGTATAGGATGCCCGCATAAAGTATGAGTTCATTGCCCAACGATCATATGCAGATTCGGGAGCTTGCGGTATAGAACCCGCTGCCATATTGTTCCACTTAAAAAAGTCGCTAGTAAAGCCTTCGGTACGGTTGAAACTGAAATCGCGTGTGCGCTCCTGCCAAGACAAACCTGCCATTGCGTTAATACGATGATTACCGAAATCTTTATTGTATGTTAAGTATGTTTCCTGTTGCCAATAGAAGGTATCTTCGTTTTCAATCTCGGCCCAGCCATTTGGACGAGAAATATTATGCAGCAATATGGAAGAATATCCTCGGTACTGTCTTCGTTGCTTATCCACACCATACTGTGTTTTTAGATCAAGCCCATCAGCCAAGTGAAAAGTCAAAGCAGCATTACCAAAAATCTGGGTGTTTGCGCGTTGTCTTTCTTGAAGGTCTAAAATAGCGGCTGGATTGGACATCCCTTCAAAACCCAACACCCCGTTAATAGTAGATGAACCGGCAAAAGAATAAGCGCCGCTCCCTGGTTCGTAAACCGGCAGCCAAGGCAGCATCTCAATCATGGTACGACGCGCTTCCTGTCCACCTCCATCTTCCGGAGTAAACCTTCCCCAGGTATGGTTAGCAGTCAAGTTAACACTAGCAGAAAGCCATTCTTTCACTTTGGTATCATAGGCCAGCTTACCGTTTAAACGCTTATTAAAGGTATTATTCACAATACCCTGTTGATCGGTATAGTTGATGAAAGCGCCCATCGAAGAGTTCTCATCCCCTTGTTGAATATTCAACTGATGGTTTTGCGAGACAGCTGTACGTGTGGCTTCACGCTGCCAATCTGTATTAAACAAAGGATTTCCGTTTTGATCAAAGTAATTAGGGTCGTTAAACCAATCTCTTCTGTCCAAAGACCAGGGCTGCCATAGCGGATCTCGACCTTTTAAAAAGTCAGCTTGCCATCTATTTTCATTTTCCAAACCAATCATAAAGGCATCCACCCATTCGTTGGCATCTAAAAGATCCATGTAGCGTTGGGGCGAGCTTACACTTGTGGATCCTTGGTAACTTATATTGCGGCCACCATCCTTAGAACCACGCTTCGTTGTCACTAAGATTACCCCATTTGCACCGCGCGCACCATAAATAGCGGCAGATGATGCATCTTTCAATACCTCCATACGCTCGATATCGTTCGGGTTGAGCAAGTGGAAATTTTCCATCACCACTCCATCTACTACGTAAAGCGGGTTAGAAGCAGAGTTGATCGTAGCGGTACCACGGATCACCACGCGGTTGGCGTAGGCACCTGGCTGGCTGGAGTTGGAATAGACGTTTACCCCGGCAGCCTGTCCGCGCAAGTTATCTAACGCACTGAAGCTTTGGTTCTTTATCATGTCCTGCCCTTTTACCATCGAAATGGAACCGGTTACATCCGATTTACGCATCGTACCGTAACCTACTACAACAACTTCATCCAACGATTCGCCATCCGCTGTTAACGGGAAATCCACATTCGCCGTTCCCACAGGCAATTCCAGCGATTTATAGCCTAAAAAGCTACTCACCAAGATTTGACCTTCCGATGCCTGAATGCTGTAAGTACCGTCTTCCGCAGTTTGTGTCGCCGTGGTTGTACCGCGAACCGTGATTGTTGCCCCGGCGATCGGTTCGCCTGTTGCGGCATCGGTTACGCGTCCGTTGACCGTCTGCTGCTTGGAAAGCGTAGTAGAGGGGAGCGTGTTGTGCAAAATCCCGTTGGCATAGGTGTGACCATAACTGGTCGCCAACACGGCTAAAGAGAACGCGCAGAGTGCCCCCTTAGATGCCTTTAATTTGTCAATGTTCCACATAAATTTAATGTTTGTAAAATGTAGTCTAGCCTGCCGATTTACCAATTGGCGTTAATCCGGAACATCTTCCAGGGAAAAGGGAAATGTCCAGACAAACGGGTTTAAATCAGTATAACGTTAACACTAATTAACACATTAAATTTGAATAACAAAAAGTTTAAATAATGTTTTTTTTAAACTTTAAACCTTTTAGTGTTTCTGCTAAAACGTTATTAGCAATGTAAATTCGGGGGGTACGTACCACGCAAAGCACATTTTAAAGACAAATATTTCAAATATTATGATGTAATTTATGGAAAGTGCTAAAATAAAAAGATGCTTGAACGTAACCGCTCAAGCATCTTTTATCGACCTGAAAATGGTAGTTTAAATATTTCCTTTTTTCATTTGCTCCACCGCATAGTCTACCGACCGTGCAGAAAAAGCCATATAGGTAAGCGATGGATTTTGTGTTGATGTAGAAGTCATACTTGCGCCGTCGGTCACGAAAACATTGGGGACAGCATGTAATTGATTCCATCCGTTAAGCACGGAAGTTTTCGGATCTTTACCCATACGCGCACCGCCCATCTCGTGGATGTCCAACCCTGGTGGCTGCCAACGGTCGTCACGACGGACGTTACTGAAACCCGCTTCAACAAACATCTCTTCCAGCGTATCGAGATAGTCTTTTTTCATCTTGGCATCATTCTCATCATAATCGATAGAAATCTTTAACAATGGAATACCCCATTGATCTTTTTGCTGCTCATCCAACGCAACGTAGTTGGATGCTTTTGGGATCGTTTCCCCCATCATATGCGACCCGACGGTCCAATTGCCCAATTCCGGATTTAAGAGAGAGCTTTTCAAGTCTTCACCTAAACCAGATCGATCAGACTTAGCCGACCGATAAGCACCAAAGCCCGCGGCATAGCCCCGAAGATAGTCTGTTTCCTGCTTATGCAAATTGCGGAACCGGGGTATATAGCCCCCTCCTGCCGGATTGCGACCTTCCGTTTTAAAATCTAGGAGCCCTTCATACTCGCCATAAATGCGGGCGCTGTAATTATGAAATGCGACGTATTTCCCTAAGGTCCCACTATCATTTCCAAGACCATCTGGAAACCGATCAGAACGTGAGTTCAATAAAATTAAATTGGTATTGATTGCGGCAGCGTTCACAAAAATGAGCTTTGCATAAAAGTCCATTTCCTCCTTGGTATTCCGGTCAATCACTTTCACCCCTATCGCTCTTCCTTTCTTATCATCATAAAGAATAGAATGCACAACCGAATCAGGGCGTAGCGTCATATTACCAGTTTTCGCTGCCCAAGGCAGGGTGGACGCATTGGAACTAAAATAACCACCAAATGGACAACCTCGCTGGCAAAGCGTCCGATTTTGGCACTGCGTTCTACCTTGTTGTATATGAATAGGCTGTGGCTTCGAGATATGGGCACAGCGTGCTGAAATAACTTTCCGTTGCGGATATTTCGATTCTACTTGCTGCTTAAAATACTTTTCTACTACATTTAAAGGGTAGCCGGGAAGAAACTCACCGTCTGGGAGTTCCGGTAGGCCATCCCGATCGCCGGATATACCAGCGAAGCGCTCCACGTAATCATACCAAGGTTTAAGATCTGCGTAGCGAATAGGCCAATCGACCGCGAAACCATCCCGCGCAGGTCCCTCAAAATCGAAATCTGACCACCGCTGCGTTTGGCGCGCCCATAGCAAAGACTTTCCGCCCACTTGGTAGCCACGAATCCAGTCAAAGGGTTTTTCCTGTACATAAGGGTGCTCCTTGTCCTTCAAAAAAAAATGAGCCGCATCTTCATGGAAAGCATAGCAACGACTCACGATGGGATTTTCCTGTTGAACCTTATAAGGCATCTCGCCCCGGTGTTCAAATTCCCAAGGATACATATTCGTCGTGGGGTAATCCTTCACGTGTTGCACATCACGACCGCGCTCTAGCACCAAAGTCTTTAAGCCACGCTCCGTCAACTCCTTGGCAGACCATCCACCGCTTATCCCCGAGCCGATAACGATCGCATCGTAGGTTCTATCTTTTTCCGAGTCTATATTTAAATTCGCCATTCTTAACCGTTCACCTTTACCGCTCCATTGTATCGACCAGGAACCAATTCGTAAATAATCTTGTTCTTCATCACATATTCCGAGTTTAGATAACCCTGAATGGTTCGTTGCTTGAGAATTTTCCCAAAGGCATCTTCTTCACTCAGCTGCTTTAAATATGCCTGCACATCTTCCACAGACTTGCCCTTTAAGCCTTTGGCACTCTTCAGACCCGACAGGAACAGTTCCTGCTCTTCCGGACTATGGCAGTCATCTACCATTTTCATCACGAATAAGTGGAGCTTAAGCTCTTTGGCACCTGGAGTATCTGTTTTAGGAATGATGCCGTCCACAATATCCGCCAGCAAAGCCTCGTCAGATGCCGACATCTTAATGGTGTTTAGTTCGATAGATGCTGCACTCCCGTCACTAGAACACGACGTGGCAATCATCATCCCCCCTGCCAAAACAAACATCTGCCTGATGGCTGATCTTCTATCCATACCTTTGCTGTAGTTTAAATGTCTAAAATTAATAATAATTAGTCGTTCGTTAAAGCGCACATACTGGCTTAATGACTTCTCTGTTTCGTAAACATTTAAGAGAAAGCTTTTTAGATAATTGTCAAAAAGCTATACATCTTGCTGATTACAGCTCAAACATTTCAATCAATACTCGACAAATTTTTAACTGAGTAGACGAATCTAAAACTGCCATCTTCTTCAGCAGCCGCTTTTGGTCAACCGCTCTAATTTGATCTAAACAGACTTGAGACAACTTATCCGCTACCGTACACTTGATACGCGAAGGATAATTGCGGATGGTGGTAGTGAGCGGTGCTATAATAGCTGTATCAAGTGTCTTGTTAAGAACATCGGGACTTACGATTACACAGGGACGAATCTTATTAATTTCTCTACCTAACGTTGGATTTAAATCTACCCAGTAAACATCAAACCGCATCACTCCCACGCCCAATCCTCCCGATCAAACTTATTTTCCAACTCTTCCGGAAAGAATCGCTCCTCTTCCTCCTTTGCTTGCATAATCATTTCACCCCAATCCTCGCGCGGTAATCTCGCCTTCTCAATGACTATTTTACCTTGCTGACTTGTGATAACAACGCGATCCGTCTCTTTCATTTCTGTCGCGGCAAGAATTGATTTTGACAGGATCACTCCCAAGGAATTTCCTATCTTTTTGATCTTCGTTTCCATACCTTTATGTTATAACCAAAGTTAGCACATTGTAATAACATCTGCAAATATTCCGGAGCGATCACAAATAAGCACCTAACGTACAAGCCTCGAAAGCGCAATCGCTTTTGATGGCGATAAGTTTGTTAGAAAAAGAACATAGATCCATTTCGAAAGATATAATAATAGGTTCGGTATCATCACGGATAGCAAATCGCTATTGGGCGACAAGAGCTTAGTTACGTCAAAACCGTTACAACAAAATCTCGCGCACCGCAGCTAAATCATCTAGCATAAACTCCGCTGCTGACAATCGCGCCCGCTCCACCTCTTGGCGTGAGACGGCAATACAGCTTAATCCGGCACCATGAGCCGCTTTTAACCCTGTCGAGGTGTCTTCAATGGCGACAATTTCGTTGGCTGGTAGCTTCATAGATTCAATAGCCAACGTATAGGGTTCCGGGTTTGGCTTCGGATGCTCCACCCGCTCGCGGGTAATGAAAAACTCAAAAAAGCCCAACAAGCCATGATGTCCTAAAACCGTATCGACGGTCGTTTGGTAGCTGGAAGTCACTAAGGCTATACGTTTTCCAGACTGCTGTAAATCTTCCAAAATTTCCTTCGCATACGGCATAAGCGCTATCGTTCGCATATCTGCTCGGGCATAAGCTGCTCGGGTTTCCTGCCACATAAATTCATCCGTCGTTTCGATACCCCACTGCTCCTTCAAGAAGTGCACATTCCGAACAAGCGTGTGCCCCGCAAAAAATGTAAGCCAATCCTCAAAATCGATCTCAAGATCAAAATTTTGCTGTAAGATTGGCTTCCAGTTGCTGTAGTAAAAATGTTCTGAATCTATTAATGTCCCATCTAAATCGAAAAGTACTGCTTGCACGTGTTTCATCTTGTAAAAGTAACAGTATTTAAGAACATGGGCTAACCCTGAAGAGCAGTTCTACCATGAAAAATCTAGGATACAACCAAATAATTTGATAAAGGCGGGTTAGAATAGTGTGAAGATACTAACGCGAGGGTGTTAATAGAACTTAACCTTGCTAACACCCTATAAAACCGCTACTAATCGCGAGCAATATCCGAAGCAATGTATACTTAAAAGATTTGTCGGTTTGTAAAAGCTTATACATTTTGTTAAGTTTGTTAGATAGCAAATATGCACTATGCATAGGGCGTCGATCATTTTTAATCACGCTTTTTATTATCGAAAAATCAACATTTTATGCCGCTAGCGGTTTATATGACCGTATGCCGTCAGTGAAGTAAGCTATTCATATTGCTAAATGTATAAACAAATAGACGTACTTCTTAGGGCATTTAAAAAAACAATTCATAACGATAAGCGCCTTTTGGTGTTTCGGATCATACGCTGCATGGAATAATTTGCCAGAGCTTTATCACCTTTAAAGAAAACGATTACAATGAAAATAATTGCTGTAGGAAGAAACTACGTAGACCACGCAAAAGAACTTAACAACCCGGTGCCGACCACACCGGTCATTTTTATGAAGCCGGACACGGCGCTTCTAAAGGATAACAAAGATTTTTACTACCCAGAATTTTCGAAAGATGTACATTACGAAGTAGAGCTCGTCATCCGGATCTGTAATGAAGGAAAACATGTCTCGCCCAAATTTGCGCATAAATACTATGATGCGATCGGCTTAGGCATTGACTTTACAGCCCGCGATATTCAGGCGCAGCATAAAGACAAAGGGCTGCCTTGGGAACTGGCAAAAGCCTTTGATCACTCGGCCGTGATCAGCCCTTTAATTCCTAAAGAGGAATTTTCTGATTTTAAAAACATAGCCTTCTCTATGCAGAAAAATGCAGAAGTCGTGCAAGCGGGCAATACGGCGGATATGATTTTCGACTTCGAAACGCTCATCGTGTTTGTCTCGAAATACATCACCTTGCGAAAAGGTGACCTGATTTATACGGGCACGCCAGTTGGCGTAGGACCTATTGCTATCGGCGATAAGTTTGACGGGTTTATAGGCGAACGTCCAATGTTCAGTTGCTCCATAAAATAAAAATCGTTTAACGTAGAATGTATATGATGGAATGCCCAGGCTTACCTGTTAAAATAATAAAGAAATATAGCTTTTTGTTGATTTGCGCTGCGCTGTCTTTCAGCAGCTCCAACGCGCAGACGGATAATATCATTAGCAGCCGAACGTACCCACAAGGTTATTTCCGAAATCCATTGAACATTGCCATGGATGCTTCTGGGACATTCGGCGAACTGCGTTCCACGCATTTCCATGCCGGCGATGATTACCGCACACAGCAACGCATAGGCCTTCCCTTGCATGCTGCTGCAGAGGGCTTCGTATCGCGTGTGCGCGTGCAGATCGGCGGGGGTGGTAACTCGGTCTATATAGATCATCCCAATGGATATACCACGGTATACCTGCATATGGATAGCTTTAACGATGCATTAACAAATATCGTGCGAGCGGAGCAATACAAACAAAAACGCTTTGATGTTGACATCACCGTGGATCCTAAATTAGTGCCGCTCAAGAAAGGACAAGTGATAGGCAACGCCGGCAATACCGGCGGATCCGCAGGACCACACTTGCATTTCGAGATCCGAGATACGAAATCGCAACACCCACTTAATCCGCAGCTATTCGGACTGCGGTTTACCGACCGCTTCAACCCGACCATCAATAGCGTTATGCTATATGATTTGAACGACGGAATTTTTAACGAACGTACCGGACGACGTCCACTAAGCGTACGCGCGGTATCAACAGGCAGGTATGCACTCTCCACATCAGCACCTATCGCTGTAAGTGGAAAATTTGGATTAGGCATCAGTGCCATCGACCGCCATCGAGCCGGGGGATTTCAAAATGGCGTCTACTCTATAGAGCTTTTCCTGGATGGTAAAGCCGTATCAACAGTGCTATTTGAAGAGTTAGACTTCAACACCTCCCGCGGCATACATTCGTACATCGATTATCCACATTGGAAGAAAACAAAAGCGAAAGTACAAAAAAGCTTTAAAGACCCCGGCAACCCGATTGACATCTTCAAAGGGCTGACAAACAACGGCATTATTGAATTAAAAGAGGACAAGGTTTATGATGCAAAATATGTGGTGAAGGATGTGCAAGGAAATTGCAACGAACTGAATTTCCAGCTCAAGAACGAGCGGATTGCGAACAATCGTCCGAAAAAGAATTTTGGAGTAGCTTTATTTCGTTATAATAAGGAAAATAAGTACGAAACTGCTGATATGCAGATCCAGATGCCAACAGGGGTACTGTACGACGATCTCGATTTTGAATACAAAACCGCTGCCCAGCCAGCTGGCGGATACTCACTAACACATCGCCTACACCACAGTTTAATCCCACTATTCTCCAGCTACAATTTGCGCATTAAACCTACAAACCTGCCTACACACCTGCAAAGCAAAGCACTGATCGCATCTGCTGAAAATGGTGCGGAAGGGGGCAAATTCGAAAACGGCTGGGTAACTGTCAACACACGGAACTTTGGTAGCTTTTATGTGGCGGTAGATAGCATCGCGCCAACTATTGTCCCACGAAATTTCAATGACGGCAAAAATGTCGCGGCACAGGCAAAAATAGACTTTACCATTCGGGATAACTTCTCGGGCATACAGTCTTTCCATGGCTATATCGATGGAGAATGGGTGCTGATGGAGTACGATTCAAAAAACAGACATCTGTGGCATCGATTCGATCCATCTTTGGCCAAGGGTAAACATACGTTCAAACTTGTTGTTACTGACTGGAAAGACAATGAAAAAGTGTATGAAGCGTCTTTCAGTAGATAGGACTAGTATTTGATCCTTCAACTTAAAACAATCCTCGGCGGTTTAAACCGATATATTTAAATACTTAAAACGTTACGTAAAATGGCAGAATTAGCAGTGGGCGACAAAGCTCCGGAAATCATCGCACAAAACCAATCGGGAGAAAGCATCAACTTATCATCTTTTCTAGGAAAAAAGGTCATTTTATATTTCTACCCAAAAGATAACACTTCTGGCTGTACCACCGAAGCCTGTAATTTCAGGGACAATTATCAAGCACTTTTGCAAGATGGTTTTGAAGTTATCGGAGTAAGTATAGACAGCGAACAGTCTCATCAAAAGTTCATCAGCAAATTTGAACTACCGTTCCACCTCCTTGCGGATGAAGACCAAAAAATAGTGAACGACTATGGCGTATGGGTGGAAAAAAACATGTATGGAAAAAAATATATGGGCACCGCGCGCACAACCTTTGTCATCAACGAAAAAGGCATTATAGAACATATAATCAAGAAAGTGGACAACAAAAATGCTACACAACAGATTCGGGATCTCTATCAGGGTTAGTGATGCAATTTTTACGCCGCTAAATACTACCTTGTAGCTACTTATATCTAATCAGGAATTTTTATATTTGCCTCTTATGAGCAAGCAAACAGACGATTTTTTCAAAAATATTATCTCGCACGCGAAGGAATATGGATTTGTATTCCCTTCTAGTGAAATTTACGACGGCTTAAGCGCGGTTTACGATTACGGCCAGCTGGGTTCTGAACTGAAGAACAACTTAAAAACCTATTGGTGGAAATCTATGGTGCAGCTAAACGAAAATATTGTCGGTATCGATGCCGCAATATTTATGCACCCCACAACATGGAAAGCTTCCGGGCACGTGGATGGCTTTAACGATCCCATGATCGACAACAAAGATTCCAAGAAACGTTACCGCGCCGATCAGCTGATTGAAGATAAGATAGATCGCTACGAGAAAGATGGGAAAACGGAAAAAGCTGCTCTACTGCAGAAAGATCTGGATGATGCGTTAAACGCAGATGATCTTGCCCGATTGAAGACAATTATTGAGGAGCATAATATCGTATGCGCGATATCGGGCACTAAAAACTGGACGGATGTACGCCAGTTTAACCTGATGTTTGCCACGCAGATGGGTGCGATGGCCGATGGTGCAGAGCAAGTTTATTTAAGGCCAGAAACGGCACAAGGTATATTTGTCAACTTTCTGAATGTGCAAAAAACCGGGCGCATGAAAATTCCGTTCGGTATCGCCCAAATTGGAAAAGCTTTCCGTAATGAAGTTATCGCGCGGCAATTCATTATGCGTATGCGCGAATTCGAACAGATGGAAATGCAGTTTTTCGTTCGCCCAGGATCTGAATTGGAGTGGTATGCGAAATGGAAAGAGGCTCGCCTGAAGTGGCATCTAGCATTAGGATCAAACCCGGATAAGTACCGCTATCACGATCACGTAAAACTTGCGCACTACGCTAATGCCGCAGTAGATATTGAATATCAATTTCCGTTTGGATTTAAAGAGGTGGAAGGTATCCACTCCCGCACGGACTTCGACTTGAAGCAACATCAGGAATTTTCGAAGAAGAAAATGCAGTATTTTGATCCGGAGATCAATCAGAATTATATCCCTTACGTTATCGAGACTTCCATCGGCTTGGATCGCTTATTCTTAACTGTTTTGGCAAACTCGCTTGAACAGGAAGATTTATCGACACCAGAGAAACAAGACTCTCGCGTCGTATTAAAGTTTCATCCGGCTATCGCTCCTATAAAAGCAGCCATCTTGCCTTTAACAAAGAAGGACGGCTTACCGGAAAAAGCGCGTGAGATCTTGGCGAAACTGAAGTTCGATTTCAACATGAACTACGATGAGAAAGATGCGATTGGTAAACGCTACCGCCGTCAAGACGCAATAGGTACCCCATTCTGTATCACCGTAGATTACCAAACACTGGAAGACAACACCGTTACTATACGTCACCGCGACAGCATGGAGCAGGAACGTGTGCCTGCTGCTGAACTAGGCAAGATAATTGGAGACCTGGTGAGCTGGAATAACTTGCTCGAAAAACTTGTATAGAGGATCAACAGCAAGTAAAGCGACCCTAATTTTCAAAACAGACGGTCTACGACCTATACTCCTACTGTATAGGTTGTAGGCCGTCTGCTACATAGCACAACTACGACTCGCTATTAAAAATTAGTCAAATGATGAGATTTCCTGCCCGTCCCAATCTTCATTAAAGAGTATCTGGAAATTTGCGCCAGCTTCATTATTCGGTAGTAACGCCCCCCTGAAGATTAGCAGCATGTTATTTCTTACGGCACTTGATACTTCGAAACTTCGCAACAACGCATCTCCGGCATCGTAAGCATTCACCCTATAGGTTAAAGGAAAAGGCGTACTTACCTCACCAATGAATTGATGGAAAGAAATACTCTGATCGGCAGGAACGAATTCTGGATAGACGACGATCTCTGATTGATCAAGAATAGGGTTAGCAAGCGACATATTAAAAGGGGCATAGAACTCCGGATCATGTCGTCTGGTAATACTGAGCTTTTCGACCTTTCCCAAATCTGCCGCATCGGTAAACTCGAACTTCACTTGACTGAAATAGCGCCGTAATATAATCTCCCGCTCCATATCCCCCGAAACAGTGAACGTATCCAGTACCCCGAATATCCTCGCCTGATGATTGGAAAAGCGATTGCCAATGTAAAGCGACGATGCCGCCACTGCCTCGGGTACCATTAAGTTTTCTCGGGATTCATTGCTGACATACGAGGCAATGTAGTCCCCAGCGGGAAGTGACAAGGAGAAATCAGCAAGACTTCGTTCTGAAAAATCATATACTCCTGAGGCGACGAGATCTTTACTGTCGGCCTCATAAATATGGTAGTGCAAGGCTTTTATTGGCGCATCGCCCCGCAACCCCGTCACTCCAGTCAACCGGATATTATCTAGCTTCACGACAGACGTCGCTTCCCGGTAATCGCTGGCTTCACCTCTAAAACCAGCTTTTGGCACAAGCTTCAAGAACAGGTTGCGTCGCAAATCAAGATGCAAGGATTCCAGCGGAAAAACAAACGTGCTTCTGGCATGCGCAGTATTGGTATTACTAAATTGATTGTCCTCGCTGAGGACGGTATAGTTTCGCCCATCTTGTGAATAAGACAACGAAAAGGCTTTGGGGCCTGTGCCCGAAGAGCTGATATCCAAACCGAAAGACTGCACTTGAGCAACCCCAGACAACGGCATTTTTAAGACAATTTCAGTTGCACCGCTGATTGTTAATCCGAAGCCGGCATTGAACGTATCAAAACCCCAACCTGTAGCAAAGGTTTCTGGAATTTGGCCGTCATTAAAGGTAATGGATGAGCCGCCAGCTACAAATATATCGGGCTCTAGCGTCGATTGATTAAAAGACCAATAGTAGAGGTAGCCCTCTTGGCCAGATTGGGGTGAGCGCAATGTTGTAGCATTGCTAAATAGGTTTGTCTGCGCCCGCAAATTGCTACGCAATGGGCGGATAAGCTGATCAAATTCCTGGAACTTGACCGCTACAGTATACCTTTCTTTACCATCGTGTTTTGAATCGAAATCTTTCTTACAAGAACTGGCATGAACGATGATAAGTAAAATAGAAAAGCTATACCATAATAAGTGGGTTAGTTTTTTCATATTACTTTACTTTAGCAAGTTGTAATTGGTAAACCGAAACTAACACTTATTAAAAGCTCCTACAACTAATCAAGAAATATAAGAGATATTAAACGACTAAAAACGGAAACACTAAATTTGCTTTGCTTGCTATGGCGTCAGCTCCTCCTTAAGCTTGCTTTCCAGCCTCCCATCCAATGGATACGTAAAGTTATAGTTTTTGATAGAAAGATCAGCGGCGTTAACGAGCATGTAGTGTGGCAAAGTTCGCACGGCATAATTCCTCACGACGAAATCCTGGTCCGTCGCATTTAGCCGGTAATTATGCTGGCCTAATAACAGGGCTTTACTGGCCTTTTCCCAAGCATCAAAATCCTTTTCCCAGGTCAGGAAGATAGGTGTAATGTTAAGCTTTTTCAGTGCGGCGGAGCTATCTTTAATCAGCTGAATATCCGACTTCGCTTCCTTGTTCCAACTTCCCCAGAAAACAAATAACAAGGTACCCTGATTCTTAAACGCCGATAAATTTAAGCTATCACCTTGTACATTCCGCGGATGCATATCGGGAAAGTCAGGCATCTTATCGTAAAAATTCACAACTTCATCGACCTTCGTAGCGACTTGCTTGTATAGCGATAAGCCCTTTAAGCTGTCTGGCACGGTTGTTAAGATGGTCTGGTAAGTTTTATAATTGCTCTTATTAATTTTATCCTCTTTTATCAAATAAAGTTTGAAAGCGTCCGCAATCTTGTCATCCTGCAGATAGCGGTGCTTCAACTTCTCGGGCTGTTCTTTTCTTTCGCGATCAATCTTCTCCGAGCGTTCCACAGCTGCTTGGTAAGTTTTCGGATTGTCTAATGCGGATCGCAAGGCAGCATATTTGGCATTAAAGGTTGCTATATCTTGTTTCAAAATCTCCTGCATCTGTTGGTAGTCTTTCGTAGCCGCTGAATTCGTTTCAAAAAGTCCTGCTTGCAGGGCTCCTGCCGAGGCTTGCCCCTTAAACTTATACGTCTTGCCATTTTCGAGAAAGACCTTAAACTTTTGCTTTTGGATCACTAGGTTGTAGAAGTTTGGCTCTGCCAACTCACCATGAAGCTCAAATCGTCCGTCCAGCACCTCTCCGGACAACAGCGGCTGCATGCTGTTGTCATCGGAATTGATAAACACCTTCGTACTATCTGGCAGTAAAACATCGCCCGTGATATGCACGTTAACAAGGTTTGGAAAAACCGTAGTATCTTGTGATGAGCCAGCTTGCTGAGCAGGTTGCTGGCAACTTAAAGAACAAATAATCAACAGGCTAGCAAAGACAAAAAAAGTTTTCATAACAAGTCCAATTTTTATAAAAATAATAAAATTGAACATAAGTATATGCTATAATTTTTCCATCCGTTCTTCCCCATTAACAAGGAGCTTTACACGGGCTCCTTTCTTTCCGTGAATTTTATAGTCTTTTACCTTTCCCTCTTCCCAGACGATATCTACTGCATAATTTCCCCGCGCCTTAAGCCCTTTCACCTTCCCGCTTTTCCATAGTTTGGGCAGCGCCGGCAGCAGATGAACATAGCCATCATGCGACTGCAGGAGCATCTCAGCAATACCAGCTGATCCACCAAAGTTCCCATCGATCTGGAACGGGGGGTGTGCACAAAACAGGTTAGGGTAAGTACCCGCCCCTACGCCATCGTAACTTGTCTCGTCAGCAAAGGCAGGCTTTAACAGCTGCCGTAAAATTTCCAGTGCATGATTGCCATCGTGAAGCCTCGCCCAAAAGAGTATTTTCCAAGCTCGCGACCAACCTGTCCCTTCGTCTCCGCGAACTTCTAATGTTTTTCGCGCGGCCACCGCCCACTCTGGCGATGTGACGGGCGATATAAAGGATGCCGGATAAAGACCGTAAAGGTGTGATACATGCCTATGTGTCGGCTCCACTTCTTCATAATCTTCCAGCCATTCCATCACGCGACCAGAGGCACTTACAATGACCGGAGGCGGCACATCACGCAGTTGATCTGTTAATTTCTGCGCAAAGGGATCCTTCAGTTCCAAGATCTCATTTGCTTTGCACACCGACTCAAAAAGTTCGCGAACAATTTGATTATCGATTGTGGGTCCCATAGCTACTGATGCCGTTTTGCCGTTTGCCAATCGAAAGGCGTTTTCAGGGGACACTGAAGGCGATGTTACCCACCATCCTGAACCGGGATCGCGCACCAATGTGGCCTGATAAAACTCGGCGGCACCTTTCAAAACCGGATAAATTTCTGCCAGGTATTTTTTATCTTGGGTAAATAAGAAATGCTCCCAAAGGTGATTACAGAGCCATCCGGAAGCGGTGCTTGCCCCCCAGGAGGCTTGCTCACCGGGCGCTGTGTAACCCCAAACATTTGTCATCATATAGACCACCCAACCTGGGGCATCATAATATGCCTTTGCCGTTTTTGTGCCTGATATGGCTAGCCTCTTAATTAAATTTATAAAAGGAGTATGGTACTCTGATAAATTTCCAGTCTCTACACCCCAGTGGTTCATTTGTGCATTGATATTCAGATGGTAATCGCCGTTCCAAGGGGTCTGTATTTCGTGTGCCCAAAGCCCTTGTAGGTTAGGCGGGAGCGCGTCCTTCACATGGGGAGCCGCACTGCATATATTTAAGTACCGGCCAAACTGATAATATAGCGCAGCCATGCCGTTATCCTGACTCGGATTGTCGTAAAAATTGCGGATACGGACATCCGTTGGCTGGTTCTGCTTGCTTTGCGCATCATCCAACTGTAAAGAAACCCTTTCAAATACGGGGCTGTACTTCTTCTGATGTTGATCCAACAACTTGCGGTATCGCCAGGTTCCTGCCCCCTGCAGCATCTCGTCGTTTACCGTTTTTGGATCATGTTTATAATAATCTGTCGATAACGTGATATAAATCAATACCTCATCAGCCTGCTTGACAATAATTTGGTGGTCGTATACTAGTTTCGTGCCGCCCTTTGCCAAGACCTTAACCTTTCCAGCGAAAGCCATTCCTTTTCCTCCAAATCCATTCGGTAAATTTCCCGACCAAGTCATGTCCTCTTGCGTGACATGCATATCGGCGATATTTTCATCCCGATAGAAATGCGTCGCAAACGTAATGGCATTTTTTTTCGTTGCGGAGAGCCGTATTATGGCTATATTTTTATCAAACGATGTGAAATACTCCCGCAAATACTGCGTATCTCCGGCTTTAAAAGATGTTGTCGCTATTGCTTTTGAAAGATCTAACGTTCGTTTATAAGCCGACACCTCCCCTTCGATAGTATGCAGAAAGTTGAGGAAGCCGAAATTTTGAAAAGAACCATAAGGTGCTGAAGCCCCGGCACCATGACCCGATCCCAAGCCTTTACACACGAAGTTTGTATTAACCAAGTGCTCAGCAAGGTCATTTTTCCCTTCTAACAGCAGTTGCTGAATGCTACCGAGACTTTGGTGGGCATTGTAATTATTAGGATCTTCAGGACTGCCAGACCACATCGAAATTTCGTTGAGCACGATGGATTCATCATGCACATGGCCATTCGGCATCATCCCGATTTGTCCATTTCCCAAGGGGACACTTTCCTCCCATCGCGCAGCCGGTTTATCATACCACATTGTGAGATCTTGGCCATAGGCTGCGCCAAAAATTAGGAAAGAAAGAACGAAAAGAAGATTCCTACGCATGTAACTGCTTATTTAAATAAAGTGAAGGCTGCTACAGAGAACGATTTCCCGACGGTTTCCTTAGGCGTAAATCGAAGGAATTTAAACCTGAATGCAGGTTCGAAATGAATAGCCTGCTCTACAGGATTTGCCTGAATGTTAGAAAATTCCCCAGCTTTGATCGTTTCCCATTTCTTGCCATCGCTACTCCCTGCTATTTCATAGTTTAACACAAGTCCTTCCTTATTGCCATCCTGCCGTGGCAAATAAGCAAGAGCAGTAATAGGTTGATCCAATTCAAATACAACACCATCACTAAATGCAGTGATACTTTCAAAAGTACCGGCCCGCCCATCGAAAGCTTTCACCAAGCGATTCTTGCTCTTCACCCGAAATTCTTTCGCGGAAAGCGCTGTCTTCACCGCAGCAGCTTCATCGTATGAGAAAGGTTCGGTAAATTCCTTGTACAGCCCAAGTTCACTGAGTGTAGGTGCTACCGGCGCGTAGATTTTAAGCTTAAGCTTGGATGCCTTTACTGGGGTTTTCAACTTAATCAAGCGGTTGGCTCCAATGCTGGTAGCAGATGCAAGGTTTTGCCATGTTCCTCTATCATTCACTTGAATTACCACACTATCTATCCGTTGCCCTAGTTTTATGTTTTCTCGCAATTGGATAATATCAAACTCTTTTTCTCCACGCAATGTTACTTCTAATTCAGGAGTTAGCACATTATCATCAGAAGCGTAATAGCTATAGCGGTCATTATCGAGTATCCATTTTGCCGCGAATTTTTCCGAATTGGCACGCACGTTAGATGCTACTATCGTCGCATCTTTTGCTAAATTATCTGCAAACGTTTTGCTTACTTTTTCACCAAATGCTGCCAAAGACTTCACATCGTTTTTATGAAGGTAACCATCTGGCATGGGCGCTAAGCCGAGGTTCATATTTCCACCACGCCCGACAGATTTCAGGTAGATTTCAAAAAGCTGATCAGGCGTTTTGACGTTGGCATCTTGGTCTGCATGATAAAACCATCCTGCGCGATGCGGCACATCACATTCTGCTGGAATCCAATGCGTCCCGTTGCGCGTCCCAGAGGGCGACTCACTATAATCAGCTTGTCCTGGTACAGCAGGTTTGCCATCTATACCTTTGGGCGTAAATGTGGCCCAGCTGGTCTCATCGGCAAAGCCATGCTCGTTTCCTACCCAACGCATATCAGGCCCGACATCAGAGAATATCATCGCCATAGGTTGCTTTGCACGTACAATAGGCCAGGTTTTTTCATGCCATGCGTAGTAGGTGGTCCTGTCAATCGTCCGCTTTTCGTTTCGTCCGCCGTAATAACCATCTCCGCCGTTGGCTCCATCGTGCCAAGATGTAAACAACGCTCCATATTGCGTCATCAACTCCGTCAATTGCTCACGATAAGCCTCCGCATAAGCAGGTGTGCCATAGCGCACATCATTCCGATCCCAGGCCGATAGGTAAACACCGAATTTCAGGCCTTGCTCGTGACTGGCTTCCATAAATTCTTTCACCATATCGCCTTTTCCCTTTTTATAGGGAGAGCTTGCTATGCTATAATCGGTCGTAGCCGTGGGCCATAAGCAAAATCCGTCGTGATGCTTGGCGACGGATATCAGCCCTTTAAACCCGCCTGCTGCCGCAGCAGTGGCAATCTGCTTCGCATCAAATTGCTGCGGATTAAAAATAGCAGGATCAGCATCGCCAAAACCCCACTCTTTATTTTGAAAGGTAGTCGGCGTAAAGTGTATCAGGCAATATGTTTCCATCTCGTGCCAGCGCAGTTGACGTTCGGAAGGCAATGCGCCGTAAGGTCTAGGCCCATCTTGCGCATGGATCATGGCAGGAAACATCAGCGAAAGCAAAAACGATTTATATCTTTTCATTATAAATTACTTGAGTCAGTGAAAATAGCAATAAATTATGAAATGTGCCTTACAGGCTACTTTTTGAAAAGAACACGTTCCCTGCACCAAATAGGTTGCTCTTGTTGCCACACATAAGACAACTTATCTAAAAAAGCCAAAAGAGCATACTCGGGTTGCTCGAGATGCTCTTTTGGAAGTAATCGGATGTGCTATGACCGTTTTGCTATAGAAGATTAGTTTATGCCAAAAAATTCAGCACGCATAACGGCCCAGGCCATGGCGTTGGCAAAAACGACAGAATTATAAACGCTTAAGCTTCCTGCAGCATGTCCGTTGCCTCCAACTCCGTAACTGCTTTTCTTTACAGGGAAGTCGTTTTGATCCGTGGCGAAAGGAAAAGCAATTAATGAAGGCACGTTGCCACGTGCAGAAGTATTGGAAAGAAAACCACCGTCACCTATCCAAAATAAATTAAGACTATTATGTTTAAACATCGTAGCACCCGTACGGGCCGTAGTTGAATTTACGGCTGAGGCGCCAGAGTAAATCGTTACATCACTTGCAGGAAGTCCTTCCAAGATAGTTGTAAGAGATGCATCTTCACCCCAAGCGCGAGACCGTATATCGCCAAATGGACCATTAAGAATTATATCATCATGGTTTGCCAAAGGGAATACATAGCCGCCACCACCAACAGACCCTCTCTGAATACTAGTTGTATTAAAAACGTTCTTCAGGTAATCTAGATGGGCGTTTTGTTCTGGTATGCCACCGGCGTTATCCGTAAAGAGTAACACCACGCCCCCAGCCCTGGTATAGTCAGCCAAAGCCTCTATCTCGGCCCTACTCATATTGTAGTAGACTGCCATAAGTATAATATCAGGCTTAACCGCGGCATTTAGCTGCGAGAGTAGCCGGCCATCTGCGTTTACAGTAACATGTGTAAAAGGCTGCATTTTAACTAGGCTGCTCGAAAGGTTTCCAAAGTTTCTGGAATTTGCAAGCATATTATAGGAGGCCATATCACTGGCAGAATACCCAAAACCAGCAACCCGACCAACATGGACCATTTTTTTTGTTTTTAGCACCTTCCACAAGTTCAAATTTGCTATTGCTTCCTTACCTATGGCAGGGTTGTACGGCCCAAAACTCGATCGCATAGGTGCAGCGTCAGTAACGACATCTTCAGTAGTTCCATTAGGATACTTTACGGAGAGTGACGAAATCTGGATAGTGATAGCGCGTAGCTTATCAGGATCTGCAGTATAAAAGGTCGCAACCTTGAGATTTTTCGAACTTGGATCCGCATCTTGAAAATCGATCTCACTAGTAGAAAGTGAAACTAAATTTCCAGTAAGGCCGGTTCTTAAATCAAAGGTGCCAGACCGCACATAATCGGCAGTTTCCAACGCAGCCCTCACATGCACGATGTCTGCATACATGCCTTCCGTATTGAGGGACAGCGATATTTTAGCGAGTTTGTGCGCAAACGTGATAAGCAGTGGAACCTGTTGCTGTGCCGCGGTGACAGAGCCAGATGCGTACAGTAACTCGGTGTCGGTAGGAGTGTTTATAGTAGGCGATGCAGTGCTCGCTGGCAAAGGAACATCCTTTGTATTGTTATACGAGTAAGCGATCCAATTGTATTCCTGGCTTTTCACGACATCAATTTCAAGCTTTGTTCCAGCCGTAGCAACATAGGATCTGTAAAATGTGCCGCTTGCTTTTTCATACAGCAGGATTCTATATTTCATCCCTTCCGCCATGACTTGACGCGCCGTATTGCCTCGATTAGATTGCATGGAAACAACACGATCAACCTTCTGATTTCGGGAAGTGACCGCTCCAGCAGCAAGGTTTTTTTCATCTGATACAGCTTGAACTAAAATGCCGGAAGATAAAGATCTTATGGGGGCTTCACGTTTTTCAAAACTAGGCTGCGAAGTCGTCGCCAGACGCTGCATCTTTGCTGCAGGAACATCAATTGCCAAGTCTTCAATCCCCCCAACCTCTACGGTTAATCTGACTGTATTCGCATCTATTGGCCCATCTTCACCCAGTTTACCCGAACAGGAGAGCAAAGAGAATAGGCTGCTAAAAATCAGTAAAAAGCTAACAAATACTTTCATTGCAAATAATAATTTTATTAATGTGTCTGTAGGTTAAAATAATATGTCGTTTTCCTGAATCTCTGACTGCCATTCTTCGACATTAGGAGAAAAAGTATCTGCGCTCCCACCAGGAATAATCGTTGCCGAAGAGGCGGATATACCTCCTTCTAAAACAATGGTTTCGCACATAATCATCGGTGCTACATATACCCTCTTATCATTATTTTTAGTTTCATTCATATCTACTTTGTTTCATTTTTGGCTTTCGGAAATCAATAGCCATAGTTTCTTGATAAAAGTTTGAGTTGCGCAAAAAGAATAAATATTTATCTTAATACAAAGAGATAGTTAATAAATGGAGATATATGTAGCTTATGCGCGACTTTATTAATAGAAAAAGACATATAAACCTCACTAATCTGGTATTGGCTTATGTAAAAAACCCCAAACCGCACAACTGGTTAAACAAAAATAGTCAGACTGTATCCCCCATCCTCATTACGATATAAAATCATTTCAGCGCATACATTTCTAGCTCGTCTAGCGGTCCCGCCGCCCTATAGCAGTTTCAGAAAATAGCGACAGGGCAGATCTAATTTGGCATTCGAAGCATCGATCTAATTTTATTTCGTATCTTCATACAGATATATATACACATAAAAGAATGGCAGAAATTACATTTAAAGGAACAGCAATACATACCCAAGGGGAATTGCCTACAGTTGGATCATCAGCTCCAGATTTTAAATTAACAGCAGGCGATTTATCTGAAAAAAGCTTAAGCGATTTTAAAGGCAAGAAAGTGATCTTAAATATTTTCCCGAGCGTAGATACGGGAACTTGCGCTGCGTCCGTCAGAAAATTCAACGAGGAAGCGGCAGGATTAGAAAATACAATTGTTTTATGTATCTCCCGTGACCTCCCATTTGCGCAAGGTCGCTTTTGCGCAGCGGAGGGCATCCAAAATGTCGTATCACTCTCGGAATATAAAGACAACAACTTCTCGGAAGCCTACCAGCTTAGAATTGTTGATGGACCATTGGCAGGCTTGTTAAGCAGATCAGTCGTGGTTATTAATGAAGAGGGCACCGTTACCTACACAGAGCAGGTTGCAGAAACTGCGGAAGAACCAAATTACGAGAAGGCTTTAGCAGCAGTATAGCTGTATCACGCTTTTCAGCTACGCGAGGAGTAGCCATGAAAAAATGCATGTCGTCTACGTGATGGCGGGAGGCAAAAACGACGACGAAGCAATCTTACACTTTAAGAAATGTAGATTGCTTCGTCATCATTTCAAGTTTGACTGTTTACAATGTTGTGTGTTTTTCCTCCTACTTTTGAAGATTAATACCGCCTATTTTGATGCGTCGAGCGCTTGAAGGATATCCCCTATAATATCTTCTTTGTCTTCTATGCCGACAGACAAACGGATACTTCCGGGTCGAATACCCAAATTTAACCGTTCTTCTTCAGATAGCTTGGAATGGGTTGTGGAACCTGGATGTGTGGCTATGGACCGTGCATCGCCAAGGTTAGAGGTATACAAGATCATTTTTAAAGCATCCAAAAACGTATATGCCCTTTCTTTTCCGCCTCTGACTTCAAAAGTAACGATACCACCACCGGCTTTCATTTGCCGAGTAGCAAGCTGATATTGTGGATGGGAAGGCAGAAAAGGGTATTTCACATCATCGATTTCAGGATGTTCGGCCAGCGTTTCGGCTAGTGCCAAGGCATTGCTACAATGGCGATCCATCCGTAAGCCCAATGTATCTATACTTTTCGACAATACCCATGCGTTAAACGGTGACATCGCCGGCCCTGTATGCCGTATAAAAAACATAAGCTTATCTATAAGGTCCTGTTTGCCAACAATTACGCCACCTAAGACACGACCTTGTCCATCCATATATTTTGTCGCCGAGTGAATAGACAGGTCAAATCCGTAATCCAAAGGTTTTTGCAGATAGGGTGTGGCGAAGCAGTTGTCGATAGCAAATATGATGTGTGGATATTTTGCTTTAAGCTGGCCAAGAAATGCCAGATCTGCTAATTCCAACCCTGGATTAGACGGCGATTCGAGAAATACGATCTTAGTGTTTGGTTGAATAGCCTTTTCCCAAGCTTCGTTATCTACCGCATCCACATAAGTATGTGTCACGCCCCAGCGAGGAAACAACTGTGTAAATAACTGATGCGTAGATCCGAATATAGCCCGCGACGAAACGATATGATCACCGTTCTGTATAAATCCGGCGAACGATGCAAAGACAGCTGCCATGCCCGAAGCAAAAGCAAGCCCCGCCTCTGCGCCTTCAAGAATACAAACCTTATTGATAAATTCGGTAGTATTCGGATTGGCATAACGCGAATAAACCATCCCCTCTTCTTCCTCTGCAAAGATAGCCCGACCCTGCTCTGCACTATCAAATATAAAGCTCGATGTTAAATATAGCGGAGCTGAATGCTCACGAGTCGCTGAACGCGGCACCTGCTCCCGAATGATTCTAGATTGATCCTTTTCCATGATGAGCAAATTTAATTTTTTAGTCTAGTAAATTGATATGTTTTTTTCTTTTTTCTAAGGTTCAGCCTTTTTGCTGTCTAGACGCTGCACGACATCGCATCTTTCTCATCGCCCCCGGCAACTTTTGAGGAATGATTTTTGCATTATTCACCGAACGCGGCCACCTACATGTTTGGAAAGCAGAAAACATCGACATCACGTTTATAAAATTATACCCCACCAAAAAGGTGGGCTAGATTTATTTATTTTCGCCAAAATTTTGTTTTCCCGATATTAAAATACTATGTTAGCATATTATTTTATTTGTAAAAATCCGCTAACCAAAAAGTATTTGTATGAAAAGATTACTACTCGGATTGATGCTAGCCAGCCCGGCACTATTGTGGGCGCAAGGTTCGCAAGTAAACACACAAAGCCAAAAAGCTGTGGGCATGTCGGGCGCCGGTTCTGCCCTCTTTATCGATGAAGCTTCTATCTTTTACAGCCCCGGCGCTTTGTCAAAAATGGATCACAACGCCATTTCTGTTGGCGCAAGCGGCGTCATGTATCGATCGGCTTTTCGCGAATTGAACAGCAACGATGTGCATAACACGAAATTTAAGATCACACCTCCTTTTTCAGCATTTGCAGCATTTGGCCCTAAAAACTCGTGGTGGAAAGCCGGTATCGGGGTGTACACGCCTTTCGGGGGCTCGGTGAACTGGGGCACGGAATGGCCTGGTCGTTACGAGCTTAACCATTTAGAGCTGCGCGCCATTTTTATTCAGCCTACGCTAAGTTTTAAGATCACGGAAAACTTCGGTATAGGCGGTGGTTTTGTCTACAACATCGGGCAAGTAGATCTTTCGCGTTCGCTACCGCTAACAGGAGCAGACGGACAAATGGCGCAAGCGCAACTGACCGGAACAGGGACAGGAATGGGCTTTAACGTTGGGGTGCACTACCATCTGGAAAATGAGTTTGCCGTATCGCTAAGCTACCGCTCCAAAGTAGTTACGAAACTACGTGATGGTGATGCCGAATTTACGGTGCCGCCGGCTCTTGCATCCTCATTTCCAAACACCACATTCGACTCCGAACTACCCCTCCCGGCGTCTTTTAACGTCGGATTGGCGTTCCCTGTCGGCGAGAAAGTAGATATCGCCGCTGATGCGACTATCATCGGTTACGACATTTACAAAGAGCTCGTTTTCGATTACCGGGACAATACGCCCGTGCTTGAAGACACGCGCCAAGTAAAGAAATATGAAAATGCATTTTCCGGCAAGGTAGGTGTAAACTACAAAACGACAGATCACTTGACACTTCGCGCAGGAGCAGGCTATGTCTATTCTCCCGTCCGCGGACCTTACGTGTCGCCAGAAACGCCTGACAACAACCGTGTAATGGGCTCTGTAGGTTTTACCTATGACATCAATGATCGTTGGGATCTGACGGGAGCCTATGTGTTTCAACATCTCCTAGAAAGAACCGTAACAAGTGCAGGCACTGGTCTCTCCGGAACATATAAAACAAACATCCATGCACCGGGTATAATGTTAACTTACAAATGGTAAAAACTATGAAAAAGGTATTTAACTACACATGGATCAATATAGGCTTACTTGCCCTTGCTTTCTCTTCCTGTAAACCGGAAATAGACAGTTTCGAAGCACGCCCTGGTGAGGCTGATTTTTCAAAATACATCGCCATTGGTAATTCTCTAACCGCGGGATTTGCCGATGGAGGTCTTTACCTGGAAGGGCAACAAGTAGCTTTTCCAAACCTGATAGCGGAACAAATGAGGCAGGCAGGCGGCGGCCAATTTCGCAGCCCGTTCTTTTCCGAGGAGCAGCGCAATGGATCTGGATATCTGCAGTTGACGGCTTTGGTGAATGGCCAACCCCAAACAGCAAATGTAACGAGCAGTTTGGGATATCGTGCGCCCGGCAGATTGACAAAATTCACAGATGAAGTTGAGAATCTAGGCGTGCCGGGCATGCGGCTTGACTTAGCATTTATACCGGAATTTGGATCGCTGAACATGTATTATGAGCGCCTTCTGCCCGATGCAGATGTGAACACTAAGGCTTACTTTGACTTTGTCAGCAACAGAAACCACACGTTCTTTAGCTTTTGGCTTGGTAATAACGATGTGCTAGGCTATGCAAGCAATGGCGGATACACTGACCCTCAAAACCCCACTACGGCGCTGACCAGCGTAGCGACCTTTAGTGCACTGTACAATCGCTTCATTAATACGCTGACTGAAGGCGATAAGAAGGGCGTTGTAGCGACTATTCCGACAGTGACCAGCGTTCCGTTTTTCACCACCGTAACTACGGCGCGTTTGGAAGCGGGCGTTTCAGCAAGCACCAACGGGCAGTTTACCCGCATTTTTATCTCGACGGCTGCCGGCCCCCGTGCAGCAACAAGTGAAGATCTATTTACCCTCACGTTCCCGACAGATACGCTGGGAAAAACACGAAATGGCATCCCGGGTTACGGCTTAAGTCCATTAAATCCGCTGGAAGATAAATTGGCGCTGGACAGGGATGAGATTGTCGAAATTACCGAAAGGGTAAACGCTTTCAATGAAATCATTAAAACAACCGCTGCCAATAAAAATTTGGCGGTAGCGGATGCACAAGCCTTTCTGAACAACGTGAAAAACCCCGGAATAATATATAATGGGGTCGGTATTAACGCATCTTTTATCACAGGAAACGCATTCTCTTTGGATGGCGTACATTTGACCCCCATGGGAAATGCATTAATTGCCAACCTTTTTATTGATGCCATAAACAATAAGTATGGAAGTCGATTACCGAAGGTTGATGCTACAAAATATCGAGGTGTGAAGTTCCCCTAAGCATCACAACTCAGCATACTTTTGGCAAAGCCCGGCAAATACAACGCCGGGCTTTGGTTTTTGTAAAGCCATGCGCTTTTGAATACCTTAACAATCAGAACCAAGCAGGCGCACGTTTGCTCCGATCGATAAAAGGCTATTCTAGTCCCAATGCGGAAATGTTTAGGCCGTAAAATTAATCGCACACAGCATTCAATTATATTGCATATCACCTGCAATTTATCTATGTTTGAACGGACGTTAAAAGCGCGATGACTTAGCATTACGGAGCAAGGAAGCTTGTAACGTGCGAAGCGTTCGGTAAAATTTAGAACTATGAAAATTCAATTAGATCGTAAAAACGATGCTGTGCATTTTGAAGCATCAAGCGAGTTATCATCCATCAAGGTGAATATAGATGGGTCAGAGAGCATTGGCGGAGAAGGTAAAGGCGTTCGCCCGATGGAGCTTGTTTTGATGGCGCTCGGATCATGCAGCGTATTTGACTTGAGCAGCATCCTTAAAAAACAGCGGCAGCCAATAGAAGATATTCACGTGGAAGTGGAAGGCACACGGCGCGAGGAAATTCCGAACATATTTACACATATTCACATCACATTTACACTCAAGGGTGACATAGACGAAGAGAAAGCACAAAAGGCGGCCGAATTAGCGGTTAAGAAATATTGCTCGGTGCATGATATGTTGGCTGCCGGCGGTGTGGACATCACCTACAGCATCACCTTCGCATAGACTGATCTTTACTCCAAACTTTCTCAGCCCACCGTCCAACAAACCAAAATGATACGGCCAAGAGCAGAAAGAAAATCGTCCGGTTGATATTGTCCCAGAGGTATTCCACAAATCGCGTGTACAGGTTAAGTATAAAAAATACAAAGCCGATATCTCTGGACACTGTATCTTTCGTTTTCATGCCATACAGCGCTAGCGCAAGGGAAAGAGCAACGGCTAATACGCCCCAATACAGAATATGGTATTGTCTTACTTGTGTCCAGGCATCAAAACTACTGTAATTACCAAAGATCGACAGGCACCACAGCGCGATCATGCTATACAGCAACCCGACTACGTAGCTGGTGGATTGGAATGGTTGAAGTGATTTTACCTTAGGTTGGCCCCACACGGAAAATGCAGTTAGCAACAACCCGAACAGCGTAAAGCGCAAGGGATAATTCATTCCCCAAAACTTGAAGCCCCAATTGCTGTGCGAGGCAGTCTCCGTCGCAAACCAAATACCCAGCGCTACCAGTGTGAAAACCCAGATCAACCTAGAATTTAGTTTGACAGATAGCACGGCATAAATTACAATAGATAATAAAAACAGGAGCGTATATTGACTGGTGTTACGATCCAAAACCTGCCCCAGAAAACCGATACATGCCGCAGTAGAAAATGAGCCGGCAAGCATCATGGTCTCGTTAGAAAAGGTCTTTTCGGGATATTTCTTCTTGTTCCGGAAACCCAACACATAAAACAGAACAGCCAAGCCGGCAAAGAATAAGCAGAACACGATATTCGGTGTTTCGTAAAACTGCTTGACGAAGGTGACAAGCGCATCGTCAGCGAAAAGTGAGAGTACTGAAAAAACAAGAGAAACCAATGCTACCCAAAACGCATATCGGGCAAGGATCTTCCATTCAAATCCTTTCTCGTCAATAGACATTTTAAGTTCCTCCACCTTCGCAGCATCAAGCAACTCGGTATCCTTCCAGTGCGCCAACACGTGCTCCACCAAATCTTTTTCCTGCTTTGTAAGGTCTATTTTTTTCAAAGTTAATTCCCGTTTAGTTACTCAATAATACGAAATATCAGCCAAACAGTTCACCTATCATTTAAATTTCACAATTTATTTTTTACGCCACCGTCGGACGTATTAGTCCGTTTAAATTTCTGTACCTTTGTAACTTGCAAAATTCAGAACAAAACACCATGAGTTCCTCCAAGCAGAACAACCACATTGATTTAGGTGAACAGAAAGAGATTGAGGTATTCGGCGCCCGTGTACACAACTTGAAAAACATTGATATCAGTTTTCCAAGAAACGAGCTTGTCGTCATTACCGGGCTTAGCGGAAGCGGCAAATCATCATTAGCTTTTGACACCATCTATGCGGAGGGACAACGCCGCTATATGGAAACTTTTTCGGCCTACAGCCGGCAATTTCTCGGTGGCATGGAACGACCAGATGTAGATAAAATATCGGGTTTGAGCCCGGTAATATCTATCGAACAGAAGACCACAAACAAAAATCCACGATCAACAGTAGGCACCATTACCGAGATTTACGACTTCTTGCGCCTACTCTATGCCCGTGCCAGCGAAGCTTATTCCTACGCTACCGGTAAATTGATGCAGCGCATGTCTGAAGAGCAGATCGTGGATAAGATCATGGAAGAGTTCAAAGATGAGCCGATATATATCTTGGCGCCTGTCGTAAAAGGCCGTAAAGGACATTACCGCGAGCTGTTTGAACAAATCAGGAAGCAGGGCTTTACCAAAGTACGTGTCGATGGAGAGATACTTGATATTGCACCCAAGATGCAGGTGGATCGATATAAGATACACGATATTGAAACGGTAGTTGACCGCCTGTATGCGTCTGAAGGGGATAAAAAGCGCTTGTACACGTCGGTTATGCAAGCGATGAAGACGGCAAAAGGAATTATTAAAATTGCGAACAAAGAAGGGCGAGAGCACTTCTTTAGCCGCTATCTTATGGATGCGGAATCTGGCATTTCTTACGATGAACCGCAGCCAAACACCTTTTCTTTTAATTCGCCGTATGGCGCATGTTCCCGATGTGACGGCTTAGGCTATATTTTTGAAATCGATAAGGACATTGTTATTCCTGATAAAAAGCTGAGTATCCAGAAAGGGGCGATACTACCATTGGGAGCAGCACGTGAATCGTGGACCTTTCAAGTGGTAAAGGCTGTTGCGAAGAAATTAGATTTCAGCATGACCGCCCCCATCGAGAAGCTAAGCAAGGAACAACTTGACACGCTGCTTTTCGGCGGTGAAGAGCCTATCAGCCTCACCGTATCTTATGGAAGCTACGGATCTAGAGAATATAAAGTACAATTCTCCGGAATCTTCAAAATGCTGGAGGAAATAAATGGCAAAGGCGGTGACGATGCACCGGTTTTAGATGATTTCCGGACAAAAGTAACCTGCCCTTCTTGTAAAGGAGCGCGCCTGAAGGAGGAATCGCTACATTTTAAAATTGATAACAAAAACATTTCTGAGCTCGCGGGAATGGATATCGATAGCTTGCAGGATTGGTTTAAGGGAATTGAAGATCGCTTGAACGATCGGCAGAATACCATTGCCGCAGAGATTCTGAAAGAAATCCGAACGAGAATAGGCTTTTTGCTCGACGTGGGTTTAAGCTACCTGACTTTAGATCGTTCTTCAAAAACGCTGTCCGGTGGCGAAGCGCAACGTATACGCCTAGCGACACAAATAGGTTCGCAATTGGTTAATGTGCTTTATATTTTGGATGAGCCAAGCATCGGCCTGCACCAACGTGATAATGAGCGCCTAATAAATTCATTGAAAAATTTACGCGATATTGGCAACTCGGTATTGGTGGTGGAGCATGATAAGGATATGATTCTCCATGCCGACTATGTGATTGACATGGGACCGGAAGCGGGTGTGCATGGCGGCAGTGTCGTTGCGCAAGGTACGCCAAAAGAGATTATGAAAGCGGACACATTGACCGCGAGCTACCTCAATGGTCAACGTGAAGTAGCCATACCGAAAGAGCGCCGCGCCGGTAACGGAAAAACACTTTCGCTGAAAGGCGCAACGGGAAATAACCTCCGCAATGTAAGCGTTGATTTCCCGCTGGGCAAGCTAATTCTAGTAACTGGTGTCTCCGGATCTGGAAAGTCCAGCTTAATTACGGGCACCCTATACCCAATATTGAACAAACACTTTTTCCGGGCAAAGACTATTCCGATGCCTCACAAATCTATCGAAGGTTTGGAACATCTGGATAAGGTTATCGAAATTGACCAAAGCCCTATCGGCCGCACACCGCGGTCTAACCCGTCGACCTACACGGGTGTCTTTTCAGACATCCGGACCCTCTATGTGCAACTGCCGGAAGCAAAAATCCGAGGCTATAAACCTGGCCGATTCTCGTTCAATGTGAAAGGCGGCCGCTGTGAAACGTGTCAAGGCGCGGGCATGAAGATCATCGAGATGAACTTTTTGCCGGATGTGCAGGTGCCTTGCGAAACCTGTCAGGGTAAGCGCTACAACCGGGAGACACTCGAGGTGCGTTACCGCGGAAAATCCATCTCTGATGTGCTGGATATGAGTATTGACGAGGCTGTGGATTTCTTTGAAAACATCCCTTCGATCTATCGTAAGATAAAAACGTTACAGGATGTAGGCTTGGGATACATCACCCTAGGGCAATCATCCACTACCCTATCTGGCGGTGAAGCACAACGTGTCAAGCTCGCTACAGAGCTTTCGAAGAAAGACACGGGGAATACGTTTTACATCCTGGATGAGCCGACGACCGGTTTACACTTCGAGGATGTGAACGTCTTGCTTGGCGTCATCAATCGCTTAGTCGACCGAGGCAATACCGTATTGATTATTGAACACAATCTGGATGTCGTGAAAACAGCCGATTGGGTGATTGACATGGGCCCGGAAGGCGGAAAGAACGGTGGACAACTGATGTTTGCCGGGCTGCCAGACGATCTGATCAAGCAGAAAAAGAACGAAACTGCACGCTTTTTAAAACTGGAGATGGCTTAAACCTCTCCAGTTTTTTCCTAGATATTACCCAATACTTTTAAACAATCACGCTAATACCAAAATTTCCGTGATCTGGAATTTCTATTCGATTAACCAACCCATCTTTCACAAGCAAATAATAAAATTTTTTAATTAATTTTATCGCAAACCAACAATCACTTGTAGATATCGAGCTATAAAAATGCGATCATCGATAAATAATAGGCAGGTTTTATGCATGTTTAGCGAAATTAGAAATATTTGTTTATGACACATTACCACTGGAGTGTACCAAAAAAAATAGGATTTCGATTTTCATTTATCTTTATCTTGTCGATCATTTTAATAATGAATAATGGCGCTTACCCATTCTTTAACATTATTAATAAGCCCTTGCTGTATGTGATGCACGATTTCACCCCTTGGTTCGCAAAAAACATACTGCAATATAATTACGACTACTCCATCGTTACAAATGGTAGCGGCGACACCTCTTACGATTGGATAACTTTACTTATTATCTTTGTTTGGGCGGTAATTGGCACGATCATTTGGTCTTTGGCAGATAGGAACCGAAGAACCTACGATGCCTGCTATTATTGGTTAACTACCTTTACACGTTATTACATCGCATTTATGTTGATCAATTACGGGGTTATCAAACTATGTCACGCGCAAATGCCTCCTCCTGGCTTAAACAGATTGATGGAACCTTTGCACGAATTTTCTCCTATGGGTCTAGCGTGGACGTACTTCGGGTATTCGAAAAGTTATAACATTTTTGTCGGGATCGTAGAAATTTTAGCAGGCCTTCTTTTGTTTCGGAAAACAATGGTCCTAGGGGCTTTAATAACCATGACTGTCAGCATCAACATCATGACAACCAATTATTTTTTTGATGTTCCCGTGAAAATAATCGCTACGACTTTGTTTACGTTATCGCTTTTTCTACTGTTGCCACACAGTAAAGCACTGTACAAGTTTTTCATCCTCGGAAAATCTATTCGTATAAAAACTAGCAACAGAATCACCTTTAAGAAACGCTGGAAAAATAAAATGGCCACGGGGATCAAAATAGCGGCAATAGGAATTTTCGCTTTTCAGCAAGTCAACAGCATTTTTACTAGACAGAAGTTAATTGATCACTATTATAAAAAATCACCACTGTATGGAATATACCTGATCGAAAGCGGAGATCGTAAAGAAGGCCTGACATTGAATGATTGGAAGTACATAGTTTTTGAATATGAAGAATATGTCACCGTTAGGGATGAGTATTACAAGAAAGAGAAAATAACCCCTGCAATAGACGCTAAGGCGAAGACGATATCGTTGAACAACCATACATTTAATTATTCCATATTGGATAATGGGGACATTATTCTAAGCAACAAATCAAGCGACTTAAGGGAGGATGTCAAATTCATCAAACAAAATCCTGCAGACTTTGAATTAATGCAACAGAATTTCAATTGGATACAGGAGTATCCGCGCAACAGATAGGAGAAAATTCATTAACGCTAACAGTGGCCAGTTACGGAATAATTACTAAACATATGAAAACGCATTGCCGTCAAGCTTTGGTATCCACCAAAAACATATCAATTATTGCTTGCCTATTTTTTACAGTATTGGTTTTTACCGTGTCCTCCTTAAAGGCCCAAAAAACTCAGAAGATTGGTGAGCGGGAGATATCTCTTTACCGTGTAAGTGTCAAGACCAATAAAGGCATGTTAAAAGGTCTTTTTCAGCATGCCGGGCCAGATCATATCATCATTCTAACAGAGAGGGAAAGCACTAAGATAGCAGTGACTATTATTAAGTCTTTGAAAATCAAATTTGACAAAAAGAGAAATGTTCCTGTTTTTCAGAACATTGCGCAGACTGGCTTAGACATTATTGTTGATCCCGAATACACACGTAGTTCAAACAATACTGGACAGGATATATATGGAAATCCGACGGTTATAGATGACGAAGAAGCTTCACTAGGTGAACAAGTTTTGATGGGCGGCGTACTGATTGGTGGAGCGCTGCTCGGAAACGAAATTTCAAAACTGGTTCCTCCAGCAACGATTGAAACTTTTAAAATTAATTATTCCAAAGAGACGTATGAAAGCCTATACGACAATCTATCCATGTATAGCGTGGATATGCAGTCATCGCCAGAATACGAACAAATCTTAAAACGAAAACTAAAAGAGACTATGCAAAAGCATAAACCGACTATTTAATACCGTCCTGTGTTAATAAATTCCAGGGAATATAATTTGTTAATTCACCCTTATGAAAACACACCTTTTTCCCAACAGGATTGATCGCGTGGTCTGCTCCGACCTTGATGAAACATTTTTTCCCTTTTTAGCTGCAGATAAGCCCAAAAGCGATATATCGGTGCTTGAAACATCCTACAACACCCGTTCAAACTTCCCAAACAGCTTCCAGAAGTGCGGTGCAGCCTCGGCGTTATAAATCTCTCTCTTCCAATCATTCAAGACCAAAGAAATATCATCGCCTACCTGATAACTGCCAAAGAACGGCGTATCCCCATCAAAGTATCCAATATGATTGTCCAATGTATGCAGAATCTCCAGCGTCACCTGCTCAAAAATCAAAATAGAATGCTCGGCGATGGGAAAGTCGGTAGGATGTGGAACGAATGAACTAGTTTCCACGGCCAGCAATTTGTTATTGCTATCCAACGGCAACTGTATAAAACGGATCCGGGCGTTACCTCCCGCCATTATCTCTTTTTGACGAAAATAATCACGGTCGTAAAACAGGATTTTTGTCAAGTTGTCGGCATCGGCACCTACAGCATCTATCGGAAAATAGTCTTCAAAGTTTAGAATCTCATTCACGGTAAGCTGTTTTTGCAGCAACTCCGCTATAGGTATGCTAAAATATTTTGCAATCTGCAACATCACTTCAATCTTAGGCTCAGCACGAAATTCTTCATAAGAAGAAATGTTCCCCCTCGTCAGCGCAAACAAATCAGCAAATGCTTGTTGGCTCAACCCTTTCACCTTTCTCAACTTCTTTATGTTCGTTCCAATCTGACTCATTCCAAAATAATTTCAAACAATATTGTAATTTTATTTGCAAAATATTTTTGCATTTCATATCTTTATGCAAAGATTATAAGCAAATATACAATTTAATTAGCAGATGCACTTTCAAAAGGTTGAAAAATATATAGAACACATGGGCTTTTCAATCAGTCAAAAGAATGAAAAGGAGGGCTTTTTTATTATAGAAAGCGATGCCGATGGCATCCGCAATTTAATTGTGGGCGTAGCACCACCGATCATCATTTTTGAACTATACCTTTTCACGCTAGCTGGGGATGACATGGACACATTCAAAGCTCTGCTCATAAAAAACAGGGATATTATTCACGGCGGATTCGCGTTAACGGAGGATGGCAAGAAGGTTATATTCAGATATACCCTACAGGTACATAACCTAGACCAAAATGAGTTTGACGCTGCTGTCAACTCTTTGTCATTGCTACTTAGCGAGTACTACGAACAGCTTATACAATTTTCAAAACCATAATGTGATGAATATTTTCAAAAGAATTCTAAAGATAGGACAAGCAGAGATCCATGCGCTAGTAGACATGATGGAAGACCCGATCAGCTTAACAGAACAGGGAATCCGCGACATGAAAAAGCAGCTTAGCGAAACCACAGAATCAGCCGCTAAGGTCAGAGCCTCTATTATCCGTACTGAAAACCTCATAACAGAAAAAGAGCAGGAAGCCATTCAACTGGGCGAAAAGGCAAAATTAGCGCTAACAAAAGCACAAGAAAATGAATTGACATCGGCACAAGGCGAAAAACTAGCAACCGAAGCGCTACTGATCAAAAAACGGATTTTGGAAGACATAAAGGCGCTACGTGATGACATTAACGAATATGAAAGCAAGCGCGATGAAATCTACAAACATATCGAAGTACTACAATTTAACATCACGAAGTGGGAAAAAGAATTGACAACCCTTCGCGCGAAACAAAAAGTGAATGAGGCGGCCACAATGGCGAACCAACACATGGCAAACATTGACAGCAACAGCACCTTAGATATGTTGCAAAGGGTAAAGGAAAAGGTTGCAAATGACGAGGCCCTCGCAGCGGCGTATGCCGAGATTGCGCAAAGCAAAATTGAATTACCCGACGAACGAAAAGCAGTTCAAGATGAATTAACAGCATTAAAAAAACAAATGGGAATTGACTGATGTCAATTATTCTCCTTTGAAATACGAGTGGGATCATAAATAAAACTCGCATCCGCCAGCTGTCGGATGGCATATTAAACAAACCAAACGCATACATATTATCTAACGATGAAAAGATTCGAATATAAAACAGTAAAAGTAGAACCAAAGGGCTTTTGGCAAACAAAGTTAGATCCGGAAGAACTGGACAAAATCCTGAACGCGCTTGGACAAGAAGGCTGGGAACTTGTGGGTATGCAAGACCTTGCTGTAAGCGGGACATCTTGGACGTTTCACTATACATTTAAAAGAACCCTTAATTAACTAAATCTTTTCACATGGACGCTATCCTCCACCTCCTCTTCAACCCGCTTCCTAACGCCATCATGACGTTACTAACCGGCATATCCCTACTCTACTGGTTATTTAACATGCTAATGGGTGACGGTTTTGACTTCGGCGATATGGGTGCGGAGCTCGATTTTGAGGGGGCGGATGTCCACGAGGTTGATGGCCCGGATGATGCTGAACTACAAAGTGAGGCCAACACCTCTTTATTTTCAAAAGCGATGGATTTTATCAACGTTGGAAAAGCGCCACTTATGGTCATTGTAACGCTTTTTAAATTTATTGGATGGATAATCACCATTGCCTCTTCGATCGCGCTTAATCTAGCGCAGTTTGGCTGGAAGTCGGTACTCATCTTAATCCCCATATTTCTCTTAACTTTCTTACTTATGCATTACGTCACCATACCTGTGGTAAAACTGTACAAGAACGTGGGCTATACCGGTGAAGAAGCGCACGACTACCTAGGCCGATCTGGTAAGATGCGGACCTCTATAGCGGGTGACAGGCTTGGGGCCATGGAACTAACCATCGATAGTGATGTGATACGACTGAATGTCAAAAGTCAAACTGGGGAAAGAATAGAATACGGAGACCCGGTCGTGATTGTCGACGAAAATGCAGAGAAAACGATATACTACGTAAAAAAAGACATAAACTTACACACCCTATAAACTATATTAAGTATGACAAGTAACACCTTATTATTTGTAGACGGACTCACGGGAGTCATATTGATTGCCGTTGGAGCAGTGATATTTATCATTTTAGCATTCTTTGTGGTGCTGAGCATGTTCTACAAAAAGATTCCGCAAGGAAAAGCAATTGTAAGAACCGGCGTCGGCGGATCTAAAGTGGCTTTTAACAAAGGAATGTATGTGGTGCCCGTTTTCCATAAAATGGAAATTATGGACATCTCCGTAAAGAAAATTGAGATTGCTAGAATGCAGCACGACGGGCTTATCTGTAAAGATAACATCCGTGCCGATATCAAAGTTGCATTCTTTGTTCGCGTTAACAAAGCTGTTGACGATGTCATCAATGTAGCGCAAAACTTAGGCTGTGATCGTGCCAGCGAACCGGAAACATTGAAGAATATATTCGAATCAAAGTTTTCAGAAGCCTTAAAAACGGTAGGTAAAAAATTTGATTTTATTGAATTATATGAGGCGCGGCGGGAATTTCGCGAAGAAATATTAAATATTATAGGCACCGACCTGAATGGCTATATTTTAGATGACTGTGCTATAGACTACCTGGAACAAACAGAGCTACAATTCTTAAGTCCGGACAATATTTTGGATTCAGCGGGTATCAAAAAAATCACGGAACTGACCGCGCAGCAAAATATGAATGCCAACCTCATTCGACGTGAAGAGGAGAAAGTTATCAAAAAGCAGAATGTGGAGGCGCGCGAAGCAATTTTGGAACTAGACAGACAACTTGCCGAGAAAGAGGAAAAACAACGCCGCGAAATCGACAACATCAAGGCGCGAGAAGATGCTGAAATCACGAAGGTACGCGAGGAAGAGCGCTTAAAATCGGAAACTGTACGCATTGCAACCGAGGAACAGCTCGCTATTCAAGAAGAAAATAAACTACGTCAAATAATTATTGCGGAGAAAAATAAGCTGCGTACAGACGCCATCGAAACGGAACGCGTGGAGAAAGATCGTGCGCTGGAAGCTACAGAACGTGAGCGCATCGTTACCCTTGCGCAAATAGATAAAGAACGCTCCATTGAAACCGAGAAAAAAGGTATACAAAATGTAATTAAGGAGCGCGTACAGCTGGAAAAAGGCGTAATTGAAGAGCAACAATCTGTCAAAGATATCGAAATCTTCCGCGAAGTGGAACGCAAGAAACAAGCGGGCGTTATTGCAGCATCGCAAGAGGCGGAAGAGCGCTTGATTGCGACTGTCAAAGCTGCTGAAGCGGCTAAAATTGCGGCAGAGCAAGAGGCTGAGAAGAAAATAATTGATGCGGAAGCCGCCCGTCAGATTGCGGAGAAAAAAGCGCAGGAGCTCTTGATAGAGGCAGAAGCGAAGAAAGAAGCGTCTGCAAAAGAAGCGGAGGCAAGAAAAATTATCGCCGAAGCCCAAGCGAAGGAAGAAGCTGCTTTAGGTCTATCCGAAGCCGAAGTTATGATTGCAAAAGCTGATGCCGAAGAGAAACAAGGAACAGCAGAGGCAGCAGTTATCGAGAAGAAAGCGGCAGCTTTACGGACAGAAGGATTGGCGCAGGCTGAAGTCGTTCGAGAGAAAGCACTCGCTGAAGCGAAAGGTATTGAAGAGAAAGCAGCAGCCATGAAACAGCTTGACGGTGTGGGCAGGGAGCACGAAGAATTCAAACTACAGTTGCAAAAAGAACGCGATATTGAACTGGCACATATCAATATACAGAAAGATATTGCGGCCGCACAATCAGGTGTTTTATCGGAAGCGCTTAAATCTGCGAAGATTGATATCGTAGGCGGAGAAACGATGTTCTTTGAGAATATTGTGCGCCAGATCTCCAACGCAAAAGGATTTGACCACCTGATAAACAACTCAACACACGCGACGGACATCAAAAACTCTTTGCTAGGTGAGAATGGCAATGGCGATATTGCAGAAAAGATTAAAGGACTAGCAGACAAATACGGCATCTCTTCGAACGACATTAAAAACCTCACCGTATCCGCAGCTTTGCTAAAGTTGCAGCAAGCAGCCTCAGCAGATGCGGAAGACAGCGGATTTATTAGCTCCCTGTTTGGATTGGCTAAGAACTTAGGCGTAACAAACAAGAAATTGAGTTAATCCGGATCTTCGAATGGAGCTGTATGTATAGGAACAAGCTCGTCATTTTGAGAAGGAGGAACGAGGGCGACCGCCGTTTTACTTTATGCTTATCACTAACGAAGACCCTGAAAGGTTTTTTATGGAAGAAACAAAAGAAATACAACATGATAGCCTCGACCAAGGGGCATATGAAATTATCCGCAAGCGGCTACTCACGCAGCGAGACGAGTTAACGAAGCGGCTTAACGCTTTAAATGTCGCGCGTAAAGAAATATTTAATGCAACGGCCTTTGTGCTGAAAGCAAACCAACGTATCACGACAGAGAACAACTGCGTCGCCCGCGGCATAGTCGCATTGAACTCCGTCTGCATTTTTGGATACAATGTACATTTCGGCTTACGCTCCGAAATTCGGCTGGAAGATGTTTTCAGTATTTACCTATTTGAGAACAATCAATTTGTACCACAGACGCTGGATCTGATCAATGACCCCGCGTTTATTACCGACTACCAAAACCTATATAAATACTACCGCGACTCGATCTTTGCACGCTTTCGCCGAACGGAAAATTATTTATACATGATTTTCCAAACGAGTAAAAAGGCGACAGACTTGAAAGCTTTTAAGTGGCTGATCAAAGACGGACAGTTGCACTACCAAGATGATCGCAGCATCCATGATGTCCGACTGCCAGAGCAATTTGAGTTTGCGTGGACCAAGACGACACTGGAAGATCGCAGATTGGGTAAATTCCCCCACATCTCCATATTGGACAAGGTATTTATAGAGGCGCTACATGGCGATATAACCTTTAAAATTGAAGATAATACCGACAGCGGAAAAGGCATTTACGCGGAAAAAGTCACCAATCTGGATCAACAACTGGATGATGCGGAATATTATTACGCCGATTTAGGTAACCTCATCGCGATTCGCATCAAGCCTTACCAAGAGGATATGCGCGCCTATGTATTCAATCAACGTACGAAGGAGGTTGTTAACTTAGAATCACTTAACGATTCGGCGATTTTATTGCCCGACAACCAAGGCATCATATTTTCAAACGGTTACTACCTACAGAACGGGACACACAAGCTCTTTGACGGCGTTCTCGATGACGTGACCTTCTTGCGCAAAATTGCGTCTCCAAATGGTGAAGATTATCTCTACGTATTCACACAATCGGAGACCAACACCTACGTGTTGATGTCTTACAACATCATCCAGCAAGCTGTAGAAACACCAATTATTTGTAATGGCTTCACCATCTTTCAAGATGGCAGCTTGACCTACTTTCGCACAGAGGCTGAAGCTACGCGACACCACCAAGTTCAAATCTGGGAAACGCCATATATGGCCGTGCTGCAGGAAAATACCGACAAAAAAGACGATCCGCTTTACAAAGTTGGTAATAAGCAGATTGTGCAAGCTATGGCCGAAGCACAGGAAGTGATACAATTGGTATACAAGGAAGACAGCTACGAAGGACTGTACGAGGAAATTTTAAAGAAAACCACGAGCTTACTCGATTCCTATTTCTGGATACAGGATGATGCATTAGCAAATTTGGGGCATCCACTAAAACAAATACAAGATATTGCCAATACGGCTATCGACGAGTTTGTCAAGGTTCAGGCACAGCGAAAACATGCTGAAGAAGCAATTTTAGCCGTAAATAAAAAACTGGAAGAGCTCCAATTTGCCCATAATAGCACCACCTTCAGCGCACTTGACCAGCTGGTTAGTCAACTTGCTGCAGCACGAAGGTTTGTCGGTGAAGTTATCGAGTTAAAGACGGTCAAATACATCGACGTGCAGCGCACGGACCAGATATTGGAACAGTTGGATCTGCTTACTGCAGACCTGTCCGAACGTACCATCGATTTTCTTTTACAGGACGATGCCCTGCAAACCTACGAAAAGCGGGTGGCGCAGCAACGGATAGCTGTAGACGCTATTGAAAAAGCATTTGACGCGCGAGCCATAGAAGAAGCTAATACAGCGATCTCCAGCGAATTGGAATTGCTTATTGATATACTGAACAGCCTTAAGATCGAGGACGCGACGCAGACAACAAAAATAGTCGAGAAAATATCCATCATCTTTTCATCCCTCAACGAGGTTCGCGCGCAGCTGACACGCAAATTGCAGTCCTTGAGAAGCAGCGAAGCCACTGCGGAATTTTCCGCCCAGCTCACCTTGCTGGAACAATCTGTTACCAACTACCTGGAGCTTTCCTCTTCGGCAAACAAAGTGGACGAGTACTACACAAAAATCTTGGTGCAGCTGGAAGAATTGGAAAGTAGATTCTCCGAATTTGACGATTTTGCCCTTAAGATAGCCGATAAACGCGACGAAATCATCAAAGCGTTTAATAGCAAACGCGAGCAAATTGTCGAACAGCTTAATAAGAGAAGCCTATCGCTAGAGCAGATTGGCTTGCGGGTATTAAAAAATATCGAGAACAAATCGTTAACATTTAAAAGCCGGGAAGAGATATCCAGCTTCTACGCTGCCGATCTGATGATTGATAAAGTGCGGCAATTAACAGAAGAGCTGAGAGGCCTGAATGACGTTTCCAAAGCAGAAAATTTGGAAAACCTCCTGAAAAAATCACAGGAAGATGCGCTCCGAACTTTGCGCGATAAGTCTGAACTGTATGTGGATGGTAATAATATCATATCGCTGGGCACGCACAAATTTGCCGTTAATAAACAGGCGTTAAGCCTAACCCTAGTACGCCGAAACCAAGAGCTATACTACCACTTAACGGGCACAAGCTTTTACCAAAAGGTGAACCACGATGAACTCTTAAGCTATGCTGACTTATGGGAGCAAGAGGTCATATCGGAAAATAAAATAGTGTATCGAGGCGAGTACCTCGCCTATCAGGCCTTCCTCGCATCGCAAAGCATCCCTGATTTTGATGCGGAACGATTTATTACACAAACCGTAGAGCAGCAGTACTCAGAAAGTTATGTAAAAGGCGTGCACAATGTCGACGCTCTGCTTCTCTACCACGCGCTAAAAAAAATGGATAAAAAGCTGGAGCTTTTACGTTATGAAGGCGTGATACGCGCATCCGCTCAGCTATTTTGGGAAGCCCTACCGGAGAATGACCGAAATCGATTGACCCAATTAATCCGTGCGACACATAGTATGTTGAAGACATTCAGCGACTCAAAGCACTACCAGTCTGCTATTGACGAAATCGCCAAGCACTACACGGCGCAGCCTAGCGCGACCGAGGTTTCATCGGCAGATGCACAGACCATAGCGACCTATCTATTTGAAACATTCACGCATTATGGCAAGTTCACGCTCAGCGAGCCGGCAGACCATCTTAGGCAAGAGTTTGTACGCTTTTTAATGGACAAAAAAGCACACAAAGATTTTGATCAAGACATCCGTAACAGTGTCTTCGATATAACGGAACGCTATTACCTGTGCTTAAATTGGCTGCATTCTTTCGTCGATCTGCGGGAAAATGCAAACGCCTTAAAAAAATTGGTTCCTGAGACTGCTGCGGCTTTGCTATTTCCAGAAGCGGAATATCATTTGGTATTTGGGCAGGACGAGCTTATTTTGGAAAATCTAAAAGGCAACCACCCCCTACTGGAAAATGGAAAGCTCGTATTGCATTACCATGATTTTATAAAGAAGCTGTATGCGTTTAGAGCAAGTGATGTACCGCGCTATGCGGCGTTCAGCAACCTAAAGGAGCAACTTAGCAAGGCGTACGAGAAAGAGCTTAAAATCCAAGAGCTCGAACCAAAGATCTTGACTTCATTTGTTCGTAACCGCTTGATTAATGAAGTTTATTTCCCGCTGATAGGTAACAACCTTGCGAAGCAGATAGGCGCTGCCGGAGATAATAAGCGAACCGCCAGAATGGGCATGCTTTTACTTATCTCGCCCCCCGGATATGGTAAAACCACACTTATGGAATACCTGGCGAAAACGATGGGCTTACATTTTGTAAAAGTAAATGGCCCTACAATAGGCCACAACATCACATCCATAGATCCTATTGAGGCCAAAACTTCTGGCGAAAGGGAAGAGTTGAAGAAGATCAACTTGGCATTTGAGATGGCAGATAATGTGATGCTTTATTTGGATGACATCCAGCATTTAAGCGCCGAATTTCTCCAAAAGTTCATATCACTTGCCGATGGACAGCGCAAGATCGACGGCATTTTTGAGGGTGAAAGCAAAACCTACGACCTTCGCGGCAAACGATTCTGTGTTGTCATGGCGGGAAATCCATACACAGAGAGTGGGGCTAAGTTCCAGATCCCCGATATGTTGGCCAACCGCGCAGACGTATATAATCTGGGCGACGTGATAGGCGATACGGAGCACCTTTTCAACCTCAGCCTCGTCGAAAACGCTGCAATAGAAAACAGCTACCTCGCTAAGATCGCAGGTAAATCCTTTCCTGATTTTTATGCACTTACCACCTTCGTGGAATCGGGCGCCGAACAGTTGCCCGATCTAGAGGGCAACTACCTGAAACAAGAGCTGGACGACTTTATTGCCGTCCTCCGACATGTGCTAAAGATTCGCGATGTGGTCATCAAGGTCAACAGAAATTATATCCGAAGCGCAGCTATGCAAGACAGCTACCGCACGGAGCCGCCGTTTAAAATGCAGGGATCTTACCGAAACATGAGCAAGCTGGTGCCGCAGGTTATTCCCATGATGAATGAAAAAGAAATTGACCAGGTTATTATGGCCCACTATGAAAGTGAGTCTCAAACGTTAACCGCAGATACCGAAAGCAACCTGCTTAAGCTTAAAGAACTTGCCGGCCTCATCAGCCCTGCTGAGAAGGAACGCTGGGAGGAGATTGTAGCCATCTTCCGCAAGAATAATAAACACGGCGGGCTGGGAAAAGATGATAAGGTATTTGCCCAACTGCTGTCGTTCAATGAAAACCTCGAAGGCATTATTCAAGCCATACAAAACAAAAGCTGATTCGGGTGCTAATGATGTGGAGATGGTAGTCAAGCTACCATCTCCCTCCTGCTCCCCCACCGCCTGAAGACCCGCCGCCAAAGCTGCCGCCGCCGCTACCCGAGGATCCACCACCGCCGAATGAACTGCCCCCACTGCTGGAAGAACTCTTTACTTTTTTGGGAATAACTTCTGTACCCAAATCTTCCGTATGCTTACAGTTTGCACAAATATTAAAAACCTGCCGTGAGCCCGATCTGCTATAGGTTGCTGCTGCCAATGTTTTCGTCGCGCGCAGCTTATAGGTTTTAAAGCCACAGGCCGGACAAGCCACATGTGTCTCCTTTCCATCCCATCCTGTCAGCCGCTTCTCTTGGGTCTCTTTGTTTATCCAAACTTCATACACCTTGGTCTCCAAAGACTCTTCCTTGAGTTGTCCGGAACTAAGGTAACTCTTGAAGGTCTTAAAGTCTACTGCATCCCGATTTTGACGCTCCCAATTACCGCTATCATCCGGCGGTACGAAGCGCACTGCTGAGTTTCGGTACTTCCGTTGCAACGCAAAAAAACTAAAGAGCATGAGAGGTGAAAAGAGGTAGGGCACTATTGCTGCACGCTGGAACCGCTTAAGCGCCTTCAATTTGTTTTCCTCATCTAAAAAGCTTTTCTTGATGCTTCCTCGTACTTCATACAGCTTAAAGAGCAGTACATAACTCGCGCAAAGCGCTAAAAGATACGGAACGGAAGCTGCGCTGAACAATGCTTTCCCTCCACCCGCAAAAACTCCAGAAAATAACAGCATAAACAGCATGGTAAAACCTGCAGCGGGTATGCTGAGCAGCACGTATACAAACCAACCACTACAGCCTGTTTGCTTTTTATCTTTTTCCTCGCCCCTATACTTTTGGCCAAGCCTGTGGACCCAAAAATACAAACCTACATATAGAAATATGACGAATACAGCAGACAAGAAATTGTTATTTCGCAGGCTAACGAATGGTTTTGCTTCCGGCATCATTCTTTCCAATTCTGCTTGTACATCATCCGCGAGTAGAGCTTGCTCAACAGCCTTGGAAGCCGCCAACACGCCTCCGTCATAGTCGCCATTCTGGAAATTAGGCACTAACTGCTTCTCTCCTATTCGATGCAAATAAACATCAGGAAAAATTCCCTCTAGACCATAGCCCGAAACAAAACGATACTCGCGCCTGTTTTTAGCGATAAAAAGCAATAGGCCGTTATTTGCATCGTGCTTACCCATACCCCATGTATTAAATACCTCTAACGCAAATTCAAAAATGTCATAGCCCTCAAAATCATCAACAACCACGACGGCATACTCCGTTCCAGATTTGCTTTCTATCGTGCGGGCCATTTGGTTCAGCTCTTGCTCTGCAGCTAGCGAAAGAATACCGTCTGGGTTACTCACAAAAACATCCTGCCCCTGCGCTTTAGGGGACGGTAATGTAGAAACGGTATACTGCGCCACTACAGCGGTCGAAAAACAGAATAACGCAATAAAAACGGATAGAAACATCCATTTAATGGCAAAAGGCTTTTGAATAACGTCCATATAATATGTACTAAGAGGCAGAAGTTTACGATTTTTAGCAGAGCAAAAACCGTGCAATACCGTGTAGAATAATTCCGGCTATAGGAACTTGTTGAAGTTGGGTTTGTAGCGAAAGTTTCGCCATCATTTTCGTAACTTTGCTCTCGTATGTCAGATATTATTCAGTTGTTGCCCGATTCGGTCGCCAACCAGATCGCTGCAGGAGAGGTGGTGCAACGCCCTGCCTCTGCCGTGAAGGAATTGGTTGAAAATGCTATTGATGCAGGAGCAGATAAGATCAAAATTATAGTAAAGGATGCAGGGAAGTCGTTGATTCAAATCATCGACAATGGGTGTGGCATGAGTGTGACGGATGCACGCCTTTGTTTTGAGCGACATGCCACCTCGAAAATACGAAAGGCAGAAGATTTATTTGCTATACGAACCATGGGATTCCGTGGTGAGGCCATGGCATCCATCGCGGCCATTGCACAGGTAGAATTGAAAACACGACGTGTGGAAGATGAGCTTGGTAGCGTCATAGAAATTGAGGGCTCTAAAGTGATAAAGCAATATCCTGAAGCGTTGCCCGCCGGAACAACTATCTGCGTAAAAAATCTTTTTTACAACATCCCTGCTCGTCGGAATTTTTTGAAGAGCAATTCAGTAGAAATGCGCCATATAATCGATGAATTTCAACGTATAGGACTGGCGCATCCTACCATTTTTTTTAGCTTGCATAGCGATGGGAATGAGCTCTTTCACCTACCATCAGAAACGTTAAAACAGCGTATCGTTCATCTTTTCGGAAATAGCTACAACCAGCGGTTGGTACCCGTGGAAGAAGAAACGACGATTATTTCTTTACGCGGATTTATAGGCAAGCCTGAATATGCAAAGAAAACGCGTGGCGAACAATTCTTCTTCGTAAACAACCGTTTCGTGAAGGATCCTTACCTCAACCATGCCGTAATGAATGCATATGAGGATATTTTACCGGCGGAAACATTTCCACTCTATGTGTTGTTTATTGACATTGATCCGTCGAAGATCGACATCAATGTACACCCAACAAAGACAGAAATTAAGTATGAAGACGATAAAGCGATCTATGCTATTTTACGCTCAGCACTAAAACGCTCTATCGGCCGCTACAACATCGCGCCTACATTGGACTTCGACCAGGAAACGAGCTTTACGAACTTGATCACCAGCAAGCCACTGGAGGAGATACAGGCGCCGACAATTTCATTTAATCCAAACTTCAATCCTTTCGAAAATCCCAAATCCACAACAAGTTCCCGTGTTTCTGCGTATGTCGAAGGATTCGAAAAAAAGGCCGGGATACCTCAGAATTGGGATACCTTGTATAAGATATCGCAACAGGAAACGGCAGAACAGGTTGCATTAATTCCTGATGAACATATCAACCTCTCCGGCTCTACAACTAAGGATGCAGAAACGGAGAGAAAATTAGCCGTTAAAAAACAATTTTTTCAGCTCCACAATCGCTTTATCGTATCGCAGATACACTCTGGTTTCATCCTTATCGACCAGCAAGCGGCACATGAACGCATCCTGTACGAGCACTATATGGAGCAACTAGAAAACAATCAAGGCATAAGCCAGCAAAGTCTGTTTCCTCAAACTGTCGAATTGAATAGTGCGGATTTCGCTTTAATGGAAGATATTCTTCCCGAAATACAGACATTGGGATTTCAACTGCGGCCATTTGGGAAGACAACGTTTATCGTCGACGGTATTCCAGCAGACTTAGGCACCGGCATTAACGAAACCAAAATTTTGGAGCAACTTTTGGAAGATTTTAAAAACAATAAGGACGCCCTGCAGCTTAATAAGAGGGATAATCTCGCGCGTAGCCTCGCAAAAAATGCAGCAATCAAACCAGGCGCTACGCTTGATAATCAGGAAATGTCTGAATTGATCGACAATCTCTTTGCCACAGACTCACCAAGTATTTCCATATTTGGAAAACCCATTATCGTTACGATAACCTTGCAAGAACTGATGGAGCGTTTTAATAAAAATTAGAAATAGTACGTTTATCATACTTTATTTATAACATATGTTTTCAAATCTAACACCCGTAGTAAAGAATCTTCTGATCGCCAATGTGCTATTCTTCATTGGCTCTCGCTTGCTCCCCGGGTTGTATATATATCTACCTGCATTTTACCCAGATTCACCAAACTTTTATATCTGGCAGCTGATTACCTATATGTTTATGCATGCGGATATTGGGCACATCTTTTTCAACATGTTTTCTATGCTGATGTTTGGCCCCATTCTCGAGCAAACATTAGGTTCGAAGCGCTTTTTGAATTTCTTTCTAATCTGTGGGCTAGGTGCACTAGTCTTGCACTTCTCTGTAGACGCTATTAATATCTATCAGGCGACAGGACATCTGTTCCCGCTCAAAAGCGGCGTTTCACTGGAAAATACGGGTGCTTTTCTACAGCCTATCTATCGCACACCTATATTGGGTGCTTCGGGCTCTGTATTTGGGATCTTGTTGGGGTTTGCTTATTTGTATCCCAACATGAGGCTTATGCTCTTATTCCCACCGATACCTATTCGCGCCAAATACTTAGTGGGTGGCTTAATCGTTATTGAACTATATATGATCATCACCAAATCAGGCGGAAATATCGCACATATGGCGCACATCGGCGGTGCTCTTTTCGCATTCCTCCTGATGAAGTTATGGGGCATTCGTAAAGGCTACTAATATGAAAGAAAGCGTGTTGAAAGCATTTTGGCGGGATACCTACCAAAGTCGGTCTCCAATCCCCTTTATCATCTCGGTTCAGGTGCTTATCTTCGTGTTGATTCATTTATTTGAGCTCCTAGGGGATCTAAATGTTTTACAATTTTCCCTTGGAGGATTTATAAACACGCATCTTACACTACCGCTTTCACCTGCACGCTTCATAGAGCAGCCTTGGACTATTATAAGTTATTCATTTGTTTATCAAGGTCTTTTCCAAATTCTTTTCGATTGTCTTTGGTTGTACTGGATAGGGAATACCTTTCTTAATTTTTTGAACACCCGGCAGTTTTTATTCTTATATATTTCAGCAGTACTGTTGGGCGGTTTAATATACCCTGTATTGGGATTAGTTCCAGTCTTCCAAACGAGTACACCGTTATCATTCCACGGTGCCTCTTTTGCATTAGGATCCATTGTAGCGGCGATAGCAACACTTGTTCCTAAGTCGGAAATCAGACTGTTGCTTTTCGGGAATGTTACCCTTAAAAATCTGGCTATTGTATTTATCGCACTGTCGGCCATATTCATTGGAATGGTTAATAAAGCAGGTGCCGTGACTTTCTTGTTTACTTCGTTTTGGGGTCTATTTTTCATCCGTGCCTTACAGCAGGGCAACGACTTCAGTCTATTTTTTCAAATACGAAAAAGGTCGAAGCTTAAAGTGGTACACAGTAAGGGGATAAAATCAGCATATACGTATAGGCACCAATCTGACCTCCCCAATCAAGAAGAAGTGGATGAAATATTGGATAAAATTTCGATAAGCGGTTATGATAGCCTGACTTCTCAAGAGAAGGAAGTGCTATTCAAAGCAAGCAACGATGAGCGGTAATATGGCAAAAAAGGGTGTCTTCAAGAAAAATTTGGGCTTTTTCAGCAAAACGGTATTTATTTGTAATGTCGTCGCTACATTGCTTTTGCTCTTAAGCTATGCTGCTTCCTTTATTAATCCTAAAACATTCTGGCCACTTGCTTTTTTTGGTTTAGGATATCTGCCTATCCTTCTTGTCAATGTGGGCTTCGTGATTTTTTGGTTGCTTCGCAAACCGAAAATAGCACTTTTTATGTCTTTACCTATTCTGTTGGGTTGGAATTTGTTAAACCAACATATGGGGTTTAATAGCGGGCAGGAAAATGCTCAAAAATCGGATAGTGCAATTCGGGTAATGACCTTTAACGCCCATCTATTTATAGAGATGGAAAAGCTGCCATCAGCTGACGTCAAAAGCGATGTACTTGCGTTAATCAAAACGACCAATCCCGACGTTCTCTGTTTCCAGGAATTTTTTTCCAAAATAAAAGGAACCAAGAAGATGACAAAACGCATTATGGATGAAGCTGGCTTTGAAGATTACTACTTTGAAACCGCTGTAAAAAGCGAACACGAAGGTTATGGACAAATTATATTTTCGAAATACCCCATTATCCATTCGGGAACCATCACGAAAAACGAGTATGGAATAAATCGAATACTATTCGCGGATATTGTAAGACATACGGATACCATTCGCATCTATAATGTGCATTTACGTTCCTTCGGCCTCCAAAATGAAGATAAGGAATTCATTCAAAACCCATCGCATACCGCAAATGAAGAGCATGCGACAAGACGCGTGGGCAGAAAGTTAAAATATGCCTTTGAGGGGCGTAGCAGACAGGCTGAAGCGCTGCGCGACCATATGGATACCACGCGCTATCCCATCATCGTTATGGGGGATTTCAACGATACGCCGATGTCCTACAGCGTAAACCTGATACGAAAAGGTTTGAAAAATACGTTTAGAGAGAAAGGCCAAGGTTGGGGCGTCACCCACTACGAAATGTTACCATTCTTTCAGATCGATTACATCTTTTGTAGCAGGAAATTCGATGTGCAGAACTACAATATCATCAAAGAAAAGCTATCCGACCATTATCCGGTTTGGGCGGATATAAAATTGCAATGATGATTTAGCGTTATTCGCCGCTCATACCTGAGGTATTTCCAAAAATTCAAGTGCTTGCCTGACGAAAGGATCGCTTCTATTCTTCACCTTAAAATAGGCTTCTCTCCCAAAGTAAAACCGCCCGACAAGTGCTTCTATATCGCTTTCAATAACTTTACGGAGATCGTTCTTTTTTCGATCAGAAATGAGGAAGCCTTCCCCACGTACAAAATCGATGAAGCGATTGTATTCATTATCGGTAAGATGATAGCCCTGCAAAAAATTATCAATAGAATATGCTGGAAGCTTTTTGGTAAAACGCGTGTACACAAACTGCTCAATAAAACTATATTGTATCAAATCTTGATAAAATAGGTTCAGCGCGTTAGAGTCCTGAGGCACAATGACGTCTGGCATAATACCGCCCCCGCTGTAAACAGGTTTGCCGGCGCGCGTTTTGAACGTTTTGCCATGTGCGTACAACGTATCCAAAGCCCATAAGCCTTCATACATATTATTAAAGTCCACCATATTGGACCAATTTGCTGTATATTTCTTCTGAATACTTCTTCCTAACGGCGTAAAATACCGCGCTATACTGAGATTTACGGTAGAGCCATCAGAAAAATCATACTGCTCTTGGACAATGCCCTTTCCATAAGAACGTCTGCCGATGATGGTTCCGCGGTCCCAATCCTGGATAGCGCCAGCCACAATTTCACTCGCTGAAGCCGTGTTCTCATTGATCAAGATTGCCAATTCACCAGTCGAAAAGTTCCCGCCTTCGTCAGAAAAGTATTCTTGCCTGCTTTCGTGCGCTCCTTCTGTATACACGACCAACCTGCGATCACTAAAAAACTCACTGGCCAACTTGATAGCCATATGAAAATAGCCCCCTCCGTTGTCGCGAAGATCCAAAACAAGCTTACTAGCGCCTTGCTTTTTCAGTTCTACAACAGCTTGGCGAAACTCATCGCCCGTATTCATCCCAAAGCGCCTTACCTTAATATAGCCTACACCCGGACGAATCATGTACACCACATCCAGAGAGCTTACCGTGATCTGATCGCGCACTACTTTAATCGGCGTCACCAGATCTTCTCGATCCCTTTTGATGTGTATATTAAGGGATGTGCCACGTCGGCCGCGGATAAGCTTCTCCACACTTTCGCGGGAAATGTTCACTCCTGCAACGGCCTTATTCCCAATCCGCAACAGTTTATCGCCTACGCGAAATCCAGACTTGTCGGCCGGGCCGCCGCTGATGAGCGAAACAATCATCAAAGTGTCATTCAAATTGAAATACTCCATTCCGATTCCCTCAAACGTGCCTTCCAGTATTTCTGTTTGACGCAAAGATTCATTAGGAACCAAATAACTTGAATAGGGATCTAAATGGGAAATGATGTGGTTAATTGCTCCGTTCTGGACAGAGTCGACATTCACGCTATCCACGTAACTATCCATAACTAGATCCAACAATTGCTGAATTTTCCACGTATTATTGGATAGGCCTATTGGCACTAAACTATTCCCGGGTTTACTGCCTTGCTCGTCTACATAGTTTTGGCCAAGCAGAATACCCAAAAGCAATACTGCTGCATATGTAGCTGCCACAAAGAGATTCCGTTTAGTGCCTTTTTGCATGTACTAAGATTGGTTCGCAAAATTAATTAGTTTTCTCAAATTTGCGCGGTAAATTAATAAGTATTTGATTAAAATACGTTTAAAAGCCACTATTGTTCATATTTTGTGGTAAAATTTTAGACGCTGCCGCTGAATAATTTGCATTTTCATGCAATTGGGCGTAAATATTGCACGTATCTTTATAAGTGATTCATATTTAAAGAATATCCGTTTTGCACGAAATAGAACCATACTACAGTTGGCGCGATGATTACATAGCGGCCGAGGATGAACGATCCCCATTTTATGGCGTCGTTTATAGTGAATTTGAATTTGACAAAAAGATCTATAATTTTTTGCTGCATCCGCAGTGGGACGAGTTTGGCTCGCAAACGTTGTACTTAAAAGTGCTATACGTAGATTATGAAAAAGGCTTTTCTATTATGGAGCTAATCGGCGAGTGGAATGATGCCATTTATAACGATATTATGCTGTTAAAGCGCGAAATTATCGATATGATGACTGCAGAAGGGATTCATAAATTTATTTTAATTGGCGAAAACATCTTAAATTTCCATGGGTCTGACGATTCGTATTATGAGGAGTGGTATGACGATACAGCTGACGGATGGATCGTGGGTTTAAATTTCAGAGACCACGTGGTGGAAGAATTTAAGGCGCAGAATATTGACTACTATATACATTTTGGAGGTGATCTGAATACATTCCCGTGGCGAACACTTAAACCAAAACAACTTTATCACCACATCGAGGAACGCATTAGTAAGCGTTTGGGCATGTAGCGATGACGATAAATGGAGACGGGTTTTCTAGCCGCTTCTCTATTATTTTCATTAACTTTGCTATCAAATAAATACGTTAATTTATGTCATTCAGAATAGAAAAAGACACGATGGGCGAAGTGCAGCTCCCTGCTGATAAATATTGGGGTGCACAAACCGAGCGTTCACGTAACAATTTTAAAATTGGACCGGTAGCGTCTATGCCGAAAGAAATTATTGAAGGCTTCGCTTACCTTAAGAAAGCTGCTGCTTATGCAAACCATGAGCTCGGTGTTTTGTCAATAGAAAAACGGGATGCTATTGCATCCGTATGTGATGAAATCCTCGCTGGCGAGCTTGCCGAAGAATTTCCCTTAGTAATTTGGCAGACAGGTTCTGGAACGCAATCCAATATGAATGTCAATGAAGTGATAGCTAACCGCGCCCAAGTACTTGCCGGCGGCAAGATTGGTGAAGGCGAAGCTGTGCTTAAAGCCAATGATGACGTGAACAAATCGCAATCATCAAACGATACGTTCCCTACGGGCATGCATATCGCAGCTTACAAGGCAGTGGTAGAGGTAACTATTCCAGGAGTAGAAAAATTGCGTGATACACTACAACGCAAGTCTACAGAATTCATGAACGTGGTCAAAATCGGTCGTACACACCTTATGGATGCTACACCCATTACGCTTGGACAGGAACTCTCTGGCTACGTTGCACAATTAAATCACGGCTTGAAAGCTGTTAGAAATACGCTGGAACACCTTGCAGAGCTTGCTTTGGGAGGAACGGCAGTGGGCACAGGACTAAATACACCCAATGGTTATGATGTCGTTGTTGCAAAACATATCGCTGCGTTTACAAACTTACCTTTTGTTACGGCGCCAAATAAATTTGAGGCATTAGCCGCCCACGACGCTATTGTGGAAACTCACGGCGCACTAAAACAATTGGCTGTTTCATTAAATAAAATCGCTAATGATATCCGGATGTTAGCGTCTGGTCCGCGTTCCGGTATAGGTGAGATCATCATCCCAGAAAATGAACCAGGGTCGTCTATCATGCCTGGAAAAGTTAATCCCACGCAATGTGAAGCTTTAACGATGGTTGCCGCGCAAGTGATGGGTAATGATGTAGCGATTACTATCGGTGGTACGCAAGGACATTACGAGCTAAATGTTTTCAAGCCGTTAATGGCAGCAAATTTCTTACAATCGGCACGGCTTATTGGCGACGCCTGCGTTTCTTTCGAAGAGCATTGCGCAATCGGCATCGAACCTAACCATGCTCGTATTCAGGAGTTAGTCGATAACTCGCTAATGCTAGTTACTGCCCTTAATACAAAGATAGGTTATTACAAAGCTGCTGAAATTGCGCAGACTGCACACAAAAATAACAGTACGCTTAAAGAGACAGCTATCGCTTTAGGCTATGTTACAGCAGCCGAATTTGACGAGTGGGTAAAACCAGAAGAGATGGTCGGAAGCTTAAAATAAGCACGTGACGGATATTCAAAAATCAAAATTTAAAATGACAGCATGCTTGACCCTTTTGGCGAGCATGCTGTTTCTTATCAGCAGCTGTGTGAGGCATTCGGAAATGCAGACAGAAGGCGCAGATTACCTGCAAGGCGTTTGGGTGCAAGATAGCATTCCCCATCAAGCAGAGATGATGGATTATACCCTACACGAATTCAAGTTCATTTGTGACTCTGTGTATACAACCATGCATGTGCACGCGAAAACACAGCGTATACCCGACTCTTGCTATAAAAAGGGTGAATGGACAGAACACGCAAAGGCTGTTTACGTCATCCGTGGCGACAGCTTAATCGCCGAAGGCATTTACACGAAGGAAAATGGCAAATACAAGACGGCGGGCTGCTATAAAACGGGCACTTACTTACCGCGATATCGTGTAGCCTACCACAGCGCAGATTCCTTGGTCTTGGAAAGTCGTTTTGATCAGCGCCCTGTTGTTCTTCGTAAAACACAAAACATCTCCTGTGTGCCTAAACGCCGCTGGGAAGACTAGCGCCTACCTTAGCACAAAAATAAAAAAGCGTGGACCATGGTAGTGGGCACACGCTTTACATATCTTTTTAAGTTGATCAATTAATCAACTTATTCTCATCGCTTGCTGATTTTAGCAGATGTGATTTTAAGTCTGTTTCGGCCTGTATCAATTCTTGCTCTACGACTTTTCGTTTCTCGCGGCCTTCACGCTGTATCTGCAATACCTGCTCAATCGTGGATACGATGTCTTGATTCGCTTTCTTAATGGTTTCTATATCCACAATACCACGCTCAGTTTCTTTGGCGACATTAATTGTAGATTCTTTCAGCATTTCAGAATTTCGACGCAAGAGTTCATTGGTCGCATCGGTAACCGCTTTCTGTGCTTCCAATGCACGCTGTGCATGGGCTATCCCCAATGTAAGGACCATTTGGTTTTTCCATAGTGGAATGGTGTTGACCAGCGACGACTGAATCTTCTCCATTAAAGCGGAGCTGTTGTTCTGGATCAATCGGATCTGTGGCGCAGTTTGTAGCACCACCATACGCGTTAGTTTCAGATCATGAACCTTACGCTCAAAACGCACGACATGTTGCTCCATATCTTTATACGCTTGTATCTTGTGTTGATCTCCAGATTGCTCTGCCTCCGCCTTCATTTGGGGTAAAGTCGTGCTATGCACTTCCTGTAATTTCTCCTCGCCAGCCGCGATATATAGGGAAAGTTCTTTGAAATAGTTTTGATTTTCCACAAATAGCTTATCAAAGATCGTCACATCCTTGGCCATAGTCTTGTAGTGCCCTTCGAGCTTCAGCTCGATTTGGTGTATATTTTTTTCCACGGATTGATACTCCGTACGCATACGTTGCAACTTCTTCTTGAAATTATCAAAGAAAGGTATTAGCGGCTTCTTGTTTAGATTTTCATCAAACGATTTAATATCTGAGCGTAGATTTAGCAAGATGTCCTCTGCCCCGCCCATATCCTTGGTGCGCACTTGTTTTAATATTTCGTTAGAAAAATTGCTAACTTTTGTTTGGCTACCAACGCCATATTGAATAACATCTGTAGTCGATGTCAAGTTGATCTTACTTTTGTATTGCTCAATTTGGGATTTCTCCTCTGGCGTGAAATTCACCGCCATCGCATTGCTTTTATCTTCCTGACCGCCGTCCGTTATTGTTAAGTCGAGATTTGCCATCGTCTATTCGTTTAAAAGGTTTCTATTTTTTAAGCTCTGGATGTACACATCCGTTTCTGCGGATACATCCAGGATACCCGATTTGAACTGGTTTGTAACTTCTTGTTCGATAGCTATTGCCGCCTTGGCAATAACATCCTCCAGTTTTTTCTTGGATTCTACGGTAACACTATTGTTCAGCCTTGAATTTTCAATCTCGTCATACTTCATCAGCACATTCACCACAGTGGAGTGTCGAACAAGAAAGCGCTCAGCCTCCATTTTATCATTTTGCTCCAACAGTTGGAAAAGGTGTATGATTTTGTCGATATCTCGGTGCATCGCGCGATTGTCTATCTCTTTGCGCCAATGCATTAATCGCTCAATAAAAAGTTGCGGCGTGTCTAACACCGCTTGCGGCAATAACTGCATCTTATTTCGGGAAGCAGCCGTGGGAATCCAAGCCAGTGGCCTGACTTCCGCCAGTTCCAAACGTTGCAAATAAGGCCTTGCACGATTTAAAAGCAAACCATTACCAACGATATAAGACGTCACGGAGCCACCCAACGTAAGCAACATGGCTTGCGAAAGCGTACCGAAGAAATAAACGAACGAGGCAAACAAGGTAAGCTCAACGAGCAAGAAGATTACCGCAGTAGCATACCACGATTGAATTTTACTCTTCCGAGCCTGGGCAAGCATCACAAATGGAAAGATATGTACGGGGAGTGGAACGAACATCAAGATGGATATAAATGTCCATGCGAGTTGCTGTAGCTCCCAACGTTTAGATTTCTTTGTCGCGAATCCCATTCTGCAATTTACTTATTTTTTTTAATTCCTTAAGATATAACTTAATAGCTTGCATCAATTCTTATTCCAATGGTTGCGGCAAATATTTGCAAGGCTAAAATGCCCATGAAAATGGAACAATGCTGACAATGTGTCGGTCTTTAAGCCTGCGCTTGAAGGTCAATGTAGCGCAAGAACATCATCGCATGAAAAAATAAATTACCTTTACCTATGCAACAGTCCATTTCCTATATCGGCGCTTTACGGGTCCTTGCCACAGGTTTAGTTATCCTTATCCATGCTTCTACAGGATACTTAAATCACTTTGACGCTGCATCGTTCGATTGGCATTACGCCAATGTTTTAAATAGCTTCTCCCGATTTTCAGTTCCCTTGTTTGTTATGATATCTGGAGCCCTACTCTTAAACAAACGGGAAGACATCACCTTGTTTTATAAGAAACGGATGAGTCGGATTTTAGGCCCCTTTGTCTTTTGGGTAGTCATTTATCTTATTTACCACTTTTACCGCAACACGAATTTTGAGGTTCTGCCACTACAGCGTGTGATGGAGATAAGTATAGACAAGCTTTTACATGGTCCAAGTGCGCATCTCTGGTTTCTGTATATGATTGTAGGCATTTATATTGCGGTACCTTTTCTCCGAATTCTTGTAGCCTACGCTACAAAAAGAGAAATGCTGCTTTTGCTGCTATTTTGGTTGCTATCGCTGATCATTATGGAAAAGACCTATTATGCGTATGTCCCTAAGATCGATCTTACGTTCTTCTACGGCTACGCCGGATACATGATTCTTGGCCACTACCTTGCTAAAGAGAAGGTCAATATCCCCACTTCGTTGCTGGTCTTACTTATTATCGCAATCGGCATGATGAACACGTGTTGGACATTTTACCTCAGTCAATCCAGCCATAGTTTTTCCCCCGCTTTTTATAATTACCTCGGCTTGAACAATGCCATACTAGCCGCTGTTGTGTTTTTGCTTTTCAAAAAATTAGTTACACAACCGTTACCCTTCGCTATTGAGCAGGTAGACCGCCTTAGCTTTGGCATCTATCTGATCCATATTATTGTACTGAATTATGTACATCCGCTCATTCCTTTCAGCACGGCTTTGAAGATTCCCCTTGCTACTGTAATTACGATATTGGCTTCCGGCGCTTTAATCTTTCTTTTACGCAAGATCCCCTATGCAAAGTATGTAAGCGGTTAAGAAACACTAGTATTGACTTTTTTGTGCTTGGAAAATACCAAATGTGCTATCAGCGCTAGTAAACTAAACAATGCTCCTACAGCGCATACGGCTGGCCACCCCCCCTGCTGCCAAGCCAACGCAGCAAGATAGGTACCGAGCGAACCACCCATAAAATAACAAACCATGTAAACCGTATTTAATCGGCTTGTGGCGTTTGTTGGTATAGAAAAATAGTCCGTTTGATTCATAATGTGCGCGCTTTGCAATCCTAAGTCGATTAGAATAATACCGATCACCAATCCTATATATGTGTTTCTTCCAAAATAGATAAATCCCCAGCTTAATACTAAAACGAGTAGTGAATAATAAATAAGTTGGTAGATAGTGAATCGCTGATTAAGGCGACCCACAAACGCGGCCGCCAAAGCACCGGCGGCGCCTACGAGTCCGAAGCTTCCAACGATAGATGCGCCAGCATAAAATGGAGCTCCTTCCAAATGAAAAACTAAAGTCGTAAAAACGGCAGACATCGCGCCAAATCCCATCGCACCACGGAAGGCAGCTAACTGTAACTTCGGCTCTGTTTTAGCAAGATGCCAAACGGACCGCATAAGCGAAAGGTATGACCCTTTGAAGTTTGGCTTAAGTTCTGGAAGAAGTAAAAAAACAGATAACCAAGTGACTATCATTCCGCCGGCGGCAAGTCCAAACATAGTTCGCCATCCCCAATATTGGCCAACAATACCACTAAAAAAACGCGACAACAAGATTCCCATTAACAATCCCGACATCACTAAACCAATATTAGCGGATTTATTTTTTGGTTGGGAAAGCTCGGCAACCATAGGCACAAAGATCTGCGGAATGACAGATGTAACGCCAATGCAAAAACTGGCAACGAAGAGCATCCATAAACTATCCGCAAAAGTCATCAATAACAGCGCAGCTATAACGAGCACCAAATCAAACAATATAAGACGTTTCCGCAATAATTTATCACCCAGTGGCACAATAAAGAGCAGACCGCAGGCATAGCCTAATTGCGTAAGAACTGGTATTTTACTGACAGTTGATTCGGCGACTTGGAAATCTGTCGCGATCAAGCCTAGCAAAGGCTGGTTATAGTAATTATTGGCCACAACCAAACCTGAAAGGATAGTCATGAGCCACAAAATTGCAGGCGTGAGTTGTGGCTTTGAAGATAGGGTTTGCATACGATAACGTTATAGGCTTGCCAAGGTAGC
>NZ_JJMU01000022.1 GCF_000757725.1 Sphingobacterium deserti
AAAGAAAAAGCCTGCAATATGAAGCAGGCTTTCCGTATTAATTTGACATTATACTTTCTTTTTATAGATATAATGAGCGGCTAATTCGCCTTCGATAACCTTCCCATCCTGATCCAACTGAAAGAGCTGGTTTTCCCCCACCTTTAATTTTAAGTCACTGTCCTTCCCTTTCAGATGTATTACAGACCCATTGTCATGCCACATGATCCTGCCACTGTCTTCCGTCTTCAAATTTCTTTCCAGATAATCGCTGGTAATCTGGAAGCTTTCATCCTCGTTGATCACGATCCGGGTTTTTATCCCAGGACAATCGGCACAGGGCAGTGTCGCTTCATATGTTCCAGGCCAGTCGAGTGAATTTTGCGAGTTATGTGCTGATGCAGCCTGCGGCGCTACCGCAACGGTGTCTGTCGTCTTCGTACTATCTGTGGAAGTAGATCCGCCACAGGATATAAAAGACACGCAAACCATAACTAAACCAAGTAGTTTTTTCATAATTGCTTTTTCATTTCAACTGCAAATTGTTTGCCAGTAAACCGTTCAATCTTGGTTGCAAACAACGCGAGAGCAGCTATTCAGTACTCTCGTGTTTTTATTTTACTCTTCCCAGCGAATTTTTTCCTCAATCGGGGAGCGTGCCGGTTCGCGGGCTTCACTCTCATGATGTCCAAGGTAGAAGAGACCTATACATTTCTGATTGGCCTCAAGTCCTAAAAACTCTCCCAGGTGGTTGATAAGTCCTGGTGTTGCCCAATAACCACCGATTCCTATGGAATGCGCCGCAAGCCATAAGTTTTGAACGGCACAAGAAGTTGCAGCAAGCTCTTCCCACTCGGGAAGGTCTCCGGTATAATTGACCACGATAGCGATGGCTACATTTGCGGTTGTAGCTTTCTTGCCCATGTTGATCTCGGTTGCCTCCGAATATTTTTCCGCGGGTGTTATGTTTTTGTAGATGCGACTGAGTTCTGCACCTAAGCGGTTCAAACCTGCTTTTTGAAACACGACAAAGCGCCACGGCTGTGTGCGTTTGTGTGTAGGAGCGGCATTTGCGGCCTCTAGGATCGTTAAAAGATCTTCTTTGCTGATGTCCTGATCGGTAAAACTGTTTTGATTCACCGTTCTTCTATATTGTATAGCTTTTAATACGTCGTTTGTCATATGTTATATATTACTATTTACTTAAGTTTTTATGTGTAAAGATTTTACGAGCTTGCTACGCACGCTCTTCCCAAATACTGGCAATGTGCAATATGGTGCATACCGCCTTTTCCATGTCTTGACGGCTAACCCATTCCATTTTACCGTGAAATGCATGCCCACCAGCGAAAACATTGGGACAGGGTAGCCCCATAAATGATAGCCTCGAACCGTCTGTGCCACCCCTTATGCTGCGACGCTCCGCGGATAGACCGGCGCGCGTGATGGCTTCTAATCCTACATCCATAATTTCTGGATATTGATCCAGCACCTCTTTCATGTTTCTGTACTGTTCGTTAACCGTAAAATCATACGCTACGCCGGGGTACTTAGAAACTACACTTTCGACAATTGCGCGCAGCTCGTCCTCGTGTTTTTGTAGGTGAGCGGTAACGTGGTCCCTAATGATAAAATCGATTTCCGCCTTATCAACGCCACCCTGTATATGGTTAGGATGGACAAACCCTTCTTTTTTGGAAGTTGTTTCGGGCGACAAACGGTCTTTCGGCAAAGCCTGAATGATTTCCGAAGCTACCTTTATCGCACTCTGCATCTTACCCTTTGCAAAGCCAGGGTGTACCGAAACACCGTGAATGCGGATGCGTACAGCATCGGCAGAGAATGTTTCGTCTTCGATAGTACCAGCTTTCTCCCCATCCATAGTGTATCCAAAGTCGGCCCCCAGTTTATCTAGGTCTACATGGTTTACACCTTTCCCGATTTCTTCATCTGGCGTGAAGAGTATCTTGATGGTGCCGTGCTTAATTTCGGGGTTTGCCATCAGTAGACGAGCCGCATCCATAATCTCGGCGACGCCGGCTTTATCATCAGCACCCAGTAAAGTGTTGCCACTTGCGGTTATAATATCATTCCCGATCTGGTTGCTGAGATCCGGATGTTCATTAAACTTGATCAGTACAGAAGGATCATCGGGTAATGCCAGATCCTGTCCTTGGTAGTTTGCGTGAATAATCGGCTTCACATCCTTGCCTGAACAGTCGGGCGATGTGTCCACGTGCGAGCAAAAGCAAATTACCGGTACATCTTTATCTGTATTGGAAGGAATAGTTGCATATACATAGCCATACTCGTCTAGATGTGCGTCGGCTACACCGATTTTCAACAACTCCTCAACCAGCATACGGCTTAATTTTTTTTGCTTTTCCGTTGAGGGAAAGCTGGTAGAATTTGGATCAGATTCCGTATCTACCTGTACGTAGCGCATGAAGCGTTCTGCCACCTCAAAATCTTTTATTGCATTTATATTGAACGAACTCATGTTTATTTGTTTTTTGATCTTCCAAAAATAACAACTTCTGCATTCTCCATTGCTAGTATTGTACAACTTTGTTGAAGTGACGCATTGCTGCCCCGCGCATCCGTATCGAAATTTACCACGTCAACTCCGCCACGACTGGAAAATGATCGGAGGGAAACTTGTCTAGATAAGTATCTGTAAGGATTCCGTATTTGCGGACTTTAAATGGTTTTGTAATGAAGATATGGTCTATCCTTCCTTTTGGAGACAGGCTTTTCCCCCAGCCGTTAAATGTAGAATTTGGCTCGTATACGATTTGTGCTAAGTCATGTACATCTTGTACAATACCACTCTTCGCTAAGGTGAAATAAGCTTCATTATTCTCGTCGACATTGAAGTCTCCGGTCAGAATCAAAGGAAGATCTTTTGCAAATTCTTTTGCTTTAGCAAGAATCAGCTTGGCACTTTCACGACGAGCGGCAACGCCGACATGGTCAAAATGCGTATTCATAAAGATAAACTGCTTGCCACTCTCCTTATCTTTAAACACTCCCCAAGTACAAATGCGGGGTAAAACAGCATCCCAACCCTTATTTGGCTTTTCAGTGTCTGTGGCTGAAAGCCAGAAGGTACCACTTTTTATCACCGTAAAACGCTTCTCATTATAAAAAATCGCAGAATGCTCGCCTTCCTGCTTGCCATCATCTCTCCCTACCCCCACATAGTTGAAACCTGGCAACTGCTGTTTCATATCTTGCACCTGCGCATAAAAACCCTCTTGAATCCCGAAGATCTCAAACTCATGGTATTTGACCAAATTGGTTAAAGCTACTTTTCTGTCATCCCATAGATTTCCGGTATCAGAATTTGTCTTCATGCGGATATTAAAGGAAGCGACGTTCATCTCCTGTGCCTGTGCCCAAAGCAGAAAGACGGATAGAATTGCGGACAATATTGTACTTTTCATAGGATTAAATGTAGTGTTATAAAAAAAGAAACCTGCTTTTCTCAAGTCGAGGCAGGTTTCAAATAAATTTCAGGAATTGTTATTTACCCAGCAAGCTGTTCAAAGCTTCCGGTTCATCGGTGGAGATATAGTCAATTTTGTTTTCGATAAAATAACGCATATCATCTTCTTTGTTCACCGTCCACACATTGGTTTTCAATTTTAAATCTTTTGCATCCTTAATCCAGGTAGGATTTTTTTTATAGATGGAAAGATGATAATCGATACCACTTAATTTTGCGTCTTTGATTTCTTTTGGCGTTTTATCACCCGTCAGATAATGCACCATCGCCGACTTATCCAACGCTCTTAATTTTACACAAGCATCATAGCTAAAAGCGATGTATTCAACTGCTTTATCTGCTTTCAGCTTTTTTACCAAGGCGACAGATAACTCTGCAGACTTTAGTGTTCTTTCCGTACCCAGCTTATTCGTTTTTAACTCGAAAATAAGCTTTGTTCCCTTATGTTTCAGACCTTCTTTTAAATAAGCTTCCGCTGTAGGGATAGATTCTCCATTAGGATGCTTTTTTGTCAACAACTCATCATAGGTTGATGTCGCGATATCCAATCCGTAAAAATCGTTATCGTGGTTCACCACCAATACATCATCTTTCGTGATATGTACGTCAAATTCGCTTCCCCAGGCATTCAGCTTTACAGCCTCCTGTAGCGAAGCTAGCGAGTTTTGAGGCACCTTCGTGTTTTTCCAAGCGCCCCGGTGCGCAATCATCTGTGTCTGTGCAATGGATGCTAAGCTCATAGCCGAAAAAAGTGTTAATAGAACCAGTGATTTTTTCATTGTTACCTACTTTTATTAGTGTATATCCGTTTTTTTTTACAAAACGAAGATACCGAATTCAAGTTAACCTAATATTAAATCAACGCTCCCCATTCCATTCGCCATAGAATTGTTGCAGGAACAACTCCATAAAGTGATGGCGGCTGTCAGCAATTCTCTTTCCTGACGCGGTATTCATCTTATCTCGTAAAAGAAGTAGCTTCTCATAGAAATGATTGATGGTCGGCGCTTGGGTATTTTTATAAGACTCTTTTGTTAAATGTTCATCCACGGGAATGTGCGGATTGTATATTTCTCGATTTTTATACCCGCCGTAATTAAAGGCACGGGCTATGCCAATGGCGCCTATAGCGTCCAAACGATCGGCATCTTGCACCACCTCCAACTCTTTGGAATGAAATGTAACTTCACCGAAGGATGCTTTGAATGACATATGAAGAATAATATGTTGGACATGCTCCACAATATCGTTGTCGACCCCAATACCCGTCAGGAACTCCCCAGCAATACGCGGGCCGAGCTGCTCATCGCCATCGTGAAATTTGCTATCTGCGATATCATGCAGCAAGGCTGTTAGTTCACAAACCGTCCTGTCGGCAGACTCCGTTTCCAATAGCAGTTTCGTGTTATTCCACACCCGCTCAATGTGCCACCAATCATGCCCGGATTCCGCATGCTTCAAACGCTCTTTAACGAAGGTGACCGTCTGTTCGATAATGGAGTTCTGCATCGTATTAATTCTCCTTTGTTCCTTCGTATAGCTCGTACTGAAGCAATCTACAATCCAATTTACCATTGAAAAATTCAAATCGGCGTGATGCACGCAAGCCTATCTTCTTTGCTAAGTCTGGATTTCCAGTAAAGACATAGCCGCGATAGCCCTTGCATTCCTGCTTGAGAAAGTCGCCTACTCGCTTATACGTTTCTTCCAGTTTGCTATGTACACCTAAGCGTTCTCCATATTCTGGATTAAACATCACGACGCCATTCCCTTCAGGCACGGTAGTATCTGCAAAATCACCAACTTCAAAGGTGATCAGATGTTCGACACCAGCCGTCCGTGCATTTAATTTTGATATTTCAATGGCTTCGGCGGAGATATCGGAAGCGATGATCGGCGGAAGATTCGTTTTTTCGGTGATCTCTTTGATACGACGACGCTCCTCGAAAAACACAGCCTCGTCATAGCCGATGAAATGCATAAAGGAATAGTTCATGCGCTGTAAGCCCGGAACGCGGTTTTGGGCAAGCAGGGCAGCTTCGATAGCTAAGGTCCCCGAACCACACATCGGATTTACGAAAGGTGATTTTTTGTCCCAACCGGTGGCCAATATGGTCGATGTAGCAAGGGCCTCCAACATGGGCGCTTTGCCAGGATGCTTACGATAGCCGTGCTTGGCTAACGTTTCTCCTGAGGTGTCGATAAAAATCTCAGCCCTCTCTTCCATCCAGTGCAAATGGACGACACACTTGTGCATATCAGGACCACTATTCGGGCGCATACCTTTCTTATCTTTGATACGATCAACGATAGCATCTTTTACTTTTACATTGGCAAAAAGTGGCGTCGTAATTGTCTCATTATGCACGGTAGATGTTACAGTAAAATAACTATCAAAGGGGATAATTTCTTCCCAAGCGATCGAAAGCAAGTTCTGGTAAAGCTCGTTTGGATCCTTCGCACGGAACGACTTAATTTCGTAAAGAATTTGGCTGGCAACACGAAGATTCAGATTCAATCGAATACACTCATTTACAGAGGCTTTTATTTCTACGCCGGTATTAAAAGCACGGACGATAGTGAAGCCTAAATCCTTGACTTCCTGCTCCAAATACGGAGATAATCGTCGGTTGCAGGTTATAATTACCTTATTGGGGGTGTTGAAAACTTCCATCATATTTTTGCAAAGTTACTTATTCTGCTTAGCAAAAAATGCTTAATTTTACAGTTTAATACGTTTTGATATGGAAATAAGAGGAAAAGTTCACGAGATAGGCGCAACGCAACAGGTTACAGAATCTTTCAAAAAGAGAGATCTAATTGTTGCTTACGCAGAAAACCCACAATTTGTAGAATACATTCGTTTTGAATCTACTCAAGATCGTGTAAATATATTTGACAACTTAGCTATTGGCGATGAAATTGAGGTTTCATTCAATTTACGCGGCCGTCCTTGGACTAACAAAGATGGTGTTACCACCTATTTTAACTCACTTGTTGCATGGCGCGTCACAAAATTAGCTAATACTGCGCAAGCAGCTTCCGCACCGGGTTATGCTGATATGCCTCCAGTAGATATTACATCATCTGGAGCTGATGACGACGACTTGCCGTTCTAAGAAATAAGAAAACCTTGATGAAAGTCAAGGTTTTTTTTTGCTTTAATCGGAGAAGACAATTTCAATATATCCTTCTTTCCCTTTCCATTCCGGCCCCCTCCTTAAAAGATCAACAACGTTTTCTTGCATCGCAGCATCACTTACTTGTGGCCTTATATCATAGGCTTTCCCTGCCGCATCCACCTTAAAAAACACCGCTACGCGTTTTTCTTTGCTATCAACGTTGTGATTGTCGGCTACAAATTCCGAAAATGCTTCCCATCCGCCATTGGGGACAGCATCTGCTCCTGAAAGCGGGCGAACAACCACAGTGGAGTGTAGCTTATCATCCATCAACTCTACTTCCGTAACGGTATTTGCACCCCGCTTAGGCAGGTACCGCATGAGTACCAACGTGCATACGGTAATAAACATCACGGCGGCAACTAAACCTATTGCCAAACGCTGCCAACCGAAAAAATAACTGTTCTTCCGCTGGGCATTTGCCTGCAAGCGACGCTCCAGCCTTTGCTGCAATAAACTCAACGATTTGGCATCCACGCCGTTCTGCAATCTATAGCCGTCAATGGCATCCTGCAAAAATGGGTCGTCCAACGCTTCGCGTTCAAGTGCATGCATATCTTCCTTACTCATCAAACCATGGATATAGTTATGTATCCTTGATAATTGGTAATTATTTTCCATTTTTTCTACTCTCCATACATATTTTCAGGTTACGTTTCCCATTCTGAATATGGCTTTTCACCTGATTTAAATCGATTTTTAACTCTTCCGCGATATCTTTATAGCATTTCTGCTCGATATAAAACATCCGCACGCAAAGGCCCTGCTTTTCTTGAAGCGTAGCTAAACAAGATTGCATGCTATCGAAATCCTGATCCGTCCAACGTTCATCGCCCACTGTAGCACCCAGCTTTTGTTCCGATTCGAGCAGGTGATTTTCAATATCGACAAACGTGCGCGCCTTCCCCTTGCGTAATTCCATGAGGCAGTAATTGCGCGCATATACATATAGCCAACTCTTAAAGCTATCCACTTCATGAATACGCAATTTTTCAATTAATTGCTCGAAGATCTGCATCACAGCATCCTGACTTGCCTCTTGGTCTTGAAGGTACTTGTAGCACACACCATACAGCAACGACATATAGGGCGAATATAATTTGCCCAACGTTTCTACATCGCCTGTCCGCCTATAGTCATGTAACAACTCCTTCTCGTTCATACTATTTTTCTACACTAATAAGATGCTTCAATTTAACAAAATCCATACAAAATGTTTAAATACTTTGGATAAAACATATCAAAAACTCCTGAACTTACTGGAACAAACACAGGCAAGAAACAATGTAATCTAGAGGTTAACCAATGGTGCTGACTGCAAAGTCCAAACGAAGTTTCTTAAGCTGATGCACAATGTACACCACCCGTTTAGAAGAAATGCTAAATGATGGCCCAGCTACACCAGCACAAACTTTAGAAAGCCTTCTTAGTTCACTATTAATTGGAATTTATAGGAGATTTGATTGACGAAGATGGCACGAGAAATGTACAAGCCTGTCACGTAGTTGTAACAGGCTTTCCAAAAATATATAACGCCTTAAAAGGTATACCGATTCTCGTCGATTAGCTTTTTAGCAATACGCTGTCGTGCATCTTTCACATTAAAGGGTTCCGCTTTTGTAAATCGCCTTAATCCGACTAGCATCATTTTTAACTCATCGCCTTCACCGAATGAATACAAAGCTTCCTTTCCAGCTGCATGAATCTTATCAATTGCTCCATATAAATATACGCGCGCGATATCTGATGGCAGCTCAGCCGCTTCCGCTCCTACCGTGTGGTAAAGTTTTTCAGCTCTTAGCAGAACAGATTCCGCAATATATACGTAACCAATTATATCCGCAATGTTCATCAGGATCTCCTGTTCTTTTGACAAAGACATCATCAGTTTCTGTACTGCCGCTCCAGCGATCAGTAAACCTGCCTTCTTCAAATTAGCAATGATCTTTTTCTCTGCAGCGAAAGGGGCTTGCACCTCTTCCGCGAAATCAGGGATAGCCATAAGCTCGCCAGCGACAGCGGTAGCTGGCCCCATCAAATCTATCTCACCCTTCATAGCACGCTTCAACAGCATATCGACAATGAGCAAGCGATTGACCTCATTCGTGCCTTCAAAGATGCGGTTGATCCGTGAATCTCGATAAGCGCGCTCCATAGGCGCCTCTGCCGAGTAGCCCATACCTCCGTAAATCTGCACCCCTTCGTCCACCACGTAATCTAGCATTTCGGAGCACCAAACCTTGATAATTGCACACTCGATCGCAAATTGTTCTACCGATTTGAGCTTTGCTTTGGCTTCGTCCATCCCCGAAGCTACCAAAGCTTCGTAGGCATCATCAATATTTTGACCTGCACGATATGTTGCTGACTCGGTTGCATAGAGCCGGGTAGCCATCTCGGCAAGTTTATACCGTATAGCGCCAAATTTGGAAATAGGTAAATTAAACTGCGACCGCTCGTTAGCGTAACGGACCGCCTGCGTAATGATAGACCGGGAAGAGCCTATCGTTGCCGCGCCCAATTTAATGCGTCCGATATTGAGGATATTTACGGCTATTTTAAATCCGTTTTCGCGCTCGGAAAGCAGATTTTCTACCGGCACCGGGCAGTCATTGAAGAAAACTTGTCTGGTCGATGATCCTTTAATCCCCAGTTTATGCTCCTCGGGGTTCATATTGATGCCTCCAAAGTCTTTCTCCACGATAAACGCTGTTAGGTTTTTATCGTCATCAATCTTGGCAAACACAATAAAAATATCAGCAAAGCCGCCATTGGTGATCCACATCTTTTGACCATTGATCAAATAGTGGGTACCTTCCGCATTCAGCTTCGCAGATGTGCGCCCAGAATTGGCGTCAGAACCAGCATTGGGTTCTGTAAGGCAGTAGGAAGCCTTCCATTCTCCAGTCGTCAATTTAGGGATGTACTTTTGCTTTTGCTCGTCGTTTCCATAATACAGAATAGGCAATGTGCCTATACCCGTATGCGCGGAAAGTGCTACGGCAAAAGAATAGCCGCCACCCACAGCATCAGTGACCAGCATTGAGGTGTTGAAGTTTTTTCCAAAGCCGCCATATGCTTCCGGAATGGAAACACCAAGCATGCCCAGATCACCGGCCTTTTCCAACAAGTTCTGCATAAGGCCTTCTTCTTGGGAATCGATGCGATCTAATTTGTTTAAGACCTCAGTCTCCAAAAAATCTCGACAGGTTTGCCGAATCATCTTGGCTTCCTCATCAAATTCTTCCGGAATAAATACATCGGTATATGGAGTCTCACGAATAACGAACTCCCCTCCTTTTATTGCGTTGCTCATATCTCTTTATTTAGCTTTTTTATTCTCTCTTATTTTGTTACATGTTGGTACTACAGCATTTCGAAAATACCCGCAGCACCCTGCCCTGTTCCGACACACATGGTTACCATGCCATACTTTTCGTTTCTTCTTTTCAGATCATTTAAAAGTTGGACAGTAAGTTTTGCTCCTGTGCAGCCCAGCGGATGGCCTAATGCGATAGCACCGCCATTGATATTAATCTTCGATTCATCCAGTTGCAGCTCCCGAATCACGGCTAATGACTGCGACGCAAATGCTTCGTTCAATTCGATAAGATCGATGTCTTCTTTGCGCAGATTCGCCTGTGCTAGCGCTTTTGGAATAGCCGCTACAGGGCCAATCCCCATGATGCGTGGCGGAACGCCAGCAACGGCGTAGCTTACCAAACGTGCTATAGGGTCTACCTGCAATTGTTTCAACATCTTCTCGGATACCACCAACACAAAGGCCGCTCCGTCTGACGTTTGAGAAGAATTACCCGCCGTGACACAGCCATCGGCAGCGAATACCGGCCGCAATTTAGCTAGTGCCTCTGCAGATGAATCCGCACGTGGCCCCTCATCTTTGTCAACGATATAATCACGGGTTGCTATTTTATCATCTTTGATATAGGTTTCCTGTATTTTAATCGGCACAATTCCGGCCTGCAGGTGACCGTTTTGCTGGGCAGCAACGGCTTTTTGATGCGATTTTAGTGCAAAAGCGTCTTGGTCTTCGCGAGACACGTTAAAATCTTTCGCCACGGCCTCAGCTGTTAGGCCCATCCCCCAATACCAGTCTGGATGCTCTTTCGCAACGACCGGATTTGGAACGATCTTCCATCCCCCAAACGGCATTCCCGACATTACTTCCACACCGCCAGCAATAATGCAATCAGCCATACCCGATTTGATCTTCGCCACAGCAGTGGCGATAGTATCCAAACCAGAGGCACAATACCGGTTAACGGTTACACCAGGCACCTTATCCGTGTTTAAGCCCATCAGGGAAATTAACCTCCCGACGTTTAAACCCTGTTCGGCCTCTGGCATCGCATTGCCGACGATAACATCATCTATCTGCTCTACATCCAAATTTGGAATTGTAGTAACCATATGCTTTATAACATCTGCGGCCAAATCATCGGCACGCATAAAACGAAAAACTCCTCGCGGGGCCTTGCCCACCGCGGTACGATATCCTGCTATAATGTATGCTTCCATTTTTAATTAGTATTTAGTAGTGAGTATTGCGTATTGAGACAATGAACTCATCAGCTTTTTTAGTATTTAGTAGTGAGTATTGCCTATTGAGACAATGAACTCATCAGTTTTTTAGTATTTAGTATTGTGTAGTGCGTAATGCGCAATGCGATACGCTTTAGCTTATTTTTTTTAATGCTTTCATTAATTTAAATAGCATTTTTTGTATCTCGTCAACGCGATCTAACAAAGCGATCTTAGACGTATTATCTAGGTAGTTCAATCTATCAAGCAATTCAATTTGCGTTTGTAACTCATTGGCAGAACCATTGGCTATACCTAAAAATTGGATAAATTCACCTTCAGAATTTCGACCCGCGCCCTCCGCGATGTTTGAACAAATGGAAACTGCGCTTCTTCTTACCTGTGATAAAAGGCCGAAACGTTCCGATTGTGGCAGGTGATCCGTATACTTATACACATCTACCGTCAAATCCATCGCCTTTTGCCAAACTTTCAAATCTTGAAATTTATGCATATCGCTCTATTAATCCGCTTAACGCAATACTCACTACGCTATACGCCCTAATTTCTCAAAGGCTTTCCTTTAGTCAGCATATGCTGTATTCTTTCTAGCGTTTTACGTTCGGCGCATAGCTCTAGAAAGGCTTTCCTTTCCAGATCGAGCAGGTACTGCTCAGACACCTCGGTGGGAGCGGAAAGATTGCCGCCACACATCACCCATCCTAGTTTCTCAGAAATCTTTTTATCGTGATCGGAGATATAGTTACCGGCTCGCATAGACGATGCACCTACATATACAATACCTAAACCTTGATTTCCAAGCACCTTGATATCTTTACGTGCTGCTGGCTGCACATAACCTGCATTAGCTAGCTCAAGCACTTTTGCCTTCGCATCGGCCAGGAGGCGCTTCCGATTCATGGTGATCGCGTATTTCCCCTCTTGTAGGTAGCCAAGTTCTGCCGCTTCGACTGCCGACGTAGAAACTTTAGCCTGTCCGATGGTCAGAAATCGCTCTTTCAACGTGTTCTGCACGATCTGATCGGGTTGATATTCGTCGGAAGCACGCAAAGCGAACTCTTTGGAACCACCGCCCCCCGGGATAACGCCGACACCGAATTCAACCAGACCCATGTAGGTTTCCGCATGCAGCTGCACAAAATCAGCATGCATAGAAAATTCACAACCACCGCCTAACGTAAGTTGGAACGGGGCTACCACGACCGGAATGGACGAATAGCGAATTCGCATGGCTGTATTTTGAAACATCTTCACCGCCATATTCAGCTCATCGTAATCTTGCTCTACCGCCATCATAAATATCATTCCGATATTCGCGCCGGCCGAAAAGTTCTTGCCCTCGTTAGTAATGACAAGTCCTTTGTATTGCTGCTCGGCTAAATCTATCGCCTTGTTAAGCCCCTGGATGACATCCCCGCCAATCGTATTCATTTTAGTATGAAACTCACAATTGATGACGCCATCTCCTAAGTCGGTGATCGTGACTCCTGAATTTTTCCAGACGGTATGTTCATCACGGATGTGGTCAAGCACGATCAGATCTTCAGCTCCCGGAATAGGCGCATAACTTTTGGAAGCGATATCGTAGAAGTTTTTCACGCCGTCGATGACTTTGTAAAAGGTTTCACAGCCCGCCGCTAACATATCATGCACCCAAGCAGCAACTTCCCCGCGCTGACCGGGCAGGCGTTTTTCTTCGGTCTGTATTTTCGCGATTGTCTCACGCACGCCCAAAGCGTCCCATACCTCAAAAGGGCCTAGTTCCCATCCAAAACCGGCACGCATAGCGTCATCAATACGGTAAAACTCTTCCGTGATTTCAGGCACGCGGTTAGAAACATATTCAAATAGCGGATAGTGCATCGCACGGAAAAGCGTCGCCGCCTTATCTGTTCCGCCCTCGTACACTTTCATCCGCTTGCGAATGTCATCCACGGGCTTGGTCGCTTCCAGCGTTGCCGATTTAACTTTTTCCTGTTCTTTATAGCTAAGGCTTTTCAAATCCAGCGATAGAATGACGGAATTGCCTTTATCATCCTTTTCCTTCTTATAAAAACCTTGCTTCGTTTTCTCACCCAGCCATTTATTTTCTACCATTTTATTGATATAGGCCGGTAATTGAAAAACTCCCTTAGCCTCGTCATTTGGCGCATTCTGATCGAGTCCATTTGCTACATTCACGAGCGTGTCCAATCCCACAACGTCCGCTGTCCGAAAAGTTGCAGATTTTGGGTGCCCCATGGCTGGACCGGTGTATTTATCAACCTCTTCCACAGAAAGATCCAATTTTTCAACCAAGTGAGTCAGTGCGAGCATGGAGTACACCCCTATTCTATTACCGATAAAAGCCGGAGTGTCTTTGCATAGCACCACTGTTTTTCCAAGCATCTTATCACCAAAATGCGTCAGAAAATCAACAACAGCGACATCGGTATCTGCAGTTGGGATGATTTCAAAGAGCTCGAGATAGCGTGGAGGATTGAAAAAATGTGTTCCACAGAAATTTGCTTTGAAATCTGCTGAACGGCCTTCCGCCATCAAGTGTATAGGAATACCGGAAGTATTGGAGGTGATCAGCGTGCCGGCTTTGCGGTGCTCTTCTACCTGATCAAACACCTTCTTTTTGATATCTAAACGCTCTACGACGACCTCAATAACCCAATCGCAGCTTGCGATTTCCTTCATATTGTCCTCGAAATTACCCGTAGTAATGCGAGAGACGTAGCTCTTACTATAGATGGGAGATGGGTTGGTCTTCAGCGCTGTGTCGAGCGACTGATTAACTATCCGGTTACGGACAGCCGGGCTTTGAAGCGTCAGCCCTTTCGACTCTTCCGCAGGAAGGAGCTCGCGAGGGACAATATCTAAAAGCAAAACCTCTACCCCAATATTGGCAAAGTGGCAGGCTATTCGAGACCCCATCACACCGGAACCCAGAACAGCTACCTTTTTAATATTTCTATTCATGTCATCCTATTTTATTTAGTTTATACTAACTGTTATTTAACATCTTGCTCTACGTTTGGAACATAACTCGCCGCCAACGAATTAATCTTTTGCAGCGATTCAAGAAGCTGCTCCCGTTCCTTCGCAGGGATTTGCGCATCTAAAAATTCATTAAACTCGCGCACGACATTCTTCGCTATCTGTCTCTTTTCACGCCCCAATGGGGTGAGGTAAACCTTTACAGATCGTTTATCAGATGCATTAATTTCTCTGTAAATAAAGCCCAATGACTCCAAATTGTTCAAAACCCGAGAAAGTGATGTGGTTTTTACCCCCGTTGAATTGGCAATCTGCGATACAGAGGTACCCTCTTTATGTATATTAATGAGGATATAGCCGGCCGCTTGAGTAAACCCAAATTGGGAGGCTATAACGTTATATTTATTGGCTACTGTCTGCCAACTGGTCTTTAAAAAGTAATCAATTGTATTTTCCTGGCTCATAACTTGATCTACATTTACTATGCAAGCATAACAAATCTAAACTATTGAATCGATAAAAACAATTCTTTTTTTCGATTTTCGCTACCAATGCCCACTATCTCGTATTCAGGCCGATTTCATAATCATTGGCTATATAACGATACAGCTCGCGTTTTCTTTTTAAAATGTGGAAAACTTTTACCAACTGATTTCCTTATCTTTAAAACATATACAAGGCAGATTATAAACAAAAGGCATCGTGATGCATTGATTATTACATTACCTTTGTTAGCAAATAAAAAAGCATATGGCATTAGTGAACATACCCCGCTTAGATCTTTTGAAATACGCGCAAGGCTCCAGCGTGGAGCGCGACCAATTTGTCCAAGACATTGGTAAAGCTTTTAACGAAACAGGCTTTGTTACCATAGCCAACCATGGATTAAGCCCAGCGCTTATCGACGAATTATACCAAGTAGTGAAGTCTTTTTTCGAGCTTCCTGACGCCGTAAAGCGAAAATACGAATACCCTGAACTTGCGGGACAACGCGGCTATACATCGAAAGGAAAAGAGAAAGCCAAAGATGCGAACACGCCAGATCTAAAAGAATTCTGGCAACGCGGCCAAACGATTGTCGGCGAGGATTACTCCAAAGCGGATTTTCCAGACAATATTTTGGCCGATGAGCTCCCGCGCTTTAATCAGGTGACTGCTGAAGTATATAAAAAATTGGAAGATGCAGGCCGAAGCCTTTTAAAAGCTATTGCTTCCTATCTAAAATTGGAGGAAAATTACTTCGAAGAATTTGTAATTAATGGCAATTCTATTCTTCGCGCTATACATTACTTCCCTATAGAAAATCCAGATACTATTTCTCCGGATGCTGTTCGAGCGGGGGCACATGAAGATATCAACCTGATCACGCTGTTGATTGGCGCGAGTGCTGATGGTCTTGAAGTGTTAACGAAGGACGGTGATTGGTTTCCTATTAAGGCAAAAGGTGAAGACATTGTCGTTAACGTTGGCGACATGCTTCAGCGTCTCACAAATAACAAATTGAAATCCACTACGCACCGTGTGGTAAATCCGCCTCGAGAACTGATGCGCACGTCTCGATTTTCCGTTCCATTCTTCTTACATCCAAAGGCGAGCATGAATTTAGCTAGCTTGGAATCCTGCATATCGCAAGAATATCCGAAAGCTTACGACGATTACACGGCCGGACAATACCTAGACGAAAGACTTCGCGAAATCGGACTGAAAATGTAAAAAAAGCTGGACATGCAGTCCGTTCATACCAATAACGGACTGCCTTGCCGCAACTACAAGGGCTAATCATATTACTATTTTCAGAGGCTGCGTTTGCCTTGGCAACGCTAAACCATAAGCGCAGCTAACATCAAAACCACAATATCCAATCAACTGACAGTCAACTGGAAACCTATAACCTCCCGTTTGATTTCGACTATCAAAAAATACTTTTAGCCTATCCGCCAAAAAGTTGCACTGCTGCAGGGAGAGAGTATTCGTATACAGCATGCATGAAATGTAGATGTTTAGATCGTTTATATTCATTATTATTGCGGATATCGAATGCCTAAAATCAGCTGTTAAATTGTGTTAAATGCACATTTAGAAGCTTTTACATACCTATTTTTGTAACACATGAAAAAACGGAGCATCACGCTTATAATTTGGTTAATGTCTATCGCTCTACTTGGGGTAATGGCTATGCAATATTATTTTGTGCGTGAGTCTTACAAACAGAAGTCACAACTCTTTGATGAGGCGGTGACTGCCTCCCTTCTCACCGTTGCGAGTAAAATTGAAAAACGTGAGGTGTATGATTTTGTAAAGGAGCAGCAAAAGATTGATCGCGAAAAATACAGGAAAGAGCAGGCTAAGCAGAAAACGCTCGCCAAACAGTTAGCACTCCAAAAACGTATCGAAGAACTTCGCATACAGCAGTATGAACTAGAACAAAAGTTTAAGGATGAAGAAGACCTGTTACGATCCCGCTATCCACTTATTGCATACATTGAAAACTCGTTTTATGAAACATACATCAAAAGGACACGCTATAATGATTTTGTAACCATACGCATTCTTCCAGGAGAAATTGACCGCGACATACAAAACAACGTTGTTGAAGTGTATGCGACAAAAAAAATACCCATGATTCCTGCGAAGGACGATAGCACGCGGTATCTTGCTTTCTTAAATTCATATAATGATATTAACTGGGTTGTTCGTGTACTACCACCGAGAGCGGATCTAAAGATTTCTTTTCGGATCCATGCGCTAGAACAGGAATTGGCGCTTAACACCGCGCAAACATTAATCGATAGTGTAGCTGTGATGGGTGGGAAAAACAAAGAATTGGTAACCAGTGTAGCTGCGGCGGAAGAACTTTCAAAGCGCCCTTTTCGAGACCGCGTGAACTTTACCTACCTAAAGAATGAAATGGAGAATGAACTCAGCAAGCGAGATATCCATGCGCCCTTTAATTTGGAGGTAAGGGACGATCGGAGCTTGTTGGTATACGAAACCTGGCGTGAAAAGGAAGGCGCAAAAAACGCCGCAAGAGCTAATTACAGCACGCGTCTTTTTGAAAATGATTTAGGAAGATCGCCGGGGCGTGTAACAGTTTATTTCCCTGACAAGCCTTCTATAATACGGGACAACATCAGCTATCTTCTACTGCCCATGATAGCGCTACTGGCCCTGTTGATTGGAGCATTCGCCTATACGCTAAGCATTATTTTCAAGCAAAAGAAAATTTCGGCGATGAAGACGGATTTTATGAATAATATGACGCACGAGTTTAAAACGCCAGTTGCGACCATAATGATTGCCAGTGAATCGTTACGAGACCCCGAAATATCATCGGACGAACGCCGCGTGAATCGTTTGGCTAATATTATTTATGATGAAAATGTGCGCTTAGGGAATCATATTGAGCGCGTTCTTAATATCGCACGCTTGGAAAAAGAAAATCTAAAAATCGAAAAAGTTAATGTACATATAAACGAGGTGGTATCTGGCGTTTTAGATAGTATGGCTTTACAGCTCCAAAAAGCAAACGGAACGTTAACAACCGATATGGCCGCAGTTAACGATTTAGTTACAGGCGATGAATTGCATCTCTCAAACGTATTCTTTAACTTAGTTGACAATGCCATCAAATACAGCAGAGAAACTCCGGACATAACGGTAAAAACTTTTAATTCCAAAAACAACATTGTTATAACCATTGCCGACAAAGGAATGGGAATGACAAAGGATCAAAAAGAAAAGATATTCGACCAATTCTATCGTATCCCAACAGGGAATGTGCACAATGTGAAGGGATTTGGTCTTGGCTTAAGTTATGTTAATGACATTGTAAAACGACTTAATGGCAAAATTCAGGTGAAGAGCGAAAAAGACAAGGGCACAATCTTTGAGCTATCCTTTCCTTTGAAAGGGACTACGCTGAATTAGGCTTAAATTGAACATTTATATGCAAAAAATATTATTAGCGGAAGACGATCCAAACCTTGGTGAACTTCTTAAAGATTATTTGGAACTTAAAGGAAAATTCGATGTTACGTTATGCCAAGATGGCGACGAGGCACTCGCTGCTTTCCGCAAAGAAACTTTTGAGCTGTGCATTTTTGATGTGATGATGCCAAAGAAGGACGGATTTTCTCTAGGCAAAGACGTCCGGAAAATGGACAAAAAAGTTCCTATCATTTATGCAACAGCAAAAGGAATGATGGAAGATAAAACACAAGCCTTTGAGCTTGGCGGTGACGATTATATCACCAAACCTTTCCGCGTTGAAGAATTGCTGCTCCGTATAAATGCTTTGCTAAAGAGAGTTTCAAAAGACAAAGAAGAGGAAGTGGCCGATAAATTTGAGATTGGCGAATACTATTTCGATTACACCAGCCAAATCGTTTCCTATAAAGGGCAGCAACAGAAGCTATCAACCAAAGAGGCGGAGCTATTGCGCCTGCTGTGTCTGAATAAGAACGATGTACTGACTCGCGAAGAAGCGTTGGTAAAAATCTGGCACGATGATAACTATTTTACGGGAAGAAGTATGGACGTTTTCTTAAGTAAGCTTCGCAAATACCTTAAAGAAGATCCTAATGTGGAAATTGTCAATGTACATGGAAAGGGTTATAAGCTTTTGGTAAGCTAACAGAACAGTCCAAAATGAGAAATAGGAACTATTGAGATCCCTATTTATAAAAAATAAACGAAAGATGGGCGCGGCAAAAAACCGCGCTCATTTTTGTTATTATGACTTATCGCCAACCGCCTCCGAGTGCTTTATAAATCACGATCTCGTTCAAGAGTTCTTCCTTTTGGATTTCAACTTGATCAATCTCTGCAACGATCGCGTCTTTCTGTGCCGTAATAATATCCAGGTACGAAACCCTGCCCGCTATAAATAGCTCATTCGCGGCATCCACCGCTCCGCGTAACGCAAGAACCTGATCCTCGATATGTTGCTCTCTATTTTGGATAAACTCCTGTGTATTCACCGCATTAGAAACTTCATTATACGCTTGCAAAACGCGCTTTTCATATTCCAAGAAACTTAGTCCGTAAGTCGCTTTGTAGGTCTCATACTGGCTTTTCAACTGCCGTTGATTGAACAGAGGCGCCGTCAATCCGCCAAGTAAGCCATAGGTTAACGACTTATCGAAATCAACCAATTTACTGAAACTAAATGTTTGCAAGCCCATATAAGGCGACAAAACTAGCGTAGGCAAAAACGAAGCTTTGGAAGCTTTGACATCTTGCTCGGCGCTCAACAATAGAAAAGATGCCTCCCTAATATCTGGCCGTGAGGCCAACATCTGAAACGGGGTACCAACATCCAGCTTCTCAAACAATCGCTTATTCGCAAAGCCATCCGCTGAACGCTCAACAGGCTGATTATAGCGGCCTACCAAATAGTTGATATGATTTTCTAATATCGCAATCTCCTGCTTTACCTTCTCTCTTTCTGCTTTTGCGCCAGCCACAATCGCGGTAAATTGACGAACACCTAACTCCGATGTTCTTCCAGCTTCTTTTTGCAAAACAGAGATCTCCAACGCGCGCTCATTCAGCTCGATGTTATTATCAAACACCTTAATTTTGGCATCTAAACTTAACAAGTCGTAATAAGCCGATGCAACGTTGGTCACCAGCTCGGTTTCAATGAGCCTTCTTGCTTCATTTTCTGCCAATAATGAGTTGAATGCAGAATTTTTCTGGCTCTTTAGTTTCCCCCAGAGATCCAGCTCCCAAGACGCTCGCACGCCAATGAAATAATCTGGAACTGCTGGCTCGGGGATTTTCTCATCATCCCGCAGGTTTTCCGAAAAATTGGAATCGTAGTTACCAATACCTGCTTCAGTGTAAAATCCATACTTCCGTAAGCCAGCCTCTGCGGCAAGATCTAAGCTGGGCAGAAGTGCTGCCTTTCGCTGCTTGAAACTGGCTTGCGCAATCTCTATCCGCTTAATCGCTTGCTGCAAATCATAGTTGTAAATCAATGCTGAATCGATAAGCATTTTCAAGTTTACATCAGAAAACACCGCCTCCCAAGGCTGATGCGCAACCGTAGCACTATCCATATCTGCAGCCAGACTATCATGGGAAAAGCCTTTCGGCAGCGATTGTGCCTGCGGCTTATCCAATTGTTTGGGAACATTACAGGATACGAAGAAGCCCAAGAGAAGTAAAATAGTGGCAACCGCTGGAATATTTTTCTTTTTCTTCTTCTCTCTAGAAACAAGGACAAATAATCCCGGAATAATAATTACACCTAACAGGGTACCGATGATCATCCCGCCAACAGAAGCGGTACCGATTGTACGGTTACCGATGGCGCCAGCACCCGAAGCAAGCATCAGCGGAATCAGACCTGCAATAAAGGCAAATGACGTCATCAGGATTGGGCGAAGCCTAGCATACGCGCCCTCAATGGATGCTTGAACTATTCCCATCCCTTGCTTTTGCTTCAATACAGCATATTCTACAATAAGTATCGCATTTTTACCTAACAGACCAATTAACATGACTAAAGCTACTTGCGCATAAATATTGTTTTCCAAACCAAAAAGCTTCAAGAATAAGAAAGATCCAAAGACCCCAGCCGGCAAACATAGAATGACGGGTAGTGGCAATAGGAAACTTTCATATTGGGCAGAAAGCAACAGATAGACAAAAACCAGACAAAGCGCGAAGATATAGACGGCTTGGTCGCCAGAAATTACCTGCTCACGTGTCATCCCTGACCATTCTATTGAATAGCCTTGAGGAAGGTTTTCTGCGATGCTAAGAACCGTTTCAATAGCTTGCCCCGTACTAAATCCGGGTGCAGGTTGCCCCGTGATCATGGCCGATGTAAACATATTGTATCGTGTGATTTGTTCTGGTCCATAAATTCTTTTCATCGTAATGAAGGAAGAATACGGAACCATTTCGCCATCCGCGGTCTTCAGATACAATTTGAGGACGTCCTCTGGTGTCTGCCGGTAGTTAGGATCAGCCTGTACCATGACCTTGTACATCTGGCCGAAGCGTATGAAATTAGTGGCATAAAAACTACCCATCAGGGTTTGCAATGTATTCATCGCATTTTCCACGGAGATTCCTTTTTTTGCCGCCAAGTCATAGTCTATATTTAACATGTATTGCGGAAATGATACGTCAAACCCGGACGAAGCACTCTCTATCGCATCCGACGCAGCCAGATCTGACAAAAACTTATCCAATACTTCCGCTGTCTTTCCCAGATCTTCATTTCCACTTCGGTCCAATAACCGCAATTCAAATCCAGAAGCATTACCAAACCCAGGAACGGTAGGCGGTGGAAAAAATTCAATTTCAGCATCGGCAATGTGTGCCGTTTTGAGCCGAAGCTCGTTGATCATATCATCGACTGTTTGGGTACGCTGATCCCAAGCTTTTAGATTGATCATTCCCATTCCGTAAGACGCTCCGGAAACCTCCGTCAGGATACTGTACCCCGCTAAAGTGGACACGGTCTCCACAGCTTCCAAATTTCTTGCAATGACATCGACCTCGTCCAGTGCTTTCTCCGTCCTATCAACAGTAGCGCCTGGCGGCGTCGTCACGCTAACGTAAATCATACCCTGATCTTCCGTAGGGATAAAGCCGGATGGCAAAACGCTGCTGGCACCCCAAGTCGCAATAAAAAAAGTGGCCAATAGACCTATCGTTATTACTCGCCTGCCGACAATCTTTGCTAAAAGGCTACGGTATCGTCCAGCGGTTTTATCATAGGCGGCGTTGAATCGTCTAAAAAATCGTGACAATAAGCTGTTTGACTCTTTTTTATCGTGTGGAGAACGAAGAATTATGGCACATAAAGCCGGCGTTAACGTTAATGCATTGATTCCAGAAATGACGATAGCCGATGCCAACGTTAAGGAGAATTGTCGATAAAATATCCCAACCGGGCCTGATAAAAAGGCTACGGGCACAAATACGGCGGACATGACCAACGTAATAGCAATAACTGCTGCGCCCACTTCTTTAATCGCTGCTAAGGTTGCTTCCATCGGTTGGAGATGCTCTTCTTCCATTTTTGCATATACTGCTTCCACAACCACAATTCCATTATCCACCACGATCCCGATGGCCAAAACCAGTGCAAACAATGTCAACAGATTTATGGAGAAACCCATCATCATCATGAAAAATAATGCGCCAATCAAACTGACTGGAACGGCAAGAATGGGAATAATTGTTGCGCGAAAATCTTGCAGGAATATAAAAACAACGAGGAATACCAAGATAAATGCTTCGATCAAGGTTTTCACAACACTTGAAATTGAAGCATCCAAAAAACGGGATACATCATAGCCCATCGTATATGTCATGCCTGACGGGAAGTTTGTTGTCTTCAACTCTTCCATACGATCCTTCACACGCTGGATAACATCCTGCGCATTGGATCCGGGCAACTGTTTCACCATGATGGAGGCAGACGGACGTCCATCTGTTTTTGACACCATCTCGTAATCTAATGACCCAAACTCTACATCGGCAATATCCCGCACGCGAATGATGGATCCATCTGTATTTGCACGGATAGCGATATTAGCATACTCCTCCGGCTCGGAAAATTTGCCGGGATAACGGAGTACATACTGCTGCATGTTCGTGGTCTTATCTGAACTAATACCCGTCTGTCCTGGAGCGGCCTCTATATTTTGGCGACGCAAAGATGCAATCACCTCGTCGGTAGAAATTTGATAGGCTGCCAAGCGATCTGGCTTTAGCCAAACGCGCATGGCATAGTCGCGCATCCCCATGATTTGGGCAAAACCCACACCTTCAATACGTTTCAGCTCCTTTAAAATATTGATGTCCGTGAAGTTGTAAATGAAGCGTTCGTCGGCCGTCTCATCTGACGTATAAATATTCAGATACATCAGCATACTATTTACTTCCTTTTCGGTGGTCACACCCGCTCGAATAACTTCCTCAGGAAGTTCATCCAACACGGTGGTCACCCTATTCTGCACGTTCACCGCCGCAATATCGGGATCTACCCCTACTTGGAAAGCAACCTGAATCAGTGTTGTACCATTATTTGTTGTTACGGTGTTCATGGAGGTCATCCCCGCAACACCATTAATCGCCTTCTCAAGCGGAATGGCGACCGCGTTTGTACTTACGTCGGCATTGGCTCCTGTATAATTTGCTGTGACAACGACAGAGGGTGGAACAATATCGGGAAACTGGGTAATAGGTAAACTAAACAACGCCAGTAAGCCCAGCAAAGTAATAAATATGGATATAACCAGTGATAATACTGGTCTTCTTATATATGTTTCGAACATAGACTAAAACTCGTAAAATGTGTAACCTTCTATTTCTGTGCTATAGGCTTTATTTTCATACCATCGCGAAGACCTTGCACGCCTTCATAAACGATACGGTCATTTTTATCAAGACCGTCCGCAACGATATAATAATGTCCTACGCGCTGGCCGGCAATAAATGGTTTCATTTTTACTGTTTGATCGTCCGTCACAACGTATACATATGCTTTATCCTGAATCTCGAAAACCGACTTCTGATGAACGAACTGGGTAAGCCCCGTGGAAATCGGCACCCCAATTTTACCGGAAGCGCCATGTTTAAGCAGCCCCGCTTCGTTTGGAAATTTCGCCCGCAACGAAATTGACCCTGTTGTCGGCTCAAATTCGTTATCCACCAAACGCGCCTCGCCCGTATGCGGATATTCTTGCCCATTGGCTAAAGCTAGCTTTACCTTACGTTTAAATGTATTACTGCTAAATGTTGAGTCGGTAGCGAGTGCAAGGTATTCAGCTTCAGAAATATCGAAATAAACATTTAAATCACTGACGTCAGATAGGCTTGTTATCAGCGCACCTTCTTCTAACAACGATCCGGCCTTAAGCAAAATCCGATTAATCCGGCCGCTAAATGGAGCTCTAATCAGCGTCCGCGCCAGTCGAGTCCCCGTTTGGTTAACTACGGCTCTTGCCTGCTCCACTTTGGATTGTGCCGCTTTGTATTGCACAGCGATAAGCTCCTGCTCCGTTGTCGAGACGATATCTTTTTCGACGAGCTTCTTCGTGCGTTCTTTTTCTAATTCCACCTTCTTCGCTTCAGCGATTGCTGTATTTAAAGCAGCTTGTGCCTTTGCATGATCAGCTTTATACTCTTCATCATTCATCCGGAATAGCACCTGCCCAGCTTTAACCATCCGGCCTTCATCGACATAAATTTCTTCCAAAAAGCCGCTTAATCGAGATCGAACCTCCACATTGCGGGCGGCCTGTATATCGGCTATATAATATTGATAGATAGTGGTATCCATGGATATCAAACCACCTACGGGTACTTCGCGTAAAGACGTAGATTTATTTTCAGCACTTTTTCCATTGCAACCGGCTAATAGCCAAAACATCCCCACCACAGGGAAAAACAAGAAATATTTATTCATTTACTTTTTTTGTTAAAACATGTAATCACACAGGGCATCAAACCCAAAAAATTCAAACCCAGCTTTCTACGCTGACGTTCAAAGCTAAACCTAGAATTAGGAAACTATTCGGAATAGCACGTGATTAGAATGGTTTTAACCGATACAGGAAGGCATAATAACCGGGAATTATTTGACGCTTTTTCGCATCATATACAGGATGTTTCTGATCTTGGGTAGGCGGCCTGAACAAAAACAGGGTACCCAAAATAAGTACAAATATAGGGAGGATATAATCTGAATAAGGAATAGCACGATATTCTTCGTACCTGATTTCTACGTCATCCGTCTCTTTATCGACAGGCAGGTCTAGGACGTCATCTAACACGAATTCCAAAAGTGATTCACCGTTTAAAAGATAATCATCTTCAATTTCGGGAATATTTGCGCTGGCTTCATATCCGAGGATATTTAAATAGCTCAACAAAACCAAATAATGAATCAATTTGTGTAACATGCTTGACAAAGCTAATAAGCCTGTCGCAAGCTAGCAACGTCTATTTGTAAAAAACCTGTTAAAAGGAGACTGGATGAGTCAAAAAAATGTTACATCGTGGTTGTCCGGTCTAGATAATCCTGACAACCACGACTTATGCTGACTTTTGCTTTGGTGGGAGATTCGAAACATAACGTTTCAACAGTGGGCTAGTAGTGCTGCTGTTTGAATTAGTTGTTATTAGCGTTTTCCGCCGCCGGCAACTTTCGCTATGATCCAAATAATAACCGCGATGACCACGACCACTAGGATAACCCCAGACCAAACTCCTGCTTTAAAAATGTCGCCTATAAGTTGACAACTTGTTAACATCGTGATTGCAAAAGCAAACACCGTAAAATAAGAGAATCTTTTCATCGTAATTTTTTTATAAAGAACAACGGCAAAGGCAAAATGTTGCACAGAAAGCGTTATTTGTATCGAATATAAAAAAAAAGAACAGCCTGAAAGGTAAAACTTCAGGCTGTTGCTCATTTTATAAATACTAATTCCGATGTTATTCCGCGCGCAAGATTTTTGCAGCCTCAACCATCGATTCTAACGCTGCTTTGGTTTCTGGCCAAGCTCTGGTTTTCAAACCACAGTCTGGATTTACCCAAAGCTGCTCTGCAGGAACTACAGCTTTTGCTTTACGCAATAAATCTACCATCTCTTCGGTGCTAGGCACACGTGGCGAGTGAATATCGTAAACACCCGGTCCGATATCGTTTGGATATTTGAAATCAGCAGCGAATGCATCCAACAGCTCCATTTGGGAACGCGATGTCTCAATGGTAATTACATCAGCATCCATAGCCGCGATATCTTCAATGATATCGTTAAACTCGGAATAACACATGTGCGTGTGGATCTGCGTATCGTCATCTACATTGGACGAAGAAACGCGGAAAGCGCGAACCGCCCAATTTAAATAATCTTGCTGATCTGCTTGACGCAATGGCAGACCTTCACGGATTGCAGGCTCATCAATCTGAATAATTTTGATCCCTGCTTTTTCTAAAGCTTGCACCTCATCCAAAATCGCCAAAGCAATTTGGTATGTTGTCGTAGAGCGCGGTTGATCGTTACGAACGAATGACCATTGTAAGATGGTAACCGGACCTGTTAACATTCCTTTTACAGGGCGGCTAGTTAATGATTGCGCATAAGCAGACCAACGAACGGTCATATCTTCTGGGCGGTAAACATCGCCATAAATTACCGGCGGTTTAACACAACGTGAACCGTACGACTGTACCCATCCATTTTTGGTGAAGGCATAGCCGGCTAATTGCTCTCCAAAGTACTCCACCATGTCGTTACGTTCGAACTCCCCATGTACCAATACATCGATATCCAGTTCTTCTTGTAAACGAATCGTTCTTTCTGTTTCTTCCGCAATTTCTTTATCATACGCTTCTTGGCTGATAGCACCTTTTTTAAGGTCTGCTCTCCACTTACGTACATCTTTGGTTTGTGGGAATGAACCGATAGTAGTTGTCGCAAAGGATGGCAAGTTAAATTTCGCTTGTTGCGCTTCTTTACGTGCGGCGAAAACGGAGGTACGTTTCGCATCCTCATCGGTAATATTGCTCACACGGTCTTTTACTTCCCGCTTGTGGATTAAAGGTGAAGTACGGCGGCTTTCAGCAGCTGCTTTATTTGCTTCAAAGCGTTCAGCTGTCTTTGCGTCAACTTCTCCATCAGCCAATACAGCTAAATCTTTAACTTCCGCTAATTTCTGCTTCGCAAAAGCTAACCAGTTTTTTACCTCTGCTGGTAATGATTCTTCGTTATCCTCATTATCTAAATCGAAAGGCACGTGCAACAACGATGATGAAGGCGCAACCCAAACGCGGTCAGCACCTAAAGCATCCACAGCTTGTTTAATTTTTCCTAACGATTTCTCATAGTCATTTTTCCAGATATTCCGACCTTCAACGACACCTAGAGAAAGCGTTAATGACGCAGGAACTTTCGCTAAAACGCTGTCCAGTTGGTTTTCACCGCGGACAAGATCAAGGTGAAGCGCGTGAACAGGAAGGTTTAATGCTGTTTCCTCGTTATCACGAAGAGCTTCGAAATAGGTAGCAACAATTAATTTCACACCTTTCGCTGCTGCTGCCAATTTTTCGAAAACTGTAGCGTAAAGGCTGCGCGTTGACGCATCGATATCCAAGGCCAAAAAAGGCTCATCTATCTGCACATATTGTGCACCTGCTTCTGCCAATTTTGCCAATATCTCTTCGTAAACAGGCAATAGTGCATCTATTAAATCGATTCTGTTGAAGTCAGCTTCTTTTTCTTTACCTAATAAAAGGTAAGTTATTGGGCCAATCAATACCGGTTTCGTTTCGATACCTAATGATTTTGCTTCTTTATACTCGTTTAAAAACTTTTCGGATGTTAATTTGAACGTTTGACCTTTCGTAAACTCCGGAACAATGTAATGGTAATTGGTGTCAAACCATTTAGTCATTTCCATCGCCGTAACATCGACACCCTCTTCTTGGAAACCACGCGCCATTGCAAAGTACAAGTCCAAATTATACTGACGGTCGATCTTATCCAATAGCGAGTTATAACGTGCTGGAATAGCCCCTACTGTCAACGACAAATCCAATACTTGATCATAAAACGAAAAGTCGTTGGAAGGGATCAGGTCGATACCTGCATCTTGCTGTGTTTTCCAGTTGCTCTCCCGAATTTTAAGCGCAGCTTGCAATAATTCTTCAGCGCTGATTTTCTTCGCCCAATATGCTTCATTAGCCTTCTTCAATTCGCGGAAAGCACCCACGCGAGGATATCCTAAATTGTTTGTTAATAACATAAATGTGTTTGTTAAATTTTTCTTTCCTTAAATATTGCTGCTTGGAGAGAAGGACACTAGGACTAGTGATCTCAGCTTATCTTTCCCCAGCTTATCCGGAGTAGAATGTAGCACCTTGTCTAGTGACAGGTTGCTAAGGCTTCAGCGGGTCTATTCCCTCGGCCTTTCTCTATAAGCGGTGCTAAGATATACATTAAATTTCAATATAACAAAAAATATTTATCGAAATCAGGGAAGACCGACCTGTACAGGATGGTATTTTCATGAATAGTACGTATATTCGGCTCCTATAATTTAAACCGTCGTTTACATGAGTAAGAAGATTCTCTATAAGTACAATCCAAGATATCCATCCATTGCAGATCTAAAAATCAAGGCAAAATCGCGCATTCCTAAGTTTGCATTTGACTATTTGGAAGGCGGGGCGAATGAAGAGTTGAACCTCGTAAGAAACGAAAGCGATTTTGACGACATCTTACTTAAACCACAATATTTACACGTAGCGGGCGACATTGACATGTCCGTGGAATTGTTCGGACGACGCTACAGCGCCCCATTTGGGATTTCACCCATCGGCCTCCAAGGGCTGATGTGGCCTAATGCGCCGGAAATCCTAGCAAAAGCAGCGGCTAAACATGACATCCCATACACGCTAAGTACGGTTTCTACAAGCAGCATCGAACGCATTGCAGAAGTTTCAGATGGCAAAGCATGGTTTCAGCTTTACCATCCTACTGAAGACAGGTTGCGGGATGACATCCTCCGTCGCTTGAAGGAGGTAGAATGTCCGGTATTGGTAGTGCTGGTAGATGTTCCATCCTTTGGATTACGTTACAGGGAGATAAAAAGCGGACTTTCTATGCCCCCCAAAATGAATATAGCAAATGTGGTGCAAGCTATGCTAAGACCTTTATGGGGCATCAAAACCCTGCAACACGGCATTCCGTCTTTTGCGACATTGAAACCATACATGGAAAAAGGGCTAGATTTAAGTCAGCTGGGCCAATTTATGAACCGCACCTTCACTGGGAAGGTAAATGTCGAGAAAGTGAAGGCAATACGCGATATTTGGAAAGGCCCATTGGTATTGAAAGGTATCACGACAGAAGAAGATATGCAAGCTTCTATTGATATTGGCGTGGATGGCGTTATTGTATCAAACCATGGTGGGCGACAGATTGATGCCGGTGAATCTTCCATCAATTCGTTAATTCGATTGGCGCAAAACCCATTGTATACTGGCAAAACGAAAATCATGTTGGATGGTGGCATACGCTCGGGCGTGGATTTAGCAAGAGCACATGCAGTTGGGGCTGACTTTAACTTTATGGGGCGGCCGTTTATGTATGGCGTAGGTGCCCTGGGCGATGAAGGTGCAGAACATACCATCAACCTTTTTAAAGCACAACTTTACCAAGTGATGCAACAATTGACTCTGGAAAATATCAGTCAATTTCCGGGCCGCCTTATTCAAAAATAGCTATAGGAATTCCTAGAACGGAGACAGCATGTATGCGAATGATGATATTTCGTATACATGCTGTTTTTTTGTATCCCCACCCCTAAAAATCTATTTGTATCTTTGCACCATGATAGTTGCTGAACGATACCACGATATTTCCTGTGGACACCGTGTAGTGGGGCATGAAGGAAAATGCCGCTTTCTACACGGACACAACTACCGTATACATTTTACGGTAGCCGCAGAAAAACTGGATGAAGTTGGGAGAGTGGTTGATTTTTCTGTGATAAAATCAACATTATGCGCATGGCTCGAAGAACATTTCGACCATAAATTTTTAATCTGGCAGGAAGATGAGCTACTACCGCAGCTGCAAGCACTTACGGAAGATAGCCTCGTGATTGTTCCCTTTAACCCTACCGCGGAAAATATAGCGCGTTATCTTGTTGAAGAAATTGGCCCGCAACAACTACAGCCCCATGCCGTGACTTTGCTTTCGTGCAAGGTTGAAGAAACAGCAAAATGCTCGGCCACGTATACACGCAGCTTATAACGGCTCGAGCTATCTAAGCTCGAGTAACACTGGGCAATGATCGGAATGTATTGCGGTGGGTATAATCTCCGCAGCAACTAAACGCTCCTGAAGGGGCTTGGAGATCATGTTATAATCAATGCGCCAACCCAAGTTTCTCGCTCTAGCCCCTGCACGATAACTCCACCAGGTGTAGTGGTGTGGATCTTCATGTAGATGTCGAAAGGAATCAACATAGCCGGAATTGATAAAATTTTCCATCCACTCGCGTTCCGCAGGTAAAAAACCCGAGCTATTGGCATTTGATTTTGGATTGTGGATATCGATAGCCCGATGACAGATGTTATAATCTCCAGAAATCACGAGATTAGGCTTGTCTACTAGAAGCTTATCGCTATAATCCTGAAAATCTGCTAGAAACTTATATTTAAAGTCTTGTCGGGTATCGCCGGTCGTTCCGGAAGGGAAGTACACACTCATCACGGAGACATCATCAAAATCAGCACGAATCATCCGGCCTTCGAAATCGTAGTCTTCATGACCGCAACCATACTCCACATGATTTGGCGCGATCTTGGTGAAGATAGCTGTACCGCTATAGCCTTTTTTCTGCGCCGGATACCAATAGTGCTCGTACCCCATTTGTTCTAAAAATAGGATTTCCGGAATTTGATCTTGAGTCGCTTTAATCTCCTGCAGGCAGATAACATCGGGATTTATCGTCTTCACCCAGCCTAGCCAATCTTTTTTCAAAGCAGCGCGCAAGCCGTTGACGTTATAGGTAATAACTTTCATTAATATCTTTTTGAAGAAAATAGATCAAAAAATCGCGTAAGCACACCAGTCTTTGCCGGCAAGCCAGCGGCTTCACGTTCTAGATTCAGTGCTTCCCGGCGTGTTAACAACTTCATCGACATACGCAGGTCCCGGATGGGTCGATCTTTTTCATCCGTTTTTACCGCGGCGATATTGTCTATAGTTTCGACCCCATTCATCAACTCGCCAAAAACGGTATAGTTTCCATCCAAGTGTGGCGTGCCCCCAACCGTGGTGTATGCTTTGCGTTGCGCATCACTAAGCTTTTTTCCTTTTAGCCGGAATTGCTCCAAGGAGTCAAGCGCAGCATTACTGAACACACGCCCCTGCACGAAGTAAAATTGTGATCCAGATGATTGTTTGGCAGGATTATCATCGCGCGCCGCGCCGATAGTCCCTTTTTTATGGATCAAGCCCTCCTGCATTTCAGCCGGTATAGTATAATCTGGCCCTCCATTTCCTAGCGCTTGCTTCTCAGCAGCATATCGGGAGTCGGGATCGCCACCCTGCACCATAAAGTTGTGTATAACGCGATGAAAAAGAAGGCTATCATAATATCCGCTATCAACTAATTTAACGAAGTTGTCGCGGTGTTTAGGGGTTTCGTTATATAGCTTCAATAAGCAAGTACCCTTATCCGTCTTAATCACTACATAGTGAAAAACAGGGGTCTTTGCGAAGACTACGCCTCCAACAAGCAGCGTAAAAACGAAGGTTAAAATTTTTCTTAAATGCTGATTCATCATTTGTTTAAAAGGTATAGGTATCTTCGAAATAGTCGACTATCAATGATTTTATAATAAGTTCCTGCTCCAGCAGCGTATAGTTCGGAATCGGTTTAACAAGTTCCCAATGCGGCCACCCTTCTTCGTCCAATCCCCGGAGTTCATAAAAACCCATCGCACTGAACAGTCTGCAGGTTGCAATATGCATAAGCTCTTCCTTCTCCCGCTTTGAAAAGGTTTGTGGACCTTTCCCAAGCTCTTGCACGCCAATTAAAAACAAGACGACCTTTAAATCTGGCGTATCCATATCGAATTCCGTCGCTAATGTGCGCTGCAACTCGCTCCATTTTTTATTTACTTCTGCTATTTTCATTTTTTCACTTCCTATAGCCTCCCCAATACAGCGGGCTGCAAACAAAAGTAGGAAATTATTAAAGACTTTCGACCGTCACATGCGAGCAGACACGACGAACTCGACAGGAAAGATTCCGGATCTTCGTCATATTTACCCTGCTACTACCTAGTTCTCGCTCTGCAGCTCGTTAATAAGCACTTGACAGCGGTCTGCAATAAGTTGGTAAACAGGTTCAAATTGGGTTTCGTCAAAGTAAGGATCAGGAACAATCCCTTCCAACAAAAACATTTTTACCTTTTTAAGATCTGCTTCGTCTCGAGCTAGTGATCGCACATCGCTGTAATTTTTGTCATCCATAACAAAAATATAGTCGTATTGATCGAAGAAAGCTTGAGCAAAGTGCCTTGCGCGCTGCGCGGATATATCTACACCATATTTTTTGGCGACGCTGACAGATCGCCTATCTGGCGCTTGTCCAACGTGCCAATCACCGGTACCCGCAGACTCTACCGTCCAATCCAAACCATTCTCGTGAATCATGTGCGCCAATATACCATGAGCAAGCGGTGAACGGCAAATATTACCTAAACAAACCATTAAAATTTTCATTCTCCTAAATTAGTATATTCTGGAAATAAAAAGGGCAGACCACTCGCGCGATCTACCCTTAATCTAATCAACCAAATCTTCAATTAATATTCAATGGGAAAGTTAAATTCTACTGTTCCGCTTTCGGAGACGCCTGTAATACGCACGATGTTACGTTTTGTACTGGCTAATGCCGACTCCACATCGTCAACGTTGTTCACCGGTTTACCATTAACATGTGTCACCACCAATCCTTTCTCTACGCCGAAATATTCGAACATGCCACCGCGGTGTACCTGCGTAATAACCACACCCGAATTAGCACCAAATTTCTTTTTCTGCGCATCAGACGCCGGCGTGAAGCTTGCTCCTAATTTGTTGAAAATCTCCGTTGCGCTTTTACTGCTGGCTTCGTCTTCGGCAGACTTCTTCGCCTCTTGCGCTTTCAACGTTAGGTTAACATCCTTCTCTTTACCATCGCGTTTGTAGGTTAGCTTCAATTTGTCGCCTGGACTCAATCTTGCCACGCGTTCTTGTAAATCTGCTGAAGACCGGATCATTACGCCATCAACTTTAGTAATGATATCGCCTTTTTTGATCCCTGCCGCCGCAGCTGCACCTTCTTTTACGGTATCAAAAACATACAAGCCGTTAACATCTTCTAAATTGAATTCTTTACGGATACTAGCATCCATCTCGCGGAAGTTAATGCCTACATAGCCACGCTGTACTGCTCCGAATTTTTTGAAATCGTTAACGATCTTTTTAACTAAATTCACCGGAATCGCAAAGCCGTAGCCCGCATATACACCTGTAGGAGATGCAATCGCGGCGTTAATACCGATAAGTTCACCTTGTGCATTCACCAATGCACCACCACTATTCCCTTTATTGATCACGGCATCTGTCTGGATGAACGATTCTACCGCTGTGCGCACCAAAGGCTCTTGCGGTTGCCCGTAACCATAAGGTGACCCCTGGCCTTGCCCCTGCTCGCCTAAGATTCCAATTTGACGGCCTTTCGCGCTAACAATACCAGCGGTGACTGTAGATTGTAAGCTTAATGGATAACCAACCGCTAAAACCCATTCCCCGATCCGGACATTGTCCGAATCGCCAAATTTAACAAAGGGCAGATCTTTCGCGTTAACTTTCACTAGCGCCAAATCGAAGTCTGGATCACGACCTATAACTTTCGCTTCCAAAGTCCGCTGATCAGTCAACTGCACTTCTATTTTATCAGCATCTTCCACGACGTGGTTGTTGGTAACGATATACCCATCCGGAGATACCAATACGCCTGAACCGGAAGCCATAGCCTGGCGAGGCTGCGCACGACGCTGCTGCGGCATCCCAAAAAATTCTTCAAACATATCAAATGGCGAACCTCCGCCCCCACCACGCTGCGAGTTGCGCGCGGACATTGTCACCTTAAGGTGAACCACCCCTGGAGACACCGCAGCGGCTGCCTGCGTAAAATCAGGGTTTCCCGTCGATGACAAAATCTCTGCTCCTGGATTGTTCGCAAAATAGACTTTCTGTTGGTCTTCGAAAGTCATTTTCTCCATCTGCTTATTCTCAAAAATCTTATACCCCCCAATTGCTACCGCTCCACCGACGAAAGCAGTCAATAAACTTACTCCTATCTTCTTCATGTTACTATTTGCTATAAATCTTTATATTAAAAAAAATCTTTAATTTTACGTTGCTTAAAAGGTTAGGTCAAATGTAATACCATTAGAAATGCCGTGTCAACTTTTGGCAGTTAAAAAATGTTAACTAAGACGCTGACATGAATCTTTTAACATGATTTAACAATCTAAACTTCTTTTGTAACAAGAATATTAATTTTAATCCAAAATTTCAAGCAAATGAGTGGAAAACTGTATTTCTCAAAATACCAGGGAGCTGGCAATGATTTCATCCTAATCGACAATAGATCGGATGTTTTCGGGCCTAAAGATATAGATTTTGTAAAAAAACTGTGCGATCGGAAATTTGGGATTGGAGCGGACGGATTAATGCTTCTTCAAGATATAAAAAATTTTGATTTTGAAATGTTGTACTTCAATGCGGATGGTCGTGAGGGGACAATGTGTGGCAACGGTGGCCGCTGCATCGTCGCTTTTGCCAGAGATCTTGGCATAATAGATAGCAAAACTGCCTTTATGGCAGTAGACGGAACCCACGATGCCAAAATATCCGCGAGTCAAGTGGATCTAGGCATGATCGATGTGCAAGAAGTAAAGCAAGATGGCGAAGCCTATATTCTCAATACAGGCTCTCCTCATTATGTCTCATTCGTCGATGACCTGGGTGAAATGGACGTTTATGCTAAAGGCTACGCCATCCGAAACAATGACAACTACAGAAAAGAAGGCATCAACGTCAACTTTATTGAAGCAGAGGAAAATGGTTACCTCGTGCGTACATTCGAGCGTGGCGTGGAAGATGAAACGCTAGCCTGTGGCACAGGGGCCACCGCGGCTGCGATGGCTGTCGCGGTGCACAACCAATTGGAAGGCGATATGGAAATACCTATTCGTGTGCTTGGTGGGCAGCTGTACATCAGTTTCAGAAAAGAAGGGTCGTATTTTACCAACGTACGTTTGAAAGGTCCGGCAGATTTTGTTTTTAATGGAGAAATAGTACGGTAACATCGGAAAAATGCGTTGCTTTAGTAAAAGTAGCAGGCATTTTTCGCCAAATTATGTATATTAGAGCCTTTTTTTAGGGGCTCTATTTTATTTAATGCAACAGGTTGATAATAAATTACCATTCAAATTAGTATACGCTTTAGGAGAACATCCCTACTTGGGGTTTTTGATCGAACCACACATTGTCCAGTTAAATCCTAATGGATCGTACTCGTTGAGCTATAAGCGTATCTTTACCAACACCGCGAAGGACTTTGCCAGTGCATTGGATGAGACGGATTATCAACTGATTAAAATGCTTGATGAGATCGAACAGACGAACATCATCAAGCGCTACAATAAAAAGGCCATGCGTCCCGTGGACTTTTTCGGAAAAATATTTGATCAAAAAATCTTTGCCTTTATTCGCCCTAAAATTGAGCAAAAGATGCTTGCTGTATTGCAGCTACTTTCGGGAAAACCACTTTTTTTAATGAGTAAGGATGGATACCCGGCAGATCAGCCATTACAGATCGCAACACAACCCACCTCTGTGCTTTTCCACTTTCGCCGGAATGAAGAGGAAACACGTTACTTCCCGACTTTGAAACATGAGGAGAACCGTCTGGATTTCATGTATAAAGGGGCGCAGGTCATCGTAAATAAACAAGCTTGGTTGCTTGTAGAAAATACTTTGTATCATTTTGATCAAGAAATTGATGGAAAGAAACTAAGTCCATTTCTCAACAAACGTTACATTGCTGTGCCGCGATCGACGGAGAAAAAATACTTTGAAACCTTTGTCACAGGGTTGATTGAAAAGCATAATGTTTACGCGGAGGGGTTTACGATAAAAACCCACAAGGAAAATGCAACACCGCTTTTGAAACTCTTCTATGTGGCTTCAGGAGAATCGTTTGTGCAACTCTCTTTTTTCTACGGCCCTTATGAATTTTCATCCGGCGCCGAACACCCGGTCACCGTAAGGCTAGAGCATCTTGAGGAAACGGATGATTACATTTTCCATCGCATAAAGCGATCGTTGGCTTGGGAGCAAAAGCAGATCAGCTACATTGAGCAGATGGGCTTGCAAAAAAAGGATGCCTTATTCGGCAGCTACATATTCCCAAAAGAAAAAACCAGTGTTTTAGAATGGCTTAATACCCATGAAGAACAATTGCTCGCTGCAGGCTTTCTCATCAAGCAGGCAAAGGGCGACAAACGTATCATCATTGGAAAGACTACACTTGAGATTAGCATTGAAGAGGGCAATGATTGGTTTGATATTCACGCCGTAGCCTTTTTCGGCATACATGAGGTACCCTTTATTGAGTTGCGAGAACATATCCTCAATAAAATTCGGGAGTTTAAACTGCCTACTGGCGAAATCGCTATTATCCCTGAAGAATGGTTTTCGCAGTATGAGCACCTTTTTCAGTTTACCACAAAAAAGGACAGCTTAAAGTTGAGCAAAACCCATATCGGGTTGCTGTACGAAATCTCCGAACATACGCAGATTTCGTTCCATCGGAAGTTGGAGCAGTTACTAAATTTTGATCAGATCGATGAAGCACCGCTCCCACAGTCGTTTAAAGGAGAACTACGCCCCTACCAACGAGCCGGATACAACTGGTTTCATTTTCTACAGCATTATAAATTTGGAGGATGCCTTGCGGACGATATGGGCTTAGGAAAGACTGTCCAGACTTTGGCCTTGCTTCAACAACAAAAGGAGATGTTGCAAAAAACTGAACATACAAAAGTATCGCTTTTGATCCTCCCTACATCCCTCATCTACAATTGGCAAAAAGAAGCGGAGCGATTTGCGCCCGGCCTTCGCTTGTTGATACATGCCGGCAGCAATCGGTTACGCGATCCATTCGGTTTCTCTCATTTTGATTTAATCATTACCACGTATGGTATCGCACGTAGTGATGAGCAACTATTTAGCAAGTTTTTTTTCAACTACATCATTCTGGACGAGAGTCAGCATATCAAGAACCCAACATCTAAATCGTTCAAAGCGATAAAAGCTTTAAAAAGTCGCAACAAGCTAGCACTGAGTGGTACGCCAATAGAAAATTCTGTGGGCGACATTTGGTCGCAAATGCATTTCGCCAACCCTGGTTTGTTGGGATCGTACAGCTATTTTCAGAAGGAATTTGTGACGCCGATAGAAAAAAAGAAGGATGAAGATAAAGCTACTCGTTTGCAAGCGATTATCAAGCCGTTTGTCTTACGTCGTACGAAAGACCAGGTAGCAAAAGAACTGCCTCCAAAAACGGAACAAACGATTTACTGCGAGATGCTCGATGAACAAGCGGAGCTGTATGAAAGCACGAAATCGGAATACCGCAACGCCATACTCGACAATGCGTTGAAGCAAAATGGAAAGGGCAATCAAATTATCTTGCTACAGGGGTTAACGAAATTACGGCAAATTGCGAACCACCCTAACATGATCGGCGAGAATGAAACCCTTTCATCAGGTAAATTTGAAACCGTGATCGAGATGATCAATTCTGTTTCGGCAGAAGGGCACAAAGTGTTGATCTTCTCTCAATTCGTGAAGCACCTGCATTTATTTAGAACGTATTTCGATGATAAAAGCATGCCTTACGCTTATCTTGACGGGAGCACTCGGGATCGCGCCGAGGCCGTTTCCACGTTCAAAGAGAAGCCGGGCACCAATCTTTTTTTGATCTCTATCAAAGCGGGTGGGGTAGGCCTCAACCTCACCGAAGCCGACTATGTTTTTATCTTGGACCCTTGGTGGAATCCAGCGGTAGAGCAGCAAGCTGTAGACCGCTCACACCGTATCGGCCAAACGAAGAACGTGTTCATCTATAAATTTATCAGTAAAGATACCGTGGAGGAAAAAATATTAGCGCTTCAAAACAGAAAAAAAGCGATATCATCTGCACTGATAACAACGGAAGAAAGCTTCGTCAAATCGCTTTCTACAGAGGATATACAAGAACTGCTGAGATAAGACCGCGCTTTGATCTAAGCGTCGAGTTGTCGTTTGTCAATAAACGTGATTGGCTTCCGGCTTAACGGATTGAATATAATCTTTTGTAATTCTTCCGCCCCACGCCACTCTATGCGCGGCGTAACGCGAAGCTTTGCGCGGAAGTGGTCTTTTATATCAGATAGCAGTTCTTCGGACTGATTTTTTGCGCTGATATAAACAACAATCTCGTCCGTGCCAATATCATTGCCTAGTATCTCAATAACATGTTGCTCGATTTGCGGGAATCCTGCTAAAAGATCATGCATGGCCGGAGGATATAACGTGGTGCCTTTATACTTAACCATATGCTGTTTACGCCCTTCGACTGGGCCGATACGGTAGGTATTCCGTCCGCAGCCGCAAGGCTCGCTGTAACGCTTTACCACGTCACCGGTCTTGAACCGCAGCAATGGAACTCCCTGAATACCCAGCGTGGTGATCACTAACTCGCCGCTCTCGCCATCGGGGACGGGATTTTCAAACTCGTCAAGCACTTCGGTAATGATTAGATCCTCGTGCACATGTCCGCCCTGAAAAAATTCACATTCGGTAAATGCAGCCCCCATTTCTGTAGAAGCATAAGTGGAATGTAGTTGTATTGGCCATTTTTCTTGAATACGCTTCGTCAAGACGGTGTCTTGAAGATGCTGGTCGCGAAGAGACTCGCCGATGCAGAGCACACGCTCAACACTACTATTACGATAGTCTATACCGTGCTGTTCTGCGTATTCAATCATCTTCAGCAGAAAAGACGGAACGGCAATCAGAAAACGCGGCTTATACTGCAAAATAGAATCCCACTGCATCTGTGGAACACCAGATCCCACACGCAAAATGCCTGCTCCCAGCTTACGTAGGCCTAAAAAATAAGCCAGTCCGGCCATAAATCTTCTATCCATTGTTGTCATAAGCTGCACAATGTCTCCTTTTTGAATCCCTATTGTTCGAAAGGAACGACTTTCGTTGTAGGCTAAACGCTCCAAATCGTGTTCTGTAAGCCCAAAGGAAACGGGGCGCCCTAAAGTTCCCGATGTGGAGCAATAATCAATCACCTCGCTAGCATCCACACAGAAGAATTGATCGTTATGCTGCTGAATATCGTCTTTGCTTGTTGTAGGGATACGGGAGAGGTCTTCGAGTGTCTGGATACGCGACACCTCAATCCCGTGCATAGCAAAAAGCGCCTGGTAATACGGCGATTTCTCGTTCAGATAGTGTAGCTGCCTACGCAACAGTTCTTCCTGATAAGCTTTTATCTCAACAGCTGTTTGCCTCTCCATCGCCATTTCTTCCATTTTCATTTTTTTTGCTAGCCTGGGCATGAAGCTCAGGATTTTTATCAAAAACCCGCTAAACACATGCTGCGTGAAGATATAAAAATCTTCTTATATACATCATACCAAAAATCTCCGTGCGCATAATTACATATCTATTTCGCCATTTGTTACTGCTTTGATTTTTTTCAATAGATATGACTTTCCCAATATCGCTGAACAGGTTTCCAAAGCGCCCACCGTGACGCCGAGTATCCCATGCATATACACAGCATGGCCTGCCATATAGAGGTTTTCTATTTTTGTTTTAGGGGATATAAAGGTCTTTAACGGGTCATTTACGTCCTTTTCATGGCCATATAAATTTCCCTTATGCACACCAATGTAATCCCGATAAGATAAGGGTGTTGAGATGTACTGCTGGGCAACACTTTCGCTCAGGCCCGGCACAAAGCCTTTGGCTTTATTCAACAATTGTTGTGCTTTGTTCTCCTTAAATTCATCATAGCTTCTGCCCCGCCAACTAGGGCTCACCACGGTATTGAAACTATGCTCCCATGCTTTCACCTCGTCGAAATGCATATAGGTAAGGATTGTCACCGTATCGGCGTAATCAGGCTCCGCCGGATCTGCCGTCATGGACAGCATAAACATGTTCGGCCAATCTATTTGTTCGTAGCGCGTGGCTCTCCACACGGAAGCGATGCTCGCATGATAATACAGGTTTTGTGCTTGATATGGCAGTTCTTTCGGTTTGAGGACCAGATGTAAACTAAAGCAAGATGTGGTAACTGGCAGGTTCTGAATACGGTCAAAATAGCTGCTTCTGAAATGAGATCTTCCGATGAGCTGCAACGCACGCTTAGGATCGATGTTCATCACAAATAGATCTGCATTAATGCGGTTCCCACATTGTGTGGTCACGCTCGTAATTTTTCCTTGGTCCAACTCCACAGATAAAACTTCCTCCCGTTTGAAAGCCATTCCACCGAGTTTCCGCAATTCTTTAACAAGCAGTTTGCTGATTTGGCTTCCGCCGACTTCGCAACGATATGCACTAAGCAAGTAAGAGTTTACAGCAAGCGCATGCACATAAAAAGGCGTTTTATCGTCATCTCCAGCGTATAAAAAGTTATTCCCAATCAACACCGCACGCAGTGTCTCATTTTTTGTCAACTCCTCCATATAAGCTTTCACGCTCTGCTGCATGACCGCTGATTTATACCCTTCTCCATCTTCTACATAATATAATGGAAAGGCATGGCAGGTATATTGCAAATCTTCAACGTACTGAATAAGCGTATCGCGCTCAGACGGAAAGTAAGCGGCAAGGGCATCTATAAAATCGGCGTAGCCCTGAGCAATGGGATAGCGAATAGGCGTGTCGCCAAATACAACATGGTCAAAAACGACAGGCATCTGCTTGATTTGCAAATGCGGCATAATGCCCAAATAAGAAAAATACTGGTAGAGATTTTGTCCGGGAGCAAGTCCGCCGATGTAGTGTACACCTGTATCAAATAGCTTTTTGTTACGAGCGAAAGTCTGCAGGTTTCCACCAAACTGGTTGTTTTTTTCCAGTACACATACTCGCTTACCCTCTTTCGCTAACGTGACCGCCGTGACCAAGCCACCCAAGCCGCTACCAACGATGACGACATCATACTTCTCTTGATCCGGATTGTTTTTCATAGCGTATCAGCGTCGCATCTAGGCTTACCGATTTCCAGCCCTCGTTTTGTAGCAACGCTTCTTCCTTAAAAGTATATATTTCTTGAAATTTTTCCAATAGAACAATCGGAAAATTTGATAGATCTGCATCAGGATGTACCACCAATAGCTGTGCATCGCACGCCTCCACAGCTGAAAACTTCACCGGCCGTTGCTGCCTCCAATAGATACTCTCCGCGACGGAACGCTTCTCCTCGTCTTGAATAAGTCCCTGAATTTTTCGCAAACCATGTTGCAGCGATAGCAGGTAGTCAAAATGTCCGTAGGTATCCGAGTAGTGGGCAATTTTAATTTGATTGGGAACGAGTGCGCGAAGCGTATGGTAGCACGCCGCATACTGCGCAAAATCTGTCTTTACAGCATCCAAAATATCCTCGTCTTTAAAGTAATACGCGAGTAGTATCCTTTTTTTGAAATAACTAGCATCTTCGATCTTGTAACGCCATTCTGGATATTGATTCCGGAAGTAGCGATTTATACTTTTGGTGCGACTCGCGTAGCCTTTTCCGAAACGTGGATCGTTTGGCGAAATACGTTCACCAATCACGGGATTGAGGGCGCCCCCAAAAATCATGATGTCGCCTTTAGGCAATACATCGCCATTTCCTAATAAATAAACAGGAACTATATCAAGATTAAATTCCTGTGCAAGATAAAATGCTCCTTTATGAAAACGCTTCACCACATTCGTATACGACCGTGTGCCTTCAGGAAATACAATGAGTGAATAGCCTGCTGCTACTTTATCTTTTAAAACATCCTTCCCGTTTTCCAAACCTTGACTTACGGGATAGAAGCCTAAAGCTTTTACAGCTCGGCCAAAAATCGGTGAGTTCCAAACCCAATCATTTACTAAAAAAATTCCTTTCGGGATAAGCATCCCCAACGACAAGGTGTCTAAAAAAGAGCTGTGGTTTGCTATAATTACCGCTGGCTTGCTAAATGATTCGTTGTATGGATTCCAGATCTTATGGGTTGTGCGCGGATCCATATACAAGACGGACTTCATAAAGAGTGCCATTATTTTTCTAAAAGTCTGGTCTTTTCGTTGCGGCGATATGGGCAGAACCATTAAAAGTGTCCGACATAAAAACGAAAGAATTATTGTGCCAACACCATAATACACGAAAAAAATGATCGAAAAAAGTAGCGTTGTGATCGTAAAGGGGGATTTGCCCTGCTTGGCTCTATTTGATATAAAGAAGCGGAACAGGATCGGGTAAAAGACGAAGGTGATGACCACTGCCGCGAAGACGCCGATAAGGGATACCGATGCTATAGATAATAGAGCGGGATGCTTCGCAAATATTAGCGCGCCGATAGCCAGTACCGTCGTCAGTACTGCCAGTAATATAGAGGTTCGGTAGGTTTGCAATTCATCTTCGCCGGTGCTATACTGCTTTTGTAGCGCCGCCGTCATAAAAATGCTAAAGTCGACACCGTGTCCGAAAACAAGCGTGCACACAATGGCACTAAAGATGTTAAACTCCAAACCAAAAAGGCCCATTAGCCCCGCAGTCATCAAACCTGTCAACGCAATAGGGATGGCGCTCAGCAACACCAATTCTACACGGCGGAAAAACACCCAAAGGATAAGTAGTACGGCAATGAAGGAGTAGCCGATAAGCCGATTGAAGTCGTCTCGTAACTGCCCTAAGAACCGTTCATTTAGATTTTGTCGGTCGATAACTAATACATCATTGTTTTTTTCGACTTCTTTTAAGAATGCATCTCGCTTATCAGGTTCTACCTTTACTAAAGTAGATATCGTGTAAAAGCCATCCCGAGCAGCAACAAACTCGCTTGCCCCCAAAAAATTAGTTCCCATCAAGCCATCAAACGTCAGCTTTGGCTGCTTGTTGCTAAGGCGTGCATAGAATTCGTCGTGCATATCTGGTGTGAAGCCATATTGCTGACCGGAGGCAATAAGGTGTGATCGAAGGGTGGAAATCCGCTCTTTTGTCCAAAAAGACTCCCAAACTTGGACATGCTTACGTTGGGAGTCTTCAGAAAGCGGCAAGGCTGTCAAACCCGAATAATTTAATACTTCCCCGGCCTTTTGCGCTGCTGCTAAAGAAAGATGAAGTTGATCGGCCTTCGCGGCTACTTCTTGAAAGCTACCACCAGCGGCCACAAGATAAAGCGACTTGGACGAGGTATTCATGAGGGAATCCAGTTTTGCTTCGACTTTCCGCAAATTTTCAGGCATGTAATTCAATGCCGCTAAGTTGTTATTGTAACCCACTCGGCTGCTTGTAAAGACGCTGACGAGTAATAGCACGATACAGGTCACGATAAGCGGTTTGTTCCGTTCGAACGAAAATGCGGCAATCTTATCGATCAGCGAATTATATCGCAGTTCCTTCTTTGGTCGGTAGAGGTGCGGAATTAACAGCAATGTAAATAGGGAAGATGAGAAAATGCAGATCGATGCGAATATGCCGAGATCAATAAGTGCCGACGAGTGAACAAAAAGCAGGCAGATAAAGGCTACTGCATTGGTGGCGCCGCTCATCAACAATGGCCGTGTCAGCTCCTTGTATAGCGCCTTGACATCTGCAGATTTCTTGAAATGCGTAAGCACATGCAGGGTATAATCGATCGTAATTCCCACCAGCACGGCGGCGATACTTAGTGATATTGCAGAGATAACAGGTTTATATAAGTACAGGCAGGCCAATGCAAAGGCGACGGAAAAAATTGTTGGTATAAATACCAGGATAGGGATGTATATCTTTCTGTAGAAAAACACCAATAAGACCATAAGAACAGCCGTAGATATGAGTACTGTCGTGGTAATATCATGTTTGATTTGTTTGGCATTTGCCACGGCGACAAAGGTGGAACCATAGTAAGCTATGGATTGTCCCTCAAATTTCCTTTCTAGGCTTTCTCGAAGTGACTCGAGGAAGGTCACAAACTTTGTATTGTGCTCCGTGTCGGCACCTTGAAAAATAGGGTCTAGAAAGAGCAAAATTTTACTGCTGTCTTTGCTGGCCACGTAGCCATCAAGAAGGATAAAATGTTCGCCTATACCTTGGCGTCTTAGCTTTTCCAACGCCAAAAAGCCTACCCCCAAGGGATCTTTTTGTACAAAGCGCCCTGTGACGAAGCCTGTAGGCGATATTAAGGCGCGATAGTTTGCCGCCGTCCGGTGCGCTATGGAGTCGGGTTGTAAACGCCCTTCTATCGTCAGATACGTTGCTGTATCTAAGAAAAACGGCAGATTTCGGTATAAAAAATCGTAGCTTTCTTCCATCTCATCTTGGCCGACTTTTCCCGAGATACCTTTCACAAACGTGCTATCGTTCGATAAGGAATCTACGAACAAGCCTGCCATCGCTGAAAGGTTGTTGGTATGCGATAAAGGGAGCCTTTCGAAAATGACCGTAATTTTATCGGAAAAATTGAGTTGTTTCAACGCTCTGGAAAGATCGTCCGAATCTTCATTTTTTGGAAGTATCTGCGTGATATCTTCTTCAAAGCGAATCTGCGCAGCCAATAGGCTGCAGCCCATCAAAAAGACAAGCGCACAAATCCCGGAAAGAACCTTACGCCGTTGTACGGCTGCATAAATATGGTAAAATACCTTCTCCATTATCGGCTTGAAATCGTACGTTGCTGATTAACACGCATGAAAAAATAGCTGGAGAAGCCGATCAATAAGGACATGCCCGCGGCCAATAAGATGCTGCCAACGATGTATTGCCAAAGGTGGGATTTCACGGTGTCCAATGTGATGCGATCCAAATCCAACGTAGTGTCGGATGGGTAAAGTAAACCGCCAACAAGCAATGAAGCATAAATAACGACAGGAATAAATGGAGCAAAGCTGATATTGGAGAAAGCGAACGCCAATACTTTATTTAATCGTAAAAATACCGCCAATGTGATGGTGAGTGCCGTTTGGAAGCCCCATACAGGAGCAATACCCATAAAAACACCAAGGCCTATTGAAAGCGCCTTCTTCTCTGGGGAGTCCTGACTTCCCAAAATATTCTGTTTAATAAAATCTTTTAGATTTTTTTTTTTGAAGTTTCTAAAAAAGTTACGCGGAAGAATGTAGAAAAAGGTTAAAAAAACCAGCACGGTGTTCAAGATGCTAATACGCGTAAAATCCTTGAAAGGCCGAAAATGTGAAACACGTTCTGCAGGATCATAGAGCACTTGGATAGGAATATTCTTCACCTCAATACCACGCCAGGCCGCCCGCACGATGACCTCTATTTCAAACTCAAATTTATTGGTATAGAACTTCTTGGAAATAGCATGCAGTGGGTATGCACGAAATCCCGATTGCGTATCTGTAAGTTTTATTCCTGTCTCGAACCAAAACCAAAAATTTGAAAATCGATTGCCAAAGCTGCTTTTACGTGGAACCGAGTCGTGATTCATATTTCGGCTACCAATTAATAGTACAGGTTCTGTGGCCTGTTGTAGTGCGTCGTGAAACGCAGGAATATCTGCCGGAAAGTGCTGCCCGTCAGAATCTATACTAATGGCGTAATCGTACCCCTCTTTTCGCGCGCGTGCGATAGCCGCCCGTAAAGCGGCTCCTTTTCCCTTGTTCTGCGTAAACGCAATGACATCCAACTGCTTGTACCGAAGAAGAATATTAGCGGTGTTATCTGTAGAACCATCATTGACGACAATAATATTATCTGTGAAAGAAAGAATACCATCCAAAACGCGCGTAAGCGTTTTCTCATTATTATAGGTAGGTACAATAATGACAACAGCTTGCTCTTTCTTGGATTCTATTACCACTCCCTCGCTCATCAGATACGCTATTTCGTTAATTTTTGACCATCTTCTGCGGTAAAAAACGTGGATTGCTTAGCATAACGCTTGATTATAGACTTTACTTCCACAGTTTGTGCGGCATAATGAGCTAATATCAATTGTTTGTCTTCCTGCATATTCATTTTATACTTCAGAATTTTAGGAGAATTTTCTTGTACGGCTAGCCGTATCAAACGAAGCTCTATATTGTTCGGTGCTGATTTTATAGCCCCTTCCAATGTCCTTATCCCCTGCGCTACCATCGCGCGCTTTTCGGAACGTTCCTGTTCATACCGCGCCTTCAGCGTAAGCGAAGCGCCCTTGTACCCAATAAGCAACGGATCTGTTTCGCGATAGCTGTGCAGCGAATTGTATAGGTTGTCTGTTGCTGCTTTGGATCCCTTCGCTTCTTCAAAGTTCTTCCTTACAGCAGTTAAGTCTACCGCCCCACTCGATACCATCATTAGAAAAGCTATCAATATCGTTTTCATGGCTATGCTTCCTTATTTCTGTAGACATTTGTCAATTTCAATGCCACAGTATCGCCAAAGGTGGTCACGTTTTTTACCTTTAATGTACCATCATCTCCTTCGCTAAGATCTAGCTCCAAGCGCAACAGCGGATTGTGTTCCGGATTAATGAGCGCCATAAATTTAACGTTGGAAGATTTGCTTAAAAATAGCGGCCGGTTTACAATATGTTCACTGAGCTCTTTTATAATATGCATCATACATACTCCCGGCGTTACTGGATTTCCGGGAAAATGACCTTGAAAAATAGCATGATGCGGATTTAGACGCACTGATGCCACATGCTTACCCGCTTCTTGCTCGACAAATTGCTCAATTTCATAGAATCCTTGTAGTAAACTCATGCTTTGCGTTTTATAAATTACTTTGTTTCCTGTCTAATTCAAAATCCAGTGTGATAGGATATTTGCTATGCGTAACGTGGATACTTTTTGCAATACGTTGCTCCACGTTTAAAAAGGCTACCTTAAATCGTTCTTTGCCATTTTTCGTTTGCAAGATCTGCGCCACGTGTCTCTCCTGTAGGGTATAATAGCTATCGCCTACCACATACACCGGAAAATGCTGCTTGTCCATAAACAAAAGTGCTGACTCTGCGTAGCGGCGAGTTGTCAACGTTCGAAAGATATCAGCCACCTCATTCAAAAGCAACTTCTTATTCATGTCAGGCATCACATAATGCACATCATACCGCTCAGGATAGATGCTCATATCAAAAAGTGTCTGACCGAAATCGCTTACCAAAGCAATTCGGTGCGTTTCTGGCGATACTGCTTCTATTAATAAATTTCCGTTTTGCGCTTGCTTAAACGCCTGCATCTTGAATCGGTACACATAGGTTTGTGTAGTGTCTAAGTAGAAGTTGTTTAACTCTTGTTGCGTCGATTCACGCATACCTACGGCATTTGGAAATTTAAATGTCGCACAGGAGCTTGACAAAACAAGAAGGGCTACACTATAAATTAAAAACCGCATCATCAATTGTTGTATTTATTTTTCGATTTTTTAAAACAAAGCGCGTATAGTCATTCGAAGGTTCTATCAGTTTTACCTCTTCTACCTGCTCATCCTTTGTGGAGAATAAAAGCTCGATTTCTTTTACGTATTTTTTCGCGTCATTCATTTTCGGACGTAGTTTGACCATGTCTGCATTACCTTTCTTGAAATACGTTACGACAAACTCTTTTTCATCGTAGCCACTCCCCTTCATACTGGAAGAGATTAACTTACTGATTTTTTCAAATTGCTTGCTATTGCCAAGGTCGAGTGTTTTCTTATCCCCTTGATCATTGATAAAAATTTTCCCGTCTTTAAACACCATTTTGTACTGAAACGGGCTGACATAAGCCCAACTTAGTTTATTTGGTTGCTTCACGTATACCTTCCCTGCAGATTCCACAGGCTTCTTCATAAAGCTCATATGCTTATACTGAATGAAATCAGCAGACAAACTTTTCACCTCGGCCGTCTTCTTAAGCTTTTGCTGAAAAGTGTTTACCTCCGACGCGGTCATCTGTCGTGTCTGTGCACTCAGAAAAAATGGAGCGATAAATAGAAAAAAATAAAATACGCTAGTCTTCATACAGTTGCAAATTTAACAAATCATCCACAGAAACACAGGCATAACCTTCAGCTTTCAAATACATCATGAGCTTCGATAATGCGTAAACAGTGCGCTGCGACGTATCGTGCAATAAAATAATATCGCCAGAGCGAACCTTCGACTTCACTCGTTCATAGATTTTTTCCCCATCAGCAATAACGGTGTCCAAAGAACGATTGCTCCAGCCGATAACCTGCTTATTCAGTAATTCGACTGCTTTTGCGACCGAAGGATTAGTGACGCCAAATGGTGGGCGGAATAAGGCGGGCGTATGGCCCACTAACTTCGCCATAATGGCATCACATTTTTTTATATCATCGATTATCTGCTCTGCGTTTAAAAAGCCAAAACGCTGCGGATGGCTGTAGGTATGGTTTCCAATACTATGTCCCTCATTCAGAATCTGTTTAAAAATATCGGGATGTTGCTTGATCTGCTGGCCTATACAAAAAAAAGTAGCTTTTGCTTTGTAAAGGGCTAAAAGATGGAGGATTTCGCTCGTGTAAAGCGATGGACCATCGTCGAATGTTAATGCAACTACCTTTTTCGGTGGATTTTTTTTTCGGAATTTCGTTGCGATGAAGTAACCTAAACGGATGTCGAAAGCGCCCCATGCCGTGACAGCAAGTGCCAATGAAATCGTGGTAATGAACACCCACCATATTCCCGACGCTATTCCATAAATAAAAGCAACTCCATTAGAAATGACGAAAAAGGGAAATAGAACCCTATGCCTTAGCATGATCGTAGAAGTACCAAGGAGTGGTCTTCACCTCGAAACTGATTGTAAAGCAACACGTTTCGAAGGGGCCTGTCTAACGTCACTTGATTTCGTTGAATAATTGCTGGTATAATCTGCTCCCTTATCAGTTTGGCGGCTGTTGCTACTGCAAAAGCGGAGCTGGTGTCACACTGCCCGATAAGGTGTTTGTAGTAAATGGAGGGGATTGACGGGAAAATGCATTCAAAAATATCATACCATCCATCAAATTCCTTATCACCATTATAGCCCAGTACAAGCGCATCTATATCACCAGCATGCAAGCCATTCCGTTCTAAAAACTCCTTTGTGAACGCAGCAAGATCTCCTTGCGATAATTTATTTTGAAGATTGATATCCTGAACTTCGCAATAAGAATATGCCGTTTTCTGTTGTGACAGCGTGAAAAATGTGGCGGACTCCGCGTAATTTGCTCCTGGACTGTTGCTATCATGAATCGTTTCATGCACATCCGATGGCTTAATATGTCCCACAAGCTGCAAAAGACGAAAGGTATGATCTGAGACCTCGTCCACCCCACCTACTAAAATATCAGTGGCTTCCGCATCTTGCAGCTGCATGGAAGCGTCTAACAATGCAGATTCAAAAGATACCGAACGGTTGACATAAGTAAAATTATAACCTTTGCACCCTAAACGTAAAGCAATTTGAGCCGCTACCGTATTATGCGTGGACTGAATGAAAGCAGTAGGCGTCAAAAACTCTTCATCGTTATCCAGTATGTTTCGCAGAAACTTTTCCGAGTCTTCGGAACATCCTAACCCCGTACCTGTGATAATCGCGTCAGGGATATCGATTTGCGCTTCATCAAGTGCTTGCTGCGCAGCATATATCCCCATTTTGATTCCTCTTGACATGCGTCGCGCCATAGCTGGACTAATCAGCTCTCTATAGGATGGCTGCTGTGCGGCATTAACAGCTTGCTGTAAGGGCTGCGATTCGGTAAAAAAATCTGTTCGCCATATTCCTTGCGCTGTCACCGCTCCTATTCCGTTGATGTATCTACTTTTTTTCACGCCTTTGAAAAGATTAAGGATGAACAATTACCGCCAAAACCGAATGAGTTGGATAATACATTCGTCAAGCTCGCTTGGCACACTTCTGTTTGCGGAGAAAAATCAAGCTCTTCCATCTGTGTCTTGAAATTAAGGTTTGGAAAAATGATTTGCTTCTGTAGTGCTAATACACAGAAAACAGCCTCGATAGCAGCGGCGGCGGCCAATGTATGCCCGGTAAAAGCCTTCGTCGAGCTGAAGAGCGGCATATTGGCTGAGAAAATACGTTGTAAGGCTCGTCCTTCCGAAAGGTCATTGTTGGGCGTTGCTGTGCCATGCGCATTCACGTAATCGATGTCCGAGGGAGCCAAATCCGCAACGGTAAGCGCTTTTCGCATAGCTAAAAACGCCCCTTCCCCATCTTCCGAGGATGCCGTCTGATGAAATGCATCGTTTGCATTGCCATAACCAGTCAGGTAAGCCAATGGCTTACGATGCTCTCTCTGCACAACATCTTCTGATTCCAACACAAGATAAGCGGCAGCCTCTCCTAAGTTTAGGCCCTTACGATTTTGGTCGAAAGGCTGGCATAGCTCATCGGTCAAGATCATCAAGGTCTTAAAACCATTGATTGTAAATTTGCTCAATGCATCAGTTCCACCAACAACTACCCGATCCAACCGACCGCTTTTTATCAAGCGTGCCCCCATCATGATGGCATTAGCGGCCGATGAGCAGGCTGTACTTATTGTCGTCACCAAACCTTGAATTCCCAAATAGTCTGCAATTTTGTGGGAAGAGTCGCCAGCATCATGCGTCGTGATGTAGGGGTACAAGGCCGGATTTTCCAAGTAATCGTAGAAGTAACGTTCTGTATAATCCATTCCTCCTACACTTGTGGAGGAGATGAGACCAGTCTTGTAAGCGCCCATATCGCAACCTCCCAAAGCGTCTACTGCTGCTTTTGCGGCATAGCAACCGAGCATCGCCGTTCGCGTGTAATTATGGCCTGCCGGTAGATGCAAAAGATCGGCAAGCTCCGTATTGGAATATTTAATTTCCCCTACCCAAATACGTTCTTTCTGCTTGGTCTCTACATTTTTAATACGAGATATGCCATGTGTACCAGATAATAGTGCATGTTGGCTCTCTTCGATAGTTTTTCCTATCGACGAAATTATCCCTATTCCAGTGATGGCAACGCCCGCTACCGCCATTACTTGGTACGATTTTCTGCGATGTAGGCCGCCATGGTATCAATCGATTGAAAGATTGATTTACCCTGCTTCGGATCAGATAACTTGATGCCGTATTCTTTATCCATCAACACGATCAACTCCAATGCGTCAATAGAATCTAAACCCAAGCCTTCGCCGAATAATGGGTCGCTATCGGCAATATCAGCAACAGCGATATCTTCAAGATTCAACACTTCAATGATCTTCCCTTTTAATTCTTCTTTTAACTCTGCCATTTCTAATCTATAAATAATGTCATTCGGCTGTGGAATAACCGATTTAAATCGGCCTATTCAAACAGCTTTTTAATATTTTCTGCGCTGTGTTTATTTGTCCCTTTAGGGGAAACAATATACAAAACAGCATCATACTTTTCTTCAAAAAATTCGACCCAGCCACATAGCACACGCTTTGCCTTCCCTGATTTTAGCAGGTACTCGGTGTATGATCGCGCGGTATTAATGGGGTAGTCTTCGGCAATAAAGAAAGCATTTTCCGTTTGCAATCCATGCCGTATGCTTATCTCGCCGGCACATATATTCGCTAATGTATACACGAATGTTGCAGGGCTCGGATAGTATTCTTGTTCATTTTGGATAGATTCCTGATGGCGTACATCGGTATCCAAGCTTCCAGATCGATTTGCCAAAACCAAAGCCAAATCATCTATAGGCTGCCCCTCTAGCAGATATTCCGCCGCTAGTACAGCAAGTTTACTGAGGGAGTCCATTTTAAAAAACTTTGGATATTCCGGGTTTATCTGTCGGAAAGCCTGTTTGGAAAATTCCGCAAACAGTGAGTCATCGGAAGAAAAACGCGGCACTGTATCTACGACAATGCTATTCGCGCGCACGATACACACTTTTTCTATGTAAGTTTCTTCTACCATGTCTTTTCGATCAGTATTGCGGCGTTACTCCCGCCAAAACCAGAAGCTGTTTTCAACACACGTCTAACCGTTTTTTTCGTTATCCGTTCGACAACGTTGAGCGGTTGGGACGTCCCTAATTTTTCAAAGCCTAACGTAGGAATTAATACCCCTTCCTGCATACTTTTTAGCGTGATCACTGTTTCCAGTAGGCCAGAAGCACCAAGGGTGTGACCAAAATATCCTTTTAAGCTGTTTAGAGGAACCGTTGATAGTCCTAAACGATTAAAAGCGATGCTTTCCATTTCGTCATTATAGGCTGTTGCTGTACCATGTGCCGCAATAAATTCTATTGCATCAGCCTCTACATTCGCTTCTTCCAGTGCGGCCTGAACACTTCTAAACAAGCCTTCACCTGTACGGGATGGACCAGAAATATGGTTCGCATCATTGATTGCCCCTTCGCCGAGGATTTTAAACATACTTGAATCACGCGATAGGAATAAACATGCCCCTGCTTCCCCCAATGAAACGCCAGCGCGATCTGCATCAAAAGGCTTACAAGGAAATGGGCTTACTGCTTGAAACGCTTGAAATCCCGACAGCACAAATGCGCTCAATTCGTCACCGGCCAAAACAATAGCTTCGTCATATTGATCCATTTGGATCAGCCTTTTCGCCACAGAAATAGCTAGGACGCCTGAAACGCAAGCGTGTGAAACCAAGATCGGTTCCGTCACTATGCCGGCTTTTACCGACAGCTTCTTTGCCAATCGATAAAGTTCAGCCTCCTTTTTTTTGCCACTTTCTAAATAGCTGATATTCCCTTTTGTGGATGACAATACCAATGCCGTCCGTCGCGAGGGTTTGTGATTGTTTAAAATGGGAGCCATAACCTGCGACAATATATACTCCAACCGGGTTTCTTCACTTGCCTCGTCCACTGCAATCGTAGAAAAATCGATCTTCGACGCGTACACTTCGCTTAGAAACCCAATATTATGGGCTTTGATTCCGCCATTGCCTGCCAAAATCGATGCCCAGTTCGCCTCAGCATCCTCCCCCAATGCGGTGAAGCAATTGAAATCATGGATATATACGGCGCTTCCAAAACTCAAAGCAAACCCACCTTTCTTTTCCAGTCGCCAATAAAGTCCGGCGTATTTAAAACCAAGTTATTATCGTGATCCAAAAATACTTGTACGGTTTCCCCTTGACAAACCAAGTCATTCTGCTCATTAAAAATTTGATAGGAAAAAATCAACTTAGCCGCTGGGGTATCGAAGAAAGAAGTTACAATACGCGCTTGCTCTCCATAGCGAAGTGGTAATTTATGCTCGCAGGTAGATTTTACGATGGGGGTCGTGTAGCCCATCCGCTGAACGGTCAGATAGTCTATCCCGTATTTCTTTCCGAATGCCTCGCGACCTTGTTCAAAATATAAAATGTAATGCCCATGCCAAACTATACCTAAGGAGTCTACCTCACTAAAGCGCACGGGAATGGTAACGCTTTCCGTCAACGCAGTTTTTACATTATATGGTTTTCTTCTTTTTATCATAGGTTACGGCAATAAGTAGGGTCAGTACGAAAAACGAAAATAGTAAAATTATGGCAGGAAAGATTGATGTTAAACCACCTTGCCGGAGTAGGACATCGTAAAAGGCACCCAAACCCCAATTCATTGGCGATAACACGGCGAGCTTCTGCATAATTGAAGGCATTAAAAATACAGGCACCCAAACACCACCAAAAGCAGCCAAAACTACGGTAAGCGTGGCTCCAAACGGAGCAGATTGCTCTTGCGTGCTTGCTATTGTACCAATTAATATACCTAAACCCACAGCAGCTAAACCGCTAAAGAGCGCAATAAGACTTAGTAAGAAAAATTGACCCTCTACCAGGAAGGGATGCAGCCCGATATATGGAAAAACGTAAATGCCGACAAGTAGCATCAGATAAAACTGTATCAGGCTTATTAAAACATAGCTAACCGTCTTCCCACATAGAAAAAGTGCATAGGACGTTGGGCTCGTTCTGAGACGTACCATCGTTCCCTGAGATTTTTCCTTCACAATATTGATGGAAAGGGGGACAACAATAAAAAAAATAGCAAAAAGAGCCCAAGCTGGTACGTTATGTTGAGCAGCAGTGGGAATGGTTTTAACATCATCTTCAGCATCGGTAACTTCCTTGAACGAGATGAATTGCTGTTCCTGAAAATGCGTATGATCACTCTCGCCCAGCTCATTCTGAAAGGTACTATAGATCGACTGTGACTCAATGTTAGACACCATCTTGTCGATGGACATCTTAACCGCCGTTTTAAAGGAAGCCTGCGTTGCCGGATCAAAGTATAGCTTGATTTCTTTTGCTACTACCGCCCTAGGCTTTGCTACAGTACTATCAGCGCTGAAATCAAACTCCGCTAAGATTTTATCGACGTTTTGCTTGACGTGTACATGCAGGTCTTTGCTTAAATTCTGCGGCAAAACAATTGCTAGCTGATAAACCCCCTCATGTACGAGCTGTTTTGCAACCGACTCTTCGATGGGTTTTCCATCCAGTATGGTTACCAAAGATAAATTTTCATCTTCACTAAAGTCTTCTTGGATGCGTTTAGCGATATCCCCGCCGTCATTATCAACCAACAGCACTTCCATACGACTGCCTAAAAGCGAATCGAAGGAGCCGCTCTGTACCATAGTAACCGCCAAAAGAAGGATCATGGGCATAACGAAAAGAATCACAATACCACCGGCATCGCGCGCTAACAAAAGCATTTCTTTGCGGATAGACATAAGGAACTTAGACATCGCGAAAGCCCTTTCCCGTAAGATCGATAAACACATCTTCCAAACTCTTCGCCCCGGGAATAGATGAGATCAAGCTATCTGGCGTACCGATACGCCACAATTGCCCGGATTCGATGATCCCCACACGGGTACAGAATTCCTGCGCTTCCATCAAATGATGGGATGTGTAAACTATAGTTGTTCCATTTTCATTCAGCCTTTGGAGGTAGTCCATAATAGCTTTTTTTGAATGAACATCTACACCAACGGTTGGTTCGTCCAAAAAAAGCACGGCAGGCTTGTGCAGTACGGCTGCGAGTAGGTTGACCCTTCTTTTCATCCCTCCAGAAAAAGTCTCTACTCTTTTATTGCTATGCGCGGTAAGTCCCAAGCTTTCAAGGGCATGATCAACATCTGTCGACAAATGCCTTCCCTTAAGGCCATACATAGCACCGAAATACATTAAATTTTCCTTCGCTGTTAACGATGGATACAATGCAAAGTCCTGCGGTACTATGCCTATTGATGCTTTAAGCTGTGTCGCAGATTTCCCATAGGAGAATCCCTGGATCGTAAATGAACCATAACTCGGGCTGATCAAACCACAAAGAATAGAGATAAGGGTTGTTTTTCCGGCACCATTGGGTCCCAATAGCCCAAAAACTTCGCCGCGAAAGATATCTAAGCTTAAGCTTTCCAAGGCGAAACTGTCGGCACCGCGGTACTTTTTAGAAAGTTTGTCGATATGTATAACGGCCTCGCTCAAACTGCCTTTCTCAATTTTTTGAAAAACGCTTCCTCTAAATCTGCCAAATGCAGCAAATCATTGGAAAGCTTGTTGTATACATCGTCCTGATTGCTTCTGTTTTTATACACGCGAGAAGCGGCTACAGCAAAGTCCCGCCACAAATCACCAATATTTGTCATTTCCTGCGAAAGCACCGTCAAAGCAGGCTTGTTTATCTTTTGGCCAGCTTCCTGCAAAAATGCTGAATATATATAGCGAAAGCCGCCACCACCTGTTCCGATTTCTTCCTGCATACGTACCATTTGTGCCAAATAGTAGTTCGCCTTTTTTACCCCTACTTTTTTCGGCCAGTTTCTGATGGCACGAGCCACCATGCGCATACCGCGAACGCCGATGATCGGTACCGGCGCTAACATGTCGCTGCAGGTCTTTTTTATGGCTTTTGTTATAGCCTTTTCCCAGTCTATCTCCGCTGGAATATATATCGGGTAATACATATGACCCTTTGGTGCGAGTACTCCTTTAGCAAAACGGACTTTCTCCAATTCCGCTTCCGTAAGCGTGTGCACCTCTTCCATTGTCGGGTCGCTAATCAGGTAGTTTCCATTTTCCTTCCCATAGACCACAAGATTATGGGCATTAAAATGAAAACGGTAGTCTTCCGGGAAATACGGGAGATGGTAAACCCCTACCTGCAAGCCACTGGGGATATTATTGGCCAGGTTCTCATCCAGCGCTTGCTGCGCCTTTTTTTTGTCAGAGAATTTGAGCCTTTTGATCTTAAGTCCTAATCTTTTTGCCAAGCGGTTGAAAATCCAGCCCGGAGCAGGGCGATAGCTTAAACCTGGAGCGTGATTGACCTTTAGAAAGGGTAGATACACGTAGAAAAGTCCAGATCCGATACCGAAAACCATGGGTTCACTAATAGGAAGCCCTTTATTTTTAAGTAGATTGGATGCAACGCCGTTTTCACAATGCGCCGTTATTTGGTGTTCAAAATTCAGTTGCATTAATCGCCTTTATAATTTCTTAATTCTTCTATACTAATATCGAATGTGTCCGCATATTTAGCAAGCATTCGATCATTCAATTTGTGGAATACGGACGGCTTAGCATGGCGTCTCACGCGCCATTTCCAAAACCCGGTATAATCGGACAACAACTGCCAGTCCATACGTCGCAGCTCCATAAAATATACGATAGGGCTTACCAAACCGTCGCGCACATCTTGCTGAGCTTTGTCAATACGTTCCTGCAGCACGAGCATTGTTTGATCTTGAACAACAGTTTTTGCATCCCAGCCCGTGCTCAACTGCGTGGTATATTGCCCATCTTCATCAAGCGCATAATAGAGCTCCCTCGATCCTTTTTCAAACACCCGCCCATTGTCTTGAGGTACTTCTGATTTTTTCATCGCTATTACTGCTTTTTTAAATATAAATTTATCTCTGCTGTCGACAGTAACTCACTTTCTTGCCTTGCCTGAACGACCATCGTGCAAATGGAGTAATCATCGCCATCAAATTTGGATGTCAGCGTTGACTCGGTTAAAATCCTTTGGCCAACTAACGGTAGTTTTAGAATGGTCATGTTTTTCACTCCGGAGATAAACCCTATGATTCTCTTGTCAGAAATCGGGTCATAGTCCGCGCTGTAAAAGCGCTGCCCAACAATGGAAGAACAGGTTTGTGCCATGTTTTCCATTAAACCCACTTCTTGGAAAAAACCGTCTTCCAAAAAAATATTATCCGACTGAACAACAAAGCTGCAGACCACATGGTTTTCTGAAATATCCAAAATAGAATCAACCATAAGCATGGGCGGCCTATGCGGAAGAAAATCCTCGATATGAATAAGGGTATTGTATACGTATTCAGCCATTATGTTCCTGCGATTACCGTCTTCATTTGCGATTTGGCAATGATCACTTCATCTAATTTAGTAATTATTTCCACTAAAGTGACACCCATAAATTCCTGAAGGATTTGTACATCCGTGTAAATTCGCTGTCCCACTGCGGGCAAAGCTAAAATCTCCACCTGCTGCATGGCGCCTATATACCCTACAGGAGCTGTGTCGCCGCGCAAGTAATATCCATAGCCCGTGTGCAATGCTACAGATTGCGCCATATGTTCCAATAAACCGCTCTCCACCAATACGTTTTCCTCTACCAGTATATTGGCGGCTTCGACCAGAAAACTTGAGGTAAGATCAGATTCGGAATACGATTCCAAACTAGATACCATCACCATGGGTGGGCGCTGCGGAATAAGGTTTAGGAGCGTAGGCCCGGTCAACGGCAAGCTCATCAGCAAACAGTTAGGTAAGCGTAAGCATACGTAAATCTGGCACTCTCTGGTACACACAACATGATATGTTGCCCTTTTCTCAATTTGCCACTGCGGAAAAGCTCCTCCAACACCAAATACACTGATCCAGCGCCAACATTGCCCACATCACGCAAATTCATGTACCATTTACTCCGCTCTATCTCAATACCTGCCTCGGCAAAGCCTTGGTATAAGCCGTCCACAAAATATTGTGACGATACATGTGGTAATAGGTAGTCAATATCTGAAGGGCTTATGCCATTTTTTTCCATGGCCAGTTTCATGCTATCGACACCCTTGGCTAGGATATGCTTATCTAACAGCTTGGTATCCTGCTTCACTGCAAATATCGATTTCGACAGCCATTCCTCTGAGGTATAGTCAGAAAACGATTTCAAGGAACCATCTTCGGTTTTATCGCCCCCGGCATACATACACACCTCCAATTCATGAGCGTAAGAGTACCCCTCCATCCAGTCAATCCGAAGAGACATCTCACCTTTCGGCTCATTCTCTAAAAGGAAAGCTCCCGCTCCATCAGAAAGCATCCACCTCAAAAAATCTTTATTAAAGCCGATAATGGGCTGTTGCTCCAATTGCTTTAGATTTTCTACTTCTTTGTTAAAATGATCCGCAACCATCCATGAAGACATTCTCTCCGAACCTGTACAAACGGCGTTTTTAGTATTCCCAGATTTTACGGATAGAAAGCCAAATTTCAGTGCATTCATTCCTGCACAGCAGTTTCCTGCGGCAGAGTTTACTTCCACATTTCGATTTCCCAGAACACCGTGAACCATGACAGCGTGCGACGGCATTAAATAATCCGGTGAAGATGTGCCGCAGGATAGTAATTCCATATCTGTAGCTTTAAATTCTTCATCAAACAGCGCCTTGATCGCTTCTGCGGTCAATTCTGCATTTGTATGCGTGGGTTCGCCGGCTTCTGTTAGTGCATAGTAGCGGGTTTTTATACCGTTATTGCGCAGTACAATTCGTCTGGCCTTAGATTCGCGGTCATTTATCTTCCCCAAAAAAGCTTCCATGCCATCATTATCAACAGGAGCGTTAGGTAGAAATTTCGCTATTTTATTTATGTAAACTTCGTTCATTTTAAATTCCTTCGTAATGCTGTCTTTCCCTTCTGTACTTCAAAAAGTATAAAAGTGGATAAAGTAACAGCTCTATGAGATAAACTATCGGGGAAATTCCATAGATGGCAAACACCACATAGTATTTAAATAGGCTGATCAGGCGACGTCTTTTTTTCGGGTTTTTGAGAATTAGGGAAGACCAAATTTTAAACATTCTGTTCCCTTTTTGATCCATGGAGACCAAAAAAAACCGATAATCTATCGCGCCCAGTTGCACCAACTGCTTTTGCAAACCTTCAAAAATACCTTTTTTTAGGAATGTTAATACTACTTTCCCGTATTTATCTGCACCCTGTATTTCTATTTCGGAAACGCCTGGCTTCGGAAAAACACCGTAAGCCTTTCTTTTTTTCCCGGAAAACATCCAATCTACAATCGTAATAACAGATACGAGATTATGATGGCGGTCTGTCAAGGCAATGTTGCCAACCAGCAGCGCTTCGTTATCCTGCAGTAATATCTTAATCTTATCTTGCGCTAAAGCCCACATATTTCGGCTTCCGCTCACGGTCACTACCGGCCGGTTTGTCAGCATCTGCTTTGCGTAGCCACTTTTCAAAAATGAATTAATAGGAATAGACGGCGTCAAATACCAAACTTGGTAATGAAGAATAACCAGATCATAGGATGTTTCAAGGAAGTGGGCCGCGGGCGGATGTATTTCCTCTGGAAGTTGGGCAAATGTTTCTGGGAAGGTATTGAAAAACGCATCAGATGTCCACGGGAAAGGAAAGCGATGCACCATTTTTATTTCATAAAAGTCTACCTCCACAGTCGAATCCGCAAGGAAAGGTTTCGCAATAGATTTTGCAATCTCTTCAAGTTGTCCAGATTGGGAAAAATAAATAAAAAGCACCCTTTTCATTGTTCTTTTTTACTTGCTCCTATTCGATGACCAAAAATCGAAAAAGTTAAACCACTGTAGTGGGTATCGTTCTAACATTTGCTCCACACTAACTCGGTAGGCATCTAGATAAGACTGTGGATCTCTACGCTTTACGTCCTCGGCGCGCCGTGCATACAGATGATAATGTAAATTCTTTTCTTTCATCACATACACAAAGATTACCGGCACGGCTAAACGGGAAGCAATGTGAAAAGGGCCTGCCGGAAACGATGCTTCCTTACCCAAAAAGCTACTTTCCAGTGTCTTCATGCCTTCGAAATATCGATCGCCGGTGAAACATATCAGCTCATTGTTAGACAAAGCATCAGCAATTTCAAACACGTGAGACATATCGTTTTTGATATTGATAAATTTCACCGATGATTCGCCGTTTATACCTTGCAGATAATCTTTGATGATCGTCCGCTCTTGATCAACCGTCACCAAATTGATTTGGAAATTAAAATCAATGTCGGCGAAGAATTTATCGGCTATTTCAAAGTTGCCAACGTGCGCCGATATTAAAATACCACCACGCTTGTCATCCAGCGCATCCTTTAATGTTTCAATACCATCAAACTCGTATGTAAAGTGATTCCTTAGTCCTGCGGAAATAGCCACTTTGTCAATAATGGTCTGACCAAACACAAAATACACCCGATAAACAGAGCAAAATGCAGTCCAAAAACCGTAGCCCCGGCGGTGGCGAAGGTAATAGTATACAGCTCGGAAACTTTTGGGATTAAAGAGAAAATAATAAAGGGAAACGAAGAGCAGGAGTGCATATGCAGCCCTGACACCTACCTTTTTTATGAGAAATACAAATATCTTATAGCCTAGGAGTGTTCCTTTAGATTTTCCGTCCCATTGGCTCATTGTAAATTGTTAGTTTTTTGCCGCTATTTTACGATCTACCACATCATAAAAATCCTGGAATGTCACCATCTCTGCAAAATCAGCTTCAACGAGCTTTACGCCAAAATTAGACTCTATTATAACAACTAAATCAACATAGTCTAGGCTATCTAGGTCAAGCGATTCTTTCAAAGATGCATCAGGATTGATAACCTCCTCATCAACCTCAAACTCCTCAATCAATATTTCGTTTATCTTTTGATGTATGCTCACCTTATTATTCATTATTAAATTTCTTGACTACCAACGCAGAATTGGTTCCTCCAAATCCGAATGAGTTAGACAAATATATATCAAATTCTTGTTTTATTGTGTGCGAAACAAAATTTATATCTTTCAAATCATCATCAGGTTCATCCAAATTGATGGATGGTGCGATAAAGCCATGCTGCATCATAAGTGTCGAATAAACGATCTCTGATGATCCAGCCATCCAGCATTCGTGCCCCGTCATTGACTTTGTCGAGCTTACGAAAGGTTTACTCCCAAAAACTTCCAATATAGCTTTTGCTTCGTTGGCATCGCCGATTGGCGTAGAAGTAGCATGCGCATTGATATAATCGACATCTTCCGGTTTTACATTGGCTTGCTCTAGGGCTCTTCGCATTGCCTTCGCCGGTCCCTCGATATTTGGCGTAGATATATGTCCGCCATTCGAAGAGAAACCATAGCCCAGCACCTCCGCTATAATCGGTGCGCCGCGCGCGACGGCAGACTCATAGCTTTCCAGAATAACGGTTGCCGCTCCCCCACTTGGTACCAGCCCTGTCCGTTTTTTATCAAACGGTCGCGAGGCTTGCGTAGGGTGATCAATATCTGTTGCAAACACGCCGAGCCCGTCAAAACTTGCCATAGCGTAGGGATTAATTTCTTGTGCGCCGCCGCAGATAATAAGATCTTGCAATCCTTGCTGGATAAACATAAAACCTAAACCTATAGCATGTGAGCCGCTTGCGCAGGCTGCACTAATCGTCATATTAACACCAGATAGCCCAAAGATAGTTGCCAAGTTCATGGTGACCGTCGAATTCATTGACTTAAAAATAGCGCCAGAACCGATCAGCTGTGTATCCTTCTTTTCCCGCGCGATGTCAGTTGCATCAATTACGGCTTTTGACACGCTGTCGTTCCCATAGAGAATGCCCACTTCGCGCTTAAGAATACTTTCATCGTCCAAATGCGCATTACGGAGTGCCTCCACTGTGGCCATATAAGCATATTCAGATTCCTCGCCCATGCTTATCCGCTGTCGCCTACTTAAAACTTTCTTCAGATCAGGGGCGGGTACCATACCGGTTAAAGGCGACTTAAATCCGAAATCTAAGCGCTCCCGGTCAACCACAATCCCTGACTTTCCATCGAATAGGGACTGCTTAACTGCTTCTAAGTTTGTTCCGATACAGGAATAGATCCCCATCCCCGTAATCACCACGCGCTTATTCATGTGCTATCTTATGAATAGATTCCACCATTTATATTAATCACCTCGCCTGTGATATATCCTGATTTTTTTGATGCTAAAAAACAGACAAGATCAGCAACTTCTTCCGCTTCCCCAAAGCGGTTCAGCGGAACCATTTTGGTGAGCTCTTTTTCGTCCATATCTTGCGTCATATCTGTCCGGATAAAGCCCGGCGCTACCGCATTCACGGTGATGTTACGCTTAGCGACTTCTTGTGCCAATGCTTTCGTAGCGCCAATCACTCCGGCTTTCGCCGCAGAATAGTTTACCTGACCCGCAGTACCCTTCACGCCCGATATAGACACAATATTGATAATACGACCATACCTGTTACGTAACAGTTTTTGGATAAAAAAGTTTGTGACATTGTAAAAGCCCTGTAGAGAAATCTGCAAAACGGAAGACCAGTCTTCCGGAGTCATCCACATAAATAGGCCATCTTTCGCAATGCCTGCATTATTAACAATCACTTCCACAATACCATCCGTATTCTGCTCTGACCAGGTGCCGAGTACATCGGTCACTTCTTTCGCATTGCTCACATCAAATTTCAGAAGTTCTCCAGAACCGCCTGCGGCCTGAATATAAGCCAAAGTCTCTGTTGCTGCTGCATCATTTCCTTTGTAATTTATAAGCACGTGATAGCCTAGTTCGATAGCTAATTTCTGACAAACTGCACGACCTATGCCACGCGATCCCCCTGTTACCAATGCACTTTTCATCATTATTTCATCAAATATTCTTTTACCTGCTGTATTGCTGGGTAAAGCGGTTTATCATCAGAAAACGCAGGAATGATATTTCTAACATCATTATAAACCATTTTCGTTTTTGAAGATACAAAATTTTGATAATTTAATATATCAATGGCTTGACATACTGATATCATTTGAATAGCTAAAACTTCAAAGGCATTGACAATGACTTTGTGCGCAATTATAGCGGCATTTGTTCCCATACTGACGATATCCTGATTATCATTATTATTCGGGATGCTATGGACGTACATCGAAGTAGAAAGCGTTTGATTTTCAGCTGTGGTGGAAGTAGCAGTAAATTGAGCGCCCTGCATGCCGAAATTGAAGCCGAGCTTGCCCATATTCACGAACGGCGGCAAAATTTCATTTATCTTGCTATTCATCAAATAATTTAGCTGGCGTTCAGACAACATCGTCAAACGGGTAACAGCAAGCTTCAATTTATCCATTTCCAGCGAAATATAATCACCGTGGAAATTCCCACCGTGGTATACGTTTTTATCATCGACAGAAATAATAGGGTTATCACTAACAGAGTTCAATTCGTCTTCTAGAATTTGCCCTGCTTGTGTTATGGTTTCCAATACCGGACCCAAAATCTGCGGTACACAGCGCAAAGAATAGTACTCCTGCACTTTGTCTTTAAAAATTTCCTCCTGGTTATTTCCCGAATATAGATCTTCCTCTCGCTTTTTAATAAGCGCGCTATCCGCTAGATGTTCACGCATAGCCGCAGCTACCGCTTGCTGCCCTTGGTGAAGTTTTACCCCATTGAGTGTGCTAGAGTAGTGGTCATCATGTGCCTTTACAACTTCATTCATTGTGCAAGCTAGCCAGATAGACCAATCATAAAGTTTTCGTGCATAAAAGAAATTTACCAAACCAATCCCCGTCATTACAGAGGTTCCGTTAATTAGGGAAAGCCCTTCGCGAACCACAACTTCGATCGGCGTTAAATTTAATTCTTCAAAAACTGCCGAGGTAAGTTTTCGCTCGCCCTTATACAATACTTCGCCTTCGCCGATTAAAACCAAGGCCAAATGAGCAAGTTGCACTAAGTCGCCGCTCGCCCCTACACCGCCGTGCGCAAAAATAACCGGAGTAATATCCTGGCTTATAAATTCCTGCAGTAAATCGATGACACTTCTGTGCACACCGCTTTTTCCTTTCGAAATATTAGTAAGGCGTGTCAACATGGCGGCTTTCACTTGAAGTGGCGAAAGCAAATCGCCTGTTCCAGCGGCGTGACTACGAATTAAATTGTATTGTAATTGATGCGTATCTTCATCCTTAATACGGTACTGTGCCATTGGGCCGAAGCCGGTATTTACGCCATAAATTATTTTATTCGCAGCAAACTCCTTTAAAAACAAATGGCTCTTTTCAACAACGTCGATTACCTCATTATGTACACGAAGCGGTTCATCATTAAATAGCACCTCATAAACTTGAGATAAGGTAAGTTTTTTATCAACTGAAATCATCTGATTGCTGGTTCTTTTCTATTTTTTTAGATTATCGTCCAAAAAAAGCACAAATATAACTCTTACATTTGTGTGGTATTTAGACACCTGCAAAAGTAATATAATTTAATAGTAATCTGTTACCTATATGAATATCGAGGAAGTAGATATTTTAATTATCGGCGCTGGTCCTTCTGGATGCGTTGCCGCGGGTTATCTGCAGCAAAAAGATGTGCGTTTGAAGGTTATCGAGAAATCTAAATTCCCCCGGCTCGTCGTGGGTGAAAGCCTTATACCTCGCGTAATGGACCACTTTGAAGAAGCAGGGCTCATCGAGGCATTGCAAGAGCAAAATTTCCAGAAAAAACCCGGAGCACGATTTATCCGTGGAGAAGTCATCAGCATCTTTGACTTCAGCAATAAATTTGGAGATGGCTGGGATTACACCTGGCAAATCCCTAGAGCTGATTTTGATCACGCTATGACACAGGAGCTACAGCGCAGGGGTGTCGATATCGCTTTTGAACAAACCGTGACGGCAATAGAATTTAAGGGCGGTGATTCCTTAACAACCACCGTAGATAAAGCAGGCAACGTGGCGAAGATTCGTGCGAAATTTGTGATCGACTCCAGTGGTTATGGTCGCGTGCTACCTCGTTTACTACAGCTGGATAAACCATCGCAGCTAAATCCGCATTCTGCTATTTTTTCCCACGTAAAAGATATCAATCGTCCAAAAGGTGTGGAAGGCACACAAATATCTTTTGATGTGTTAGACACCGAGGTTTGGCTATGGGTTATTCCATTTTCAAATGGACTTACAAGCCTAGGCATAGTGGCGCATACAGACTTTATAGAAAAGCTAAAAGGGGATTCCGGAACCGAGGAGGCACTGAAAAAAGCGATTCTTCTTTCCGATTTTTATGTAAAACGCTTTGCCGATACCAACTTCGAATTCGAGCCTATTCACTTAAAGAACTATTCGGCGGCGGTGAGCAAAATGTTTGGCGAAGGATTCGCCCTTACGGGCAATAGCTCGGAGTTTTTAGATCCTGTTTTCTCTTCTGGCGTATGCTTCGCTACAGAATCAGGGATTCTGGCGGCAAAACTGGCGTACAGGCAGCTCAACGGAGAAACTGTTGATTGGCAAGTAGAATTTGCAGACTATATGCAGCGCGGTATTGATGTCTTTACGACCTATGTACGAGAATGGTACACGGGAAATTTGCAGACCTTATTCTTTCATCGACCCGAAAACCAAGATGTAAAAAGAAAGATCTGTGCCGTTCTCGCGGGTTATGTGTGGAACGAAGAAAACCCATTCGTTAAAAAACATGATCGCGTCATCCGCACGATGGCTTACATGCTAGAAAACAACGAGACGTTTTCGCATGATATGCTTTAGATGGATGCAAAACAAACAAAAACCGCGGCACTTAAGCACCGCGGTTTTTTTATTTAAGCATGAAATTTCTTTACCGCAATTGAGGCAGCGCTAAAGATATACGTGCGGCAACTTCATCCCTACCTAGTAGCTGCGTGATGTTAAACACATCGGGTCCAAATTTCCCACCAACCAACATGATTCGGAAAGGCATCATCAACTCGCCGAGTTTAATTCCTGAAGCCGAAACTCTTTCCTTGAAAAATTTTTCAATCTCCGAAGCTTCCCACGTTTCAAGTTTCTCAAACGCTTGTGCTAACGATTCAAAAAAACTCGTTTTCTCTGTATTCCACTTTGGTTTTACGGCATCTAAATCATAAGATGCAGGCCTATCGATAAAGAAAGACGCTTGCGTCCAGAAATCTTCAACGAACGTCAATCGTTCTTTAATTAAAGAAAGAACAGCCTCCAAATAATCATCAGACACATCTTTGTCGCTATGTTCGGCAACAATTGTTTTGATCTGTGGTAAGAGCTGATCATTTGTGGCTTGCTTTATCCATTCATGGTTGAACCACTTCGCTTTCTCGAAATCGAACTTTGCTCCCGCTTTGCTGATCCGTTCGATAGCGAATTTCTCGATAAGCTCCTCCATGCTAAAGATTTCTTGTTCGGTTCCATCGTTCCAACCTAACAACGCCAACATATTCACAAAGGCTTGTGGCAAGAATCCCATCTCTCTAAAGCCTTTTATGAGATCTCCTGATTTCGCATCCGCCCAATTCATCGCATAAACGGGAAATCCCAAACGATCGCCGTCGCGTTTGCTTAATTTACCATTTCCATCGGGCTTTAAAATTAGTGGCAAGTGCGCCCATTGCGGCATTTCTGCTTTCCAGCCCAAATAATCCCACAAGAGGATATGAACGGGCGCCGAAGGCAACCATTCTTCACCACGGAAAATGTGTGAAATATGCATTGCTTTATCATCTACGACGACGGCCAGATGGTACGTCGGCATTCCATCAGCCTTCAAAAGCACCTTGTCATCGACGAGATTTGTTTCAAAAGAAACGCGACCGCGGATCAAATCATCAAAGTACACCGTTTCATCGATCGGCATCTTAATACGGATGGTATGCGGCGTATTTGCACGTAGTAGCGTTTCTGTTTCTTCGGAAGATAAGCTTAACGAGTTTCGCAAACTCAATCTATTTTCATGTGAATAGCGAAAATTGGGCTGTATCTTACGTTGTTCATCCAGTTCGTCTGCGGTATCGAAAGCATAATAAGCATAGCCAGCATTTACCAACTGTTCGGCATATTGTCGATAAGAAGGCTTTCGCTCGCTCTGGCGATATGGGCCGTATGGGCCCGGATTTTCAGGACTCTCATCTGGCGTCATCCCACACCAACTTAAACATTCGGAGATATATGCTTCTGCACCAGCCACGAAGCGTGTCTGATCCGTATCTTCCACTCTCAGAATAAAATCGCCATGATGCTGGCGCGCAAAAAGATAATTGAACAAGGCGGTGCGCACACCTCCCAGATGTAAACCGCCTGTTGGACTAGGTGCAAAACGCACCCTAACTTTTCTTTGCAAACTCATAAACACAAAACTACACAATTCTACTTGAAAGAGAACATCACACTTAATCCATCCTCTTCTTTTTGGAATCCTAAAAAATGTCTATTTTGCATGCCATGATCATCAATAAGGACCGTCTTTATCAATACGAGGCCAGGCAAAGGTGGAAGGTATTTCTCTTCACATTTGCGGCCCTGATTGCTGGTGCTTCCATGTTTTATACGAATTACCTTGTGAAAAGCCTCTCTCAATCGGAAAGAACAAAAGCAGAGGTCTGGGCAATGAGCACACGAAGCATTGTTACCATGCCCGATGTTGACGACCAATTTATAAGTTTTGTCTATGCTGTTCGGGATAGTTTATCTATACCGGCAATTATTACTAACGAGAAAGGCAATATCATATTTTGGCGCGGTCTTGATTCCACAAAAACGAATATTAAGGAATTGCAAGATTCCGCAGATCATCAACTTGTTTACGATCCGATCTATTTTGAAAAGCAGCTTGCGAGAATGAAGCGCAACCATGCGCCGATAGATCTTCATCTTGACACCGGGGAAATTTGGTCGGTTTATTACCGCGATTCTGATGCCTTGAGGCAGCTCCGGATTTTCCCTTATTTGCAATTATCGCTAATCGCTATATTTTTAATAATTGCCTACACGGTCTTTAACTCCATTAAGAAAACAGAACAAAATCTCGTTTGGGTGGGTATGGCAAAAGAAGCTGCTCACCAACTAGGCACGCCCATTTCATCCCTGATGGGATGGCTGGAACTTGTAAGAACAAAGTTTGATGCGGAAAATGATAGTATACTGAACGAAATGGAACGGGATGTAAAAAGACTAGAGATCGTCGCCGATAGATTTTCAAAAATCGGCTCTACGCCAACTCTAAATAGCCACATGGTCTTCCCGGTCATACAAGATTTTGTACAGTACTTCCGCGTTCGTACAAGCGAAAAAATCACCTTCCAACTGACGGGCGACCAAACCGTGGAGGCGAAACTAAACGTGCCTTTGTTCGACTGGATAATCGAAAATTTATTGAAAAATGCTGTTAATGCAATTGAGTCCGAAGGAAAAATAACGGTTAACATTATCGATAACATTGCAAAAGAGGAAATTTTTATAGACATTAGCGATACGGGAAGAGGTATTCCAAAATCTAATTTTGACACTGTCTTTCAACCCGGATTTACAACAAGAAAACGCGGATGGGGATTGGGTCTTAGCTTAACAAAGCGCATGGTAGACTATCATCAAGGCCAAATATTTGTAAAGGAATCAGAACTAGGTAAAGGAACAACATTTAGAATTATACTTAAAAGCAATCTTCGATATGAACCCACTCAAGTCTGATGAATATCCAACCATATACACAGATTACGTTGAAAATGTAGTCGGCTCCGTAATAGAGGAGCTTGAGGAACAGCTGACGACTTTCCCAGAATTTATACAAGGAATACCTGAAGACAAGGGTGATTACAAATACGCAGAAGGAAAATGGAGCGTCAAGGAGGTTTTGTGCCATATTCTTGACACCGAACGCGTCATGGCGTACCGCGCGTTACGCTTTGCCCGGAATGACATGACTGAACTTGCTCCGTTTGAACAGGACGAATTTGTGCAAAATGCGCGGCACAATGAACGCTCTTTCGAGAGCATAAAAGAAGAGTTTAGTTTTTTACGCAAATCCCATCTGCTCCTGTTCGACACTTTCAACGAAACTGAACTATCCCGGAAAGGAATGGCATCTGGCCGCCTAGTTACAGTAAAAGCTTTCCTGTATGTCATTGCGGGACATCTTACGCATCACCGCATCATCCTTCAGGAGCGATACTTAAACAACGAAAGCAAAGAGCATGCAGAGAATTTGGTTTAAAGAACATTCGATCGAGGAGATCAATCTTATTTTCAACACCTACATGACCGGTTATCTAGGGATAAAAGCTACCGAAATACACGATGATATGTTGGTGGTAAGTATGCCCATAACAGACAAGGTAAAGCAGCCTTTTGGCATTTTACATGGCGGCGCATCTGTCGTACTAGCTGAATCCGTGGGAAGCGTAGCATCTAACCTCGTCGTAGAGGGTGAAAACTATGCTGGTGTAGGCATGGAAGTTAATGCAAATCATCTCAGATCCGTTAGTGAAGGCACCTTATTTGCGTATTGCACAGCGCTGCATCTGGGAAAAAAAAGTCATGTATGGGATATCAAAATAAAAGATGAAAAAGAAAGCTTAATTTGTGTATCGCGGCTGACTGTAGCAATCATCGAAAAAAAATAATTTTTTTTAAAACAATATTAGCTGCATCATTGTACTATATACAAATACCATTAATTGGTTTTATGATACGGTTTAGGTTTTAGAGAGACTCCGCCCAACGTAGTCTCTCTAACTTTTTACATAGAACAACCGTTTGATCATCGCTCCCTATTCTAAATGTCAATATATTTTGTTAGTCTTGTATAAACAAAAAGTGCGTAGGCACTTACCGTATCACGACACACAAAGACTAACAAATTAAAAAATGAGTTCAACACCTACCGGAAAAACTGAGTTCCGCCCCATGGCGATCTGCTGTGCACTTTTTTTTATTCTTGGCTTTATAACCTGGGCTAATGGTACACTGATTCCATTTCTGAAAATTGCCTGTAACCTAGAAACGGATTTACAAGCTTTTTTCGTCACTTTTGCTTCGTACATCGCCTATTTCTTCCTCGCGATACCAAGCTCTTGGATTATCAAAAAAATTGGATTTCAGAATGGGTTGGTTGTCAGCTTGATTATACTAGGACTGGGATCTTTGATATTCATACCTGCGGCAGACAACAGAAGCTACGGGCTTTTCCTTGCAGGCATCTTTATACAAGGCTCGGGAATGGCGCTGCTACAAACGGCTGTCAACCCTTATTTAAGCATTATTGGCCCGATCGATAGCGCTGCACAGCGCATTTCAATTGCCGGCTTTTTTAATAAAACGGCCGGTATTATTGTGCCTATCCTTTTTGGCACATTGTTCCTGAAAGATGCAGGCAAGGTAACGGCACAACTAGAAGCTGTGACAAACGTAGCAGAGCAGAACGCTATTCTGGATGTGCTTATAGCAAGAGTACACACGCCATACATCTCTTTGGCCGTAATATTCGTGGCATTTGCCGTATTCCTAAAATTCACCAATTTACCAGAGGTTGATGTAGATGCGGAAGAAGAGGTTGATCCAACACAGGTTGCTGTGGTTCGAAAAACTAGTGTATTTCAATTTCCTCATCTGTTCCTTGGATCTTTAGCGATTTTCTTCTGCGTTGCGGTGGAAGTTATGGCCGGAGATATTATCGGGGTATATGGCAGAGAATTAAATGTGAGCAGTTTCTTTGTAACCTATGCTACTGCATTTACTCTTGTCTGTATGCTAGTGGGGTACATTGTTGGTATTATCGCCATCCCGAAATATGTATCGCAGCAATTTGCGCTTCGTATTTGTACCATCGTGGGAATTCTCTTCACGGCAATCTCCGTGTTTACGACCGGCACTATATCCTTTATTTTCGTTGCTCTATTGGGTATCGCGAACTCCCTGATGTGGCCCGCAATATTTCCTTTAGGAATTAAAGGATTAGGGCGATTCACAAAAACAGGATCAGCCATTATGATTATGGGAATCGCAGGTGGCGCTATATGGCCATTAGTTTATGGATATTTAAAAGATTCTTTACAGATCGATTTTCAACATGCTTTTCTTTACGCCATGATACCAGCGTATCTATACATTCTGTTTTTCGCAGTAAAAGGCCACAAAGCGGGAAAGTAAACCTGCAATAATATTCTAGATGTGCTAAAATTAACCCGATGCGCTTAGTGATTTGAAGCTTAGCACATCGGGTTTTCATTTGCATTGCCACAAATGCTTCCCTAAGTTTCCCTGCTAAACACCCGATATACCATTTCCAAGAGTTTAAATCAGTGGGCAAATGTGGGTGTTTACTAAAAAAAGATGTGAAGAAATGTAGGGCATTGGTCTCGGCTTCAATACTAAACCAGAAGCATTCGTGTGTGAACTTTACAAGGTCTATTTATAGTTGTGTGGGCACTGCGGGCTATCACTATTCTTCTACAAGTTCCCATAGGATGTGTACACCTGCAAAAAAGGAGCTGCTCGCGCAACTCCCTTTAATATAACTCCGTCTTCAACAGAATATTATTTTTTGACCAAATTTATCATATCGGCCATGACATTCATACTTTCATCCAATACGAAATCAAAATCTGTTTTCGGCTGTGGTTCTCCCTCTTTCCAAAGTGGAAGATTACGTAATTGAAGCCCCTGATTGATTCGTGATCGGTTTTTTGCTTTTGCTTTATCGCGTTCCTTCTGCAATTCAACCTGGTTTAAACTGATCTCCTGAAGAGAGTCAAGTTTTGTAAATTCATCGATATCTTCCAACAGATATTTGTACTCAGGTGATTTACTCATTCTCGCCTGATGTATGCTGTTCAGCTTTTCATTCACGCTCGCTAAATCTGCCACCCGTTTAAAAGAGGATGGCTTAATTTGATCCCAAGGCAGTGCAGATGGTTCCGAGCTTTCGCCAAACTTTTCTGCTGTGTACTGCGTTGGGAAGACAACATCCGGCGTTACGCCTCGGTGTTGCGTGCTGCTACCTGTCACTCGGTAGAACTTACCCATCGTGATGTTAATTTGTCCAAACTCCGGCGCTCCATTAGGGGTATCTGGATCTTTATCTTCGCCTTTCGCTTTCAATAATAATTTATTGGTAGCGCTAATGAAACGAGACATCTCAATGGCCGATTGTACCGTACCTTTACCATACGATTGCGAACCAAGTACAACACCTCTTCCGTAATCCTGGATCGCTCCAGCGAAAATTTCAGATGCCGACGCCGAAAAACGATTAATGATCACACCGAATGGACCATCCCAAGAAACCCCGGCTTGCTCGTCACTATCTATTTCAACCCTATCGCGCACGTCACGGACTTGCACGACAGGCCCCTTATCAATAAACAATCCGGTCAATTCTATGGCCTCTTGTAAAGAACCTCCACCATTGTTGCGTAAATCCAACACAACAGCATCAACTTTCTCCTGACGAAGCGTGTCTAAAATCAGACGCACATCCCGTGTGGTACTTTTATAGTTAGGATCACGCTTCCGGTAAGCATCAAAATCGATATAAAACTTGGGTAACTTGATAAGACCGACTTTGTAGGTTTTACCATCTTCGCCCTTAATCTGTTTGATCTCTTTTTGAGCAGATTCTTCAGCCAACACGATCTTCTCCCGTTTTAGGTCCACAATTTTTGGTTGTGCTGTCAACTCTTTTCCGGCCGGAATAATCTTAAGACGTACCGTCGTTCCTTTTGGTCCTTTAATTTTTGCTACCGCAGCATCCAAACGCCAGCCGATAATATCGTCAAATTCGCCATCTCCCTGTGCGACGCCAATTATCCGATCGTCGACATTCAAGCTTTTGTCTTTAAATGCCGGACCGCCAGCAATAATTTCCTTGATAGTAACCATTTCGTTTTCCATTTGCAGTCGCGCCCCAATGCCTTCAAACGTATTGGACATGCCTTCATTAAATGCCTGCGCGAATGATGGATTGTAATACGTGGTATGTGGATCAACAGCATCTGTTAGCGATGTCATGACGAGCTGGAAAGCATCGTTGGAATTTGTCTTCTTTGCCTGCGATATAATATTTTGATAACGCTTACGCAATGTTTCCTTATGTTTTTCCACATCCACGGAATCCTTTTCCGTGCTTGTCAAACGAAGGTTTAATAAATCATATTTTACTCGCTTGCGCCACTGATCTTTCAACTCTGCATCACTCTTGAAATAAGGCAATTTTTCCCTGTAAGCGACATAGTTCTCATTCACATTGAAATCATGCTTCGCATCAATTTGGGTGAGCGCATATTCCATCGCTTCCAAATAACGCTTGGAGTAAACATTGAAGATATAAAACGGAGCAGATAAATCTCCCTTTCTAAAATCCTGACTGATGGTATTTTCAAATTGCTTAAAATCATCTACATCAGATTGCAACAAGTAGTTGCGCCCTTGATCCATCGACTTTAGCAGATTAGCAAAGACAATACGCGACAGTGAGTCTGTCATGGGCACCTTCTTGTAGCTGTAATTCTCTAAAAGATTAGCCACTTCCGAAGCAATCACCTGATGCTGGGCAGATGGCTTCAATTCCAACATCCCTTCCTCCAAATTCACACGGGGTTTTGATCCACAGGCAACGACAGAAATCAATGCCAGACCAAATACAATATTCTTAAACATATAAGAGATTTTATTTAAACACATTTACTGCAATATTTTCAGTATCTAAGCCCCTTAACCGGGCTTTCCTTCCGCTAAAAATACTGAAAACGAACTATAAAATAACGGCTGTCTTTTAAAATAATTTCATTAAGATACCGATTTCGAATTAAATTACGTTCAGATAACCAAATATCTAGCCAAACTTTGTGTAAATATTCGATTACAACAGTGTTAAGCCCCTTTTTTCTTCCTATCCGCTAGATGTTAAACTAAGTTAAATCCCTCCTCCATTTGCGACCGGCATGCTCACTGGCCGGCTAATCTAGCTGATTTTTATGGAACTGCCCGTATTGATCACAACTGCTGTAAGAAACTTTTTATACATTTGAAAAAACAGCAAAAGATCTTACTATGCAATCATTCGTGAAATACGCCATCCATATATCTTCTATCATGCTGCTACTTACGGTAGCTTTACCAGCCATCTCACAGGAACAAAGTGTGCCTTTGGATCCGGCAGGCTACATCACGAAATACGACACGAAATTCAATGGGGTTGGTCCGGCTGTGTACGTACTGCCCGCGCCTCGTACCAGACAGGAATTATTGACAGACTCCTACGCAGCCAAAGTAGACTTTCAAGATAGTATCGACCGCGCGCTAGATTTTCAACGACTTTTGGAGGACTTTAAACCGACCAGTAATTTCTCTAATATTCAATATTTGCTGACTCCACAGCCCTCTTCAGCCTTAGCTTGGAACACACTTATCCAAGAGGAATTAAAGCGTGGGAATTATAATACCGCTTATGGAATTCTACATGCCTATGCAGCGGCGTCACTTCGCGATGGATCTGTTCCGCAGACACTCGGGTTATTGCAAACCGCACTACAGCATGCACAAAAAACAACAAATACTGTAGACATTGCTATCATACAGTATAATCTGGGTAATCTCTATCTATTTGATAAAAATATACAACAAGCTGGGTTTTTTCAAGAAGCGTTTTATAAAAGTGCTATGAAACAACAAAGCATTGTCGAGCAAGCGAACTCACTAGTCAAAATTGCATTGATACAGGCACATGATAAGGATTACCGCTCTGCCGAAAACAATATCATTCGCAAAGCAATACCACTGCTTAATCGGGCGAAAGCATACGACAGAAAGATTATCGCCTGGGAAAGCTTGGCAAAAATTTACCAAATGCAAAATAAACATACGGAGGCGCAGTGGTTTTTAATTCAAGCAAGAGATTTGGCTAAGAGCAAAAATTACATGAGTGAATTAGCGGAGATTGAATACATGTTAGCATTCTCCAAATTTAACCAGCAAAACTATAGGGTTGCTCAGAAAGAGTTTATCCAAGCGAACGCCCTAGCCGAAACAGAAGATAATAAGCTGTTACAATTGGCAATAGCAGATAAGCTAGGCCAAATATACATGCAACAGCTTGATCTGAATAAAGCAGAAGATGCCCTTGAGCGGTACCAAAATCTCCGCCTGGAATTATTTAAGGATTAAGACCTTCAACAACGTAGCCAAGCATGTAGTCTTGGAACTTTTCGTAATAGACTTGGAAGGCGAAAGATTTCGATTCTTTTCGTAACAGAAGCGTCATGACACCTTGTGGTTTGTATTGAAATGGCAGTATCGTCATATCATCCAAAAATGACACGCCCTTGTTGCCCTGAAGTTTGTACACCGCTTCTTTTGCACACCAACAGGCATACAGTTGCTCCACATTATCTTCCTTTATGAAAGCGAGTTCAGTCGGTTTTAGAAACTTTTCTTTAATGCGCAGTACCTTATCTTTTATGATTTCTAAATCTATACCGCATTTACCTTTTCCACTCATCAATACCCCTGCATATTCATACGAATGTGTCAAGGAAATCTCAAAGGGGTAGTCCGGCAAAAAAGGCTTTCCATTTTCATCTGAGGGACAAGAGATGTAATCTTCTGTTTTTAACAGATAACGGAGTAAAACACGCGTAGTTAACCAATGCAACGTGCGCTTGCCTTTAGATAAACTTTCGAGTTTCGCCCTTTCCCTTTCATCAAGTTGTATTCGGCACAACAGCTCCTCAACTGTTTCTTCAATTTTCCAAATGGCAAACTTCGTATCGCTATTCAACTCCCGGAGATATACTAGCCCCATATAAAAAGTGTTATTAATGATTTAAAGACCAATATATGTTTAAAAATCCGAAGATTCGTAGGAATGAAATCGATGCTACAAAATTAACAGTTAAAGTTGCTGAAATTGAAGCAATAGTGTATTTTTGAAGTCCTCTTTCATAACCTGAGAGCGAGGATCTTGACGTATTACACATGATATTATCAGACAAAAGAATTTTAGAAGAGATTGATAACGGAATGATCGTTATTGAGCCATTCGACAGAAAATGCTTAGGAACAAATTCTTACGATGTCCATCTAGGAAAGTATTTGGCGACTTACAAAAGTGAGGTACTAGATGCAAAAAAACACAACGAAATTGAACACTTTGAAATACCTGAGGAAGGCTATATACTCCAGCCCGGAACGCTATATCTAGGTGTAACATTGGAGTATACAGAAACGCACGCTCATGTTCCTTTTCTGGAAGGAAAATCCAGTACAGGACGTTTGGGCATCGATATACATGCTACAGCGGGCAAGGGTGATGTGGGATTTTGCAACACATGGACATTGGAAATTTCTGCTGCACAACCTGTACGTGTTTATGCGGGAATGCCGATTGGACAGCTCATTTACTTTGTTGTTGAAGGTGACATTGAAACGCCATACAACAGTAAGGGAAATGCGAAGTATAATAATAAGACAATCCGCCCTGTCGAAAGCATGATGTGGAAAAACTCTTTTTAATATAAAGAGTAGCGGTTTGTCGAGCAAACCGCTACTCTTAGGCTATAAGGCTTTAGCCGCCGAATTCCATCAAGTAAGATTTTAAAAATTCATCCAAATCGCCATCTAATACGGCTTGCGTATTTGATGTTTCCGTACCTGTTCGTAGATCTTTGATTAGCTTATAGGGATGTAAAACATAGTTGCGGATTTGCGATCCCCATTCTATTTTTTTCTTAGAACCCTCAATTGCAGCTGTAGCCTCCTGCCGTTTCCGCATCTCTATTTCATAAAGCTGTGATTTCAGCAATCGAAGTGCATTCTCTTTGTTTTGCAATTGAGAACGCGACTCCTGATTTTTGATAATGATACCAGTAGGCTTATGATGTAGTCGAACAGCCGTTTCTACCTTATTGACGTTTTGTCCACCTGCGCCGCCCGAGCGAAACGTATCCCATTCGATTTCGGAATCTTTAACCTCTATTTCTATGTTATCATCTACCAGTGGATAAACATATACAGAGGCAAATGAGGTATGACGTTTAGCGTTCGAATCAAACGGAGAGATTCGCACCAACCGGTGCACGCCGTTCTCCCCTTTCAAGTAGCCGTAGGAAAAATTGCCCGAAAACTGTAATGTTACCGTCTTTATACCGGCCACATCGCCTTCCTGATGATCTTGCTCCGTTACTTTGCACCCATGCTTTTCACCCCACATAATATACATCCGCATCAGCATTGCCGCCCAGTCGCATGATTCGGTACCGCCGGCACCCGCTGTGATCTGCAGGATCGCGTCAAGCTGATCTTCCTCAGCACTGAGCATATTTTTAAACTCCAGTTCTTCTACTTGATGCAAAGCATCTTGATATTGCCCTTCTACATCTTGCTCCGTAGCATCACCAGACTGCATGAATTCATACATCACGCCGGCATCTTCCACAGCTGCTGCAACCTCATCAAAATGCTCCGTCCATACTTTCAGGTTCTTTATCTCATGTAAAACCTTTTCAGCAGCCTTTGGAGCATCCCAAAAATCGGCTTGTAATGTTATCTCTGTATTCTTAGCTATTTCTTCTTTCTTGGCATCAATGTCAAAGATGCCTCCTTAGGGACGTAACTCTATCCCTCAAGTCCTGAATCTGTTCTTTGGTCATAGCCAAAAATAGAAAGTAAAAACGGAAAAACGTAATCGCGCGTTGGTTATCTTTACATACAAGCTATTCCCATAAAATTTAAATTTGACTGTTTCAATACTTATCTTTGGTACAAACAACATCATCAATCATGTTTCCAAACGTAGACTTTACGACCACACAAGCTTACAAATACTTAGCCGATCACTACATTTCGGTCAATGAAAAATCTTTAAAGCAACTTTTCGAAGAAGACCCAGATCGCTTTCAAAAATTCTCTACCCAACTCGAAGACATTTTACTCGATTTTTCTAAAAATAGAATCACCGACGAAACCTTCGCACTACTTATTCAACTCGCAAAAGAATGTCAATTAGATAAAGCTATTGACGCCATGTTCAACGGCGAGAAAATAAACAAAACAGAGGGTCGGCAAGTGCTACACACAGCATTGCGTAATCAATCCAACGATGCTGTGTTAGTGGATGGCGAAGACGTCATGCCAAAAGTCAACGCTGTTTTGGCCCATATGAAGGATTTTACCAACAGAATCCTATCCGGCAGTTGGAAAGGTTTTACGGGCAAAGAAATCACGGATGTGGTGAACATCGGTATTGGCGGTTCAGACTTGGGTCCCGTGATGGTTACAGAAGCTTTGAAATCGTACAAAACACGATTGAACTTGCATTTCGTGTCCAATGTGGATGGTACGCATATCGCAGAAACATTAAAGGGATTGAACCCTGAAACAACCCTGTTTTTGATTGCTTCAAAGACGTTCACTACACAAGAAACGATGGCCAATGCGGCTTCAGCAAAGGCGTGGTTTTTAGCCTCCGGTGCCGAACAGACAGATGTTGCGAAGCACTTCGCAGCTTTGAGCACCAATGAGAAAGGGGTTTCCGAATTTGGTATTGATACGGAAAACATGTTTGAGTTCTGGGATTGGGTAGGTGGCCGTTACTCGCTATGGTCTGCCATTGGACTATCAATCTCGCTAGGAATTGGATTTGAAAACTTCGAACAATTGTTAAAAGGAGCTCATACCGCTGATCAGCATTTTAAAAATACCGAGTTCGAGAGAAATATCCCCGTTGTATTGGCATTGCTAGGCATTTGGTACAACAATTTCTTTGACGCTGAAAGCCACGCTATCCTACCTTACGATCAATACCTGCACCGTTTTGCAGCCTACTTCCAACAGGGCGACATGGAAAGTAACGGTAAATACATCGACAGGAACGGCAATCGGGTCGACTATCAAACAGGACCAATCATTTGGGGCGAGCCCGGTACAAATGGTCAGCATGCTTTCTACCAACTTATCCATCAGGGCACAAAATTGATCCCATGCGATTTTATTGCTCCAGCAATTTCACTTAATCCTTTAGGAAACCATCATCAACTCCTTTTATCTAACTTTTTCGCGCAAACGGAGGCTTTGATGAATGGAAAAAATGAAGAGGAGGTAGTAGCCGAATTGCAAAAAGCCGGCAAATCTGCACAAGAAATCGAGGCATTGAAGAACTTCAAAGTTTTTGAAGGCAATAGGCCGACAAACTCTTTCCTTATCAAAAAAATAACGCCCTACACGCTCGGTACACTTATCGCCCTTTATGAGCACAAGATCTTTGTCCAAGGCGTCATCTGGAACGTTTACAGTTTTGATCAGTGGGGTGTAGAATTGGGTAAGCAACTAGCCAACAACATCCTTCCAGAACTTGTTGATGAAAATGACGTAAGCTCACATGATGCTTCTACCAATGGATTGATCAACCAGTATAAGGCTTGGCGGTAAACTATTATCTTCCCTATTATAAAAGTCTATTTTTGTATTTGGCAATAAGGGCTATCTGCTTCTAAGCAGATAGCCCTCTTTTTAATTCCAGGAATACCCTATCCCTACGCCAATCCAAAAAGGCATTGTGCCGTCCACTGTATTAAAAAGCGGCGTGTACGTAGCTTGGAAGCCGAAACCATTACCCGTAGGGGTATATCTATAACCGACATCCGCAGAAAATATAACGGATTTGAAATTTTCGGATTTTCTTCCCTTCGGCTCACCATTTATTGCAAAAACACTATTTCCCCCTACGATAAAACCGCTCTTTCCTTTGCCAATGACATAGTTAATCCCTACCGGAACAGTATAAATCTTATCAATATCAAATGCGCCAAAACTACTCCCTGCTCCCGCACGAAAGCCTAACCCATCCGGGTTCTCTTTATTAAATCGCATGTCGAAATTCAGCGAAGTAAAAACACTTGTGCCACCTAACTCAACATAGCCAAACTTCCGATGTTGTGCAAATATACTGAGCGACATCAGGGATAGTAAAAAAATTAGTGGTGTTCTTTTCATTGTTCTACTTTTAATCCTACTTACTATTTTCGATATTGAAGTTATCTTTTAGTTGCTATGTACTCTTGTACCCGGGTTGTTGTTAGTCATAGTACTGCCCGTCTTATGCAAAAGATAATGCCGATAAAGGATATCGTGTTACGGGGCGCTCAGCCAATCACCTCTATATAAAAAAATCTGGTATTGAATAAACACCTAACCCAAACATGATGAAAGAAATAAAGATAGCTGACACTTTTACAGAGTAATTAAGTTCTCTAAGCCTTACATAACAAACAATTATTAAAAAAATTAAAGAAAATAATTGAGTCAACTTTAAATACATACCCCATGTTGTAGCTGCCAAGTCGTGTTTAAAAGCTTCATCGAGGACGATAAATCTTAAGCTGTCTTTGAGCCATGTATGATGTACAGCAATCTTAAAGATCTCGAAGCTACTCAAAACTATAAAAAAACTGACCAATACTTCAAAAAGGTCGCCTTTTGCTATGTTTTGCCCACATAACTTTGTACCCAATCTACCTAGGAAGAGTATTAGAACATAAAAAATGCAAGCAAATGACACCGTAAAGAAAGAACTAAAAGCTGCCATAACGTGTATAAGCTTGTCAGATTCTGCAATTGTTTCGGTGATCAAGTAATTTTTATACAACATCGACCCCATCGATGTCAGTATGAAAAATGCAATAGTACCCAATCCTTGCTTTATCATAAATAGTTAATATTGATAACCTCCAAAAAAGCTGAAACAAATACAAACCCTATCAAAATGTATGTGTACTTATTTCTTGGCAACAGATCTTTATCAAAACAATCGTTTTCAACAGCTCTACGATAGTATTGCCAGCCACCAAAACTAATATTTGCTGCAACTAGAAATGTGTATACCTCCAACAATCCATGAAAAAGAAATTTGACTAGTAAATCCGTATTAGACATAACCAACTTTGCTTCGTTAGCAACAAAAGTCAAATTGATAGAATTAAAAATTAATATTACCAAAGTTAAGAGGCCTCCAGTAAAAAAGCCGATGTATATAGTAACCAAAAGTAGAGTTAAATTTGTTAAAAAAATTTTCAAGAAAAGATTGACTGTCCGAATAAGGCCTAAATCGTCAGCAGATATATTTTGGTTGACCGAAACGACTTGATCATTTAATCGGAATTGATTACCTAAAAATATTCCGAAGATTATACAAACAAAGCTAATCGACGTTTTAGGAATATTTTTTAATAAATTGAATTCTTTCATCTAGGGTTGGGTAGCTTAATGATTTTTGGTTTAACATTCCTTGAGTAGCTGTATTTATCCGCTTTAAGGCGTCTATTACATAAGGTTTACCGGTTGATTGAAGGGAGAACATGTCTGCTGCATGCTCTTGTTTCTTCGAAATCAGACCGACTAGGACGACGTTTAATCCACCGTACAATCCCCCCATAATGGCTGTCAGCAAATATTCGTCTATTACATCATATTGGTTTGCGAAATACATGCAAAAAGCAAACACCATTGTTAATCCCACTTGTAACATATACCTCTTAAGCAAATCATGATGTTCGAAATGAGCAACCTCATGCATAATTATTCCATATCGCTCCTCTTTACTTAATAACTCGTATAGCTTTTTAGAAAAAAGGATCTGCCTTGTATTAGAAAACACCCCGGTAGAATAGGCGTTAAATTCTTTGTCATCGTATTCATATACGCTGATGTTACGGTTAACCAAATTTGCTTCCAAAAAGAGCCCCGTTATTTCCTTCTTTTTGTTGAGATAGGTGTCAATTGTATAATAAAAAAAATAGGAATAAAAGTGAACAATAACTGACACCACACTCAAATAGAGGATATATTGGAATTCGGAAGAGAGGGCAAAAACAGACGAAACTAGCTTACAACAGGAAATCAAAACACATAACGCAAATAAATTAAAGAAGAATTCTATTACAAGATTGATTAGTGCAGTCTTTCTAAAAAAAGTGGCAACACGTTCATGTGGGTTGAGCACTAAAAACATGAGCCGGGTAAAAACGGAAACAATAAGAATAACAAGATTTATTTCAATAATAAATTGCATACTATGAGCTGTTGAACATTACAAAAAGCAAGAACCGAACAATCCTTGCTTTTCGTAGCGGCTTAATGATTTATAGTGCTCCAGCCGTGCCTCCAAGAACGCCACCTATTGCCGCTCCTGCAGGACCTCCTATCATTCCAATTGCTGCCCCAGCTTTAGTACCGGCCCAAGCTCCTGCGACAGCACCTGCCCCACCTCCTATTGCAGTGCCGGCTGTTTTCGCATACTCGTTTTCAGACTGAAAAACCTTTTTTACAACAGCTAATCCGAGATTTGTGGTATGCTGACCTTTAGACACATATCCCAAACCACCTATGAGTGCTAAAAGCATGAAAATATTCCTAAAATTCTTTTTCATCTTTATCTAACTTAAAATAAACGAACTCTGTTAATAACTCGATGCCACTCTGCGCAGTTGACTCTACAAGAATAAAAAGAAATAAGAAAAACCTCTAAACCCTATGGTTTTAAATTAAACAAAATATGGTTAACACTTTACGACGCTGCTATTCTCCTTGCTCTCCTAGCTTCCAGTTGGATTATCGATGATGTTGAATCACTTTTTATGGTATAAAGGGCTGTAAGAAAACCCTAATTTTTGCCTTCCTTTAAGAGGAACTCGATAGTAACGCCGAGCAGTGCTGCTATCGCATCTAGCCGTTCTATATCCAGCTTCGTTACCCCACGTTCTATTCGAGAGTAGGCATTCTGAGAAATATGCAGTTGTAAAGCCATAAATTCTTGGCTATAGCCTCTCCTAAAACGCTCAACACGGATCGTCGCCGCAATTTTATTGTTGATACAATTCTTATCTTGCTTATTCATAATTCAGTATTTGCGTTTGGCTATTCACACTTCTGCAATCGGGTTTCTGAGATAAAAATCGTTTGTTTTCTATCTGCTTCGCTGGTGCGATAAATCAGTTTACGAAATGTCTTTATTACCAAGCATTTCATTCAACATACCGCACACACAAACCAAGCAAGAGTTAAACGAGTAAATTCCAATGAACTAAATATAGCGAAAAATAGCAATTAAGTCAATTAATTATCTTATAAGAATTAGTTCAGCAAAATAATTCAACATATTTTCTACTTAATATTCCGCCAATAAAAATCAACGAAGAAGACAAAAGACATTTTGGTTAACCTAATTGGTCAAAACACGGATGCGAATGATCTTGTTAAATAGCGAACCAAAAATTTAATTATAACACCGTCCTAAACTTGGCTATTTCTCGTTAAGTGATCTTGGTAAGCTAAAATTTTAGAATCCCACATTATCAAGTTATTTGCGTAAGAATTGGTTGCTCTAGTGTACAGAACGCGCGCTATCTTATTATAGGATCGTAAAAATCTAGTCACAGAACGCATTTTTCACAAAAAATAGCGAGATTTAAAGCGACAACTAATCAACACATTCATGATAACACATCAAAAATTGCGAATTACTCTCTGCGCTCTTGCTTTACTTGCTAGCGGCTCATCTTTCGGGCAATACGGCCGGCAAGAAGCGCAGCAGCTCGATCCAATTGTTCAAAAAATTGTAAAAGAAGCCAACGAAAACTCGCAATTAGAGAATCTAGCCTTCCAATTACTGGACGTTGTTGGCCCTCGGCTTGTAGGAACACCACAAATGAACAAAGCCAATGATTGGGCAGTAAAAACCTTTCAAAGTTGGGGTATCGAGGCAGAGAAACAGCAATTTGGCGAATGGCGCGGCTGGGAACGCGGTATATCGCATATCGACATGACATCCCCTCGCTTAAAAACGCTTGCAGGTACACAGCTTGCCTGGAGTCCAAGCACTAAGGGCAAGGCAATAGAAGGTGAGGTGATCGTCTTACCTACATTCAAAGACTCCACTGACTTCGCAGCTTGGCTCCCCAAAGCGAAGGGAAAGTATGTGATGACTTCCATGTACCAACCAACAGGAAGGCCGGATCACGATTGGGAAAAGTATGCCCGGCCAGAATCGTTCGAGCAAATGAAACATGAGCGTGATTCTTTGGTCCGCATCTTCAACGCCAATATCGCTAAAACAGGGTACTCTGCTAATTCTATCCCGGCGAAGCTAGAAGATGCCGGAGCTTTAGGCATCCTTTCTAGCTTTTGGTCTAGAGAATTTGGTGCAAATAAAATTTTTGGCGCACGAACCAAAAAGGTGCCTTCCGTAGATATATCATTAGAAGATTATGGCCTACTTTATCGCTTGGCGCAGAACGGAATCATTCCAAAAGTAAAAATCGAGACCAGCTCGAAAGATCTAGGAAACGTTCCATCTTTTAATACTGTCGCGCAGATTAAAGGCACAGAGCTGCCAAATGAATATGTCATATTATCTGCGCATTTAGACTCCTGGGAAGGTGGTTCCGGCGCAACTGATAATGGCACAGGTACACTCGCTATGATGGAAGTCGCCCGTGTTCTAAAAGCAGTATTCCCAAATCCGAAACGTACCATTTTGATTGGCCTTTGGGGTAGTGAAGAACAAGGTTTGAACGGTTCAAGAGCCTTTGTGTTAGATAATCCTGAAATTGTAGAAAAAACACAGGCTGTTTTCAACCTCGATAATGGTACCGGACGCGTGGAGAATATAAATGGTTCTGGCTTTGTTCATGCCTACGACTTTATTGGTCGCTGGATGCAAGCCGTTCCTAACCACATCACGAAGGATATTAAGACCACTTTCCCCGGAAATCCCGGTGGTGGTGGCTCTGATCATGCCTCTTTTGTGGCAGCCGGAATTCCGGCTTTTATGCTCAGCTCGTTATCATGGGGATACTTTAATAACACTTGGCACACAAATTTAGATACCTATGATAAGCTTGTCTTTGATGATTTACGCTACAACGTCGTTCTAACGGCGGTGATGGCTTATATGGCGGCACAAGAGGATGAACTTGTCAATAGAGAACAACGTGTTATGCCTACGGGCGGCACGCGGGGTGAAAACACCTGGCCAGCAATACGTCAGCCGCGCCGTACAGGTGTGGGCTACTAAGCTAGACTACTGCCTATCTTCCAACTGCGCCTTTCTCAAAGAAAGGCGCTTGTTGGTTTTATAGATCTTAACCGCGATCAGAAAATACGCTAACAACAACGGACCGTATACCAAACCCATTATCCCAAACAAAGGTAAGCCAATGATGACGCCAACAACGGTTATCAATGGATGGATATCGCCCACCTTCTTATTTATGATAAATCGCAATACGTTGTCGATATTAATCACAAGCCCAAACCCCCAAACGAGTAAACCTACCGCTTGCCAGCTTTGCCCTTGCGAAAGAAGTATCAATGCGGCAGGAACGAAAATAAGCGGCGGCCCCAATAAAGGGACAAACGACAATATCGCACAAATCACGCCCCAAAATAATTCATCGCGCACGCCAAAAAACCAAAAACCTAAAGCTAAACAACCTCCCTGTACAATAGCAATAACTGTTTGCCCAACAATGTTGGAATAGGTTATGTTTTTGAGCTCCGTACCAAATATAGACGCTTGTTGCTCATCAAAAGGCATGTAATGAATAACTCCTCGTTCAAAACCACGGTAGTTGACAAATAAAAAATACAAAATGAAATACATAACGGTGACTTCAATAAAGATATTTGCAGCACCCCCTAAAACCGATGTTAATAAACCACCGAAGAAAGCTGCACTCGCCTCGATTTGCTCTTTTACGAGATCGGGCTTACCGAGCTTATCCCCAGCAAAGCCATTTATGGCATCAATCATTTGTGTAATCCAGGCCGGATCTTGCTGCAGTTTTATGGCCTTCTTTAACAGCATACTACCTATGCCAAAAAACGGCAAAATGATGATGACGATAGATACCAGAATAATTGCAACTGACGATAGTGGCTTTGGCCATCGCCATTTCTCTATCAAAAAGATATTGAGCTTTCTAAATAGCGTATACATCACCAACGTGCCGAGGAAGGCACCGTATATACCTCGCGTGGCGTAAAGTAAAATCAAACCTAACGCAATGACGATTATAAGAATTATAATATTGCGCTCTTTTTGGGAAAATACAGGATGGTTCATATAGTTAATAGCTCTATCAACTATATGAACAAATGCTTAAAAATTTGGTTTTCGCTTTTCCAGAAATGCAGAAACCCCTTCCTCAAAATCCAAACTTGAAAAGGCCGTTCCAAACGCATCAATTTCGGCCAGGTAGCCCTCCTCAGGTTTTACTAAGCCAATATTTACAACAGAAATTGCAGCCGAAACTGCAGTAGATGATTTAGCGTAAATTTTCTTCAACAGCTGCTCACAGGTAGTTACCAATGCTTCTGGGGCGACAACGTAATTCACCAGCCCACACTGCAGCGCATCTTCCGCGGACATCATTTCCCCAGTCAGAATCATTTCCAGTGCTTTACCTCTACCGATAAGCTGCGGAAGCCTTTGCGTACCACCGTAGCCAGGAATCAAGCCGAGGGATACTTCTGGTAATCCCATTTTCGCTGCGCTACTGGCCACTCTTATGTGGCATGCTAAAGCGAGCTCAAGACCGCCGCCAAGCGCAAACCCGTTTATCGCCGCTATCACGGGTTTCGGAAAATTATAAATTACATCCATAACTTCGTGATGTCCGCTAGCAGCTAAATGACGTGCGTCGTCTGCAGAAAGGTCACGAAATTCAGCAATGTCAGCCCCCGCAACAAAAGCCTTCTCGCCGGCGCCGGTCAAGATCACGCCACGGACATTACTGTCTCCCTTTAGCTTCGCCAAAATCGTTGCCAATTCCTCTAATGTTGCCCTATTTAAAGCATTTAGTTTCTCTGGTCTATTGATTGTCAGATAAGCTGTTTTATCTGCTATATCCAATAAAAAATTTGTTGATTTTTCCATTCGTTTAAAAGTTAAAGTGCACACTAACACGGTAAGCATCGCGTTGCACATCCGGCAAATCTAAATAGTTTAGCCGCTTCACATATTCAACGCGCAATATTCGGAAGATATTATCAATTCCGACCTTTCCTTCCCAGTATGGCGACTTATCCATGACGTGCGTTAACGTCTGTCCTTCGGCATTTTGGTCAAATCGAATGACGTCATCGCTTACATAAGGATTATTATTATCTGCCAATTTTCCATAAAACATCTTCACGCCCCAGATCTCGCGGAGGTTTAGGCGCTTGATCAACGGAATTTTATTAAAAATAAAGCCTTCCAATTTATGCTCTACCGAAAGCCTAACGTATTCATCAGCGACAAACTCCGTGCTGCGCATCAACGTAAAATCGATCACATGCCGATCCTCTTCTCGAAAGACATCAGGAATTTCTAATAACGGATAAGGAAGCGTCCCCCAAATCTTTCCCCCAGCCAAAGTGAAGTCAGCAAAACCCAACTGCTTAAGGAAAAACCGCTTCGAGACAGATGCACGTAATGCATCGAAAGCATAATCGCCTCCACGGAAACCATCCAGCCCCCGGTTGTACTGTAGATTAAAGACTGGATACTTCTCAATAATAGTGTTACGTGATAGGTTTCGGTAGTAAAATTTCTCATTCGGTGCCCAACGCAAAATAAATTGCAATTCGTTGGTATTTATTTCGGGCATAGACACAGCAGCATCAGACGATGAGATAAACCGCAAATCACCAATAGCACGGCGCTGGTGATGGATAACAGAACTGGATAAACTGATGTGATTGCCGAATTCAATCAAATGCGTTAATTGATAAGCCTCCGTATCCATCCATTTAGTCGGTCGATTTCTACGGATAGACTGAAAAAAGCTATCCCCTTTTCTGAAGCCAAGATTTCTACCCGGATCAAATATATCACGCTGCACGGCAGCTTGAATATAATGTGCAGGAAACTTTGCTACCGATTCGCCATTTAGTGATACAGAAGGCCGCACAAAATATTTAAATGCTCTATCTCGCATGCCATAGGCCAAATATCCTTCTATAAACACTTTCTCGGAAAGTGCGGCCGTGGTTCTACCACCTATCCGAATGCGGTTTCCCTCAATATTATTTCGGGAGTAAACGTATTCCAACGGACCAAACTCCACAGGGCCAGCCGGGTAATAGCCAAGCCCCAACAAGTAGCCCACTGCAAGCATCGTTTTAAAGGTCCTGTTATTATTGAGCGAATCGATGTTACTGTATACGCGCCCCTCGACTGGTGAAAGCTGTATTGGTCGTTGCTGAGCAACCAGCCCATCATTTTGCTTTGCAGACGGTAGCACCTCCGTCGGAGCGCCAGTAAAAACGTCATCGGTAAGGGTCGGAGAAAAATCATAATCGTAATTTAAAGATGTTTTTTGTCCATAAACCGCATCTCGTTTACCGGTTCCAAAAATAATATTGACATGACTCTTTTCCAGAAACATGTGTCTCTGCTGGTTTGGACGATAAATCAATTCAATTTTTACATCATTTACCCAATTAAGGTTCGACTCTTTATTCGTTCGCAATTCGGCAAGCTGTACCGCAAAACGGTCGTCCATAGTGATTTGTAGCTTTCCACTTAATAACAGGTCGGTCTTATTTCTTGGTTCAAAAGCAAGCTGAATAAAACGTCCCTCGGCAGTTTGAACGGTATCGGTAATGTAATATTTATAGAAAACCGGAGCGTTATTTGCGATGGGACTTAAGAACAGCTTGTTAATCATAAAAATATTCTCATCATATATCTCTACATCCTGAAAAAGATAGGATAAATACGATTGTATATTATGGTTATTTATATAACGCGGATCGAAGTCAGTCTGCTTGATAGATTTCACACGCTTCTTAAACGCCTTTGGACTATTTTTAGAATACACATCACTAAGCTGCTCCTGCATAAAAATGGTCAGCAATTTCTTGCCTGGTAAAGTTGTGGTATCGACATTGTCAAAAACAAAACCTATAGGGCCCAACCCTTTTTTATATCCCTGTGGAGGGTTGACCATGCCGAACTGCAATTTATCATACTGCTTGAAGGATAAAGGCGCCTGATTTTCCAAACGATTAAGACGCTTGTTTTTTATCACTTGCTGAATGAGATCTACGGCTGGATTACGATTTTTGTATTTTACCTTTCGCGATATTTCAACCGCGTCAATTACTTGCTCATTGTTTTCCAGCTCGACGCGAAGATGGTGTTGGGCAGTTTTGTAGTCTACAATTGCATCCTTATACCCAATAGCGGAGATGAGAAGTTGAAACGGCGGTTTCCTATTTGTCACTAATCGAAATCGACCGCTGGAATCACAGGAGGTGCCTTCTGCCACACCAACGATAGAAACGCTTGCCAACGCTATCATGCTTCCACTGCTCTTATCAGACACGGTACCTTCGATCATCTGTTGCGCCTGCACCTGCGTAACACAGGTACAAAACAAACACATAACAATCGCTAATAACCTGTATATCCGCATAATTAAAAGTGGCCCCGTATAAAGATACAATTTGTAATATAAGATAGAAATGAAATTACAAAAAACAGAAAAAAACCAATTTCAACGTATAGCGCATAAAAAAGCTCACCGAAGTGAGCAAATTATAAGTACCTATGATTATTTTAACGAGCTACGCGTAATCTCACTAGATCAGGCTAATGATAATGTCCGGATAGACCCCAAATACGATCGTGAGAACGGCAGCTAGCCCTAACACTATTGTATAACTATTGGAAACGGCAATACGATCTGGATTTTGCTCTTCACCCGTTTTGAAATACATATTCACCACCACATGCAAGTAATAGTAAACGGCTATCGCCGCATTGATCACCGCGATAACCAATAGCATGATGTTGTAATTTCCCATCACGTTGTTAAACATCATAAATTTGCCGATAAACCCTGCAGTCAGCGGTACGCCGGCTAGCGACAACATGGCTATGGTTAATACAATTGCCAACATCGGCTCTCTTTTGGCTAATCCGTTGAACGACTCAAATTGATCAGAACCTGTTTTTCGTTTAACCAAAATTAATGCCGCGAAGGCGATGATTGAAGCGAAGCTGTAGGCCACTGCATACATGAATATACTAGAAGCCGACGAAGGGCCAATCGACACGATCGCAAAAAGCATATAGCCTGCATGGGAAATGCTAGAATAGGCCATCATCCGCTTAAAGCTTACTTGCAATAACGCCGTGATATTACCAATGGAAAGTGTAATGATCGTAATTATAAGCAGGACGGGGGTCCAAAACTCGCTTACCGGAACCATGACCATACTGAAAAGACGAAAGAAACCGACAAATGAAGCTACTTTTACTACTGTGCTCATAAAAGTTGTTACCAATATCGGTGCGCCATCATACACGTCGGGGGTCCAAAAATGAAAAGGAGCCGCCCCCACTTTGAAACATAATCCACAAAGCATAAGCAATATTCCTGCATAAAACAACGGCGACAGAGTTGTCGATGACAGCACATATTCTCGTAGTCCGCTTAGATCAAATGTTCCAGCTGCGCCATAAATTAAGGTAATACCAAACAATAAAAAACCGGTCGAGAAAGCACCCATCAGGAAATATTTGAGGGCAGCTTCATTTGACGCGAAATCGCTTTTACGTATCCCTACTAGAATATAGAGTGCTACAGACATAATTTCAATCCCAACGAAAAGCATTGCAAAATTGTGATAGGCAGCCACTAATAACGCGCCCATCAGCGAAAAGACTAACAGACAATAATATTCGGCGATATTATCGCTGATACTTCGAAAATATTCTTTTGAAAGGAGCAAAATTAGTATTGTCACGACGATGAGTAACGCGGAAAACGCTATAGCATAGCGGTCAAATAGCACCATGCCATGATAGCGCGTTGTTGCATCAGTGTTCCATAACGACAACGAGAATCCGAGTGCGACCAAAAGCCCGATGATCGTCGTCGGAAGCAGTGCATTTTTAGCTTTGTAGAGTCCGAGATATAATACTAAAATTCCCAATATACCTAATGTAATTATCGCTCCCATAGTACGTTCAATCGCTAAAATTTAATGTTATTTAATAAACTGGTAACTGATGCTTCTGATAAATCTAATATTGCTTGTGGCCACACACCTAATAGCAAGGTGAAAAAAGCGATTACACTGAGAACTAGTAATTCATTTCCTGCAATATCGGACACCTTTTTCCCCTCGGGATGTTGTGGGCCCAACATAGATTTTTGATAGAACCGCAGCATGTAAACCGCGCCTAAAATCAATGTTAGCCCGCCGAAAGCAGCATACCAAATCCCAAAATCAAAAACGCCCTTTAGCAACAGAAACTCACCAATAAAACCGTTTGTAAGCGGGAGCCCAATAGCGCCCATTAGTATAATGAGGAAAACGATTGCTAGTCTCGGCATCTGGATTGCTAAGCCACCCCAGGAAGAAAGCTCACGGCTACCTGTACGTTCCTGCACTATATCGATAATATAAAACAACCCCACTACGCTTAAGCCATGGTTTACCATCTGCAGTATTGCACCCTGCAGTCCTTCACTATGCCAAGAGAAAACTCCGGCAGAGATAAGCCCCACGTGTGCGATAGAAGAGTAAGCTATTAATCGTTTTGCATCCTGTTGTTTAAAGGCTATAATTGACGCGTACACGATCCCGATAACGCATAAAACCATCAGGATTGTACTGTATGATAAAACGGCAAAAGGGGCAACAGGCAGCAACCACCGAATTAACCCGTAGACACCCATCTTCAACATAATACCTGCGAGTAACATTGTTCCGCCCGCGGGTGCATGTGTATACGTATCAGGCTGCCAAGTGTGAAATGGAAAAATAGGAATTTTAATTGCAAATGCTAAAAGAAATCCCCAAAATACCCACCGCTGGCTATTTTCAGAGAGCTGCAATGAGGTAAGCGCATCCCATTCGAGACTCCGTGCGGTACCTTGATTATACAAATAAATCAAGGCTATCAACATAAATAAACTTCCTAAAAATGTATAGATGAAGAACTTCAGATTAACGCGAATACGATCACCATCACCCCAAAGGGCACATATAAAGTAAATAGGGATAAGTGCTGCTTCCCATCCCACGTAAAAGGAGAATGCATCTTGTGCAAAGAATACCAGCAATAGGCCCGCCTGCATAAAAGAAACAAGCGCGTAGAACCCACCTTTGTATTCTTTCTTAAATGATGCTAAAATAATCAAGGGAATAAGGCCATTTGTTAATATAAGCAAAGGCATGCTTATCCCATCTAAACCGATATGGAAATCTACCCCCAATGATGCGATCCATGTCCAACTTTGCTCAAATTGAATCGAAGCATCAGAAACAAATGAAACGAGGAATGGAATAGACAACCCCAACGAAAATAACGACGTAGCTAAAGCAATCCATTTCGCTGGCAATGCTTGTCTCACAAAACTTAAGATGAGCGCCGAGACAATGGGTATCAACAATAAAATAAATAGGTTATCCATCAACAAGTTCATAATGTGTAAGTCTAAAAGCTAAGCATTTTTATTTGTGTGCTCAGGCAATCCTCTTTTTTAAATGTGCAATATTCCATAAATCAAAATAGCGACGGCACTAAAAACCATCATAATAATATAAAACCCAATATGCCCGCTTTGTAGCAGCCGAATCCCTTTACCTGATCCGATAAAGAAATCGCCAACGCCGTTCACAAACCCGTCAATACCCATCCTATCGACATATTTGAAGAAAAAAAGCGACAACCCGCGCAAGGGTTTTACGATAACGGTATCATACAATTCATCGACATATAATTTATGGTAAGAAAGCTTGTAAAGTATTCCGTGTTGGCTATTGTCGGCAATAGGCACCTTATTGTTTTTAACATATTTCACGTAGGCCCATAATGCCATCATGAGGGCTGCCAAAACAGAAAGGCCCATTAATACATATTCTGTCATATGACTCAAGTGCATACCTGTAGCTTGGGTGTCGCTGTTCGCAAAAATTGGAGCAAGAAACCCGGCCAATTTTTGTCCACCGCCTAATACCTCAGGAACATTTACAAATCCTCCAACGATCGATAGGAAGGCTAATACCAAAAGAGCCGTTGTCATTTGCCAAGGCGATTCATGGAGTTTTCTTTTTTGTTCTTCTGTGCCACGAAACTCCCCAAAGAAAGTCAAGAAAAGCAACCTGAACATATAGAAAGCTGTGAAGAGTGCGGTGATAAAGCCTAGCACCCAAAATATAGGATGATGTTGGTATGCATGGGCAAGGATCTCATCTTTGGAGAAAAACCCTGCGAAGGGCGGAATGCCGCTTATTGCGATGGTCCCGATGAGCATTGTGACAAAAGTTATCGGTAGAGCCTTCCGCAAGCCCCCCATTTTTCGCATGTCTTGCTCATCATGAAGAGCATGTATAACAGAGCCCGCACCAAGAAAAAGTAGCGCTTTAAAAAATGCATGTGTTAAGACGTGGAAAAAGGCGCCTGTGAAGGCTCCTACTCCCAACCCTAAAAACATGTAGCCCAACTGCGATACCGTTGAATAGGCCAATACCTTCTTAATATCATTTTGCGTAATCGCTATAAACGCGGCTACAAATGCGGTAACTGCCCCTACCACAGCCATAATTTCCATAGACAACGGGGAGAGCGTAAAAAGCACATTTGATCGTACAACCATATAAATACCCGCCGTTACCATGGTTGCCGCGTGGATTAAAGCCGAAACTGGGGTTGGGCCGGCCATCGCATCAGGCAGCCAAGTAAAAAGTGGAATCTGCGCGGATTTTCCAGTCGCTGCGACAAACAACAACAAGGTGATAACGAGAAGTGTAGAGTCGCCCACCGCCATACCGGCAGCTTCTGAAAATACCGCGGTATACTCCAAGCTGCCAAACGTTTCCAAAATAAAGAAGAGCGCCAATAGGAATCCTAAATCGCCAATACGGTTCATCACAAAAGCTTTCTTCGCTGCCGAAGCATAGGAAGAATTTTTAAACCAAAACCCGATCAAGAGGTAGGAACAAAGCCCTACGCCTTCCCAACCAATGAACATCACCAAATAATTGGAGCCTAACACTAGGATCGTCATAAAAAAGATGAACAGATTCAAATAGGCGAAGAATTTGCCAAAACCTGCATCATGAGCCATATAGCTACTGGAGTAGAGGTGAATGAAAAATCCCACACCAGTGATAATTAGCAACATAATCGCACTTAAAGGATCTAATAGAAAGGATATCGCGATTTGTATATTTCCCACTGAAAACCACTCAAACAAGGAAGTAGTGATTGCAGCTAATTCGCCAGCTTCGCGCGCTTTTGCAATCTCCAGATAACCAAACACACTCAGTACGAAAGATCCAAGGACCGTTCCACAACCGATCAAAGCGATCAAAGCCTTAGGTGCACGATTTCTTATGAAGCCATTTATGACAAATCCAAAAAATGGAAGGAGTGGTATAAGCCAAATTAATTCAGACATACTATTTATTTAAGCTATAAAGTCTATAATTCAATTACCAACGAAGTTTGCTTAACGATTCAATATCAACAGACTTCGTATTTCTGTAAACCATAATGATGATGGCCAAACCCACGGCAACCTCTGCTGCCGCTAAAGCCATAATAAAGAAAACGAATACCTGCCCACTCGCGTCTCCTCGGTACACAGAGAAGGCTGCTAAAAGTAGATTTACAGCATTTAGCATCAGCTCGATAGACATCATAATGATGATCACATTTCGCCGGATCAACACACCTGTAACCCCGATAGCGAAAATGATGCTGCAAAATATGATGTAGTGATTGAGCGGTACGCCCTGCATTTGCGTGACAAAATTTTCCATTATACCTTTTTAGGATCTTTTTTCGCCAATAGAACAGCACCTATCATTGCGGTAAGCAACAAAATAGAGGATATCTCAAAAGGCAACAAGAATTCATTAAATAATACCTTACCCAAGTTTTTAACCAAGCCAATCTCCGCATTTCCAACAACCATCTCATTATCTGGCGTGATCACTTTAAACGCACCCAAAAAAGTAGCTATCAAACACATCCCAGCTACCGCCCCCATGATTTTCACCAAGTTGGACTTCATGGGTTCGCTCTCTTCGTTTAGATTTAAGAGCATAAGAACGAAAAGGAATAGTACCATGATGGCCCCCATATACACGATGAAATTTACAACCGCTAGAAACTGCGCGTTGAGCAAAATGTAGTGGATGGTGAGCGTAAAGAAGGTAACGACCAAATACAAAACGCTATGCACTGGATTTTTAGTAAATATGGTCATCAGTGCAAAAATTATAGCCAAAAAAGCCACCAAATAAAATATAGACATCCTAATTTGATTTATCTTGGATTAATTTTTTAATATCGAACGCAGGCTCTACCAACTTATCTTTTCCATAGATAAAGTCTTTACGTAGATATTCTGCTGTCACATGGGGACCATCTAGATAAATGGCTTCTTTAGGACAGGCCTCTTCGCAAAGTCCGCAAAATATGCAGCGCAGCATGTTGATCTCATACACGGCCGCGTATTTTTCTTCCCTATAAAGTGTCTCCTCGCCTTTTTTGCGTTCAGCCGCAATCATAGTGATCGCTTCTGCCGGACAAGAAAGGGCACACAAACCACAGGCTGTACATCGCTCCCGCCCAGCTTCATCACGTTTTAAGGAATGTTGCCCCCTGAAATTCTTCGAGTAAGGGCGTTTTTCTTCCGGATATTTCACGGTCGGAATTTTCTTAAAAAAATGACGAATCGTAATCCCCAATCCTTTTGCGATCGCTGGTAGATACATGCGCTCCCAAAAATTCATGGGTTTCTGTTCGAGAACCTTTTTCCTATTTGATAATGACTGCATAGTTATCTTTTTTAATCTTGCATAACGTTACTTCACTGCTGTTTTGCTATCCTTCACCTATGAAAAATATGTGTCTTTAACTATCGTAATTACGCCTGTTAAGACGATATTAGCAATAGCGAGCGGAATCAACATCTTCCAACCCAAATTCATTAATTGATCATAGCGAAAACGCGGTAACGTCCAACGTATCCACATGAAAAAGAAAATGAATCCGAAAATTTTTATAAAGAATGCAATCACACCCAAAATCGTAATCCAATTTTGAGAGAGACCAAGATCATTCATAAAAGGAAAGTTGTATCCCCCGAAATAAAGTGCGGCCATCAGGGCCGAAGAAACGAACATATTGATATATTCGGAAAACATGTAAAGCCCTAGCTTCATGGAGGAGTACTCCGTGTGGTATCCCCCAACAAGCTCTGTTTCACATTCCGGCAAATCGAAAGGCACACGGTTACACTCAGCAAACGCGCAGGTCATAAAGATCAGGAAACCGAGCGGTTGCACCCAAATATTCCAGTTTACAAACCCCGACTGTTGAGCGACAATCTCACCCATAGATAGTGTTTGCGTAACCATCAACAAGGCAATGATAGATAGCCCCATCCCTATTTCGTAGCTTATACTTTGTGAAGCTGCACGAATAGCGCCTAACAGGGAAAATTTGTTGTTAGATGCCCAACCACCTAGCATAATGCCATATACTCCCAAAGCCACAACGCCAAAGATATACAATACGCCGACGTTGATATCGGCGACCTGCAGGGTTATTTGGCGGCCGTTGATATCCAGCGTTTGCCCCCAGGGAATAACTGCAGAACTGATACAAGCTGTAATTATAGCCAGTGTGGGGCCTAAAATAAATAATGAGCGGTGTGCTCCGGCCGGAATGATTTCTTCCTTAAAGAAAAATTTTCCTCCATCACATAGCGGTTGTAAAATCCCTCCAAAGCCCGCTCTATTCGGGCCATAACGATCTTGCATAAACCCCGCGATCTTCCGCTCTGCCAAGGTGGAATACATGGCAATGACGAGTGAAACGGTAAATACGATGACCACCAAAATTAATTTTTCTAAAATAAATGCTCCTTCCATGTTCCTGTATTTTATTTTAACCGTTCAACCCGAGCAAGCTGCTCCACATTAGCGGCTTGTAGCTTCGCATCTTCTTTGATCACCGCAGGCGGTGCAAAGTTTTCGTAATGATTAGCATTTATTACCGATTGTTTATCAACCGGCGTAGGCTCTTCCAGCGTCCAGTCCGCCGTCTTCTTTTTATCAAAACGGCAGGTATTGCAAATAAACTCATCGACTTCATTAAATTCGTCTTTTCGTCCAGTGACACGCAAAACTTCCTCACCCTTATACCATAGCGTAACCTTACCCGAACATGATGGACAATCACGATGTGCCTCAACTGGTTTTGTAAACCAAACCCGGTTCTTGAAACGAAAGGTCTTATCCGTTAAGGCTCCTACCGGACAAACATCAATAACGTTCCCGATAAAGTCGTTATCAAGTGCATTTTCGATAAAGGTAGAAATCTCGGAATGATCACCCCGATGTATCACACCATGCTCCCTTCCTTCTGTCAATTGATTCGCGACATATACACAGCGATAACACAGAATACACCTATTCATGTGCAGTTGTATTTTATCACCGATATCTATCCGCTCAAATGTTCGTCTTTCAAACTCGTAGCGTGTTTGATCCGCACCATGTTCATACCCTAGATCCTGCAACTTACATTCACCCGCCTGATCGCAAACCGGGCAGTCGAGTGGATGGTTGATTAATAGCATCTCCACCACGCCCTTACGTGCCTCTACCACATCTGGCGATGTGATGTTCTGGACTTCCATGCCATCCATCACGGTCGTGCGACAAGATGCCACAAGCTTTGGCATTGGCCGCGGATCCTTCTCAGACCCCTTAGATACTTTCACCAAGCAAGTGCGACATTTGCCACCGCTGCCCTCCAATTTGGAATAGTAGCACATAGCTGGTGGTACGATATCGCCTCCGATCTGACGAGCAGCGTTTAATATAGTCGTTCCTGGCGCCACATCTAATGCGATGCCATCTATCGTAACTTTAAATTTTCCTTCTTCAGCCATCGTTTCTTTCTTACATTACTATGTACAAAACTTTACTAAACAACAGGTACCAGTGGATCTGCATAATGCGCCAATCCAAAATTTCGGGTCTGCGACTCTCTTGGATTCAAAATATGCCATTCAAACTCGTCTCTGAAGTGGCGTATCGCGCTTGCTACTGGCCATGCTGATGCGTCGCCGAGCGGACATATAGTATTCCCGTCTATCTTTCGCTGGATATCCCATAATAGCTCTATATCACTTATATCGCCATGTCCGTATTCAATTTTGTGCAACACCTTTTCCATCCAACCCGTTCCCTCTCTACACGGCGAACACTGCCCACAACTTTCATGATGGTAAAATCGCGTAAAGTTCCATGTATTGCGTACAATACATTGATCTTCATCAAAGGCGATAAAACCGCCGGATCCCATTGCTGTTCCAGTAACGAAGCCTCCATCTGCCAGTGATTCGTAAGTCATCAGCCTCGCCTCTCCCTTGGCTGTTGTCATGGCCAAATTAGTCGGCAAAATAGGCACAGACGAGCCACCCGCAACAATTGCTTTGAGGCGTTTGCCGTTTGCGATACCCCCACAATAATCATCCGAGTATATGAATTCTTCTACCGGCAACCCTAATTCGATCTCGTATACTCCTGGGCGCACTATGTTGCCCGAAGCCGAGATAAGCTTTGTCCCAGTACTGCGCTCGATCCCAATTTTTGCATATTCTTCGCCCCCATCGTTTACGATCGGCACTGTAGCAGCGATTGATTCCACATTGTTAACTACTGTCGGACATCCATAAAGACCTGCAACAGCAGGAAACGGAGGTTTTATCCTAGGATTTCCGCGTTTGCCCTCCAGCGATTCTAAGAGCGCCGTTTCTTCACCGCAGATATAAGCACCGCCCCCTGGCTGAACGTAGATCTCCAAGTCATAACCTGAGCCTAGTATATTCTTGCCTAGAAATCCGGCAGCTTTTGCTTCTGCAATTGCCTGCTCGACAATCCTTATCTGCGGCATCATCTCGCCCCGTATATAGATATAGGATGTGTTCGCACCTAAAGCGTAGCTAGATACAATCATGCCTTCAATCAACGCATGCGGTATCTTTGTCATTAAAAAGCGATCCTTAAACGTGCCCGGTTCGGATTCATCGCCATTACAAACCAAGTAACGTGGCACACCTTCGGGTTTAGCAAGAAAACTCCATTTCATCCCGGTAGGAAAGCCAGCTCCACCTCGTCCGCGAAGACCAGACTTTTTTACCTCCTCCACGACATCGTCTGGAGATAGTGTCTTCAACGCCTTTTCAACAGCGCGGTATCCTCCCTTTTGCCTATAAACCTCAAATGTGTTTATTCCGGGAACATCAATATGTGTCAGTAATAACTTACGTGCCATTTCTTATTGATTTTTTGCCTTTTGTTTCAGATCGTCTATCAAACTATCGATACTTTCCTCTGTAAGATTCTCATAGAACGTGTATTCCGGACCAATTTGTAGTACAGGCCCAAAACCGCAAGCAGCTACACACTCTACACCTCGCCAAGAGAATAGTCCATCTGCTGTAACATCTCCTTCCTTTACACCTAGCTTGTTTTCAATATGTTGCATAATTCGCTCTGCGCCAACTAAGCAGCATGGTCCTGTCCTGCAGATTTCCAAAACGTATTTACCTTTGGGCTGCAAAAAATACATCGTGTAAAAGCTTGCAACTTCATATACCTCGATGGGCTTTATTCGCAAAAACAACGCTACTTTGTCCATCGCATCGATGCTCAACCAACCAAACTCCGCTTGCACCAAATGTAGAATAGGCAGTAGCGCAGACTTTTGCTTTCCCTCAGGATAGCGAGATACTACATCAGCAAAGCTATCTAGCAGAGCCGGTGTGAATTCTACCGTCATATTTTCTTGGATACTAAGCATCTAGTTCTCCTGCAATTACGTTTAGACTACTCATGTTAATTATCGCATCAGATATAAGCATGCCGCTACTCATCGGGGCAAACATTTGGTAATTGATAAAAGATGGTCTTCTGAAGTGTAAACGGTATGGTGACCGGCCACCGTCATGAATCATATAAAAGCCCAATTCACCATTTGCTCCCTCAACAGCATGATATACCTCTGACTGCGGTGTTTCCCATTCCCCCATCACGATCTTAAAATGGTAAATGAGCGCTTCCATATTAGTATATACTTGCTCTTTCGGAGGAAGATAAAAAGCAGGGACATCGGCATGGAAAACGCCTTTGGGCTCCTTTGCTATTTTTTCCAACGCTTGTTCAATGATACGTAGCGATTGCCACATCTCTTCATTTCGAACCATAAATCGGTCGTAGACATCGCCAGATGTTCCTACTGGAACATCAAACTCAAACTCTTCATACGAACAATACGGATCAACGACCCGAACATCATAGTCAACGCCTGTGGCCCGAAGAATAGGCCCAGACCAACTGTAACTCAACGCTTCTTCAGGTGTCACCGTAGCGACGCCAGAAGTACGCTCAATAAATATCCTGTTACGAACAAAAAGATTTTCAAATTCCTTAAGTACTGGAGGGAAACGCTCCAAAAATTCTTGGATCTTGCGAAAGGCAACTTCATTGAAATCACGTTCGAAGCCACCGATACGACCGATGTTGGTGGTAAGACGAGCGCCGCAAATTTCTTCAAAGATCTCATAAATAAATTCCCGCTCCTGCATCACATAAAGAAAGCCAGAAAATGCTCCGGTATCAACACCCAAGATCCCATTGCAAATAATATGATCAGCAATGCGAGCAAGCTCCATCACAATCACGCGCATGTATTGAACGCGCTTCGGTATTTCTATCTCCAATAGCTTTTCTACGGTCATGTGCCAACCCATATTATTTATAGGTGCAGAACAATAGTTCAACCGGTCCGTCAGAGGTGTTATTTGATAAAAGGGTCTATGCTCCGCTATCTTCTCAAATGCACGATGTATGTAGCCGATGGTGGATACACCGCTTACTATTCGCTCCCCGTCAATTTGCAAGACATTTTGAAATACCCCATGTGTAGCTGGGTGGGTTGGCCCCAAATTTAGCGTGATTAGCTCATCTTGCGGATCATTATCATAGAATACATCGGCATTTGGAGTGATCTTCGTAATAGGTTTACTCATTTTTGCAGTCTCATTACAGGTTTAACGTCCAAAATAAAAGTCTTTTTTATCAACACGGTTTGGATCTTCCAGCGGATACTCTTTTCGCATCGGAAAAACCTCGAGTTCGTCCATATTTAAAATTCTTCGCAAATCCGGATGCCCGTCAAACACCACTCCAAAGTAGTCATATGTTTCCCGTTCCATCCAATTGGCTCCATTCCATAGCACGGTTGCCGTTGGCACCGTTGGCGTTGGACCAGAGACCAATACCTTAATACGGAGTCTCATATTATGCAACATATTGTGCAGATGATAGACGATGCAGAAATCTTTTTCTTGCTTTGGGTAGTGCACCGCCGTAATATCCGTCAAATAGTTTAATCGAAGAGTAGCATCATCCTTAACAAATTCCAGGAACGCTATGATTTGCTCTGCTGCAACAGAAATTGTTAAAAGACCATGCGGCTCACCTAAAACTGTAAATGCATCTCCAAACCTTTGCTGAAGTGTGTCGAGTATAATGTGGTTATCCAGTTTATCCATTTCCGTTATCTGTTGCAATACCGTACTTCTCTAACAAGGCTTTATATTCCGGCGTATTCCGACGATTCAACGATTCGTTTTTAACAATATCCTGTAGCTTTAAAACACCATCTAGTATGGCTTCTGGCCGCGGTGGGCAACCCGGCACGTACACATCTACCGGAATAATTTCATCAATTCCTTGCAAAACAGAATAAGTATCGAATATTCCACCGCTGGAGGCACATGCGCCGACAGCAATTACCCAGCGCGGTTCAGCCATCTGCAAATACACCTGCTTCAATACCGGCGCCATCTTCTTGGCGATGGTTCCCATCACGAGCAACATATCTGCTTGGCGAGGGGAGAAACTAGGCCGCTCTGCGCCAAAACGTGCTAAATCATAGGTCGAGCCCATTGTGGCCATAAATTCTATTCCACAACAGGATGTAGCAAAGGGCAGTGGCCATAGCGAGTTTGCTCTTGCCAAGCCAACAGCTTTGTCCAATGTTGTTGCGAAAAATCCTGATCCCTCTACGCCTGGAGGCGCTTCCGCCAATGTCACTTTACTCATGGCTTTCCTTTTTAGATGTATATTTCAGTTTATAATGGATGGGGGACGGCCTTTTAACAGACCAGCAGGGAACTTAATCCCAGTCTAATGCCTTTTTCTTGATAACGTAGATAAAGCCCAATAGCAATAAGCCCATGAAAATGAACATCTCTATTAAGCCCTCGAAACCAAATTCGCGAAAATTCACCGCCCAAGGGTACATAAATATAACCTCCACATCAAATATGACGAACAAGATTGCAACCAGAAAATACTTAATAGAAAAAGGATGACGAGCATTCCCAACTACCTCAATCCCTGATTCAAAAGAGCCTAGTTTGTTCTCTGTACGAACCTTAGGCCCAATTAAATGGGTTCCGATAATTGTCAAAACACCGAATCCAACGGCTACACCTAATTGTAATAAAATAGGTATATAATCTACTGGAGTGCTACTTAGGTTTACACTTTCCATAATTACTAGTTTATTATCTGTTCTCAATAACAAATATATCATTTTTTCCCAATAAAAAAAGGGACTGCAAGCAGTCCCTTTAAATTTTAATGGTATTTTAATACTATAGCTGATCTACAAATTGCGTTGCAATTTCGTCATCTGGTCTTACTTTTAACGTCTCCTGGAAATAAGTTTTTGCTTTCGCATTATCGCCTTTGAAATAATAGTAGTAACCAATATAGTTGTTGGCATCTGCTATGTAAGAGTTCGTCGTTTCGTCTGATTTACCAGAAGCCTTAATAACTTCCAATAATTGATTAAACGAATCTAAGTATAAGCCTTTTACATTTTCCGGATCGTAAACCACATTATCCAATGCTAACTCCGATAATCCTTTGAAATAAAGACCATTCACAAGGTATTTGTCTTTTACTTCTTGTTTAGTAGCAGCTGTCACATTGCCTAATGCCTTCACAGCCTCATCCAATAGCGGCTTCGCTTCTGCTAACTTTGTCTGCCCTACTTCAGGAGTAACTTCTTCACCTTCTGCCGGAGAAATTATTCTAGATCCTTTTTGGTATTGTCCTACACCTAAGTAGTAATTTGCATCGTAGTAATAATCTGAAGCGGTGTCAACAGCTACCACGCGGAAGATCTTGATTGCGTTATCTACGTCACCATCTTGGTAGTTAGCAAATGCCGATTCAGCAATTTCTGTTTCCAAGTTATCATCTTCCGTTTGTTTCTCCACAGCCTGCTTTAAAAGCTCGGTAGCTTTGGCTTCGTCACCCGCACTTAAATTAGCTAAACCAGCATATAAATAATCACGAGGAATTAAGCGCTCTGGCTGAACCTTCGAGAATAAAGTATTCATATACTCCGCTGCTTTCGCGTAATCTTTATCTTGGTTATAGGCTATGTATCCTAAGTAACGGTATACTTTCGCATCTACACCTGGTGCTTTTGCTAACTCTTCTGCTACGGTTTTCAACTCTGCATAGTTACCAGAGTAAACCAAAAAGTCAGCATAACGTGTTTTTGCCTCAACAGAATTATCGCCTGTCAATTCCAGGTATTTTTTGTAGTTATCTACACCTTTTTGGTTGATCTCGCGGTACTGTTCTTCTGGTGCTTTAAGCGATGAAAGGTAGTACGTCTCGGCCAACTCCCGGTATAAAGGAGCATACTCTGCGTGCTCTTGTGTCAATGCAGTCAACTGCTCCAACACAACATCATAGGCTTGCGCTCTTCTAGAGATAACCGCTTGACCGATTTTTGGTGCCAGTAATGCCGGATCCATGTATTCTGCGTCACGGTAGTTAACGTAAGCTTGGCTGCTCTCACCTAAACCGGCATACGCATCACCAAGAGCTACTAGAATCGTCGCGTCTTTTGCATTTTTAGCTTTTGCCTGCGTCAGGTATTCGATCGCCTTTGTATAGTCCGGCTTAGGCGCATCGATGTAGGCCTCACCAATATATAACAATGGCAAATAATCTTTTTTACCTAATCCAGATACCGCTGTGGCGAACTTTGTCTCTGCTGCACTTTGATTGCCGCTCATTAAGTCAACAATACCCAACCCTACATTATTTAATTGTTCTTTAGGAGCATTTGTCAACCCTTGGTTGAACACATAAGCTGCAGAGTCAACTTTATCATTGATCAAGTGAACCTTGCCTAGGTAGAAATAATTCTCCCCATCTTTTGCCTTTTTCTCCACCAAGTTCTGAAGAATCCCTTTTGCCTTATCGTACTGCTCAGCTGTCAACGCAGCTTTTGCATCTTTTAAGCTTTGGGCGCTTACAGAACCAATTGTTCCAGCCAATAATAGACTTAAAAATAATTTGCTGTTTGTCATAATCTATTTGTGTTCTATTTTATTCTTCTATTGTTAAATATTATCCCGCACGATGATCTCCCGTCCTGGCATTGTCGCTGGCACTAGGCCTGCCTTTAGCACGATACGTTGCCCGCGATCCCCTGTTAAGAAAGCAGAGAATCCTATTCCCAAACCCAAGTTCGGCTGATAATTCAATACATAAAACGTACGTTGCAAAGGATACTGTCCAGCGGCTATCGTCGATTGATTTGGTAAATAAAATCTGTTATCAGCCTTCTCGCCAAGCGTATTCTGCACGCTCAAGATACGAATATTATTTTTATTTGGAAATGATGCGATCAAATCTCTGTATTCGTTGTAGCCCAGTATACCTAATTTATCCGTCGATTGTGCCACGGCTTCCATCACACTTTTTGCTCCACTTCCAGCCTCAACGAAATTGGATGCAACCTTCTCCATCTTACCTAGCTCACGCAAAAATCGAAAGCTGCTCGAATTGATATTATCAAACGCGATCTTTCGGTTATCCGAGCTCTTTCCTTGCATGGCATTTGTTAAATACGATATTGTAACGCTTGTATCCGCTGATTTAGTATTGCTGATTACAACTATTCCATCTGACCAAACGGGGAAGATACGTGGCGTGATGGATCGCTGTTTGAATGAGGCCTCTTCCTCGTCATTTAGCGGTCTAGCCAAAATCGCAACGCTTGCTTTTCCGGACACCAATTCGCGTATCGACAGCACTTCGGGTTTAGTAATGAAGTTGAGCTTTGCGTTTGGATAAGCCGATAAAAATACTTCCTCCTGTTCTTTTAACAAAGGTGCTACAGACTCGTCTACCGCGACAGAAAGCGTACCAACCAGAATGTCTTCTTGACTTTGTTCCTCGCGTGTGCGTCCCGGGTCAGCCAAGCGATCTTGGTCTTGCCTATTTGGAGAACACGCAGCTACCAATAGCCCAAAAACTACACATACCTTTATGATGCTTTTCATGATCATTGTGTCTATCTATTACCCAATTTGTTATTCAATTAACTATACAAACCCGAAGATGGTTGTCTCACTTACTAGTTAGATTATCGAAAACCCTAGAAAGTTTAATCCGCTTGGAAGATTATTGTCTAAAATTATTTTGCCATAACCGCGCAAAACGCATGAAGGAATACACGATAAGTAGAATGCCGAATAATTTCTTGTAGGTGGGATCTATTTCGATAGGGAATCCAGTCCAAAAGATGATCAGCATCCCTAGCGTGAAATAAAAGGCAAACATCGCTAGCCCTAAAATAGACAGAAATCGCTGGGTTGGCGATTTCTGACTAAATTTTCTTGTGCTGTTACGCAAACCGTTCATATTATTGTTGAAGGTTTAATGTAATAGGCAATGTGTAAGCAACACGAACGGGACGACCATTTTGAATACCTGGCTTCCACTTTTTCGCTTTTTTCAACACATTCACCGCAGCTTGACCTGTACCGTATGACAAATCCTTCACCACTTTTACATCTGTTAAGCTACCATCGCGCTCAACAACGAAAGATACAACTACCTGTCCTTTCACGCCGGCATCAATAGCGCCTTGTGGATATGTGTAGTTATCACCTACCCATTTACGAAAGGCAGCAAGACCGCCAATTGGCTCTGGATTTACCTCTACCGCGGTAAAGATTTTATCACTAGCTCCGCCGTCAGGATCGCCTGTCGCACTTCCGGTAATTTGTCCTTCCACCTTTTTAGGTCCAAATTCACCTGTCGGTACACCGGCAGCCCCTTTAGTACCTTTCAACGTAATACGCGCAGGTGTTTTATTTTCCTTTTTAATTTCCTCTTGGGAAACAACCTCTTCCTTTACTTGGTTCTGAGGCACCACTTTCGGCTCTGGGAAACGCACCAAGTCTTCTGCTGGCGGTTCCTGAGCAATACGTTGAGGTGGCTCTTCTTCCTGCGGAAGAGGTTCTTCTTCTTCTTCTGGCTCCGGAATATCCAAATCCTCTAGGGTAACCTCCGTAATGACTGGAGCTTCCTCTACAGGTTTATCTGGAAAAACCTTAATGTTAAACATTTTTGGAGCACTCAAAACAAGAACGCTTGCAACGATCACGAGTAGACCGATATTGGTCGCCTTTGGCGCGTATTTGCGCAAATCGTAGGCACCATATTCTCTGTTTCTATTCGCAAAAACGACGTCAAGCCATTCTTTTTTGAATATATCTAATTTAGAACCAAACATATTTTACTTTATTATGCAATTAGTCGTTGAATAGACCATCGCGTTTTAACACCTCTATTTCGTCATTATTGATCTTAGAAATCATATAGCGCTTTACGTCTACAATTTTCATCTCGTCTAGAATATCGACTAGATTACGTTGTACGGATTTCTCGCTAGGTCTGATTACGACGATCAAATCTTTACCGCCAGAACGCGCTGGTACTTCTTTTTGCATTTTTAGCAAAACCTGACGAATGCCTTCTTTACCATAATCTACCGTTACTGGTGGATAAATTGGCTTGGCTAATTGTCCATAGTACCAAGAGATCTTGTTGTCGGATCCTAATAAAAGCGTGATAGAACGATTATCGGCAATCTCTAGATTGTCATTCGCATCCATCTTATTTTTATCAGGCATCGCAACGTCCATCGCCTGTGGTTTATTTAATGACGTGGTTAACATGAAGAAGGTGATCAACAAGAATGCTAAGTCTACCATGGCGGTCAAATCGACCTTACCACCGGCTTTCTTGGCCCTTACTTTACCGCCCTTGCCTCCTTTACCACTATCCTGATTTAATTCTGCCATTTTCTATTTTAGTGATACGATTATTGCTCTGAAGCACGTAGTCCAGTTACAAAACTAAATTTGTTCTGCTTTTGGTTACGTAGCGTTTCAATAATCAAATTAACGATTGGATACTTCTCATTTGCATCGGCTTTGATAGCAACCTTCATTGGTCCTGGATCGACAAAATCTCTCTCTCCTTCACGCGAACGATTGTACTCAATTGTAGCTTTCCGAGCTTCCTGAACCCAAGAATACAATTCATTCGATGCATTTTCCGTACTGTCCACGGGAACACCAGGCTGAATATTCTCCTTGCGTTGTTCATTCGGCAGTGAAAGCAATTGACGCAAATTCTTCATCGGAACGCCAAACTCGTCTAGTTGTTTAAACTTCTCATATTCCTGTGCAGAAAACGCAACACCGTACTTCTGCGACATATTCTTTAACGTAATCTCGCGTACTGTTGGATTTTTCACGCCGAAGAAAATTTTGCCTTCAGCTACCGAGATAACACCAAGGTTATCGTCTGGTAGTTTGTCTGGCGTAGTTGATTGTGGGGTATCCACTACCAACACTTCGGGTTGACGAGCTGTAGCCGTTAATACGAAGAACGTAAGAAGCAAGAACGAGACGTCACACATCGCCGTCATGTCGATGGAGGTACTGGCTCTTTTAATCTTTGCTTTACCCATTTTTGTTTACTTCTTTAATTAACAATTCTTATTCCTTTTACTAATGATGATCTTTCCAAACAAATTCCATAAAAGAATTTGAAAAAAAAATCATTTGTGCCTACTTGTGGTTTGCAGCGTACGTTTGTACGATAGAGAAACCAGCCTCGTCGATTGAATAAGTTAAGTTGTCAATTTTTGCAGTCAAAATGTTGTACATAATGATAGCGAATGTAGAAGTAGCAATACCTGTAGCCGTATTGATCAAGGCTTCAGAGATACCGTTTGCTAATTTAGCTGAATCTGGAGCACCACCTGTTGCAAGGGCGGAGAAGGCTTTGATCATACCTGTTACCGTACCTAATAGACCTGTCAATGTACCGATAGAAACTAACGTTGCAATAACGTTCATGTTTTTCTCCAACATAGGCATTTCTAATGCAGTTGTTTCTTCAATTTCTTTTTGGATAGCTACAACTGATTTTTCAGCGTCTAATCCTGTATTAGCAGAAACATCTTTGTATTTCAACAAACCTGCTTTCACAACGTTTGCTACAGAACCTTTTTGTTTGTCACACTCAGCGATAGCTGAATCAATGTTACCACCATTGATTAATGACTGAATTTTTCTAACGAAGTTACCAACGTTACCTGTTCCAGCTGCTCTGCCAATAACAAGGAAACGTTCAATAGAGAATACCCATACCATTAAGAATAAACCAATCAACACAGGTACGATTACACCAGCGTGATAAACCATTCCCAAATAGTTTCCTGGTTTAGGTTGGTTTTCAGGGTTTTCTTCCAAGAAATTTGACGGGCTTCCCATAACATATGCCCATACCACGTAACCGACGATGAAACAAATGATGATTGCTAAACTCGCAAATAAATTACCTGAATTTCCGCTTTCATTCTTAGCAGGAGTAGTAGTTTTTGGTGCGTTTGCCATTTTTTTACTAATTTTTAGATTTTTACTGTTGTTTAATATTACTGTTTAATTCAATTTGTGCAATGTATTGCCATCTATCTTGCTGTTAAGCAAAACAAATATACTGTTTTGTGTTAAAAATAAAATTTTCTCTGCATTAATTTATACATCTTTCAATAGGCTCCATATTAGATAAACCATCAGCGGTTTCCTCTCCTTCCTAACACATCGTCGCCTCATGCTTTAACGCCGTTTAATGCGATATATTTTACAATGAAAACTATTTTTTTTGGTTTATGCAAATTAAAAAATCATTAACTGCCAAAAATAAGTAAGTGTTCACTTAGTGGTTAATTAGGCCTTTTAGGGTTCAAATCGTGTCGAATCTAAAGTTATCGATGCGCGCCATTCGACAGCTATAACATCGCACAAATCAAAGCAACCGGTTGTAACTAATTAACCACCAACCAATTTCACGCCATATCCTGATGTCTTCAGGATTTCAAATATTCTATTTTTAAAATCTCCCTGAATCAAGATCACCCCATCCTTTGATGAACCCCCGACGCCGCATTTTTGTTTCAATTCTTTTGCTAAATCATTTAAGTCTTCGTCCTTTCCAGTGAAACCTTCTACAATTGTAACAATTTTTCCTTTCCTCGCCTTCTTATCGAGGAGGACTTTCAAGCACTGCTGATTGTTCGGCAATGTTGACTCTTCACCCGATGGTGCGGATTCAACATAGTCAAAATCGCTTGCGGTAGAATAGACTATACCTTCAAATCGTTGCTTTTTTTGTTTTGCCATGTTTTAACAAATAATTTTTAAGGACTTATGCTTTATCGCGATTTCTAACTCTTTGCCCATCTCTACAGGCTCGCCGTCGACATGCACAGGACCTTTCTCATCCCTAATAATTTTAATATTCTTGCCGGGAAGTATCTCCACATACTCGGACTGATCCGCACTTTTTGTAAACAAATGAAACACCATTTTTGGCAGCAAATAAAGGGGAAACTTGTGCACGATGCAAACGTCCAAGATACCATCTGTAATAGAGGCTTGCGGCGCAATATACGCGTTGTTACCGTATTGTGGAGAGTTTGCTACGCTGATCATAAAAGCTTCTTTTTTATACTCTTTCCCATCGATGACAAGTGTATAGGTGCTTGGCTTGAAGTCACTTAGCACATTCATAATGGAGCGCAAGTAGCCCACCGGCCCGCGGATATTTTCTGTCGCAAAATGGTCGCTAACAGAAGCATCAAAGCCTAAGCCCGCAATATTGAAAAAGTTACGGCCATTAATTTCGCCGGTATCAACGTCTACCGTTTCAAATCTGTTGATGCGTCGAAGTGCTGCCGATTCATTGAGCGGTATTCCGAGGTACAGTGCTAAGCCATTTCCAGAGCCTTCTGGAATGATTCCTAGCGGCATGTCGGTTCCCATAATAGCTGAGCCCACCTCATTGATCGTGCCATCGCCTCCTACGGCGACTACCGCATCATACCCCTCTACTACGGCAGATTTACCCAGTTCATAAGCATGATTGGGGTGATCCGTTATTTTAAAGGTAGGATCAAACTTTTCCAGATCAAGAACTTCCAACACCTGTTTATTAAAGGCAGTCTTCTTCTTACCGCCCGATATCGGATTTACGACAAACAAAATTCGTTTACGCTGACGCATCGTATACTTCCATTTTAAGGTTATAAAGATATAGAATTGCTACCATCAATTTACAAAGGTCTGCCGTTTATTTATTTCCGTAGCTCTTATATCCTATGTGCACATTAACTGAGCCATACTTCTGCATCCTGCGGCGCCAAATGTGGCACTGCTTTTACAAAACATTTTTGTCTTCAGTTTTCTTTATAAGGGAAAGGTTTGTATTTTTGCTTACAAAAATGTGGACTGATTTGCGTATGGCATATTTGAAAAATGTCATAGGAGATTGCAACCACAGTAAAAAAGTGCTAAAACCAAAATTTCTGTTTTTCCACTTTCGTTGCATCTCTCCTGCTATCGCAATCTAAAAAAACGCTTAATGGCATATTTATTTACTTCAGAGTCGGTGTCCGAAGGGCACCCAGATAAAGTAGCAGATCAAATTTCTGACGCTTTGATCGATAATTTTTTGGCCTGGGATGAAGATTCCCGTGTAGCCATAGAGACTTTGGTTACGACCGGGCAAGTGGTGTTAGCTGGAGAGGTGAAATCGAAAATCTATTTGGATGTTCAAAAGATCGCGCGATCTGTCATTCAAAAAATTGGGTATACAAAATCAGAATACATGTTTGAGGCAAATTCATGTGGTGTACTATCGGCCATTCACGAACAATCTGCTGAAATCAATCAAGGCGTCGATCGTAAAACAAAACAGGAGCAAGGAGCCGGTGATCAGGGTATTATGTTTGGTTATGCGAACAACGAAACAGAAAACTACATGCCTCTTGCGCTAGACCTTGCACATCGTCTATTATTTGAGCTAGCGGCCTTACGTCGCGAAAATGGAGAGATTACCTACTTGCGTCCTGATGCAAAATCGCAAGTGACGCTTGAATATAGTGATGACCATAAGCCGCAGCGCATAGACACGATTGTTATCTCGACCCAACACGACGACTTCGCTCCTGAAGCAGAAATGCTGAATAAGATAACGGAAGATGTAAAAAACATATTGGTCCCCCGCGTAAAAGCGCAGTTGAAACCGGAGCTTCAAGCCTTGTTTAGTGAGGACATCAAGTTTCACGTGAACCCTACCGGAAAATTTGTAATTGGTGGCCCGCATGGTGATACCGGTTTGACCGGACGTAAGATTATCGTCGACACCTATGGTGGCAAGGGCGCGCATGGTGGAGGTGCTTTCTCAGGAAAAGATCCGTCGAAAGTAGATCGCTCTGCAGCTTACGCCACAAGACATATTGCCAAAAACCTTGTAGCGGCTGGCGTTGCCGATGAAATTCTAGTGCAAATTTCTTACGCAATCGGCGTTAAGGATCCTATGGGAATTTATGTGAATACCTATGGAACCAGCAAAGTAGATCTTACCGATGGTGAAATTTCTGCTAAAATTGCAGAGATTTTTGACATGACTCCCTACGGCATTGAGACCCGTCTTGGTCTACGAAACCCGATCTATGCAGAGACAGCCGCTTATGGACATATGGGCAGAACCCCGAAAACAGTAAGCAAAACCTTCGAGAGCTCCACTGGAGAAACTAAAACTGTGGAAGTGGAATTATTCACCTGGGAAAAGTTAGACTACGTCGAAAAAATTAAGACAGCATTCTCGCTGTAATAAAGTAAAGTAAGCAAGGTCAGCGTCTGAAAACCGCGCTGACCTTGCTTTTTTTCATTCTTACAATAGCCCCCGCGCCTTTATCTCTAGATACTTATTTATAGCGTTAATTGTCAAATCTTCGGGAGACGTATATATAGTTTGAATTCCTTGTCTATTCAATTCCTGGATCACCAGATTTTTATCGTACACAAACTTTTCCGCAATGACTTGGTTATAAACGTCGATTAATTTTGTTCCATTCTCTTTCGACATCGCAATAAGCTCCGTATTTTTAAATACAACCACCACCACAATATGCGTTTTGGCTAACATACGTAGATATGGCATTTGCCGGGCTAACGCATCTGTAGTTTCAAAATTGGTATACAGCATTAATAAGGAGCGTTTGTTAATATGCCGGTTGCAAAATGCGTAGAGGTTTCCAAATTCAGATTCTTGAAAGTCTGTTTCAATCCCGTAAAGCTTTTCCGATATAAGCTGCATCTGGTTATTCCGCTTTTCAGCCGGCACATGGTTTCCTATGTCTTTTGAGAATGTCAACATGCCCGCCCTGTCTTCCTTAACTATGGCCGCGTTGGCGAGCACCAAGGTCGAATTAATTGCGTAGTCCAACAATGTAAGATCGTTAAAGGGCATTCGCATCACCCTTCCGCAATCTATTAAGGCATATATAGGCTGCGATCGTTCTTCCTGATATTGGTTAACTTGCAATTTTTTGTGTTTAGCCGTAGCTTTCCAATTCACGTGTCTAAATTCATCTCCCCTAACGTATGAGCGAATATGGTCAAATTCCAATGTCGCTCCTATTTTTCGCACCCGTTTTATCCCAAGTTCAACCAAACGGTCTGTTGTCGCTAGAAGTTGATACTTCCGCATCTGTATGAATGAGGGATAGCAAGCTATCGTTTGGGGTTCCTGCAACGTAAATTTACGCTCGAAAAGCCCCAAATGCTTTACTAAGGCATGGCAACGGTTAAACACATAGATGCCGCGGCTAGTAGGCCGTACAGTATAGCTGAGACGCTTTGCCCGTTTCGCAGGCAACGCGAAGGAAAAGCTGATATCGCGCAACTGAAGTTGCACAGGGAACTCTTCCAACAGGCGTACCACCACTTTCAGCGGATAAAAGCTTTGCACCATGATAGCGAGTTCGTTTTCATCGCCGTTAGACAGCTTTTCCGGGTAGTCCCGTGCGAGACCAACACCGCTTTTACGCGCGTAAAGAACAAAAATATCCCAAGCGCAAGCTGCTATAAAAATCCAAAAAAGGATAGAGACAACAATAAACAACGCTTTAATAAAAAATGACAATACGAAACATGTGGCGAAGAATAAGACGCCATAAAAAAATAGATTGGTAATATACAGGTTCCGTATGAAGCGCATTATCGTGGTATTTCTATACTATCTACAATTTGTCGAACGATATAATCGCTCGTGAAGCCTTCCATTTCCTTTTCAGGAGTCAACATGACGCGATGACCTAATACATTAGGTGCAACGTACTTTACGTCATCCGGTGTTATAAAATCTCGGCCTTGCAGCGCTGCACAGGCTTTGGAAGCTTCCAGCAATGCGATAGAAGCCCGAGGCGAAGCTCCTAATGTAAGATTTGGATTGGACCGTGTATTAAAGATTACATGGACGATATAAGTAAATACCTCCTCATGCACGAAAACCTGTTTGATCAGATCTTGAAAATGCAGAAGTTCTTCAATACTCACGACAGCCTGCACAAGATCTTCCTTAGACTTCGCCTTTTGCGCATGATGTTCACGAAGAATATCCATCTCTTCTTCAAAGATCGGGTAGCCGACATTTATCTTAAATAGAAAACGATCAAGTTGTGCTTCAGGAAGACGATACGTTCCCTCATGTTCAATTGGATTTTGAGTAGCGAAAACGACAAATGGACGCGGAACTACATATGTGGTGCCATCAACGGTAACCTGATATTCCGACATACATTCAAACAGCGACGACTGGGTTTTGGCCGGTGATCGGTTGATTTCGTCAATCAAAACGATGTTTCCAAAAATAGGGCCTTTAATAAACCGAAATTCATTTGTTTTTAGATCCAAAATGGACGATCCTGTGACGTCTGATGGCATTAAATCTGGAGTGAATTGAATTCGTTTAAAATCCCCATGGATACTCTTTGCAATTAGCTTGGCGGTCAATGTTTTGGCAACTCCCGGCATACCTTCTATTAAGGAATGGCCTGCCGCTAGTATGGATATAAGCAACTTACGGATCACATCATCTTGCCCCACAATCACTTTTTTCACTTCCGATGCAACCGCTGCCATCTTCGCCTCTAAAACAGTCAAGTCGATCCTGTTTTCGAAATCGGGTGCATATTTACTATCTATTTCACTCATAATATGTTGGCTTTATTTTTAAATTCTTCTATCTGTTTATTTACATCAATCAGTTCTCGATCCGTCGTAGCGGTAATTTTTCGGTACTTTATGACAAGTGTTATAATTTGGATACAATCTGCAAGTGGAACTCCCGTTTTTGCGGCGAGCTGTTTCGAAAAACTAGGCTCCTCCAGTGCCAACGTGTCCAACAGAAAATTGACTCGGAGGTCGTACAAAAAGTATTCTATTTTCTTTTGCACCAAATTCCCAGGGTTTCCGCTCTCGTAATAGAGTGTCGCGATGGTCTTTGCAAACTCTTTCGACAGATTTTTCTCCGGTTCGACAATCGGGATAGCAATCTGCTCACGTTTACTACGGAACAGCAAGAATAGTAGCAAGCCAAATAACAAGATGTACCACGCTTGACGTAAGCCATCATTCTGCAATAAAACTCGTAATGGTGTCCGAGCCGAATCGTTGCTCTTGGCCAGCGCATCATACCAAAAAACTTCGCGCCGACTCAATAGTTTTAGGGCCGAAGCGGCATAATTGTAGTTCTGCTGTTTCAACATGTAGTAGTTTGTAAACATTAGAGGTTCCAAATGCAGCAAAAATCGTCCTTTCTTACGTTTAACCTCCACAAAATTGGGAATCTCACGATCCTCAGCTTTAAAATAGCCCACCCTACTTATACCCACGGAATCAATCTCATAAAACAATCCAGGATAGTCCAGATCTTTGTAAAAGGCGGTTGATCCATCTGTCAACATAAATGGTCGATCCTCAAAATCGATCACCTCGTTGAAATCTTGCGGATAATAATATTCCTGATAAAGCCCGAGCGTATCTAACAAATCGAGAGGCAGACTATTCGTGGAAATAAATACTTCCCCACCACGCTCGACGTACGCCAAAAGCTCTTTAATGGCTTCTTTTCCATCATACATCCCATCAACGATGTATACCAGACTTCCGTTTTCCTTTCCACGGAGGAAATTCTTCAGATCCGGATAATTCATAGCGTTGAAATCATGAACCTTCACCTCCTTATCACCAAGAATTTTTGGAAGCTCAGTGCGTGTAAAGAAAAGTCCGTACGGCATCTTCTCTCTTTGATCGTACGTTCTAGTCCAGTCTATCTGTTTATCACGCGTCAAATCAACAAGGGCAATCGTTAGAAAAGTCAATACAAGTAATGTGATGCCTAATTTTCCAGTACTTCTCATTGCCACTTTGCTTGAAAATTTAAGAAATAATGTGAAAACTCGTCGTACTTCTTTTCGTCAACAGGCATACCGCCGTACCATACCCTATTCAGAATGTCTACGTTACCCGCAAACTCTTTCTTTAGTTGATTATCTTGTAGTTCATCAATAAGTTCCATGTGAGATTTCGTGTACCTCCAATCGATCATGCCCTTTTTTGCCAACAGTTGAATATTTAGTAGATTCAAGTAGCGTATTGCACGCACAAAATCTCCATCCTTTCTAGCCTGATCGATGTAGCTAGACAAATCTAGATCCAAAAGATTTTTCTCAACAAATCTGATTTCGTCGAGATCTTCATCCTTTTCATCGTTGGGCTTCAACCATCGTTTGCGGGATATTAATACGCGATACAATATCCATATCAAAACAATGATGCCAAACACCGCTAATATCTTATAGAAAAGATCGGAGAACTGAAAGTTGTTTGTGTCGGGAAAGAGTTGACTGAGCCATCGATTTATACGTTCAAAAATCCGCTTGAACAAACTTACTCGATCAACATTTTCTTTATCATAATCAAACTCTTCGGTTTTGTATGCGGCCGTAAGTTTTCCAAACTCCGCTGTATCTACCTTGGGAATATTAGTAAAGGAGGGCACATGATCATAATACCCTTCTGCCAAAAAATCAACTACATCCTGTTCAGGGTAATCCGCAGGGAGACTATCTTGAAAGATTTCGCCAGGTATTGAATCTTGGGCACTACAGAAAAGAATCATCATACCATAAATGATTCCTAGGCACTGCATTTTAAAGGCCATGTTCCGGTCCTCCTAAACGCCCAATCTTTTCGTAAATATCCTCACCAAACCTGATTTCTTTCGCTGTTTCATAAATGATACCGTAAACCAATACGGAAGACATGTAATAAACAATCGAAAGAAAAACGAGTACTGTTGCACCCAAAGAAACGATCATCCTCCCCAAAAGGCTATTGAAAAAAGTTTCATCAAAGCCAATTGTGTTGTAAGCAATCAAGCCAAATATAATGGTGGGCATGAGCGACAGCATCATTAATAATATTTGAAATATAAAACTTACGATATAAGAAGACACACTGTAATCAAATATTTTCTTTCGCAAAATTGAAAAAGTCTGCTGAAGACTGCTGAAAGCATCGAAGTAACCCTCTCTGTAGAACAGGAATGCGCAAAAAAACCAAACCCCGATAAATGCACCCAAGATTCCAATTGCAAAACTTCCCACCAGCGGAATAAAAGCCAAGATAAGGGCGCAAATCATAAATGGAATAGCCAAAATGAGCAGCGCGAGGATAGCGACTACCAAAAACTTAAGATAGCTGGTAATATGCTTGACAAAGGCTTGCCAAACATCGGAGGAATTAAAGTCTGTATTTCGACTGCTCTTAAGCAAAATGAAGTATTCGATGGCCAAGCCGAAAAATACCATCCCAATCAGCACTAACGCCCCGACAGCTATAATTGCTATCCAGATAATATCCAGAGATTCATCAAAGTTGGCTGTGGAAGTGAGGTTAATCTTGGTAGTGATATAATATATCAGTACCAACATGGCACAAAGAGGTATGACAGCCAATCTAAAGATAGTGTAGAAAAAATGCTTTAACACAATCCGTAAGAGATTGATAAAGTCTTGCACGATTTCGCCAAGCTTCCTTTCTTTTCTAAATTCAAAAGCTATATCCATCCCTTAATTTTAGACAAATGATACGGTCTGATTATATAAAAATACCCGATGCATAGAAAAGACACTACAATGATTGCTATACACATCCAAATAGAAACTTGGTAATATCTTGTCACAAAACCTTCCAAAAAGCCTGCTACAATAAAGAAAGGCACGGTACTGACCAATACTTTAGAAGCGGTTTTAATGGTACGCTTGAACGATTCGACACGCGTAAAAGATCCGGGGAAGAGTATGCTATTTCCAATGGCCAAGCCGCAGCCTCCTGCGATAACGATAACCGATAATTCAATGGCTCCATGTATCCATATAGCTGACATGGCTTCTTCCAGCACGCCATGTTGATAGAACATATGGTGGAAGGCGCCTACCATAATACCATTGCTAAAAAGTATATAGCCGCTCCCGATACTATAAAAAATTCCTAGTGCAAAAGCCAAAAAAGCGACGCGCACATTGTTGATAGTGATAGCCAATGCAGAACCGATCTCACTTCCACCTTCGTATACACCGGCAGGGTTTCCTGCTTCGATGTTACTGATACTCATATCCACATAAGAGTCTCCGAGAATTAAACGAATGAAATCCACGTCATAATGTGCGGAAACAATTCCAATGAGGATAGAGAGGGAAAATATCAGAAGTGAATAAAATAGGGGACGGCGCAAAGACCAGATGGCCTCTGGAATCTCCTGCGCTATAAAGCGCTTTATCTGGCTTTCCGACGATTTTTGGTCGCGGTATAATTGCTGATGAGCTAGTATTGCAAGCTCGTTTAAATAGTCTTTCGTTTTTGATTTTGGATAGAAGGTTTGAGCGTATGCTAAATCGTTAGTCAACTCGATATAATTGGAAGCAAGTTGACCGGGGGCGACGTCAGCTTTGTTTCGCAAATTGTGCTCAATTACGACCCATTTTTCCTTATTTCGATCGATAAAGGACGCTTCTCTCATGTGTTAAATTTATAACCTTCTTACCAAACTTAGTAAATGTTACATATAAATGCAATTATTTTTGTACAGAAAAAACGCCTTCAAAAACGTGTAGTTAGAGACCTGAAACGACTGAAATAATGAATAACATTTACTTTTAATCTGCGTGCTATGATCTAGCACGTTATAGTCGGCTGTGTAAGTTTCCCGAATAGTTTGACCTTTCAAAACTATTCCTTAAATTCAGCTACTATCTTCTTGCAGCATACGTAATATCGCGAAGTGCATCATGAATAAGACTGATAAGTACGCGCTGTGGAGTCGCCAACAGATCAAGGGATCGAAAGAGCTTTTGGAATAATTATGTACACATGAATAGACTACTTATAAATACGCCGCAGAATGTCAAATTCGAATATAAGCTGGCTTCGCTCGGATCAAGAATCATTGCTTTTAGTATAGACTATTTCATCATTATCTGCTATTCTATATTGGTTTTTAGTGTACTAAGTAATATTGGTCTTTTCAAAAATACGGACAGTTGGTTGATCTCCGGCCTCTATATGCTGTTATTGCTCCCTGCAATGTTTTACCCTTTTTTAATGGAAAGCTTTTTCCATGGACAAACCGCTGGTAAAATAATCATGAAGATAAAGGTTGTAAAGGTTGATGGAACTCGTGCTACCATCTATCAATATTTTGTTCGATGGGTTTGTACCATCGTCGATATCTTTCTATGCGCAGGTGCACTCGGTATTAGTAGCATTATTGCGACGCGCAATGCGCAGCGTATCGGGGATATTGCGGCGGATACAGCAGTTATCAGCATTAAGGAAGACATGGCCATTCAGCAGACACTTTTCTCGGAAATCACAAAAGAATACACAATTACCTTTCCGCAGGTAATGCACCTCTCAGATGATGATGCAAACACCATAAAAGAAGTGTATAAGAAAGGCTATGAACGAAAAGATTATAACATCATTCTTGCCCTGAGCAATAAATTAGTGCAGTTGCTGGATGTCAAACCGCAAATGCGTCCCGAGGAATTTGTGGATATTGTTATTAAAGACTACTACTATATGTTCCGAGATAGATAATAAACAAATGAATACTATCTGAAAGACCACTGTACATAGTTGATGTTCTTGCTATGCGCAAGGTATTTCCGCTCGTAATAGGTCTTGATCGACAATACCTCATCTACCAAATCAGACTTATATAAATCCTGCGTTTCTTTGCTCTTGGTTAACTTTAGCTTATCAATTTGCTCCAACGTATAAGCAAAAAACTCATCATTATCTGTCTTCAAATGCATGATGCCGCCCTCTGATAAAATATACTTATACTTTTCTAAAAATTTAGGATGGGTTAATCGCTTTTTTTCGCGGCTGATTTGCGGTTGCGGATCCGGGAAGGTAATCCAAATTTCGTCAATCTCTCCCGCATCAAAATACGCTAGCACAGTTTCGATCTGTATACGTAGAAACGCCACATTGGGTATGCCTTCCTCTAAAGCTGTTTTTGCTCCACGCCATATACGGTTTCCTTTATAATCTACACCAATAAAATTTTTATCAGGAAAGAGTTTTGCCAGATTAACGGTGTATTCGCCTTTTCCACAGGCCAACTCTAAAATAACGGGACTATTATTTTTAAAAAACTTCTCAGACCATGATCCTTTAAACACCTTTCCGGCATCTAATTGCACAACATTATCAAAGGTGGCGACTTCAGCAAACTTTCTTAACTTATCCTTACCCATTTTTCATATTTTGTGCGCAAAAATAACCTTATATTTGCACTATTCAATAAATTCTTGTGGAAAAAGAAGCTAAAATATTTGTCGCCGGTCATCGTGGCATGGTTGGATCAGCCATCGTTAGAGCCTTGGAGCGTAAGGGCTATACGTGCATTATCAAAAGAACATCCAAAGAATTGGATCTGCGCAATCAGGCTGACGTCGCTGCCTTTTTCGCGGAGCAACAGCCCGACTATGTCTTTCTCGCCGCCGCCAAAGTGGGTGGAATTATGGCAAATAATACCTATCGTGCAGATTTTCTCTACGAAAATATTGCTATCCAGACGAACGTGATTCACCAGGCCTATATCCAGAAGGTAAAGAAGTTACTATTCCTTGGTTCTAGCTGTATCTACCCAAAGCTAGCACCACAACCGTTAAGGGAAGACTATCTCCTTACAGGGACACTGGAAACAACAAATGAACCCTACGCTATCGCGAAAATAGCTGGAATTAAAATGTGCGAGGCATACCGCTCACAGTACGGCTGCAATTTTATATCGGCTATGCCTACCAATCTTTATGGTATAAATGACAACTATCATCCCGAAAACTCGCACGTATTGCCTGCTTTGATACGCAGGTTTCACGAAGCCAAAACGAATGGAGCGACCAGCGTAACGATTTGGGGCACGGGTACTCCACTACGCGAGTTTTTATATGCGGACGATTTGGGCGAAGCCTGTTTATTTCTGATGGACAATTACAGTGATGAACAGTTTATAAATGTAGGGATAGGCGAAGATCTGAGCATACGCGACCTTGCGACGCTGATTAAGGAAATTGTGGGGTTTAAGGGATCAATAGAATTTGACGAGCAAAAGCCTGACGGGACGCCTAGAAAACTTATGGATGTAAAAAAACTTCACGACTTAGGCTGGAAACACAAGATACCGCTAGCTGATGGCATACGTTTGGCGTATGAAGATTTTAAAGCGAAACATACAATTTAGTATGTCTCGCTATTCGTTGGCAGGCCGAAGTCTGGAGTATCATTATCCAAAACCGGTTCCGCCGGGATCGTTTCTTTTTTCTTCCTTTTCTTTTTGTTCTTAGGCCGAATAAAATTGGTAACTTTTCCGATCAGAGAACTTATTTTGCTTTGATTTACTTGGCCTACAGCCGTCTCAGAAGCGAGCAATACTACGGCTTTTTTCAACCAACCCGCATTGCGGAGCAGTGTAGAGTTCAATACCAATGGTGTACCTATCTGTAATACATTTGTCAACCAGTCGGCGTCCTTCCCCTTCATAGCCTTACTTATATTAGATGCAACGCCTTTGACAATACCGGCTCCAGGAACAACCGTAGTAAAGTTTTTAATAAAACGGATTGGACTTTCTACCTTTGTTTTAAGCAGTTCATATTGATCGAGTAAATAGACCTCTTGTTCTTTCTTGCGTACATTAAGACGAGCAATCTCGATTTTTAGATCCTGCAGATTATTTATTTTTTGCGAACTCTTCATTTATATCCGTTTTTACTTTCTCTTGTATAACATCTTCATCTTCGTCCCCATTCCATTTATTTGCAAGCTTACGTATCGTTAAATTCATAAAGATAGATTCCAAAGCGGGCTCAAAGGCACGGATAAGCAATAAAATGATAAAGAAAATAACGCCTGTGAGCAAAAATCCCAAGGCATAACTATCTAATAACTCTCCCAGAAAAAACCCGAGCGCTAGCGAACAGAAAAAAAGGATAAATAACGAAAGAACTACTTTTGATACATCTAATACCAAAGATCCCACAATACGGGAACCTTTAGCCAGTGATTTTAACTTCAAAAGCTTGATTTGCGTATCTACGTATTCTTTTCCTTTTTGGAACGTACCGCTAAATGAGAATTTTTCTTCTTCCATGAATTTGTAAATTTATTAAAAAGGTAAAAATAAGCCGACTAAACGAACGCAGGGCGCTGTTACCGGCGGATTTAAACAAATTGTATCGCACTGCCAGAAACGCATGATACAAGCGACGCTACCCTTTTTTTCAACAACGTTTATATTGCGCGACTTAAACCAACTCCAAAAATTGGAAGGTATCCATTTTTTGGCATTGACCTCATGTGTACCAAATATGGAGCCGCCTAGACGGCTCCCATATACTATGCGTGCTCTTCTATCTCATCGTCAATCGCAGATTCCACATGAGAAACTTTTGATTTAACGGCCGCAACAAGCTTTTCCTTCAAGTCGTTAAGCTGATCCAGCTGCTCCTCAGCCCGTTCTTTTATTGCATCACCAAGATCTGCTAATGAGTCTTGGATCTTATCCCTTGTTTCGGAGCCCTTATCAGGCGCAAACAACAAGCCCAAAACTGCTCCCGCCGCTAAGCCAGCCAACAGTGCCGTAACTATTTTACTGTTTTCGTTCATAAGATTTGTCTTTTATTAATGAAAGTATTATAGACGATATATGTTTAACAAATGATTGTTCTAAACGTTTTAAAAATACAAAACTATTTTGGCACAAACGGCCGCAATATCGAATATCAACAAAAAACTGACCAAAAGATTATGTGTTTTGAAAAAATAAATTGCATTCTTACCCAATTTCTTTATCTTTAAAGAAACCATTGTAATCCATATGCTCGTTAAAACATTCAGTAGCGCTGTGCACGGCATTGAGGCCACATCTATAACCGTTGAAGTTCATATCTCGACAGGAACAAAATATTATATTGTTGGACTACCCGATAACGCCATAAAGGAAAGCTGGCAGCGCATTGAGAGTGCGATTTCCACAATCGGCTTCCGTATGCCTCGACAAAAAATTGTTGTGAATTTAGCCCCAGCTGATATTCGCAAGGAAGGATCAGCATACGACTTATCAATGGCCGTTGGCATCTTGGCTGCTTCGGGACAAATGCCCGATAGGCTATTATCGGACTATCTGATCCTGGGCGAACTATCTTTAAACGGTGAAATTCAACCTATAAAGGGTGCTTTGCCTGTGGCTATACAAGCACAGAAGGACGGTTTCAAAGGCATTATGCTGCCAGAAGTTAATGCGAGAGAAGCCGCCGCTGTACAGCATATTGATGTATTACCGGTCAATAATTTAAAAGAAATTGTTTCCTTTTTGAGCGAGGAAGAGACGATTGCACCATTAAGGCTGGATATTGAGCAGGAGTTTCTCAATCATATCAATGATTACGAGGTCGACTTTGCAGATGTCAAGGGTCAAGAAAACATAAAGCGTGCGTTGGAGATAGCCGCTGCCGGGGGACACAATGTCATTCTTATCGGACCTCCCGGAGCGGGGAAAACTATGCTGGCAAAACGTTTGCCGACAATCCTTCCGCCTTTAACACTGGATGAATCTATAGAGACCACCAAAATACATTCTGTAGCGGGTCAACTCAGAGAACAGTCTGCCTTAATGACGATTCGCCCCTTTCGAGCGCCCCATCACACCATTTCGGATGTTGCCCTCGTCGGCGGAGGATCGCATCCTCAACCTGGAGAAATTTCGCTGGCGCATAATGGTGTACTTTTTCTTGATGAGCTTCCCGAATTTAAGCGATCCGTTTTGGAGGTGATGCGGCAACCGTTAGAATCTCGGAGTATTACAATCTCTCGGGCGCGCTTATCGGTGGATTATCCAGCGAGCTTTATGCTTATTGCCGCGATGAATCCTTGTCCTTGTGGGTATTATAATCATCCCGAAAAAGAATGTATCTGTGGAAGCGCGGTGGTACAACGTTATCTCAGCAAAATATCGGGCCCGTTGCTTGATCGGATAGATCTCCATGTGGAAGTTACTCCCGTTGAATTTAATGAGCTTGCAAGTAATAGAATAAGTGAAAACAGTAAATCCATTCGCGCACGGGTGATAACTGCAAGGAAAGCCCAGGAAGCGAGATTCATCACATCGCGCGCTATCCATTGCAACGCACAAATGGGCACAAAGACCGTCAGGGATGTTTGCAACATTCATGAGGATGGTAAACGGTTGTTACAGAATGCAATGGAAAGATTAAATCTTTCCGCTCGCGCCTACGACAGAATATTAAAGGTAGCGCGAACGATAGCCGATATGGAAGGCGCTGCACACATAGCGAATCATCACATTGCGGAAGCGATACATTTTAGAAGCCTTGACCGAGAAAACTGGGCGGGATAACTTCCTTAAAAGCTTTCCACAAAATGGCGAAACACCCAAGGGTATAATACCAGGGTGAGTATAACGCCTGTCAAAGCACCATATAAATGCGCTTCGTGGTTAATGCCATCATTTGATTTTCTGGACGCCCAAATACTATATCCGAGAAAGAGGGCCGCGAAAACGTAGGCTGGCATAGGAATAATCATAAAAACGCCTAACGGCGCCTTTGGCATAAATAGTATATAGCTAAAGAGCACCGCACAAATTGACCCGGAAGCACCTAGACTGTAGTATCCTGTATTGTTCCTTTGCTGCAAAATTGTAGGAATATCACTCAACACCAAACTTACGAGGTAGAGACCCGCGAAAATCAAATGTCCCCATGTTCCACTTAGCTCGACAAATATAGCTTCAAGTGAAAAGCCAAAGTAGTAGAAAGTGATCATATTAAACAACAAATGCATCCAGTCTTTATGGATAAGTCCGCTACTGAAAACGGTATAGTACTTATCCTTATTCCTGTAGATCGTATATGGATGCAACATGAGTTTCCCGTACCACTGCGGATTAGAGAACACGAATATGCTCGTGCCAATAGTTAAGGCAAAGATCAGCGAGGAAACAGGGGTGGAATATATGCTATCGATCATTGTTTAATTGGTCATTAAAATCTGTCCTCCAATAAGAATACATACAACTCCTTAGACCCTTGCCCTACCGGCAAGCTTTGATTTATGAAGTCGGTGTGTAAACTAGGTCCATCTATCATTGTCAACATAGTTGGAAATTTATCATGATATTTTTCCTGCACTTTACGCAAAGCGTGCTTCACGTCCATAACGAGCTGCGAAGCTTTTGCAATAACAATATGCACCGGGGGATAAACGCTCAATGCGCGGCCAGCCGCATCTCCATTGGAGATTAAAACATTACCATTCCTTGCAATAAGCGCTTCACAAACGGTGATAGCCGCATCTGCTTGATCAAAATTATGGCCTGTTGTATACACCGGGAAGCCATATTGATCCAACAGCTGCTGAACGGCATATTCCCATGCGAATATTTTATTAATTTTGAGGGATTCTGCAAGCAAGATCAAATTCTCTATAAGCGCGATTTCGCCATCACAGTATACAAATTTTCCAGAAACTGCAGTTAATTCGCGAGCGAAAGTAAGATCCAACGGCTCGGTTTCATCTTTATAGAGTGGCGAATCTTCGAAATCTAAATACGGATTTTCGCGTTTCTGTAGTAAAGCCTGCCGAATTTTCTTCAGCATTCGTTCCTTCGCTGTTGTGTTTCTGATATTCATGTGTAGAAGTAAGCCCTGACTATAGAAAAAGTACTTCCTTGCGCAAGAGCAAAGAAGTACTTTTCATGCTAATTTATATTTCGTGTTTAGCCTTTGAACTCGTTTTTATCTTCTGATTTAGCATCGTTGGTGCTGCCTTCGGGAGGTAAATCCAGCGGTAAATCAGTTTGCGGAACTCCGCCTCCATCTACACCGCCGTTCACAAACTCGTCATACGTCGTTCTATTATCGAAAGGGCGTTTACCAAGGATTTCCTCCAAATCACTCTGAAATAAGATTTCCTTCTCTAATAGCTTCTCTGCGATTTTGACAAGACCATCTTGCTTGTCGATGAGCAGCTGCTTGGTTCTTTCATAAACCGCAGAAATCAGTGTACGCACTTCTTCGTCGATCAATTCGGCAGTTTGATCCGAATAGGGCTTTTGAAATTGTGAATCCCCCGAACTATCTCGGAAAGATACATTCCCCACCTTATCATTCATACCATACACTGCGGTCATTGCATAAGCCAACTTGGTGATTCGCTCTAAGTCGTTTTGAGCGCCGGTACTGATACGTCCGAAGGTGATATCTTCCGCTACACGGCCACCCATGGTCATACACATGCTGTCCAGCAATTGCTCCGTGGTGTACAGAAACTGTTCCTTAGGTAGGTATTGCGCATAACCCAATGCCGCTACACCACGTGGTACGATGGACACTTTTACCAAAGGATCAGCATACTCCAAAAACCAACCAGCTATCGCATGTCCCGCCTCATGATAAGCAACGATCTTCTTCTCATCTGGAGAGATTATTTTGTTCTTTTTCTCTAAGCCTCCGATCACACGATCTATCGCATCTTGAAAATCTTGCATATCGATCGAGCGTTTGTTTTTACGTGCTGCGATAAGTGCCGCCTCATTACAAACATTCGCAATTTCTGCACCCGCAAAACCAGGCGTTTGAGCCGATAGCTTTTTGGCATCTACTTCTTCAGAAAGTTTTAACGGCTTCAAGTGCACACTGAAGATGTGCTCACGACCGATCAAGTCAGGTTTGTCAATAGAAATTTGCCTATCAAAGCGTCCTGGACGCAATAAAGCAGAATCTAATACATCTAGTCGGTTTGTAGCAGCTAATATGATAACGCCTAAATTGGTTCCAAATCCGTCCATTTCTACCAATAGCTGGTTCAATGTATTTTCTCGCTCGTCGTTTCCTCCCATCACCGAATTTTTGCCGCGGGCACGACCAATTGCGTCGATCTCGTCGATGAAAATTATACAAGGGGCTTTTTCTTTAGCCTGCTTAAAGAGGTCACGAACACGAGATGCACCGACGCCAACAAACATTTCCACAAAGTCAGATCCAGAAAGTGAGAAAAATGGAACTTGGGCTTCGCCGGCCACGGCTTTCGCTAATAATGTTTTACCGGTGCCTGGAGGGCCTACCAACAAAGCTCCTTTCGGAATCTTACCACCTAAATCAGTGTACTTTTTCGGATTTTTGAGGAAATCAACAATTTCCATAACCTCCGTTTTAGCTTCTTCCAGTCCCGCCACATCGTTAAACGTAATATTTATCTGCGATTCTTTGTCGAAAAGCTGAGCCTTGGACTTACCTATATTAAAAATAGCACCGCCGCCGCTACCAGCGCCGCCACCCATCCTACGCATCAGCAACATCCATATTGCAACAATGATTAGCAAGGGTAGCATAAACGAAATAAACCAGCCCGCCCAAGGGTTTGAACGATCTTCGTAGTTTACAGCAATTTTTGTTTGATCAGCAGCCAAGCTATCTTGAGAAGCGTTGAGCTTCTTTTCCAATATATCAGCCGACGGCTCGGTAAAAACGTACTGAGGACCTGCAGAGGGCGATAGCATCAACGAATTCGAATTGGGAGTTACCTCCTTATATTTCTCCTCACTAAGTTTATCTTTTTTGATATATACTTCAACATCGATTAGATCATTATTCTTAAAAGCTACTAACCGTTCTACATCGCCAGGACGGAGCATTTTTTCTTCAAACTCTGCATACGTAATCTTTTTAGTAGACTCACTGCTAAAGAAGTACTGGAGACCGAAGAATCCCAGGATAATTAATATCCAGAGCCACATCATATTAAATCTTGGCGGAACGGGAGTCACTTTTTTACTCGGAATTTTCTTCATTATAATTTGTTATATCTGTCTATTACTTGTTAAAAGTGTCATGCACTTTGATACGATTGTACTTGTGCGTCGCCCCACAAGTCTTCTATGCCATAATGGCTTCTTTTTTCTGTTTTGAAGATATGCACAACCACATCCACGAAATCTAATAAAATCCACTCTCCGTTACCATGCCCTTCTTTGTGCCAAGGTTCCTGTCCAAAAGCCTTGTAAACCTCATCTTCTACACTCTTCGCGATCGCGTTAACCTGTATGGTAGAGTCTGCATGACAAATAACAAAATAATCTGAGAGGGTCGCATTCACGCTGCGCATATCCATTCGCACAATCTCATTCCCTTTCTTCTCCTGCATGCCCAGCACCACCACTTCCGCAAGCTTTCCAGACAATTGCGTTTTTGTATTTTTACTCATCAAAAAATATTAGTTTTGAATAATATTTTACACTTTTTAATTGTTCTCCCTTGCAAAATAACACATTTTCCCGACTTTACCTTAGACAAAATTTAATTGTATTGGATGAGGTATCATCTACAAATGATTATTTAAAAGAACTTTTGTCAAATATTAAGCCACTTGCCGAAGCAACTGCCATTATGGCAAGTAATCAAACGCATGGGCGGGGGCAACGTGACGGCATCTGGCTGTCATCGAAGGATGAAAATCTCACATTTAGTTTCCTCCTCTTCCCTACAAACTTCCCCAGCGCAAAATCGTTTAGTTTAAACATGATGGTGTGCCTCGGTATTCAAACAACATTGAAGCAATATGGTTTAGATGCCTGCGTAAAATGGCCTAACGATATTTATGTCGGTAATAAAAAACTGTGCGGGGTTTTGATTGAAAACAGATTGACAGGAGCTAACATACATACCTCCATCGTAGGCATTGGAATCAACGTCAATCAAATTTCTTTTCCTGAATCGATAGCATGGAAAACAACATCCCTGCAGTTAGAATCCAGTGAGATGAATAAGGTCGACATTAAAAATTTATGCTTTGATCTACTCATGAATATCTTATCCATCTATGAAAGCCATCTGCTGATGGATACGACTGCGCTGATCAATAAATATAATGACCAATTATTTAGAAAAGATGTTCCTGCAAAATTCTTAGTTGATGGGTTGGAGAAAGTAGGAATAATACAGGGGGTTGATGAACAGGGGCTATTGCACGTAATTGTTGATGATCAACTATGTAAATATGACAGCAAAGAGATCGCATTTATAATATAACAGTAAATTTACTTTCGGAATAGATTGTCTGATTATTAATATTCGCAAGAATTTTCTAGATTTGATTTAAACTTTAAGGTGCACACGTAGTCCATCAAGTAAACAATTTATAAGTATGAAAAAATTCAGTTTGGTGATCATCACGGTTTTATTTACGGTTTTCGGTGCCGTTGCGCAAATTTACAACCCAGTAAAGTGGTCTGTAGCTTCGAAAAAACTAAATAGTAAAGAAGCCGTTGTTTTTGTTAAAGCGACCATACAAGATGGCTGGCACATCTACGGCTTGAATGTACCTGAAGGCGGGCCAATTTCAACGTCGTTTCAGTTTACGCCATCAAAAGATTTTGCGCTGAATGGGAAGGTAGCGGCACCAAGTCCACAATCAAAATATGAGAAAGACTTTAAAATGAATGTGCCTTTTTATGCTAAGGAAGTTACTTTCCAACAAAAGGTAAAGCTTAATAAAAATCAAACTACAGTAAAAGGCGTTGTTGAGTTTATGGCCTGTGATAAAAGCCAGTGTCTACCTCCAGAGGAATATGCCTTCAACGTCACAATAAAGTAGTATTTGTACACATAGAAATTATTAAGGCAGTGGGTTTACTGCCTTTTTTTTATTTTAGCAAATTATCGATAACAGGCATGCGTTTATTAACAAAATATGTTGTAGTTCTACAACTTCTAATAGTATTATCTCTCCACACCGCTTTTGCTCAACAAGACAGTCTTATCTCACTGGATGACGTAGAGTTTACTGATGGTTCTGCCGCTGGTAATGAGTCTTCAGGAGAAAGCGATACGCTATTAAGTGTTCCTGAAGACCTCGTATTTTCCGAGAGTCCAGCCGATACGGTATCTCCGGACAGCTCCGCGGCGGTAGCTGCGAGTGAACAAGCCGAGGCTGGACAGCAAAAACAATCCTTGTGGGGTATCTTTATTGCTGGCTTGCTGGGAGGCTTTGCCGCCTTCATCATGCCCTGTATTTTCCCCATGGTACCCCTCACCGTAAGCTTTTTCACCAAGCGTGCGGGGTCTAGGCTGAAAGCTGTTTCTCAGGCCCTTCTCTATGGCTTGTTCATCATTGTTATTTATGTTGCGCTAGGGATGCTGATCACGATTACATTTGGTTCGGATGCGCTCAATGCCCTTTCTACCAATGGCGTGTTTAATTTTATCTTCTTTCTGATACTTGTAGCCTTCGCTGCCTCTTTCTTTGGTGCTTTCGAACTGACATTACCTAGCTCGTTTGTCAACAAGATCGATGCCCGCTCTGATCAGGGAGGGCTGCTCGGCCTATTTTTCATGGCCTTCAGCCTCGCATTGGTTTCTTTCTCTTGCACGGGTCCTATTATTGGCACCCTATTGGTAGAGGCTGCCTCGAAAGGCGAGCGCTTGGGGCCTGCGGTAGGCATGCTGGGTTTCTCGTTAGCGCTTGCTATACCGTTCGTTATCTTTGCAGTTTTTCCTTCCATGCTCAAATCCCTTCCAAAATCTGGCGGATGGCTCAACAGCGTGAAGGTTGTATTGGCCTTTCTAGAGCTCGCTCTTGCGCTAAAATTCTTGTCTAATGTAGATTTGGCCTACCATTGGAATTGGCTGGATCGGGAAGTGTTTCTTGCGCTATGGATTGTTATTTTCGGCATGATGGGACTTTACCTTATTGGCAAGATCCGCTTTGCACACGATAGTCCACTCACGCACCTTTCGGTGCCGCGCACCATCTTTGCCATCATTGTATTCTCTTTCGTAGTATACATGGTGCCTGGCATGTGGGGTGCTCCGCTAAAATCCATATCCGCTTTTTTACCACCATCGGCCACACAGGACTTCGACCTTTCCGTTGCAGGCTATGCTGCAGCACCACAAGCCGGTAAAACGGATGGAAAAAAGAAAAAGTATTACGAGATTTTCCACGAGCGCGGCACACCTAAAGGGTTCGAGCCCTATTACGACTATGAAGAGGGGCTTGCGGCGGCCAAAGATCTTGGCAAACCTGCACTCATTGATTTTACCGGCTGGAACTGTGTGAACTGCCGCAAAATGGAAGCGAATGTATGGACCGATCCACAGGTGGCCTCGCTACTGCGAGACGAGTTCGTAATGATCGAGCTGTTTGTAGATGATCGTACGGAACTCGAGGCCACCGAGCAGTATGTATCAAGCTATTCGGGAAAGAAAATCAATACCATTGGAAAAAAAAATAGCGACTTTCAGGCTGCAACGTTCAACAGCAACTCGCAGCCATTATACGTAATTGTCGATACCGAGGGGAAGGTTCTGCTACCACCCACAGGCGCAAATTATGATATACCGGCCTACAGCGCTTATTTGCAACAAGGCATCGATTTATTTAAAAATAAATAAGACACTTTCAATATATAAGATGAAGACTATAAAAAATATTGCAGTTTTAACATCTGGCGGCGATTCCCCGGGAATGAACGCAGCCATTCGGGCGGTAGTTAGAGCCGGTATTTACAATGGCCTAAACGTTTTCGGAGTTCGCAGAGGATACGATGGATTGGTTCAGGGAGACATTATTCCTATGGACGCAAAATCTGTAGCGAACATCATCCAACGTGGAGGAACGGTTTTAAAGACAGCCAGAAGCGACGAATTCAGAACATATGAAGGCCGAGAGTTGGCTTTTGAAAATATCAAAAAACTAGAAATCGATGCTCTTGTTGTTATCGGGGGCGATGGCACATTTACCGGTGCGTCAAAATTCATTGAAGAATTTGATATTCCTATTATCGGTATACCAGGAACAATCGATAATGACCTTGCAGGTACAGATTTTACCATTGGTTACGATACAGCGATAAATACCGTTGTTGATGCTGTAGATAAAATCAGGGATACTGCGGAATCGCATGATAGATTGTTTGTCGTGGAAGTGATGGGCCGTGATTCGGGACTTATAGCGCTACGTTCAGGCATAAGTACAGGTGCTGAAGCTGTTTTAATCCCTGAGTTGCAAGTAGACTATGATGCGATCATGAAGAGGTTAGACAAAACCCGGAAGAACAAATCGTCCCGCATAATTATCGTTGCAGAAGGCGATAAAGAAGGAGGGATTGTTGTAGCAGAGCGTATCCAAGAAAATTTCCCCCACTATGATGTGCGCTTATCCATTTTAGGCCATATCCAACGCGGCGGGAAACCTACATGTATGGATCGTGTGTTGGCCAGTAGGCTCGGTGTAGCCTCTGTAGAGGCCTTAATAGAAGGTCGCCGGGGCGAAATGGCAGGGTTGATCTGTGGACAGGTTCAATTTACTCCATTTAGCAAAGCTATTAAGCACATCAACAAGATTAATGAAAACCTTACAAGGATCGTTGAAATTTTGTCTCTGTAACGGGCTTACCAGTACACGCATAAAAAAGGTGGCTATCATGTTGGATAGCCACCTTTTTTATGCAATACTTTTCGTTTTATTTCAATATTTCCTGTAGCTTTTGTTCAAGCGCTTCACCTCGTAAGTTGGACGCTACGATTTTGCCATCAGGATCTATCAGGTAATTTTGAGGTATCCCACGAATTGAGTAGAGTTCGACTACCGGAGAATTCCAAAATTGGAGATCGGAGACTTGAGGCCACTGACCGAGTTTATCGTCTTGAATAGCTTTCAACCAATCATCTTTCTTGCCAGGGCGGTCTAAAGAAACACCTAAAACCGTGAAATTCTTATCTTTAAACTTATTGAAAGCGGCTACGACATTTGGATTCTCATGGCGGCAAGGCCCGCACCAGCTAGCCCAGAAATCAATCAATACATATTTGCCCTTCAAGGACGACAATGCCAGTTCTTTACCTGTTGTATCTGGAAGAGTAAAATCAGGAGCCAAAGCGCCAACAGCCAATTTCTCCATCGAAGCTATTTTATCGCCCAACTTCTTTCCTAATGTTGTTGCTTTTAGATTCGCAGCAAGGCCGTCATAAGTAGGCTTGACAAAAGACGTTACATTTTCAGGCGATACCAATTCATCCAAGATAGACAAAGCTACATAGCTATTTGGGTTAGCCTTCACGAAATCCTTATTAACAGCTTCCTGCTTTTCGTAAATCACCGCCGCCTTTGCTTGCAAGCCCTGGATAAATGCTTCATCTTTCTTTTTCTCATCCGGCGCAGCCTGATATTCGGCATCCAATGCAGCAAACTCGGTCTCCATGCCTTTTAATAGACCCTTGTATTTGGAAAAATCGTCGTTAATTGCATTTCCCTTGCTTACTGCTGATTCAAAATCAGTTCCTTCAAATTGAATCACACCTTTTGATAGATAAACTGAATTCATCGGTGGACGCTGGCTACTTTCTCGCAGTTCGGACATTGTCTTTCCTTCTGCCGACAGGAACATCCGCGCCTGTGTAGGTTCAACGACGGAACCTTGGTATTTAAAGACACCATTGCTCACATTAGCCGAGTCTATCACAGCCTGACCGTTATCTTGATATTGGATAAATACTTTCGCTCCCGCTTGCGTATTTCCAATTTTACCGTTTAGTGTAAATTCCTCTTGCGCAAATAAAAGCGCAGGAATTAACCCTATGTATGTTAACATTACTTTTTTCATATCTTATTTACTATGTATTTATTGACTCTACAAAAACCAAAAGGTAAATTTTTACATATTACCAATTACCACTAGATCCGCCGCCGCCAAAGCCGCCACCACCGAAGCCACCAAAACCTCCGCCGCTACTTCCACCTCCAAAGCCGCCCCCACCGAAGCCACCGCCACTACCTCCGCTCCGTCTGCCGCCGCCTCCTAAACTGT
>NZ_JJMU01000023.1 GCF_000757725.1 Sphingobacterium deserti
CACCAAAATAGGTCTGAGGCGCCACGTCCGGTAAGCACCCTTCCGCCACGATTGCCCCCACCACCGTTTTTTGAAATAATGGATATGATAATAAGGACCACTATGATAATAACTACAAAGGGAATGCCGCCCCCCTCATCCTTGCGGTTATTCTTTCTAGGATCGGCTTTATACTCTCCTTTTGTATAGGAAATTATCGCATCGGTTGCCCGATTTAAGCCTTCGTAGTAATTCTGTTGCCGAAAATAGGGCGTAATTTCGTTCTTTATAATCCTATAAGTTATCACATCTGGTATTGCTCCCTCCAGCCCATATCCTGTCTGAATAGTTACGGCTCGATCTTCGAGCGCCGCGAGTAGCACAATGCCATTATCGCTTTTTTTTGTACCAACGCCCCACTTCTTAGCCAATCGAACCGCATAGTCAGCTATTTCGTAGCCGCCTGTCGTTTTTATCAATACCACCGCTATTTGAGTAGATGTACTATCTTCAAAGGCTAATAGTTTGTTTTCCAGCGCTTGCACCTCATCAGCACGCAGTGTGCCAGTATAGTCCGTAACCAAATGATCTGGAGCAGCTGGCAGATCTTGAGCCTTTAAAAAAAGTACAGATAGCCACGATGCCAAGTAAAAGAAAACGAGCTTCTTTTTATTCGGTAATAAATCTCTTAGTACATGCATTAATTTTTTCCAAAATAAATATCATCAGGAAGTTCGTTGACATCATCTGGACGACTAGGAAAAAACCGCTGTAGCTGTTCTCCAGCATGGTGAATGCCGGCAACCAGTCCATCTGCTAAACTACCTGCTTTAAAGAATGTGGCCATTTGCTCTTTCGTTTCATTCCAAAAGTCATCGCCTACCTTTGTATTGATTCCACTATCACCGATGATTGCAAAGGCATGATCATCAACGGCCAAATAGATTAACACGCCATTTTTAAGAACTGTTTTGTCCATATCCAATTTCCGAAAGTAATAGATAGCGCCTTCTATCGCCGACGCCCCAGCCAACTTCTGATCTACCACCAAGCGAATTTCACCTGAGGTTTTACTTTCTGCCACACTAATGGCTTGTACGATACGTTCTTGTTCGCTAGTTGTGAATATATCCGTCATCTTTCAACAAAAAATGGCTGAAACGGCGTTAGCAATGAATAAGCCAACGCCGCTCATCTTATGTATGTATCTTATTAAAACGCTACGGTTGGTGCCTTATCCGATCCTTCTGTCGCCTTGAATGTTCCTTTTGCTTTGAAACCGAATATACCTGCCATGATGTTGTTCGGGAAGCTACGTACTGTGGTATTGTAATCCTGTACGGCATCATTAAAAGCTTTGCGCTCCACCGATATCCGGTTCTCTGTGCCCTCTAGTTGCACCTGCAGTTCTTGGAAGTTTGCGTTGGCCTTAAGGTCAGGATAGGCCTCTACGCTAACCAGCAATCTGCCTATAGATTGAGACAACGCGTCCTGTGTTTGCTGGAAGCCTGCTATTGCCTCATCAGAAAGATTTGACGGATCTACGTTTACAGATGTCGCTTTGGCGCGAGCCTCAACAACCGCGGTTAAGGTTCCTTCCTCATGCTGCGCTGCCCCTTTTACAGTAGCAACTAAGTTAGGGATAAGATCTGCGCGACGTTGATAGGCATTTTCTACTTGCGCCCATTTCCCCTTCACGTTTTCATCTTTCGAAACCATCGTGTTATAACCACAAGAGCTGAAAGAAAGAGCGGTGAACAGTCCAACAAAAACAATGAGTAATCTTTTCATGTGCAAAATTTTAATCTATTTTTTATAAAAATAACAAAAATGTTCAATAGTAAAAAGTATTAAACAAAGCGCATACCAAGCTTAAGAAAGAGGGCATTTTGACAGACAATGCTTAACTTTGCAGGGTTTTGGGATAAAAACCCAGCCCACCTATATGCAAAAAGAAATTGAAATAGCGTTAGCGCCCGAGCACATTCACGACAACAACTACCTCCTTGATATGGCTAGTAAGAAGCTGAATATCGAGAAGAGTCGTATAAAAGGGCACCACATTATAAAGCGATCAATCGACGCCCGCGGTCGTCAAGTTCGTTACCGGTTGCGTGTGGTATTTTTTATTGACGAGGACACGGCACCTACTATCCTAGCTTCCGATATAAAAAAAGTGCACGATGCGCCGTCCGTGATTATCATCGGTGCGGGGCCGGCAGGTTTGTTTGCAGCATATCGTTGTCTGGAGAGGGGACTAAAACCCATTGTTTTGGAACGAGGGAAATCTGTAAAGGATCGGCGGCGGGATTTAGCCCTTATAAATCGGGAAGGCGTCGTTAACCCCGAATCGAACTATTGCTTTGGAGAAGGTGGAGCCGGTACATATTCAGACGGGAAGCTTTATACGCGGTCTAATAAGCGGGGCGATGTACAGAAGGTATTACAAATTTTTGTAAAGCACGGCGCCACAGAAGATATCCTTGTAGATGCGCGTCCGCATATCGGCACAAACAAGCTCCCTCATATTATTGAAGATATGCGCCATACGATTCTTGAGCATGGCGGAGAGATCAGATTTGACTGTCGGGTTGATGATATTCTGGAAGCATTCGGAAAAGTCAAAGGGGTGCAGACAAGCCAAGGGGATAGGATACTTTCCGATCATGTCATCCTCGCGACCGGACATTCTGCTCGCGATATATTTCATCTATTCCGACGCAAGAGTTGGTTGGTAGAAGCTAAACCATTCGCATTAGGGGTTCGTATCGAACACCCGCAGGACATTATTGACCGCGCACAGTACCATTGTTCTACACGACATGAAAACCTTCCGCCAGCTTACTACAGCTTGGTCGAGCAGGTTAATAACCGCGGTGTATTCTCTTTTTGCATGTGCCCGGGAGGTATCATAGCGCCCTGCGCTACAGCGCATGAGGAAATTGTCGTTAACGGTTGGTCGCCCTCCAAACGAAACAATCCACACGCTAATTCAGGCACGGTAATTCAGGTAAACTTAGAAGATGTGCCGCACGCAGATACAAATCCTTTCGCGCTGTTGGAGTTTCAACACGATATAGAGCAGCGGGCCTTTCGCGCCGGCGGCGGGCAGCTAGTCGCTCCAGCGCAACGCATGGTTGACTTTGTACAAAACCGGCTTTCTAACGACTTACCGGATAACTCCTACAAACCGGGAACCAAAAGTGCTGACTTGAGCGAGATCCTTCCGCCATTTGTTCACGAAGCATTACGAGGCGCTCTTCCGATATTCGGAAAGAAAATGAAAGGGTACTATACCAACCAGGCTGTTCTTGTGGGAGTAGAATCGAGAACCTCATCACCTGTGCGTATACCTCGTGATAAAGATAACCTTCAACATCCAGAAGTTGCCGGTTTGTATCCATGTGGTGAAGGTGCGGGTTATGCCGGCGGTATTGTATCCGCGGCTATTGACGGGATAAATTGTGTGGATGCGATTAGGATTTAAAGCCAAATTAATATTGTACGCCGGAACTTTTTGAATACTCCGCATATAGTCCTTCCGAGGGTACAAATTAATTTTAAAAACCTGTTGACACATATTCAGTAAATTGGTACCTTTGTACCACAATCAGCGAAAGTAGCTCAGTTGGTAGAGCACAACCTTGCCAAGGTTGGGGTCGCGAGTTCGAATCTCGTCTTTCGCTCACATTAAGCCCTCCTAATGGAGGGCTTTTTTTATGATCTATGTTGATCGCTTGAAAATATAGACATCTGGGATCATATTTTAGATTACATACAAAAAGCGTTCGGGATATCCGAACGCTTTTACTATTATCAAATGTAAGGTGTAAATTAACTTGCCTTGGCCTCGAGACCTGCAGCGACTAAATTTTCCACATAACTTCTAACCGTCGGGTTTGAGAAACGCGATGTGACATCGAAGGCAAAGGCGTGCACCAATAAAATGCGTGCAGACTCTTCCCCAATTCCTCTTGCACGAAGATAGAACAAGGCCTCATCATCAAACTGCCCCATCGTACAACCGTGCGAACACTTTACATCATCGGCAAAAATCTCCAATTGCGGCTTGGTGTAAACCGTGGATTTATCGCCAATCAACATATTGTTATTTTGTTGGAATGCATTTGTTTTTTGCGCGTCTTCGCGAACAAAGATTTTCCCGTTGAATACCGCCGTTGACTCATCTTGCGGAATATTTTTATACCACTCGTAAGATTCGCAATGCGGCTTCATATGGTCTACAATAGTATGATTATCGACAAACTGCTTACCTGATGTTAAATTGACACCATACAAGTGCGATTCTACATTTTCTGCGTCTAATCTCACATTGATGTTATGCCGTATAAACGAGGCTCCCGGTAAATTGCAATTGTAATTATTGTAAAGGCTATGTTGCTCTTGATAGACTTCCGTATGATGAATATAATTACTACTACTTTCTGATACCTGAAGATAATAATGCTGCATCTTCGCATTTTCCTGCAACACGATTTCCGTAACTTTTGTATTCAGGTTTTTAGCCGCGCCATTGTTCGTTATGAAAGACTCGACAACTTCAATTTCTGCGTTTTCTTCCAGTACAATGAGGTTACGAGTTTGCGAGAAAAAGTCTGTATCCCCTGCTGCAACATGTATGATGTGCACAGGCTTAGCAACAACTTTATTCTTTGATACGGAAATATATAATCCCGCATGTTGCAAAGCCGTACTTAACTGAACAAATATATTATCTGACTTATCTGCATGCTGCGCGTAATGCTTTTGAAAATTCACTTCGCCATGCGCGTCTGCTATCGTTTTAACGACCAGCCCTGTTTCTTCATCCAAGGTTGATAAGGCTGGGGAAAATTGACCGTTCACCAACACTATTCGGTAAGCCTCAAGCTCTGGGATCACCGCTTTGCTAATATTGATGTCGTTAGGTATCTCAGCCTCGGTATCCAGTACGTAAGCTGTACTAATGAGGCTATGTAAATTTGTGTATTTCCACTCTTCGTTCTTTACAGTCGGGAAGCCTTCCTTTTGAAAACGATCAAAGGCGACCTGCCGCAATGAAACAAGTTCAGCGGGCTCTTGTGCGTTTGCAATCTCTTGAAACGAAGAAACCAACTGTGGATATAATGAATCTGCAACTAATGTACTCATGCTATTTTTTATCAATCCGCTACTAAAGTTATCCATAGATAAATTTTGTTATGCGGTTTGCGTATCGTATTCTTTTAACCAATCGTATCCTTTTTCTTCCAATTCCAATGCAAGCTCTTTGGGTCCAGTTTTCACAATGCGACCATTATAAAGCACATGTACGAAATCAGGAACGATATAATCCAAAAGCCGTTGATAGTGTGTTATGACAACAAAAGCGTTATCCTTAGACCGTAATTGGTTTACGCCGTTCGCCACTATACGTAAAGCATCAATGTCCAATCCCGAATCGGTCTCATCCAAAATCGATAACTTAGGGTTAAGCATAGCTAGCTGGAAGATTTCGTTCCGCTTTTTCTCACCGCCAGAGAACCCTTCATTTAAAGAGCGATTAGCCAAGTTTGCAGAAAATTCCACCAACTTTTGTTTGTCTTTTACGGTTTGTAAAAATTCTTTTGCTTCCATCGGAGGCAAACCTTTATACTCGCGGATATCGTTTACTGCAGTTTTTAAGAAATTGATATTTGAGACTCCCGGAATTTCCACAGGATATTGAAAGGCTAGAAAAAGACCTTCACGTGCACGATCTTCTGGTGATAAATCTAGAAGATCAATGCCATCCAATAATGCAGTACCTTCGGTTACTTCGTAAGAATCACGACCGGCTAATACATTTCCTAATGTGCTTTTGCCGGCACCGTTCGGTCCCATTATTGCATGAACTTCTCCTGCTTTAACTTCTAAATTTAATCCCTTTAATATTTGTTTGTCCTCTATAGACGCGTGCAAATTATTGATTGATAACATTCTATTCTGTATTGCTTACGAACGACGTCGACAGCCGACGCCTCCTCGTTAATTATTAAAATTTAACCTACTGATCCCTCTAAGGATATCGCTAAAAGCTTTTGCGCTTCGACGGCGAATTCCATCGGTAACTGGTTTAAGACTTCTTTCGCGTAACCGTTCACGATCAAACCTACGGCTTTCTCAGAATCGATTCCACGTTGATTCAAGTAGAAAACCTGGTCTTCACCGATTTTTGATGTGGTGGCTTCATGCTCCAGTTTCGCCGTCCGGTTTTTGTTTTCTATATATGGAAACGTATGTGCTCCACAGCGATCACCGATCAGCAGCGAGTCGCACTGCGTGAAGTTTCGCGCTCTATCTGCATTTGGCCCTATTTTTACCAAACCGCGGTAGCTGTTGTGGCTTAATCCTGCCGAGATTCCCTTGGAGACGATCTTTGACCGAGTGTTTTTCCCTAGGTGTATCATTTTAGTTCCCGTATCTGCCACTTGCTTGTTGCGTGTCATCGCTACGGAATAGAACTCACCGACGGAATTATCACCTTTCAAAATCACTCCTGGGTATTTCCAAGTTATCGCAGAACCTGTCTCCACTTGTGTCCAAGATATTTTGGCGTTATCGCCCTTGCATATACCGCGCTTGGTTACAAAATTATAGATCCCCCCTTTTCCATCTTTATCCCCAGGGTACCAGTTTTGCACCGTAGAATATTTGATTTCTGCATCGCGCTCGGCTATCAATTCCACCACGGCAGCATGCAATTGATTTTCATCCCGCATGGGCGCTGTACATCCTTCCAAATAGGATACGTAAGACCCTTCATCGGCAACGATTAACGTGCGTTCGAACTGCCCTGTATTTTGTGCATTGATTCGGAAATAGGTAGAAAGCTCCATCGGACAGCGCACTCCTTTAGGAATATACACAAAGGATCCATCGGAGAAAACAGCAGAATTTAATGCTGCATAGATGTTATCCGTTTGAGGAACAACAGTTCCCAAATATTTTTTTATAAGTTCCGGATACTCCTGAACAGCTTCGCCGAACGAACAGAAGATGACCCCTTGTTCTTTAAGCTTTTCACGAAACGTTGTTTTGACGGAAACCGAATCGAATACAGCATCCACCGCTACGACACCAGCCAAGATCTTTTGCTCATCCAAAGGGATGCCTAGCTTTTCGAATGTAGCCAATAATTCCGGATCCACTTCGTCCATGCTCTCCAACTGCTTCTTCGCTTTTGGCGCGGCGTAGTAAGAAAGCTCCTGAAAATCCACTTCTGGATTTTTAAAGTTTTGCCAAGCTGGCATCTTCATGGTTAAAAAATGGCGAAACGCTTTTAGGCGCCATTCCAACAACCATTCAGGCTCATTTTTTTTTCCGGAAATTAAACGTATTGTATCTTCATTGAGCCCCTTAGGAGCAATTTCCATTTCTATATCGGTCGTAAAACCGTATTTATATTCTTCGAGTTCTAACTCTTTTAGTAATTCGTCGTCTTTGGTACTCATTTCTCTTCCCCTTTTTTTAATCGGCGATTCCTACCTTATTTTGGACTACAAAGATACGATTTAATATACAATTAACGGTATCGCGCTCTGCCATAAATAAGCCATATCAGCAAAAAAAATGATATTAGTCTCTTTCTAACTGTATGATCTCCTATCCAATAAAATGCTTTTTTACATTCCCATGATTTCAGATAATCTTACATTATAGCAATCTTATATTAACATAAATTTTATCTATGGGCATCATGGAAGATAGCGCACTTTCAATCAAAATAAAATTTCGTATATTTACAGATTGTAAAATTAAATATTCGATTTAAGTAGATACGAAAAATGCCTTACCAACCGGATAAAACTGATCTAAAAATCTTGAAGTTATTACAAGAGAACGGCAGGATAACAAATTTACAGCTAGCTTCGAACATTGGATTATCGCCTGCGCCTACATTGGAGCGCGTGCGTAAACTCGAGAATTCTGGCTTTATCAAAAGTTATCATGCATTTGTTGATGAAGAGAAATTGGGGCTGGGCATAAAATCTTTTATTCAGATATCGTTGGATTTCCACACCCAAAATGCCATACCCGAATTTGTAGAGGCGGTAAAGCTGATTCCCGAAGTTACCGAGTGTCATCATGTGACGGGAAATTGTGATTTCATTCTTAAGGTTTACGTGAAAGATATAAAAGCATACGAAACGGTGATCATGGAAAAAATTTCAAAAATCCCTTTCGTAAAAACGTTTCAAACAATGATGATCATGTCGACAAGTAAAAAAGAACCTATTGTGCCTCTAGCATATTAAATTAAGAATTGATGCGATTTAACCAAATGGAATATAACGATTTGGCTTTGATTCTGACATGGCCTGATGCGACAATAAGAGGTGACGAAAAATGGATGATGTTTTTCAAAAAAGTAGGCATTGTCAAAAACTTGAATTTTAAAGTTGGCCACACAGGTATTGTCATCCTTAAACGAGATACGGGAGAAATGCTTTTTTATGATTTTGGACGCTATATAACGCCCCGCGGTTACGGTCGCGCTCGTTCAAAATTTTCAGACCCACGTTTAGAAATTAAATTTAGGGCGACTTTTGACGGGGAGGATATAGAAAATCTTGAAGAGATCATTGTTCATTTTGAGGAGTTAAAAAATGCGATGTATGGCGAAGGGATTCTTTACTTCTCTATCGCAGATGGTATAAACTTCGAATTAGCCAAAGCTTATGGTGATGATTGCGTTCACCAGGGAACTTACCCTTATGGCGCAGTAGCAAAAAATAACAACAACTGCTCCCGTTTTATCACGCGTATGCTCATGAAAGCGTCTCAAAAATACCGTTGGAATCATAGCATAAACTTTCCGGAAACAATTAAAGCGAGCCCGATAAGCAATGTGGTAAATGCCGTTTCTAATAGGATGATTTATTCGTTTACACTGGAGCAAGGCTTAAAACATTTTAAGATGAATCGTTGGCAATCTTTTGCTTTTCTTCTTAGAAAGCTAGGCGATAATGTCAACCGCAAAAAGGCTTCTTGCTTACCAAATGACTTGATTATCGGTTACATGCATTTCCCGTCAAAACCAATCAGCGTGCCTAAAGATGCGCAATATTTGGGCGGCGTGGGGGATGGAGCTTGGTTTTGCGTGCATGCTACTACCGAAGATAAAGTGATTATTAAACGGTTTACGTCGAAGGGCGATCTGGAATACGTGGTTTTGGGGGAACCGATGGAGCCCATCAACCTAGCGGAATCTTTTGAAGTTACTTACGATAGTCATCTATTATTCACACACATCAAGCAACTGGGTCGTAAGATTCGTATAAACCATATCCAAAAGCTTGACATAACAGACTTTCAATACAAAGGTTTGAAAGAACGGTACGCTTAAACCTGCCAGTTAATTGTTGGTTTGGACGCTGCGGCTAAGTATTCATTGGCTTTGGAAAAGTGCTTGCTCCCGAAGAACCCGCGGTAGACGGATAGCGGCGAAGGGTGCACCGATTTTAAAATTAAATGCCGCTTGGCGTCTATTAAAACGGCTTTCTTCTGAGCATAGCTTCCCCAAAGGATAAAGACCACATTGTCTAATTTTTGGGATACCGCATGGATAATTTGATCTGTAAATTCCTCCCAACCTTTCTTTTGGTGTGATGCAGCTTGATGAGCACGTACAGTCAGTGTAGCATTTAGCAGCAGTACACCTTGCTTTGCCCATGCGGTGAGATCGCCCGATGTCGGGATTGCGAAGCCGGGAATATCCGTAGCAAGCTCTGCATAAATATTTCGCAATGATGGAGGTAACATGATTCCCTTCGGAACAGAGAAAGACAGCCCATGCGCCTGACCGTCGTTGTGGTAAGGATCCTGTCCGAGAATAACGACCTTGACATCTTCAAAGGCTGTAAGCTTAAATGCATTAAAAACTAAGTTTTCCGGAGGAAAAACCAGCGAGTTCTTCCGTTCCTGCTGAACAAACATGGACAATGTTCGCATAAAGTCTTGCTTTAGCAACGGTTTCAAGATAGGCTCCCAGCTCGGATGATAACGTTCTGACATACAACAAATGTACAATTTTACAATTTTATAAGCTAAACGAGTTGTATAAGCTCTAAAATAACCGGATATTTGTGGCTAAATTCATCTTTAAAGAAACATCAATATGTCGAATATAGTTCGAATAATCCTTAGCAGTTTGCTGCTCATCGGGACAGTAGTACTCTTTTGGTTTGGACATTGGGGCTTAGGTATCTTAGGCATTTTATTCACTATACTGGCTTGGGTCACGGTATTTTTTAATGAAAACATGCTGCTCGCGCAGTGGTTTTTGCGTAAGGAAAATATGCCAAAGGCGGAAGCCTGGTTAAAACGAATCACAAATTATGAAAAGCAACTAATTTCTGCGCAACACGGTTACTACCACATGCTGTTAGGAATTATTGAGTCACAGCGTGCCCCATTACAATCCGAGAAGTTTTTCAAAAAAGCGCTTACTCTTGGCTTACATATGGATCATAATATTGCGTTGGCAAAACTTAGTCTTGCGGGTGTAGCTATGGCGAAGCGTAATAAGCGAGAAGCAGAAAAATTACTTGCAGAAGCTAAGAAGGCAGATAAAAATAAGTTGCTAGCAGATCAAATCAAAATGATGAAAGATCAAATGTCGATGATGGACAAACAACAGTTTCGTTATTCGCGATAAAGAAGGTGGCAAGCAGGTTGCTATGTCCTTATGCTAATACATACAAGAGGTGGAGCTACAGCTCCACCTCTTGCGTTATAAATTTCCCGTCTTCCCCGCTATCTTCAAATACAAGAAGCAGCTTTTTCGGTTTCTCACCTGTCCAATCTGCATACTTTATAGTCAACGGTACTGGCACGTTTTCTTCGAACAAATAGTGCAGATAATTTTGCTTATCGGCGATATTGATTGTTACCCGACCCATTTTCATTAAAGTATATAGATGCTGTTCTCCTTTCTCGTCAAGCACTTGCGTGGCGTAGGTGTTCAGCTTAAATTCACGTTGATCCATTTGATAAGAGATTAAAAATAATTCTACCGTCAATGTATCCGTTTCGGCATTAAGGTTTACGCTTTTTACGTCGATTTGGATGTCATCTGACACCTTATTTCCCTCAGTTTCCTGGGCGAACAATTGGCATCCAAACAGAAAGAAAACTGGGAGTATGTACCACTGTAATACCTTCATAGTTTTATCTCAAACGATCTGCAGATTTAATCAATTTTTCGTCCTGACGGATACCGCCAATGGCCATTGCTAAAAAAATAATAGCTACCGGCAGCAAGAAGAAGCCCACCCCAATATTTCCTGCCTGAATTCGTTGGGAAATGGTGTCTAAAACACTGCTTGCTGAGAAAAACATCCACACGCCTAAAAGTACGATCAACGCGATGGCTATTCCAACGAATAAAATTTGCTTCTTTCTATTTCTAAATAGAAAAACAGTAACTAAGGGCAGCGCGGCAACTATACCTGCTAAAATGGCCTGAAAGATCGAACTACTCTCGCGGCTCATCTCATTATTTAATGACGAATATGTCCCTGTCACAAAAATCTGCTTCCCAAGTCCTACCAAATCAATAAAGCTAACATAAGGAAAGACGAACAGTCCCAGTAATGTGATCGAAGCGGCCAATAACCATAGGGTTTGAATACGTTGAATCATAATCTTATTTTAAAACAGCACAACAAATATACTATAAACATTAAAAAATCCAATTTGATTGCGCGATGGCCGCTTTAATTTTGTTAGCCGCTATCGACATCGCGCTGCTGGGTAATGGAATTGTTAGATTGTATTTTAACCAGAGCAGCATAAGGGACTTTTAGCTACATTTGCACCGTGGAAAGTAGCATGCAACGTTTTTTTCTGGAGGTGGTTTATGATGGCACGAACTATCACGGGTGGCAGGTTCAAGACAACGCGATTTCTGTACAGCAAAAGCTTAATGAAGCGTTGAATAAGATTTTGCGCACAACGGTTGAGACTGTAGGTGCAGGCAGGACTGATACCGGCGTGCATGCGAAACAACTTTATTTGCACTTTGATGTAGAAGAAGACCTAATCAAGGATGAAATTCGTTTTCTGCATGCGCTAAATTCCTTGTTGCCTACAGACATTGCCGCGCATCGCTTACTTGCGGTACACAAGGATGCGCATGCACGATTTGATGCCATAGCGCGATCTTATGAATATCATATCCATTTTGGTAAAGATCCTTTTCTGTTAAACAAATCGTGGCAGCTGCGCGAATTACCAGATGTATCAAAAATGAACGACGCGGCGAAGCACTTGCTTGGAACAAAGGATTTTGGCTGTTTTTCAAAAAGTAATACACAGGTTTTCACCAATATCTGTACAATAACGCGAGCAGAATGGGTTTTTGAGCGGGGGCAGTTGGTTTTCCATATAAGCGCCGATCGCTTTCTTCGCAATATGGTACGGGCCATAGTGGGCACGCTACTTGATATCGGGCTAAAAAACAAACCGGCGGCGTCTATTGTTGACGTTATCAACAGTAAAGATCGGTCAAAAGCGGGCACATCCGTTCCGGCCCATGGCCTTTACCTAACAAAAGTAATTTATCCTTATATAAACGAACATTGAGCGAACAAAAAATATCTGGCAAAACTTACGACAGTAAGCTATTAAAAAGAATGGCTTACTATATGCGTCCCTACCGAGGCATCTTTTGGGCATCCGTTGTTTTGACCGTATTATTAGCGGCTGTAGCTCCGGCGCTGCCCCTACTTATTGAATACACGCTGGATAACTACATTTTAAAGTCAGATTCATCCGGGTTGACAATGATGTTAATCGCTATGATGGCTTTACTTATCGGTCAAACAGTCATTCGTTATTACCATACATTAGCAACGAACGTGCTTGGTCAAAATGTTATTCGCGATATTCGTATACAGGTGTTTAACCACATCACCAACCTACGGCTAAAATATTTTGATAACACACCACTGGGCAAGCTTATTACACGTACAATATCCGATCTGGAAACGATATCCAATATCTTTTCTCAGGGATTGATACAAATCATTGGCGACTTGCTTCAGCTGGTTGTCATATTGGGCGTGATGCTTTATACGGACTGGAGCTTAACACTAATTGTACTTATTCCTATGCCACTTATGGTATGGGCAACTTATATTTTCAAAGAATCGATGAAGTCTGCATTCGTCGACGTTAGAACATGGGTTTCCAATTTAAACACCTTCCTGCAGGAACATATAAGTGGTATGGCTATCATCCAATATTTCGCCCGTGAAAATCAGGAGATGCGGAAGTTTGATAACATCAATCAGAAACATCGTGATGCGCACATCCGCGCCAATTGGTATTTTTCTATCTTCTTCCCGGTATTGGAGATTATCTTGGCTATTGCCACGGGTCTTTTGGTCTGGTATGGATCGAAGCAGATTTTAGCAAATGCTATATCACCAGGTGTCGTGGTGGCATTCCTGATGTATATCAATATGATCTTTAGGCCCATTCGGGAGCTTATTGACAAATTTAATACGTTACAAATGGGTATGGTGTCCGCTGAACGTATTTTTGAAGTATTGGACACGGATGCTTTCACCCCAAATACAGGCACGCATACCGCTGAGCATGTAGATGGAAGAATAGATTTCGAACATGTGTGGTTTGCATACAATGATGAAAAATGGGTTTTAAAGGATGTTAATTTCAGTGTTAAGCCTGGCGAAACGCTTGCTCTAGTAGGTGCAACGGGCGCGGGAAAATCTTCTACAATCAATATTCTCAGTCGCTTTTACGAAATACAGAAGGGTACTATCCGACTAGATGGAACAGATATACGGGAATACGAACTGAGTCATTTGCGAAATCATATTGCAACAGTTTTGCAGGATGTTTTTCTATTTGCCGATAGTATCTTCAACAATATCACATTGCATAATCCAGCCATCACGCGCGAAGAAGTCATCCATGCTGCCAAGAAAGTGGGAGCCTATTCTTTTATCATGCGATTGCCTGGAGGTTTTGACTACCAAGTTCAGGAGCGTGGCGCAACACTATCATCAGGCCAAGCGCAATTGATATCATTCATACGGGCTTTGGTGCATAACCCGACTATTTTGATTTTGGATGAAGCAACCTCCTCCATTGATACAGAAACGGAGATTTTGATACAAACAGCTATCGATAATATGATGCAAGGACGTACCGCAATCGTGATTGCCCATCGCCTATCAACCATTCAAAAAGCGGATAAGATTATTGTCTTTGATAAAGGAGAAATAAAGGAAATCGGCACGCACAGTGAATTGCTGGCAATAGATGGCTATTACAAAAAATTGTATGAGCTGCAGTTTAATTCGCTCAGTATATAGCTAACAGCCCCATCACTTATTTGTCGCCTTTATTGCACAAGATTTGTGATGGAGCTGTTTTAATTTGTGCCTAGTTAACCTATTTTTTGAGGAACGATGACAGGCTACTAGGACTTGATATCTTAGTTAGGATGGATCATCTCATGGATTTGTCGCATATAAAATCCCTCATTCATCGATTTCGTAAAGTCTATCCATTCTTCATGTGTAAAGGTGAATATAATCTCCCGAACAGGTGTATTCAATACGATTCGGGCGATTCCATCGGGGAACCGGAAAAATTCTTCAACACCCATTTTCTCTTTGATCACATTCCAGAAGCAACTGTATTGTTGTGCATCAAACGTTAACAAAAACGTCTGGTGCCAGATGTAACAATTTCCGCAATGCTGGCAGTAGCTCACTGTTGTTGTTCCGTTTTTGCTAAGTATAATGGATTGACACATGTTATTTTTATTTAGAACAAATATAAATAATGATAGAGAAATAGCAAATTCTTTTTTAAGAACTTTTTATAAAAGCCCTGCTATTCCGATGATGCCAAACATTTCAGGTGAGAAAACAGGGGGATGTGGGGATTCGTTTGCATATTTAGCTATGGCGCAAACGGGAAAATAGGGATAGGGAGCAATCTAAAAACAAAAGATCGGAAAAAATTTCCGATCTTTTTATGTGGACAAGTTGTGCTTGTAAGGCGTTAATTTAATCCTCGCTTTTTCATTAAGTATACCGGATTTGGATCAGCACCCCGGAATGTACGATACATCTCTGCAGGATTGCCCGTTCCTCCGCGTTCCAAAATATTTCTTCGGAATGAAGCGGCAGTTCCAGCATCATAAAGCGATTTCTCTTTGAATGCAGCAAATGCATCGGAATCTAACACTTCCGACCAGATGTATGCGTAGTAACCCGATGAATATCCGCCAGCGAATATATGCTGAAAATAGGTACTTCTATACCGAGGAATAATTGCGTCAATCAAGCCAATTTTTTTCATTGCTGCTGTTTCAAAAGCATTAACATCGGCAGGAATAGGGCTTGTGGCTGCGTGATAGGTTAGGTCTAAAAGGGATGCTGCCAGATATTCTACCGTAGCAAAGCCTTGATCAAAGGTGCCTGCTTTTTCCATTTTCGCAATTAACGAATCTGGAATAGCTTCTTTCGTTTTGTAATGTTTCGCGTATGACTTTAACACCTCCGGATCTGCAGCCCAGTTTTCCATGATCTGCGAAGGCAATTCTACAAAATCACGAGGAACGGACGTACCTGCTAAACTTTTGTATTTCACGTTAGATAACAGTCCGTGAAGTGCGTGGCCAAATTCGTGGAATAATGTCGTTGCCTCATCAAATGTAAGCAACGCTGGATCATCGCCTACGGGTTTTGTAAAGTTACATACGATAGAAATTACAGGTGCAACACGTTTGCCATCTTTTCTACCTTGTGGGCGGTAGGATGTCATCCAGGCTCCGCCTCTCTTGGATTCTCTTGGGAAAAAGTCTGCGTAGAGCAGTCCAAGGTGCGAGCCATCGTTATCTTTTACTTCGAAAACTTTCACATCGCTGTGGTATGTTGGCACATTGTTCAATGCAATGAATGTCAAACCGTATAATTTATTTGCTGTTGCGAAAGCTCCTTCAAGTACAGACGGCAGACTAAAATAAGGTTTAATCTGGGCTTCATCCAATGCAAAACGAGACATGCGGATTTTTTCCTGATAATAGCGCCAATCGTAGGGTGCAACGGTAAACGTATCCTTTGCCAGTGCAATTTCCTGCTGTATGTCAAATGCTTCTGCCTTCGCTTTTTCCAATGCCGGTGCCCATATTTTGTTTAACAAGGCATATACATTAGTTGGGTTTTCAGCCATTGACTCTTCTAAAACATACGCCGCATGCGAGGAGTAGCCCAATAACTTAGCCTTGTTTTGACGTAGGTTGGCAATTTCCACCAGCACCTTTTTATTATCATTTTTGTTATCGTTATTGCCTCTTTTCTGGTACGCTTCCCAAATGTTCTTGCGTAAATCTCGGTTATCGGCATATTGTAAGAACGGCATCACCGAGGGATTCTGTAATGTAAATACCCATTTTCCTTCTTTGCCTTTCGCTTTCGCTTCATCGGCGGCTGCAGAAATCAATCCCTTGGGGAGACCTGCAAGATCTTCCTCTTTATCAATAACCAATTCAAAGGCGTTACTTTCCGTTAAAAGGTTTTGTCCGAATTCGGTTGTTAAAACAGAAAGTTGCGCGTTTATCTTTTTGAGTTTCTCTTTGTTTTCCGATGTAAGGTTTGCTCCTGAGCGAATAAAGCCTTTATAGGTTTCTTCAAGCAATTTGGAATCCTCGGCGTCTAAGTTAAGTGCTGTCCGCTTTTCGTATACCGCTTTTACCTTTGCAAAAAGCTTTTCATTTAAAGATATTTCATCAGAGTGGGCCGAAAGTATTGGCGCCATATCTTTGTCGATAGCCTGTATAGAGTCATTGGTATTGGCACTATTCAAGTTACCAAACACCGTACGCACACTAGACAATAAACTTCCCGCATTTTCAAGTGCTAGGATTGTATTATTGAAAGTAGGCTCTTCATTATTATTGATGATGGAGTCGATTTCTAAATTATGTTGTGCAATAGCTGCTTTGAATGCCGGACGAAAGTGCTCATCCTTGATTTTATCAAATGGCGGAACTTGAAATGGTGTATCGTAGTTGAGTAGTAATGGATTATCTGTTTGTTGCGATGTGTTTTGATCTTGACAGCCTACTACAACCGCTGCAATGACCAAGCAAAGGGGTAAGAATTTGTTTTTACTCATTACTTCTATTTAAATTTCGGAACAAAGATAATAATTCAAGGCTGGTAAATACAAAAATCAAGGAGAATCTCTCAGGAACCAAGCTGTGTACTCCCTATCAAGCAGTAACTTGGCTTCATTTTTGAATATTACAGAAACAGGATTGTTACCTGATAGCATGCTAGAAAATTAAAGAAAAAAGATATGATTGGAATAGTAGGAGGTGTCGGTCCGCTTGCTGCACTTGACATCGCAACAAAAATTATTGAAGAGACACTGACGGAGACAGAGCAGGATCATCTCCCTGTATTGCTGCATTCGCAGCCGCAACTTATTGTTGATAGGGCAGAATATCTATTAGGGAAGGTTGCTGAAAATCCAGCGTACGCGATAGCAAATAGTATTTTGGAGCTTGAAAAGGAGGGAGCTACAGTCGTAGCGATGCCCTGCCATGCAGCGCACGCCCCGCGTATCTTCGAAGTTGTCGAAGAGGAGCTGGTCAAGGCCGGTAGCCGTGTTCGCTTACTTCACTTGGTAGAAGAAACAGCGCAGTTTATCCAGCACGAAGGAGGCGTTTCTTCTGTTGGCATTTTAGCTACAGCTGTCACAAAGAACAGCGGTTTGTATCGGAATAGTCTTTCCAAGCATGATTTGCAAGCTATAGAACCGGATGAAGAGCTGCAAGCCAGGATTGAAGCAGCAATTGCTGATCCTACCTACGGTATTAGAGCGGTATCGTCGCCGGTGAGTAACCGCGCCCGACAAGAAATTATCAATGCAATAACAGATTTGAAAAAAGCGGGAGCGCAATCGATTATTATGGGTGGCACGGAATTCAATCTTGCATTACATGAGAAAGAAAGCGATGGACTGCCGCTTATCGACCCGAATAGAATTCTTGCTCGCGCGCTTATTCGGGAATTTGCGCTCAACAAACTACGGGGATTATCTATATGATATAGGTTTTAAGAACTTTGTTTGCTGTGGATGTATTAAAATAACGTACTCCACCAATTTTTTTTAATGCCTACATACCATGACCCTTGCTCTTGTTTGGTAGGATAAACCTGCACAAAGTTATTTTGTCCAACATCTCCTTTACCTGACTTGAAATCAAAACGATGCCTGTGATAAGGGCACACCAGCTTCTGTTCTTCGCACCAACCCTGCGACAGATCCGCGCCAGCGTGTGGGCAGCGTGCCGCTGTGGCGTAAATTTGACCTTGTGACAACAACAAGCAAAGAGTTTTGCTGCCTACCTTGATTTTTAAAATTTCTCCCTCCTTTTTTGGAGGAACAATAACATGCCATTCCAACCTATCCATCTTTAAAGATAGAAAACTGGCACCAAAAGTAAAAGGAGCCTCAGACAACTGAAGCTCCTTTCAATTTTATATTTTTTAGCGTTTAATTAGATTTGTCTAAAACCTAAATAGGCGCTATAGATTACTGGAATTTTTTCGCGTTAATTTTACGATCACCTTCAGAAAGGTAAATCTTACGCAAACGCATAGATTGCGGAGTAACCTCGATGTATTCATCTGCTTGAATGTATTCCATACATTCTTCCAAAGAGAATTTAATTGCCGGTGCGATACGCGTGTTATCATCTGAACCAGACGCACGCATATTTGTCAATTGCTTCCCTTTAGTGATATTGATCGTTAAATCGTTGTCGCGGATATGCTCCCCTAAGATCTGTCCTTCATAAATATCCACACCTGGATCCACGAAGAAGCGACCACGATCTTGCAATTTATCGATAGAGTACGCTGTAGTAGATCCTGTATCCAAAGAAATCAATACACCTGCTAAACGGCCTGGGATCGTCCCTTTCCATGGCTCATAGCCTTTCAAACGGTGGGCCATTACAGCTTCACCGGCGGTAGCTGTCAACACATTATTCCGTAATCCGATAATACCACGTGAAGGGATAGAAAACTCTAAGTGTTGCATTTCGCCTTTCGATTCCATGATCAATAGTTCGCCCTTACGCTGCGTAACCAACTCGATCACTTTACCAGATACATCACCCGGTACGTCTACCACCAATTCTTCTATTGGCTCGCATTTTACACCGTCAATCTCTTTGACAATTACTTGTGGCTGACCCACCTGTAGTTCATAACCTTCGCGGCGCATTGTTTCGATCAATACCGACAAGTGAAGGATACCACGGCCGTAAACCAACCAAGCGTCTGGAGACTCCGTAGGGACTACACGCAGGGCAAGGTTTTTCTCTAACTCTTTTTGTAAACGATCGTATATGTGGCGGGATGTTACAAATTTACCTTCTTTACCAAAGAATGGTGAGTTGTTGATGGTGAACAACATATTCATTGTTGGCTCATCAATATGCATCACCTCTAGTTGTTCAGGGTTCTCAAAATCGGCAATGGTATCACCGATTTCAAAACCTTCGATACCAACAACAGCACAGATATCACCTGCATGAACCTCTGAAACTTTTATACGGCCCAAACCTTCGAACACTTGCAATTCCTTCACACGTGACTTTACAATTTTCCCATCACGTTTTACCAATGAAACAGGTTGGTTTTCTTTGATAACCCCACGTGCAATACGGCCGATAGCAATACGACCAACAAATGTTGAGTAGTCTAATGAAGTAACTTGCATTTGCAACGTACCCTCAGACACTTGTGGTGCTGGAATGTGTTCCAAGATAGCGTCCAATAGATCTGTGAAGTCTGTCGTTGGCTTTTTCCAGTCGGTAGACATCCATCCTTGTTTAGATGAACCGTATAATACCGGGAAATCCAATTGCTCTTCTGTCGCCCCTAAGTTGAAGAACAAGTCAAAAACGTTCTCATAGACCTCATCTGGACGACAGTTCTCTTTATCGACTTTATTGACGACAACGATAGGCTTGATACCTAAACCAAGTGCTTTACCTGTTACAAAACGTGTTTGCGGCATCGGACCTTCAAAAGCGTCAACCAAAAGTACAACACCATCAGCCATTTTTAACACGCGCTCTACCTCACCACCGAAATCGGCGTGACCAGGCGTGTCAATAATATTGATCTTGACATCCTTATATTTTACCGATACGTTTTTGGAAACGATAGTGATTCCACGCTCACGTTCCAAATCGTTATTATCTAAAATTAGTTCACCAGCATTCTCGTTCTCACGGAATTGATTAGTGAAATATAAAATCTTATCAACGAGGGTAGTTTTACCGTGGTCAACGTGTGCGATAATCGCAATATTTCTGATGTTTTGCATTGAGCGATACTGTATTATAAAAAATTCGAGGTGCAAAGATAATTATTTTGCACCTCAAATTTTTATTTTTTATATTATTATTTTATTACGTTTAATTCCTTACCCACTTTCGAAAATGCGGCTATGGCTTTATCAAGATGTTCGATTTCATGCCCGGCAGATATTTGCACCCTTATTCGCGCTTTTCCCTGAGGAACAACAGGATAATAAAACCCGATCACATAGATGCCTTCTTCTAACATTTTAGCAGCAAATTCTTGCGCTAATTTCGCATCATACAACATGACGGGGACGATGGGATGAAATCCAGGTTTGATGTCAAACCCTGCCGCAGTCATCTTTTCCCGGAAGTACTGTGTATTGCCCTCCAGTTTATCACGTAAGGAAGTTGTCTCACTCAACATATCCAACACTTCTATGGAAGCTCCGGCGATGGATGGTGCCAGCGTATTGGAGAATAGGTACGGTCGCGAACGTTGGCGTAACATGTCAATGATCTCCTTCCGCCCGGATGTAAATCCCCCGGATGCACCTCCCAGCGCCTTACCCAAGGTTCCGGTTATGATATCTACGCGATCGATCACATCAAACAACTCATGGGTACCTCTACCTGTCTTCCCTATAAAACCAGAACAATGCGATTCATCGATCATTACTAAAGCTTCATATTTATCGGCCAAATCGCAAATTTCATCCAAAGGCGCGACAGAACCATCCATCGAAAAGGCACCATCGGTTACAATAATGCGATGCCGAGCGTCAGCCGCCGCTTTTAGTTGTTCTTCCAAATCGGCCATATCGCAATTTTTATAACGGAAGCGCTGCGCTTTACATAAACGTACACCGTCGATGATTGAGGCGTGGTTCAGTTCATCCGATATAATCGCATCCTCCGCCCCAAACAAGGGCTCGAACACGCCGCCATTGGCATCAAATGCGGCAGCATAAAGAATAGTATCCTCCATACCCAAGAAGGATGAAATTTTTGCCTCTAATGCTTTATGAAGATCTTGTGTACCGCATATAAATCGTACCGAGGACATGCCATAACCATGGCTGTCTATAGCTTTTTTTGCCGCCTCTATCACCTTGGGATGCGATGAAAGGCCTAAATAGTTATTGGCACAAAAATTAATCACTTCCTCGCCTGTGGACACTTTAATATCAGCACCCTGGGGCGTAGTGATAACGCGTTCTTCCTTATATAATCCAGCCTCTTTAATAGCGGCAAGTTCCTTTTCCAATGCGGGTTTTAACGTTTTAAACATGTTTAGCAAATTAAAAAGTGATAATTCAAAAGTTAGAAGTCAAAATTAAAAAGTCAAAAGTGATAATTCCAAAGTCAAAAGTGATAACTCAAAAAACGCACAGCAATCTACACCCTATAATGTTGCGACTTAGATCTAACTGACTGCGAAGATAAAGCTATAATTGAAAACTAAGGCATGAAATGGATTACTTAATTTATTCGTAACGTAGTGCTTCTACGGGATCGAGTTTTGATGCTTTTGACGCTGGATAATAACCGGACAGTATCCCGACGATTATACACACCGATATTCCTAAACCCATCCATTGCCAAGGAATAATGAAATCGGCGCCCAGCGCCAAGGCCAACAAATTGCCTATGGTAATTCCTAATATAATGCCTGCGATCCCACCTAACACACAAATCACAATGGCCTCCATTAAGAATTGTTTACGGATAACATTTGGCGTAGCGCCAATTGCCTTCCGTACGCCTATTTCCCGCGTACGCTCAGTAACGGATACGAGCATAATATTCATTAAACCTATTGATGCACCAACCAATGTGATAAACGCAATAATGATTGCTCCCATCGTCACATAGCTGAGATTTTGCATCAGAATTTGGGCTACAGCATCTGACTTAACAATCTCAAAATCATTAGATTGCTTCGCATTTAACCCCCGTATTTTACGGAACGTCGCTACAGCTTCCCCTTCGGCTGCATCCATCTTAAACGGATCGCTAGACATTACGGTAATGATAAAAGATGGGTTTCCGCGCGCCATCATCGCTCGACCGCGAGAAAGGGGAACGAAACAGGCTTTGTCAGATCCGAAGCCGGCGCTGGATCCTTTGCTCTCTAAAACGCCAATCACCGTAAACCGATCGCCGCCTAACGAAATATACTCCCCTAACGGATTTTTATTGTTTTTAAACAACTTATCTTTTACCTCTTTGCCAATAATAACCACGCTCGCTGCATTTTCAACATCTTGCGTGGTAAAATTACGCCCATCCGCAAGTTTGTAGCCGGACGTTTGAAGATAGTTTTCATCGGTTCCTAAAACACCGATGTTAGGATTGGTTTTTTCATTTTGGTATTTCGCGGTGGCGCCCCATGTAACATTTGCATTAAGCGATACCAATGCGCCAAAATCAAAATTACGTTTGAAATCCAAAGCGTCTTGATAGGTTATGGCTGGAAAGATTTTCGCTTGGCTCCCCGAATCTCCAATCCGAACGTTAACGCCTCGGTTTCGTATATTGAAAGAATTAGAGCCCATGGAAGAGAAAGAGTTGGTAAGGGAGCTTTGTATTGCATCGATGGAAGTGAGCACTCCGATTAATGCCATAATACCGATGGCGATGATCAGCGCCGTTAAAAATGTACGCAACTTGTTACTTACAATAGATTGTAAGGCCAACTTTACATTCTCCCGATAAGACATGTTAACCGACATGGCAAGTTATTTCCACCAAAATACGGGAAAAAGTTAAAAACAGAAAGCGAATCTGAAAAAGATAAGACCGCAGCCTGCGCGCCGCAGTCTTGTACATTAGTCGATTCTTTTCCAGGTTTCGGTGCGACCGAGCAACGATACGCCCATGTATCCACGGATATCGAGCTTATCCTTGCCTTTCAGCGTCATCTTGCAGCTATACGTCTTTCCCGATTTCGGATCGTAAATCTGACCACCGGAATAGGTGTCTCCATCTTTCGTGAAATTTGTTAAAATTTCCAGCCCCTGTATTTTTCGGGATCTTAATTTCTCATCCGGGTTCTTTGCATCTTTCTTATTTGCATCCTTTATCCAGTAAAGCTTCCCGTAATATTTATCGCTTTTTTTGTAAATTTCTATCTTGCCTTCGCCACTGGGATTTTGCCATTTGCCTACGATGGGATCATTTGCCTGCGCAAAAAGAAGTACTGCAAAAAATACAGAAACAATAGTTAATACAACCTTTTTCATATGTTTATCGTGTAATGAGTGAGCAGGATAAGCGTCATCCTTGTTTGGACTTAGAAAACTTACCCCAGATAACTGTTTATAATCTTAGGTTAAAGATACGCATTATTCATATGCAAGCATAGTATTCGGCTCAAAAAAAGTTTTTTTTGCTTTCGTTCCTGATACATTTGGAATCACGACGTCCGATTTCGATGATTCTGTTATAATCATGCCTTTTGGCATTTTTTTTGACTATACCCTTTTATTGTTTTATAGTATAATACGTAACTTATGAGATTTATTATCAGTCTATTGCTAACCGGCTTAGTGATTGCCGTCGCATCTTTTATCGTACCTGGGGCGCATGTTGACGGGTTTGGCTGGGCAATTATCACTGGCTTGGTGATTGGTTTAGTTAACGCTGTTGTCGGTGGAATTCTACGGCTATTTACTTTTCCCTTAAACTGGTTAACGTTCGGTCTCGTATCGTTTATTATTACGGTGTTAATGATAATGCTTAGTGATAGTGTGATGGGTAGCAAATTCGACGTAGACGGTTTTTGGACTGCCGCGCTTTTTGCTATCGTCGTAGCGGTTATTGAGATGTTTTTGGGAAGGCTTGCAGGAACCAAAGAGTGATATCAATGACTATTAGGCAAGGTGCTAACATTCATAGTGGCATGCCGAATAGTAAGCATTTTGTACATAACGATTAATTGGTCTACTTTAAAAAGTCGGGACGCTTTAAATGATGATGCGGTAATAATCAAGCTCCGATAACGAACGGAGTTGGTAGAAAGAAAAAATAGGTAAGGCTTTTTCGCCCTACCTATTTTATATGTGTTATAGACCGTAGTTATTAGTATGCTCCTAAATAGAAGCTACCTGACTGATTTTTCAACCTAGCACCTTTCGTGATCTGTTTGGTCTTCCAGTTGATAAGGTAAAGATTTCCGTCTACACCGTTTGGTGTCATCGGCACGTAAGCATAGTCACCAGCTACACCAATATTTTGATATTGACCAAAAGTACCCGTGATAGCCGCAATGCCTTGTGCATTATTTGCAGAGCGACCTGAGAACCCAATATCGGTCTGATTTTCTGTTTGCAATTTCGTAGCTGTTCTTGCTGTAAGATCTACCAAAGCAATAAAACCACCATCTACATTTGCCTCTGTGTATAACACAACAGCGACACCATCTCTGATGTATCTCCATGCTCTTATCGACACATTGTTTGATGCACCCAAAGCTGTTTTCAAGTCGAAATTGTAGCTATTGTCATACTCATTTGTAGATCCGTTGATACGTAAAATTTGCGAACCCGATGTTGCTGTAGCTTGGTACACGTTACCGTCTGTCCCTACGTACTGCGTCATCGTCCGGTAAGAGTGGTTGTTTGTTTTGCTGATCGCAGGATCCGCATAGATAAGTTTAGGATTGGCTAATGAAGGGTAATCAACAACCAAAGTCGCTGTACCTAACTCTCTTACACCGCTACTCCATGTTTGATTTCCGCTGTTATTGACGGTTGATTTTTTGGTTACATCTGTTCTAGTCAAGTTACAACCAATGAAGACTTTGGTTTTTGCGGCATTGATAATCGGCACATCAATACGACCAATCTGGTAACCCGCTTTTGTTTGTTCAGCTGTGAAAGGAATAACGAACTCTGTTTGGCGCGTTATCTGCGGATCATCCAGATCCAAAACAGCTATTTCTGCAGTACTTTTTACATCGACGAAGTCAGCATTTGCGCCAGCTGCAGATCCGGTTATCACTGCAGACGCATAAACGCCGATCCCAACGCCTTCAGCAGCAACTACCCAACGTGGAGCAGTACCAAGAATTGGTTCTGTATTTACCTCTTCCCCTGTATCAACAAAATCTTTCCCACCATTCACTCTGTATTTATTAAATATCCCACCATCATTACCCGTATATTGGATATTGTACAAAAAATTTCCGTTTGCGGAACCTTGCACGCGTGCAGTACGCTGCGAGCGCAGACCGTAACCACTAGTGAAAACATTTACTTCGAAATTTGGGTCTTTGGCCTGATCTAATGAGATAGAATAAGCCATAGTACCGCCATTACCGGCAGTATTTTCCGCATCAGGAAAAGCTGCAGTAAGCGTTATTAAACTTCTTTCCCATGCATCTGGCCCAGAAGGCTGGCTCCCCGCAGGGGCATTATCTTTTTTACAACCTGCTAAAGTAGCTACCGCGACCGCAGAGCCAAACGTTAGTGTTTTAAACAAACTAGTTCTCATATTATGATTTATTAAAATTATTAATTGTGTAATTTAATTTGATATAAAAAGCTCGACCTGGTTTTTGAACGCCAAAATTATCGTAAACCTCCGCATTGAATAGATTCTTGCCATCCAAGCTCACGATAAGCCTTCGATTAGGAAAACCATAGCTTACGCCAAAATCATGTGAAAATTGTGCGGGGGTCGTAAACCATTCCGATTCTATCCAGATTGTACTAAATGGGGCTACGTATCCGGTGTTGTAATACATGTTTAAAATTGATTTCTTTTGGAAGACGTTATCAAAACGATACTGTAGATTTCCGTTTACCGTAAAGAACGGCTCGTTGGGCACTTGCAAATCGTACAGGCTATGAGGGTTTCCGCGCTCATCAGTTTCTACCTTAAACAGCGAGTTGAATTTTGAAAAGTTAACCACAGCATTTAAGCGATTATCAAATACGTAATTGATCTCGGCCTCAAACCCTATCGATTGGGTGCGTGCCAAATTGACAAACTGCGTTACTTGAATATCCTCAACTTGGTTTTCACGACCTTCAATGACAGGATCTGTCCGCGTTTGTTGAATAATTTTATCCCGACCGTTTCTCCAGAATGCATTTCCATAGAGGGATACCCTATGGCGTTCATTCGTGCTAAACTGATATCGCGCCCCAAGGTTATAATTTATGGATACCTCCGGCAAGATATCAGGGTTTGGCAGTAAATTGATCTCTGGCTCCCCAAATACGTGTCGGTCCGTTGGCATAACAAAAGCTTTCTCTGCTGATACCAATAAAAAACCATCTCGAATAAACTGATAGGAAAGCGCCCCACCGAAACCTTGATTATCTCTAGTGCTGGTATTTCTCGCATAGTCGATGACTCCGTTAACCTCGCTCTGCGGGGCCAGTTGAATGGTTTTCACAACCGAATGCTTTCCAAAGAGATTGGAGCGTAATCTCCCATCAAACCATTCCGACTCATAGTTAAGCGCAAAAATATTTGTCATGATCTCGTTATTCGTGATCCAACGGCTACGTTCTGGATTCAGCAGGTCGCGGTCATCACGTTTGGAGTTTTCAAACTTGTGGTTGAATGATACCCGATGACCTTTTGTTATATCATAAGACAAATTAGACCGGATGTTTGATATCGTCCGATCGATATCAGTAATGACTGCTTCCCCTTGTTGACCTCGCCCTGGCACATGCGGAAATGGTCTTGAAACTCCATCTTGGTTTGGCGGGGCCATTATCACGGTGCCATCCCAGTTATAAGGCTGGCTGACGGTATCTTGCAGGTAGGTAGAGCGCATACTATGCACCGCATTTACATTCAATCCTAAACCGGGCAGGAAAAGATCTTTTTTAATATAGTTCAAACTAAGCACATGCGCCTGATACTCATTAAAACGACCAAAATAAGGCTTCGTCATAGTGATTCCGTGTGGAACTTCTTTATACGTATCAGAAATATTATAACCTATAAAAAACTGATCAGCCCATTTTACGTCAGTGAAACCGAATTCAAATCGTCCCCCTATGGTTTCGAATTTGTCGTTCGCTCGTTTTGTCCTGTAATAACGTTGCAAGCGTTGGCCAGGTAGGGTATACTTTGAGAACTTGCCCCACATTTCGTAGTCATTATCTGAATGACTGAAAAAACCTGATACCCGTGCCGTAAATCCATTCTTTTGGTTACGGTACAAGCCGCCCACATCAGCTCGATAGGTGTTAAAAGATCCATAGGAAACAGATGCGGTAATATTATTTGCGGAAGCATCTTTCTTCATGATGACGTTGATGGCTCCACCGATATAGTTACCACTCAAGTGCGCGGGAAGCACACCTTTGTACACCTCTATACGTTCGATCATGGCAGGAGGGATATTGTTTAGATTAAAAGACGAGCCGTATGTTGAAATCTCTATTCCATCCAAAAAAAGACCGATCGTACTTCCAGACATCCCATTTAAGTTATAATCAATCGGCGAACCCTCGCCGCCATTTTGTCTTACACGAACGCCCACCGTACGATCCAATAACTCATTGGTCGTTAAATTCCTTAGCGATGCCTCTTTCGTTTCAACAACGGCTACCGCAAATCCACCCACCTCCATATCTCGCTTTTCTGTATTGCGGCTAACGGTCACTTCTTCAATACCCACTACGCCCTTATCATTCACGGAAATATCAAAGCGTTGATTGGGTTGATTAATGGTTGTGGCAAACTGTTCCTTTTCCACCTCAACGGAGCTAACTTCAAAAAGCTGCTTTCCATAGGGAACCCCCCGAAGTTCGTACCTTCCTTCGGCATTTGTCATCGTAGCAATCGTGCTCCCGATGAGCTTTATAGACGCCTCGCTTACTGCCTTGCCCTCTTTCGTTTTTATATAGCCATGGAGCTGCGATACTTGAGAAAATGCGGTAAAAAATATTATTGTAAGAAGAAATGATAAAAATATTTTTTTCATTATTCGAGATTAATACAGTATATTGGGCGATCTTTAGAACAAGTCTAAATTAACCGTTGCAAAAATAGAATTAATCTAAATAGCGAGATGACAGGATTGGAAAATAAACATGTAGATTCCGAAAAATATGCTTGTGAGCTTCAGACTCTCGCATTTAGCGAGCTACAAACAAGGCTACAGTATGTGGTACTTCAGGCACAAGAACAGCTCAGCATCGTTTTTCCAGCACATGGTTTCCTCAATATTCTTTGCGGCGAGCAAAAAACTACATTATCCTACCACATCGACTCAGATAGTTACGCTATAGAGAGCGATCAAAACGTGCTTCAACGGATTAGCGAATCACAACGCTTGCGTATAAAAAATCTACCAGGAAGGCGGCAAATCATCATTGTATTTATACCGCAAAACTCGCTTCCAGAGTGGGCTGTTCAAGCAGATGTCATGTGTCGCATAGCAGACAATAGTCGGCTGAATTTGCTTAAGGCACGGGTTCTAGATCTACACTTTACCGAAAACATCGCTAAAAACATCCGAATCCAGAGCCTTTTACTGGATGCACTGGCGTTACAACTGGAGAGTTTGCAGCACAGCTATACCTCAACGATACAGACAAACCTTTTGGAGAAGATCATCCAAGCGCAACAGCTTATAGAAAAAGACCTTGCCAAAAGTTTTACGATTAGTGAATTAGCAAAAGCAGTGGGCACAAATGAGCAGTATTTGAAGAAGTATTTCAAACAACATTTAGGCAAAACTATTATGCATTATACATTGGAGGCTAAAATGTTGTATGCCAAGAAATTGATTATGAGTGGAGACTATCGTATAGCCGATATCGCGCGTATGACTGGATACAAACACGCCACGCACTTTAGCATGAGTTTTAAAAAGTTTTTCGGCATTCTCCCGACCGCCTTGAGGTACATCTTAATGGTATGGCCAAGTAGTCTTATCGAATTTGTAGAAGTCGAGCTGCTTGTCCTTGTCGAATCGAGCAGCATCCTCAGCTATTGTTAAAGATTTCTTGTGCGTCATTCGTGCGATCATTTCTAGCACAAACTACCTAAAATAAAGTATGTTTAAAACAGAAAAAAAAGCCCGCCGAAAGCGAGCTTTTAAAATATCAGGCTGCTGTTAATCAAATTTCCAGCGTACGAAGGCTTCAATAGCTTCGTAATCTGCTAAGCCCAATTTATGATAAAGTTCCGCAGTTTCACTGGTGCGATCTTCCGCACGTACCCAAAATTCGCGTGGATCATCACCCGGGAAAACAGGGACATCTTTCTGCGACTGGTGTTTGAAGATTGCCAAACGTTTCCGTTTAACTTCGAGTGGAGACAGGGGTACCGCCATTTCGATCTCGTGGATAGGGTATTCGTGCCAAGCACCGCGATACAACCATAGCCAACAATCTTTGGTCCACTCGTCCGTTTTCGATAAGCGTTTAAGTGCTTCAAACAGTATATCGAAACAGACTTTATGTGTACCATGCGGATCCGCAAAATCGCCTGCTGCAAATACTTGGTGAGGCTTTACTTGGCGTAAAAGCTCCATGGTTTGCACGATATCATCTTCGTTGGACACTTCTTTTGAAAATTTTCCCCGATCGTAGAATGGCAGATCCTGAAAGTGGATATTTTCATCAGGTAAGCCTACAAAGCGCGCGCCGGCAATGGCTTCTCCCTTACGGATCAATGCTTTGATCGTCCTGATAATCTCTGGATCAACTTGATTGGGCTGTTTTGTTTTGAAGAATTCGCGCGCTTCCTTATAAATTTTTGTCGTGACCCCATTGTCGTCATCTACCGCAACGGCGAAGTCTTGAACAAATTCCAGATATCGCAGAACGTCATCGTCCCACACGGCCGTGTTACCGGATGTTTGATAGGCTACGTGCACATTGTGTCCTTGATCTGCCAAACGGATAAAAGTACCTCCCATGGAAATCACATCATCATCCGGATGCGGCGAGAACAAGATAACATTTTTACGTGCGGGCTCGGCGCGCTCCGGTCTGCTGGAATCATCCACACCAGGCTTTCCACCTGGCCAACCTGTAATCGTGCGCTGTAGCTCGTTGAAAATTTTAATGTTTATATTATATGCTGGACCTTGCTCAGTTACCAACTGCGCCATACCGTTATTGTTGTAGTCTTCATCTGTAAGCTTCAATATCGCTTTATTCAGTTTCAAGGACAACCAAACAACGGCCTTTTTAATTACGGAGTCTGTCCAAACTACTTCATGGGCTAACCATGGCAAATAGAAACGAGTTAGTTGGGAAGCAGCATCCTTGTCCAAAACAAACTCTACTTTGTCTGAAAGTTGCAAGAAGGTAGCAGGGATATCGGCTGAGATTTCGCCTTCTATCGCTTTCTTCACGATATCGGCCTTTTTCTCGTTCCAAGCCATCAAGATAATCTCCTTTGCTTTGAAGATCGTTCCGACGCCCATTGTTATTGCCTTTGTTGGTACGTTTTCTTTACCACCGAAGTCGCGTGAAGCATCCCGACGTGTCAGGTCGTCCAAGATAACCAGTCGTGTTCCCGAATTGGGAGCAGATCCCGGTTCATTGAAGCCGATGTGGCCTGTCCGTCCGATCCCCAATATTTGAATATCCAAACCTCCCAATTCAGATATTTTATGCTCATAAGCTTCACAGAAAGCCTGAATTTCATCCTGTGGCAAGGTACCGTCCGGAATATTGATGTTTTCTTTAGGAATATCAATGTGGTCGAACAGGTTTTTGTTCATAAAGGTCACATAACTTTGATCAGCATCCGGCTTCATTGGGTAGTATTCGTCCAGATTGAACGTGACCACGTTGGTAAAGCTAAGCCCCTCTTCCTTGTGTAAACGAACCAATTCTTTGTACACCTGAACGGGAGTAGCCCCCGTCGCTAAACCCAATACCGCCTTCTCACCTTTCTTTTGTTTTTCTGTGATAATTGCCGCTATTCGATTCGCAACATCCACAGAGGCCTCGCTTTGACTTGGGTACACTTTTACCGGTACGCGCTCAAAGCGTGTTTCCTCTAATAAATTTAATCTTGCCATTAATAAGGAGAATTATATTGTTAACAACCTGAATAACAAATTTAAAAAATAAAATGATTCAAAAACTAAAAATCAGGCGAAATCCTGCAAAAAAATGCAGGAACCGCATTGCAATCGATTGTTAGACTATCTTATGGAGCAAATCTACTGCTTTGGCGAGTGTGATATGGTCTTTTGCAAAGCATATTCGGAGCAGGTTTTGCTCACATGGCGCGCTGTAAAACGTCGATACAGGAATTGTCGCAACGGCATAATGTTCAGTAAGGTGTTTCGCGAAATCCAGTTCGGAAAGATTACTAACGGCACTGTAGTTAACGAGCAGAAAGTAAGTTGATTCGCTGTCGACCACTTCCAACCGAGAGCCTTGCAAACCACTTGTTAAAAAATCTCTCTTTTCCTGAAAAAACGCCGCTAGTTCAAGATAACTATTGCTATCCTTTAAGTAATCTGCAATAGCTAACTGCATGGGCGTATTGGCACTAAATACATTAAACTGATGCACTTTTCTAAATTCACCGGTCAATATCGGCGGCGCTATGACATAGCCGAGCTTCCAACCGGTGGTATGTAAGAGCTTACCAAAGGATGCCACTACATAGCTTCGCTCGCGGAGCCGTGGATAGGAAAGAACGGTTTCATGCACACGGTCATCAAACACAATATGCTCATACACCTCATCACTCAGCAGGAAAGCATCGCTATCTTTCAATAACAATTCCAGTTGGAGTAGGTCTTCCCTACACAACATTTTCGTGGATGGGTTATTAGGGTTGTTGATGATGATCAATCTTGTTTTTTCCGTCATGGCGGACCGTACGTATGCCCAGTCAATGTTAAAATCTGGAGCCAGCAAACGGATCGGGATAACCTTACCGCCGAACAGCTCGACACTTGGGCGATAGGAATCATAGGCTGGTTCGAAAATAATTACTTCATCACCGGGGCGGATCAGCGCGGCGATAGTCGTGAAAATGCCTTGGGTAGCACCGGCGGTAATTGTAATTTCACTTTCGGGGTGAACATCCAACCCATACATTGCCTCGATCTTTTGCGCAATGCGTTCCCTTAGGGGCATCATTCCAGCCATGGGCGCATACTGGTTGTATCCCTTTTCCATATAGGCGTTCACCAATGCAATCAATTCTGGAGAGACAGGATAGTTTGGAAATCCTTGAGACAAATTAAGTGCTTGGTATTTTTCTGCTAAGGCTGACATCTGCGAAAATATGCTGACCATTGTGTTGGGCAGTTTCGAATGTATTGGAGGGTATTGAAACGATTTTGTCATTTTAGTAAAGAGTTACTCCACTAAAATAATAGATTATTTATATTTGATACCACGAACGAATAAAATAACGAGATTTCATGAAAAAAATAATTTTTATCGCCCTTTTCGCTTTGCCTTTCTTGCTATTTGCGCAAACGAAAGAGCAGCTCATCACGCAAGTAAAGGCAAACCCTAAAAATATTGAAACCCTAAAAACTATCCAACGTGTCGGCGGATACTATCCGGAATATAAAGAACTGCGAAGTCTTTTTAATGGCCTGGATAAATCTGTTAAAAAATCAAAAGAGGGAAAGGCCTTCGATTACTATCTCAAACGGCTTGAAAGCACTTCCGTTGGCAAAAAAGCGCCCGGCATAACGCAACTCACACCGGAAGGTGAACCTTTTTCGTTAACAGACTTACGCGGGAAATATGTCTTGATCGATTTTTGGGCGGCATGGTGTCCTGACTGTAGAAAAGAAAATCCAAACTTGGTAAAGACTTATGCTGAATTTAAAGATAAAAACTTCGAGATCTTAGGCGTTTCTTTTGACCGAAAACTCGAAGACTGGGTGAAGGCTATTAAAAATGACAACCTCACCTGGAAACATATTTCGGATTTACAATCTTGGCAAAATGCAGCGGGGACGTTGTATGGAGTGCGTTCTATCCCTCAAAATATCCTCGTAGATCCGGAAGGTATTATTGTCGCGCGCAACCTTCACGGCGAAGATTTGAATGCGAAACTTCGGGAATTACTAAAATAAAAATTTTCCGCGTGCATGTCTATATTTGCATGCATGCGGTACTTTCTTATGACTCTTCCTCTATCCTAACCAGCTCCTCGTAATTTTTATCTAATTTCCTTACCAGCCGTCTATACAATATCTTATAGTACACTTTGACGATGAGAATAAACAGCCAGCAAAACAACGATATAAATAAGACCATAAAAATTACCTTAAAGACTATGTTCCCGGGAGATTTATCGACTAGATCGGTCATCATTATATCGATGGTGACAAATGCAAACATAAATATGATGGAATATATGTTGAACTGGATGTAGTGATTGACGTGCTTCCTTGTGTTCAGTATCGTTTCCAACAAGATTTTTGTATTTGTGGTGTTTTTAATATTCCGGTAGCTCGCAAAGAAATTATAGATGAAATAGCCTATCACGACGTAAAAGACGACGGAAAATACGATATAGATAATGTCGTAAAACGATGTATGCACACGATCTTCGGTAGGCAAGACAAAGCCCCAAACAATACCTAGCGCAAGCTCGATAACACTAATTATAAATATCCATTTCACGATAGAGGATGAGCTTTTGTAAAGCATGCTTTTGATCTGCTCTTTATCCACTTTAGGAAAATTATTGTCCTTATTCCAATGCTGCTTCAGTAAATCCAAACCATCCATTATATACCTCCTTGCTGATTTAACATACTTTTTAATTTCGTTTTGATACGATTCATTTTTACGCGGGCATTCACTTCGCTGATCCCGAGGGTTTCGGCTATTTCCGAATAATCCTTATCTTCCAGGTACATGTAAACCAAGGCTTTTTCAATATCGTTCAGTGTCCTCACTGCCGTGTATAAAAACCGGAGCTGTTCTTCTTGCTCATCATTATATTCTTCATAGCGAATATTTTGCAGCGTATGGTCGAGCTCTACGGTTGCGATACGTCGCTTTTTTGTTCTGTATAAAGAAATTGCGGTGTTTAGAGAGACACGATATGCCCATGTCGAAAATTTAGATTCCCCTTTAAACTTTGGGTAAGAGTGCCACAACTGAATGACCATTTCTTGAAACAAATCTTTGTGCGCCTCTAAATCCTCTGCATATAGCTTACAGATTTTATGGAGGATATTTTGGTATTCCTCCAGCAGGTCGACAAATTCCGTTTCCAGATTATTAATCATATAAGGCTATATGTCGAAGGTAAGGACTAGTTGTTACAATTGGCAGAGAATATTTGAAAAAATAATATCCGCTGAATTTGCTAATTTCGTAGAATGGCTAAAGCAAAATCGACATACTTCTGTCAGCAATGTGGTTACGAGTCAGCAAAATGGTTGGGTCAGTGTCCATCGTGCAAGCAATGGAACTCTTTTGTGGAGGAAGTGGTAGAGAAGACAAGTTCTAAGGTTCCTGAATGGCGCAGCACGACGGCTCCGGCGTCTACGCGCCGCACCAACAAGGCTGCCGTGATTAACGAAATTGTCTACCAAGATGAGCAGCGCTTGGCCAGTCCCGACCGGGAGTTTAACCGCGTACTGGGCGGGGGTATTGTCCCGGGATCGCTGGTACTTATTGGCGGAGAGCCGGGCATTGGTAAATCGACGCTGATGCTGCAATTAGCATTAAGCATTCCGGCGGTAAAAACATTATATATCTCCGGTGAAGAAAGCGAACAGCAAATCAAGATGCGGGCGGAGCGTCTTGTTCAAAACTCCACTGCCAATTGTTATATATTAACAGAAACTTCTACGCAGAATATTTTTAAACAAATAGAAGTCGTACAGCCGGATATTGTGGTGATAGACTCTATACAAACCTTGCATTCCTCACAAATTGAGTCGGCACCGGGATCGGTATCTCAAGTTCGTGAATGTACGGCAGAATTGCTGCGTTTTGCCAAGGAGACGAGCACGCCTGTATTTATCGTGGGCCATATTACAAAAGATGGCTCTATTGCTGGGCCAAAGGTACTGGAGCATATGGTGGATACGGTGTTGCAGTTTGAAGGTGACCGGCATCACGTTTACCGAATCTTAAGATCAGTAAAGAATCGTTTCGGTTCGTCGTCGGAGTTGGGCATCTATGAAATGCAAGGCTCCGGTTTGCGCGAGGTATCCAATCCTTCCGAAATTATGCTGTCCCAGCGTGAGGAACCTGTGGGCGGGGTCGCGATTGCGGCTATGCTGGAAGGCGTGCGCCCGATCATGATTGAGGTGCAAGCCTTGGTAAGCAATTCCGCCTTTGGCACGCCACAGCGTACGTCTACAGGCTTCGATACGAAACGACTCAGCATGCTACTCGCCGTGTTAGAAAAGCGCTTCGGCTTTCGGTTAAGTGCACAAGACGTATTTCTGAATATTGCGGGCGGTCTTCGTGTGGAGGATCCTGCTATCGATCTGGCCGTTATTGCGGCATTAATTTCTTCCCAGCAAGACATTCCCTTATCATCTCAGTTGACCTTCGCCGGTGAAGTCGGCCTATCTGGGGAAATACGCGCGGTAAACAGGATTGAGCAGCGCATTGCTGAGGCCGAAAAGCTGGGTTTTGAAGGCATCTTTATATCGAAATACAATACAAAAGGGCTTGACGCAAAAAAATATAATATTGCTATCCGTCCGATGGCGACGTTAGAGGATCTTTTTAGGGCATTGTTCGGATAATGGAATCGCCATTATTCGTTTTCCTTGAGAATGCGCAAGAAATTAAGCCCCATGATTTTGGCTATATCTTCTTTCTTATATCCGCGCTTTAGCAGTGCGTCGGTAAGTACCGGGAATTTAGAAACATCATCTAAGCCTTGCGGTGCTGATTCAATGCCATCAAAATCAGAGCCTACTGCAACATGATCTATACCCAACTTTTTCACAAGGTAGTCGATATGATCCAGCAACAGACTTAACGGCGCGTCAGCCTTACGTTGTATGGCGCGCGGTAGCTTTTCGTACTGTCGCGTCGCAGATAGACTGTAGTTACCCTTATCCCCGAAATGCTGCTTATACAATTTTTTAGCACGCGCTGAAAAATTAGGATCCAAAAAGCCCGAATAAAAGTTTACGCCGACTACGGCTCCATTTTTCTTTAAAGCTTCCAACTGTGCATCTTTCAGGTTGCGGTAGTGAGGCATCAGACTATAGGCATTGCTATGGGACACCAACACGGGCTTGCTCGTTATTGCCAGCACATCATAAAACGTTTTCTCCCCCACGTGCGATAGGTCGACCATCATCCCTAATTGATTCATTCGCTTGATGATGGCTTTGCCCTCTGCAGAAAGCCCTTTGCCTTGATCGCCGGTCGTTTTGGATTCTATGGCTGCTGCGGTTGCCCAGGAAAGGTTGTAATTCCAGGTCAACGTGAGGTAGCGCGCGCCTCTATCGTAAAGTGCTTCGAGGTTTGCTATACTTCCTTCAATCATATTGCCGCCCTCGATTCCAATCAGTGCGGCAATTTTGCCTGTTTTCAATATAGATGCTATGTCGGCGCTACTTTTAGCGATTGCAATCGCTGAGGCATTGGCTTTCACCATTTTTTCTAGTGCGTCGATCTGTGCATTGGCGTGTTTAAAAGCCTGCCCCTTACCGAATTTTTTATCATCAGACCATACGGCAAAAACCTGAACATCGACACCTCCTTTTTGCAGTCGTGGAATGTCGGTATGACCGACCGCGAGCTGCTTGCCGATATCGCGGCCTTTCAGTAAAGATTCGTAAATAACATCATTGTGCCCATCGACAACAATTAAGCTTTTGTGAAATGCCGCGTAGTCTTGTGCCAATACCGACAGTCTTGAGCATATTGCTAAAACCATCATGATTATCGTTTTCTGCATGGTATTAAATATCTTTTTAGAACAGTACTTCTAAGTCTAGGATTAGCTACCGCTGCGCGGTAGGCTGCATTCCTGACTCCTATTTCGCCTCGTTTATTGTTTCATAGATTGCATCCTGAATACGGCTTCGGATGTTCAGATTGAGTAGCTTGTCGCTGACCTGCGGATGCACACGGTTTGACAAAAATATGTAGACCAGTTGGTTTTGGGGATCTATCCAAATACAAGTTCCCGTGTAGCCTGTATGTCCAAACACCGAAGAGTTCGCGAGTTTGGATGGATATCCCTTTCTAACATCGGGGTCATAGCGATCGAAGCCCAGCCCGCGGCGGCTTGTAAGCGATTGTTTCGAGGTAAACAAATCCACGGTTTCGGGTTTGAAAAAGCGCACACCGCCATACTGTCCACGATTGAGCAACAGCTGACCATAAATGGCTAAATCATTTGCTGATGAAAACAGCCCGGCATGGCCAGCAACGCCGCCTGCCATTGCTGCCCCCTGATCGTGCACGTAGCCCTGTAGCAAAACCTTTCGAAAGGAGGTGTCGTTCTCCGTGGGAACAATACTGTTTTTAGCAAAACGTTCCCGCGGATTGTACCCCGCCGTTTTCATGCCAATAGGTCTGTAGAGCAACTGCTGTATATACGCACTCATGGGCGTCGCCGTTAGATGTTCAGCAACCTCTTTCATCACATACATACTGATGTCGCTATATACATAATTTCCTATAGGTTTTACGGCAGACTGCAACATTTGCGGCCACATCACATCACGGTAATAGTTGTTGAGCAAGTAGGCACTATCCGCTACTTTAACTTGATGGCGAGCATCTTCTGTACGTAGTAAATCGCCTTTTTTAAGATTCTTGTAAAACGGAATGAAAGGCGTAAATCCGGCTTCGTGAAGCAGAACCGACCGTAGGGGGATGTTTTTTTTGTTACCCTCTTTGGCTTGCCATAGGTAATAGCCCATCGTGCTATCGAGATTGATCAACCGGCGCTCTTGTAAATGCATAATGACCGGGGTGGTTCCGGCGATTTTACTGACAGACGCTAAATCAAAAATGTCCGTAACCTTTGTATCTCGCTCATTGTCGTAAGTATGGGAACCATAGGCCTTTTCGAAAATTACCTGTCCGTTTTTTATTGCCATGACCACTAACCCGGGCGTGGCACGTTGCTGGATAGCCTCCCTTGCTATTGCATCAATCTTACTTGTCATGCGTTTGATATGCAGTCCGGAGCCTTCCCCTTGCGTATATTGTAATCGCGTTTGTTCCGTTTTATGATCTCCTGCTGTGATGGCCAAGCCGCCGAAGATAGACATGGCTGCGTTTTGCTGTGCAGACTGGTTAAAGCTTGGATAACGCAATACTACGCCCTGATTTGATGAGCTTACCTGCGTCCAAGACGACTGCCCGGTGTCGCGACCAAAGCGAACGACAATAACATTCTTTTTATTCACCAAGGATTGTGTCGCTTTCAACAGAACGTCGTTCCGAAGATCTTCATCAGTGCCTGCCACAATTATCGTATTGAAATACTTTGTTTGCTCATCATATTGATTGAAATCAAAGCTAGCCACCTCCGCATACCGCCCCATCCTATCGATGAAAGCTTTATATTTATTGGGGAAGGGTGTAACGACAGCAATTTTAAGCTGATCTAAATTTTTAAACGGGATCAGGTTTTGTGCGTTATTTAGTAATGTGGCTTCGTTAACGATGGTCTGTTTATACTGTGCCTGGACTTGAGGGACATGGGATAACGCACTTGCAATAGTCATTAGCGCGATAATAAAACATTTAGTATTCATGTTAGGGCTGATTAAAAAGTAGTATTGCTACGTAAATTTAGAAATAAAACGCAGAAATAGGCATAGCAGGCGGGAACAATTCCAAATGTTAGTCTTCAGTCGCGCTTGATTAGTTCGCAACACAGCCGCTTGTTCAACTAAACGCTAAGGTTAGGATATTGTATTTAAGCCCAATTTTTTTTATGTTTGGTTTATGCCGGAAGTCGTAGACAGCAAAACCATATTCTCTTTATTGGAAGTATCGCGAAGCGTTCAAAAAACTATTGCCGATCGATACAAAAGCCTGTATTGGATCAAGGCAGAGATGAATAAGCTGAACCATTACACCCATTCCGGCCATTGTTATCCCGAACTGGTCGAGAAGAAGGATGGAAAGATTGTTGCCGAGATGCGATCTACATTGTGGAAAGCCGATTTCCAACGCATCAACCAACTTTTTATGAAGGTGTTGGGCGAGCCTTTACGGGAAGGCATCACGATCTTGTTTCAAGCAGCGATAGCCTACGATCCTCTATATGGTTTTAGTCTGAAAATTATTGATATCGATCCGACTTTTGTATTGGGTGAGTTGGAAAAGGAAAAGCGGGAAAGCATCCGTAAGCTTCAAGAGGAGGGCCTGTTTGATGCCAATAAGCGATTAGTATTTCCGATGATTGCGAAACGACTAGCCATTATTTCTGTGGAGACCAGTAAAGGGCTGTCTGACTTTTTTAAGATCATACGAGGAAACCCTTGGGGCTATCGATTTGAGTATAGCTTATTTCCTGCCTTACTACAAGGTGATAAGTCTATTCCATCAATTATCAGACAGTTGGCAATTATTGCCGAGCGGCTAAGCGATTTTGATGCTGTAGCAATCATCCGGGGCGGCGGCGGTGAGGTCGGGCTTTCGTCCTACAACAACTACCTACTATCCAAAGCCATCGCGATGTTTCCTATTCCGGTGATCACGGGCATCGGCCATTCTACGAATGAGACGGTAAGTGAAATGGTGGCATATAAGAATGCGATAACGCCTAGCGAGCTTGCCGACTTCCTCATACAGAAATTTCATCAATTCGCCATCCCTGTTGACGAGTCGCTGCGCCGTATTGTTGAAGCTACTAAAGCACGATTCTTGCTGGAAGAGCAGCATTTACACGCTTTCTCTCGGGCTATTTCCTGGAGTAGTAAAGCGGTACTGAGTAATCAAGGAAATGAATTACGTAGCCTACAGCTACAATTGCAATTATATACGAAACAACTGTTCAAAGATCGGGCTACCGAAATCAACAATGTTGATCGCCTATTGCGGCTTGCAGACCCGAAGGAGCTCTTGAAACGAGGATTTAGCATAACGCGTGTCAACGGCCGTGCCATCAGCAGCGAAGCCTCTGTCAGCGCTGGACAGGTATTAGAAACAACACTTTTTGAAGGGAAGTTAAGTAGTAGCGTCTTAAAATAAAACCCATATCGTCATGGATACAGAATATACGTATGAAGGAGCTTTCCAGGAACTGCAATCTATCGTTGCAGATATTGAGTCTGGGCAAATAAATGTTGATGATCTCACGGCCAAGATACAGCGTGCCGCGTCACTCATTGCCGTATGCAGGGCAAAGCTTACATCTTCTGAAGCAGAAGTGGAAAAACTCTTGATTAAGCTGCACCAAGCAGACGAAGGAGAGCCCAAACAGGTGGACGAAGAAGAATAGGGATACTTTAAAAGCCATGACATTATCGCTGCTCAAGATTAGCTATCAAGTTCCTGATTTTATTCAACTTACTATTATCACCTGAACGCCACAAAAAGCGTATTATGCGTGCTGGAACCTATCCTAAAAGAACGAAAATCTTAGAAATTCGTTACCTTTGCAACCTATGTCAAACAAATCGGAGCAAAACGCCAAATCATATATCCAAATTAAGGGAGCACGAGTAAACAATCTAAAAAATATCGATGTTGATATTCCTAAGAATAAGCTCATTGTTATTACCGGGATGTCAGGATCTGGTAAATCGTCGTTGGCTTTTGACACGCTTTATGCGGAAGGTCAGCGTCGGTATGTAGAGAGTTTGTCGTCCTACGCGCGGCAGTTCATGGGCCGAATGAACAAACCCGAGGTGGATTACATCAAAGGGATCGCCCCGGCTATTGCCATAGAGCAGCGCGTAATCACTTCCAACCCACGTTCTACCGTGGGCACATCAACGGAGATTTACGACTACCTAAAGCTGCTTTATGCGCGTATAGGTAAAACTATTTCTCCGGTATCGGGAAATGTCGTAACGAAGGATACGGTTTCATCTATAATTGATGAATTGATGGCTGTGCCCGAAGACACCACCATTACCATATTCGCTACTTTATATCCCGTTAACAAAAGGAAGCTTAAAGAAGAGCTGTCGCTGCTATTACAAAAAGGCTTTGTACGTATTCTTTTCGAGGATAAAATACAGAAAATAGAAAGCGTAATCGATGATGCATCGGTAAAGAATAGAGATTTCAAGCCTGATGAGCTGCAGATCGTTGTGGATCGCGTGCGCTTGGATAAGCAAGAAGACACCTTCAGTCGTATTGCAGACTCTATACAGACTGCTTTTTTTGAAGGTAAGGGCGAATGTTACATCGATATTGATGGCACGAAGAAACACTATTCAGATCGTTTTGAATTGGATGGTATCACCTTCGAGGAGCCCACACCAAATTTTTTCAGCTTCAACAATCCTTACGGTGCATGTAAACGTTGTGAAGGTTATGGCAAGGTGATTGGCATTGATGCGGACCTTGTTATTCCAGATAAAAGCAAATCAGTGTATGATGGTGCAATTGCACCGTGGCGGGGTGAAAAGATGGGAGAGTGGCTGAGCCGTATGGTGCGCAACGCATTGAAATTTGATTTCCCTATTCACAGGTCATATGCTGACCTCACAAAAGCACAGCAAGAGTTGATCTGGACAGGTAATAAATATTTTTCTGGCCTCAACCAGTTTTTTGAGGAACTGGAGTCACAAACGTATAAGATACAATACAGGGTGATGCTATCCCGCTATCGCGGAAAGACGGACTGTCCAGATTGTAAGGGCTCTCGACTGCGGAAAGATGCTACCTACGTGAAAATTGCCGATAAATCTATTACGGACATTGTCTTGTTACCGTTGGACGAAGCATTGAAGTTTTTCAATGAACTGTCCTTAACGAAAAATGAGCAAACTATAGCGAAGCGGCTTCTTGCCGAAATTATAAACCGGCTCCAATTTTTATGCGATGTTGGTTTAAGTTATTTGACGTTAAACCGCCTGAGCAATAGCCTTTCCGGTGGTGAATCTCAGCGTATCAATCTCGCTACTTCTTTAGGCAGCTCTTTGGTTGGCTCTATCTATGTGTTGGATGAACCCAGCATCGGACTTCACCCTCGCGACACACAACGGTTGATCGGCGTTCTTAAATCTCTTCGTGATGTAGGGAATACCGTCATCGTGGTAGAGCACGAGCAGGAAATGATGGAGGCAGCAGATTACCTCGTCGACATCGGCCCTGAGGCGGGCATCAACGGTGGAGAACTTATTTTCGCTGGTACCTATGCGGAGATTCTGAAGGATAAGAAAAGCTTGACGGGCCGTTATCTGAACGGTGAGTTAACCATCGTGACGCCTAAGAAGCGGCGGAAATGGACCGATAGTATTGTCGTCAAAGGAGCTCGGGAGAATAATCTCCAGGGTATTGATGCTGCCTTTCCTCTAAACATTTTTACTGTGGTTACGGGTGTTTCAGGCTCTGGTAAGACTTCCCTAGTGAAACGAATTCTTTATCCTGCACTACAGAAAGCTATTGGCAATTATTCCGGTGAACAAACAGGTATCTTTGATGCGCTCGAGGGCGATATTGAGCGTGTTGAGCAAATAGAAATGATTGATCAGAATCCTATCGGTCGTTCCTCGCGTTCTAATCCTGTGACTTATGTAAAAGGTTGGGATGAGGTACGGGCGTTATATGCCGCTTTACCTGCTTCAAAAGCAACAGGATTGAAGCCGGCCGCCTTCTCGTTCAACGTAGAGGGGGGGCGCTGTGATGTTTGCCAAGGCGATGGTGAAGTAAAAATCGAAATGCAGTTCATGGCAGATATTGTTCTACCCTGCGAGGCTTGTGGCGGGAAACGATTTAAGCAACACGTACTCGACGTATTATACAAGGAAAAGTCTGTTTCTGATGTACTTGACCTGAGCGTTGACGAAGCGATTGATTTTTTTAATGACCAGCCAAAAATTCTGGCCAAGATACAACCCCTGCAAGACGTAGGGTTGGGCTACATAAAGCTAGGACAGGCTTCTAGCACGTTATCCGGAGGCGAGGCGCAGCGCATCAAATTAGCATCGTTTCTTATAAAAGGTAACAACAGCAAAAAGACACTTTTTATTTTTGACGAACCCACTACCGGGCTTCATTTTCACGATATTCAAAAATTGATCAAAGCTTTCGACGCTTTAATTGAATTGGGCAACAGCATCCTCGTTATCGAGCACAATATGGAAATGATCAAAACGGCAGATTGGGTTATCGACATTGGTCCTGAAGGAGGGAATAAAGGAGGAAAAGTGGTGTTTGAAGGTACCCCTGAGGGCTTAGCAGCATGTAACGAATCTTATACTGGGATGTTTCTAAAAAATCACCTACTTTAGCCTTTCTTTCTCAAAATCATGTGTATGTGGAAATCATTTTTTACAGGTTTATTGAGCGCAGCACTAGCTTTACCGACTTTCGCTCAACCTGCACGACCAAAATTAGTAGTTGGCCTCATGGTCGATCAAATGCGGTGGGACTATCTTTATCGTTTCGCTGATCGCTATGGAGATAAAGGTTTCAAACGATTGTTAAACGAAGGCTTCTCTTGCGAAAACACTATCATTAACTATATACCGACGTATACCGCTATTGGGCATAGCTCTGTCTATACAGGGTCTGTTCCTTCGATTCATGGAATTGCCGGCAATGACTGGATTATCCAAGCTACTGGTCAGTCGATGTATTGTACGCAAGACGACAACGTGCAGGGTGTGGGCACAGCGGAAAAAGAAGGGCAGCAATCGCCGCGTAACTTGTTGGCGTCTACCGTTACTGACCAACTGAAGCTGGCAACAAACTTCCAGTCTAAAGTGGTAGGTGTTGCTATCAAAGACCGTGGCGGCATTCTTCCTGCCGGTCATTTCGCCGATGCTGCCTATTGGTTTGAAAGTAAATCCGGAGATTGGATCAGCAGCACCTTCTATATGAAGGAACTTCCTTCCTGGGTTACAAAGTTTAACAACCAAAAATTACCTGAAAAATATCTAAAACAAGATTGGAATACACTATATCCTATCGAAACGTATTCGAAAAATAGCATTGCTGATAATAATCCTTATGAGGGCAAATGGGCAGGTGAGGAATCGCCTACATTCCCGCGGAAGACATCGTTATTAATGAAAGATGCGGGCTATGAACTGATTAAGACAACGCCGCAAGGAAATACGTTTACATTGGATTTCGCAAAGGCCGCTATTGCGAATGAGCAGCTTGGCAACAATCCGACGAACGCGACCGATTTTCTTTGTGTGAGCCTTTCTGCGACAGATTACGTTGGCCATCGATACTCGCTATCGGCTGTAGAAATTGAGGATACGTACCTTCGTTTGGACCAGGATATTGCAGAATTCCTAGCCTACCTTGACAGAACTGTAGGAAAAGATAATTACACCCTGTTTCTAACGGCTGACCATGCGGCTTCGTATAACCCCATGTATTTCACGGATCAGAAAGGAAACGGTGGCTATTTATTTGATAGGCAAATACGAAGAAACCTTAATGAAGCGTTGGCCAGCGAATTTGGAAGCGATAAGTTGGTACGTAGCTTAACGAACTACCAAGTGCATCTTAATTATCCCATTATTGATTCGTTGAAGCTTGATGAACAGCGGGTAAAAGCGAATATCATCAAGACCCTCAAAAAAGAAGATGGTATTGCTTACGTAGTGGATATGGAGAGTGGTGAGAATATGTTTGTGCCTGCGCCAATCCGGGAGAAGATTATCAACGGATACAACCGCAAAAATAGTGGTGTTATCCAAATCATCGCTGAACCACAGTGGTATTCAGGATCGCCACGCGGAACAGGCACCACACATGGCGTCTGGACGGCATATGACTCACACATTCCGTTAGTGTTTATGGGTTGGGGTATTAAGCCGGGGGTAAGTAATAAAGAGGTTCATATTGTGGATATTGCACCTACAATTTCTTCTTTGCTGCACATTATGGAACCCAATGGCAATATCGGAAAACCGATCGTAGAGGTCTTGGGGCAGTAGTTTCAGGAGCGAACTAATTTCCGTACCTTTGGGCTACGATAGTTATTGATTAAAGGTATACATATGCTTTCTAAGAAAACAAAATACGCCATTAAGGCGCTAATGGTTCTGGGACGAAATTATGGAAAAGAGCCGATGCAAATCATCAAAATTGCAGAGGAAGAGCGTATTCCAAAAAAGTTCTTAGAGCAGATTTTATTGGAAATGCGTAATGCCGGCATTTTATATTCAAAAAAAGGTGCGGGTGGTGGATACAGCTTGAACAAAGCGCCGGAAGATATTTTCTTATCGCAGGTGATGCGACTTATCGACGGCCCTATCGCTTTACTGCCTTGCGTGAGCCTAAACTTTTATCGGTCTTGTGAAGAATGCGTTGAAGAGCATGCATGCGGCATCCGTGATACATTTGTGGAGGTGCGTAACGCCATGCTCCAAATATTAAACGACACTAGCGTAGCCCAACTGATCAACAAAGAGAAACAGCTTTCTTTCGATATTGATCCGGAGTCTTAAGTAAACTAGATCGCACAAGCAACGGAAAAGCTTCGTACAAAAAGCGATATATTTTAGAAGCCATCCTGAAAGAAAGTTCTCACTACTTTTATTAGGATGGCTTCTCTTTTTATTCGCGTTCTACAACATTTCCATTAAACGCTCAAAAGCCATCCCGCGAGATGCTTTTAAGAGAATGGTACTACCTGTTATCGGATGAGCTTGTAACGCTTTCTTCGCTTCGTCCGTAGTTTCATAAAATTCTGCGTCTGTATGTTGATGTGCGTAGAAAGCGCGTCCAACAAAAATCTTTCGCGCAGCTGAAATGCCTGCTGTTTTTTCTACTAGCTTTTGGTGTTCCACGGAGCTTTCATCCCCCATTTCAAACATATCGCCCAGAATGATCGTCTTTTGGTTTGCATCAATAAACGCAATATTATCCAAGGCGGCGGCCATACTGCTCGCATTAGCATTATAATAGTCGGCGATAACCGTATTTGTGGCGGTTTTTACTACCTGCGATCTATTGTTGGTAGGTGTGTATTCCTGAAGACCTCGATTAATCTCGGAGGCAGATAACCCTAAAAAATTCCCTACTGCCGCCGCAGCCAAGATATTTTCGGCGTTGTAAGACCCTGTCAACTGGGTTGATACGGTATGGATGGATTCTTTTTCTGCTGTCAGACGCCATGTAATTGTCAGAAAAGGATTGGCATTAACCAATTGACCAACAATATCATTATCTCCTGAAAAGCCATAGCGAACAACCTGCTCCACGTGGCGTGCATGCTCCATCTCCTGCAAATGCGGATTATCGCCTTGAAGAAACAAGATTCCCTTGTGTGCCTTCAGGTAATCATACAGTTCGCCTTTCGCTTTTTTTACGCCCTCGAAAGATCCAAATCCTTCGAGATGGGCTTTTCCCACATTGGTGATAAGGCCGTGTGTAGGAGCTGCAATGTCGCATAGAAAAGCAATTTCTCGTTGGTGATTAGCGCCCATCTCAATAACTGCAACTTCCGTACTTTCATCTACAGCAAGCATACTTAAAGGCACGCCAATATGGTTGTTCAAATTACCTTTGGTGGCGAAGGTTTTATAACGTTGCGACAGAACGGCGTGCAGCAATTCCTTCGTTGTGGTCTTGCCATTGGTACCGGTAATCCCGATAATGGGGATGTTCAACTGTGTGCGATGATATCGTGCCAGATCCTGCAACGCCGAAAGTACGTCAGAAACCAAAATACAGCGTTCGTCTGCCACATACTGTGCTTCATCGACAACGACCAAACGCGCTCCTCGCTCTAGCGCTTCCCCCGCGAAGGCGTTTGCATTAAATTTCTCCCCTTTTAAGGCGAAAAATATACAGCCCGGTATGATGTTGCGCGTATCGGTAGAAATTAACGGCAGTTCTTTGTATCGCGAATACAGCTGTTCTATAGTCATCGTTTTTATTTTATAGCAAAGGTAATCAACGGCTAAATAAAAATAGACAAAATATTGCATTGGCTATCTTTACTACGCTATCATTACCATAGCGCGTTTGTAAAATAGAAGCGCGCCATACCACAAAATAATTGAGGGTATGGCGCGCACTATTCCAATGAGGTTGTTATTGTAATCTGTATGCTTTTACGCTATTGTTGTTAAATGTAGGAATGAAAAGGGTATTGGTTTGTGAATGGTAGCCCAAATCTGCCGTATTCATCTTTCCACGAACATCCAGCAGTTTATCAAACGAACCATCAGCCTTCACATGATAGATTAATCCACCCCAGCAGGTTACTATAAATTCGTTGTTGCCAATCGGCTCTAGTCCATCACCGCCAAGTTCAAAACCCTTTGCCACGATGCTGTGCTTTTTGTTCGCATCAATTCTCCAAAGTTCTGGCCCTACCAGCGCATACAGATGGCCGTTCGAATATTTAAGACCGTTTACTGATGGTGTGTTTTCTAGGTAAACTTGCGGTTTATTATTTCGCATTTGATATATTTTTCCAGACCGTGTGTCAGACACGTAGACAATCCCATTATCATCAATGGTCACATCGTTCAGCATGACTGCTCCTGGAAACTCTACCTTACTCACCACATTTCCTGTCACCACATCAATAATCCAAACAGATGTAATGTCTGCAACGTACAGCAAATCCTGATAAAGTGCCAAACCTTTCGGCGCATCCATTTCCGTGATCCAGTCCTTCTGCTTAATGGTGCCATCAAGGTTTAATATGGCTACGCCACCTTTACCATCTTTACCCATCGCATCGCCATCGATTAGCGAAACATACAGTAAATCATTTTTCGCAGAATAAAGAACTGATTCCGGTGTCGGTAGGTCTTTCGTTTCCCAAATTTCCATTAGTTGATGTTGTCCAAATACCGTCGTAGACAGGCATGCACCCAAGGCTAAAAAGAGTAGTTTTTTCATGGTCATAAATTGTTCTTTTAAGATATAAAACCTTCCGCTTCCTCAGCCCTCATACCGGTCAGAGAAATCGGGATGGTTCCTACGTTAGTCTTACTAGTTAAGATAACCAAGCGATCTTGGTTTATACACAACAGTAAACACGTTGTTATAAACAAGTGACGACAACAAATGTTTATATTTCATCCTTTTCAATCCACTTTGTTACTGTTGGCGGCTCATGGCTCTCCATTTTTCCTAATAATTCTTCGATGGTTTCCCCCACCAATAGCATCGCCCGATTCTCTGTCCTCAACAGGCCCTCATCAACCATATGGTCAATAAATTTAATAAGATTCGTATAGAAACCATTTGTATTCAGTAGGCCAACAGGTTTTTTATGAAGGCCGAGCTGCGCCCAAGTAATCATTTCGAAAAGCTCTTCCAACGTACCGAAGCCGCCAGGTAGCGCGATGACACCATCCGCATGCTCGTTCATAATTCTTTTTCGATCATGCATAGTTTCTACGGTAATTAATTTCGTAACACCCGTGTGCTCTCTTTCTTTAGAATTCAAGAAGTGAGGAATCACGCCGATAACGCTCCCTCCAGCATCCAGCGCAGCATTTGCTACCGTACCCATTAATCCCACTTTCCCACCGCCGTAAACAAGCTGGATACCGCGCTCTGCAAATACTTTACCTACATGCGCTGCTTGTTCCCTATATACCGTCGTATTGCCATAACTCGACGCACAGAAAACAACTATACTTTTCAGTTTCATACATACAAGTATAAGGAAAAAAGTAAGATGGCGGTATGGTTTCTAAACGGATTGTCCTACGCTAAACCCTTCCGCCGCATGCCGCGGCAAAGCAAATACTTTGTAGGTTAATGTAGTTTCTAAACGGATTGTCCAACGCACACCCCTTGCGTCCTTAGCCAGGACAGGGCGTTCCTTTTGTAGGGCAAAAGGAACCAAAACCCCGTCGCTTATTTTTGTTGCATCCTTTTTGGACAGTGCAAAGGCAAATAACTACAGACGCAACAAAACTGATGCGACAATTCGTTTAATTAAGGACGGTGCATTGTAGTATCTTTTCTAATTTCTCACTACGCTCTACGCAATACACTGTACTAATCGCTTTTGAGGCGACATTTCGCTTAATAATGGGAAGAAGCGATAAAGTATGGGAAACTTAAACTTCTCGCACTACGCGATACACAATACTCAATACCAATCCCCAACGCACACCCCTTGCGTCCTTAGCCAGGACAGGGCGTTCCTTTTGTAGGGCAAAAGGAACCAAAACCCGGTCGCTTATTTTTGTTGCATCCTTATTGGATAGTGCAAAGGCAAATAACTACAGACGCAACAAAACTGATGCGACAATT
>NZ_JJMU01000024.1 GCF_000757725.1 Sphingobacterium deserti
AGTTAATAATGATTCCTGCAATCTCTGAGCAACCAAAACTTTTCTATGTACTAAGTTACTACATACTACAATCCATTCGAGTTCGCTGTCACTTCGTTAGCCGAAAGATTGCCGCGCCATCGTTCCTCTGGCTCGCAAAGACGCTGATTTTCGCATTACGCAATACACACTACGCAATTCTATATACTACATCGCTCTGCTTTTCTCCTCGGATTCTGCGTTATTTCGGCGTGTCTGCTGTTTGAGGTTTCCAAATTTATAGGTATAGGTTAAGCGGAGAACACGGTTGTCGTTGTACTGCCTAAATTGCGAGTCAAAGCGACCGAAGTTAGTCGATACATTGTTCTTCTGCGTACGGAATATGTCGGTACCTGCTAATTTCAGCGAGCTTCGTTTGTCTTTGAAGTTATAGTTAACACCTAAATCGGTACCCCAGCGCGCATGAATCTTATAGACATTATACAGAAACGAACTGTTGTAATTGACAGAAAGCTCGGCCGTAAATCCTTTACCTAGTGTAAAATTGTTTGTGCTGCGGCCTTGAAAAAATACAGACCCTTGATCAACGACATCTCCTGCTATAGGCCCGGTGAAATGCATATAGATACCCGTAAGATTATTGTTCATAGACCAGATTTTTCCGATACGTGCAGGCGCATTGACATTGAGGTATGATGTAACAGTTTGGGCAAGGTTTTCCTGCTTTATCCAAGATTCACCCGTTTCCTCATCCTGCCCGAGACTCTCTACCATCGCATCATGGGTAATATCTGTGCCCAGCGTGAAATTGAACATCTTCATCAAGGTGTAGTTCAGTGTAAAGCCATCGGTGTACTGCGGCATTAAGAATGGATTTCCCAGCGTATAGGTAAACTTGTCAATATAATAGGGCATAGGGTTTAAATACCGATAGTTTGGCCGAGATATTTTGCGGGCGTAACTTAATGACAGGATATTATTTTCATTGAAACTGTAAGACGTGCTTACCGACGGAAAGAAGTCCAGGTAGCTGCGTTTGTTGATCGTATCCGTCGTTATAGAATGTGCATTCGATGTGGTATGTTCCGCACGGACGCCAAGCTTTACACTCGCTTTTCCAAATTCGCGGCTATAATCAACATAGGCTGCTGCTATTTGTTCAGTATATACAAAATGGTTTTGTCTACGCGGAAAGCGTTGCCACTGCTCGTCGACAAACTCTTCAAAAGCTAGATTATTATCAGACTTGACACGGCTGTATTTAATCCCAGATTCAAATTTACCTTTCGCTATATTTTTCACGAAATCCAGTCTGCCTACGTAGATATCAATGTTGACAGGCATCGCTGTCCGCCAGTATTCCGGTGCGTAGATAAGCCCCCCGTTTGGAAAAAATGTCTGGTAATCGTAGTTGATATCCGACCGGTTCCGAAATGCACTCCAGTCTGCATCGAATACGAGCTTCCCTCCCAAAGTATCCAATCTAAATTCGTTATTTAAGTTTACAGAATATCGGTTAAAAGGTGTTCTACTGTTCGTAATAGTGTTCAACACAGAATCTGCAGTACCTTGCCGAGCGCCTATATTTGTTACGCTTCTGTTTAACGATTGTTCATCATCGTTATCGCCGGAAAACTGCAGCAACAGCGTATTTCTGTCCGATGTTTTTTGTTCGATGCCGAACTTGTAATTGTGTGTCTTATTGGTTTCGACAAGAGATGCCTCCTGATCAAAAACACGGGTTGTCTCTTCAGACGCAATGGTGCGCATCAAGTCCAAATCAAACTGCCGCTTATTGCGCGTAAAGCCATACGTACCAAACACACTGGTGTTGTTTTTTTTGTAGCTCAATGTCAGGGATGAGTTCCCGCGGAAAAACTCCCCTTGTGCAGCGCTTGCTAAAAATGTTCCATTAAAGCCTTCCAATCTATTTTTCTTCAGCACAATGTTGATCGTTCCAACAGATCCTTCTGCATCATCACGAGCACTTCGTACCGTACTTACTTCTATACTTTTTATTTGGTCGCCATTCATCGCCTTCAAGAAGGTTGCCAATTGCTCACCCGTCATAAAAGTTTGGCGGCCATCTATGGTGACGTTTACTCCGGCTTGCCCCATCAACTGTAGATTTTCATCTTTGTCTACACTTACACCCGGCGCACGCTGCAACACTTCCAAGGCGTTGTTTCCGGCAGCGAGGGTAGAGTTTTCCACGTTCAAGATCAGTTTGCCATCGCGTTGTTGCACAAGTGGCGCGCGGCCTTCCACAGTAACATTACCAATAGATTGCGCTTGCACGACAAGCGTGATACTATCCATCCGTACCAAGTTGCCGTCAACCTTAATGGGTGCAGATCTAAAAACTTCATGGCCAACGGCAGTGGCTTGCAAGATAAACTCGCCTGTCGGAACATTTTTGATCAGGTAGTTGCCCGTAGCATCCGTGACACCTGTTTTAATGACGGCTTCCGAGGTCGGCATCAACAAATAGATAGACACATTTGCAAGAGGCTCGTTTACGACGGAAAACACGGCTCCACGGACTTCACCCTTTGGAAGTTGCTGGGCTTTCAAGGCAGGTGCGATGAGCAAAAGAAAACAAATATTTAAGGTAATATAGCGGTATAAATTCTTCATAGGAGATGCATAATCACTCTACAATGGGCTGTCTAAACATTGCCCATTGCAGAGAAAGTGTATTTGTGCGTTTAGAAAAAAGGTTTAAATTTTGGAATTTTTGTTCTGAATTTTCAAGTTTTTATCTTTTACCTCGATAGTGACATTGGAACCGTCAATCGTGATGACAGAATCGCGTTGTGTAGTTTGCTCTTCCTCCACTTTAGTCGTTTTTTCAACCGCTTCTTTCTTTTCATCATCATCATCGTCGTCCTTTTCCGGTTCAGCTTGCGCACAAACCAATCCTGTCGAAGACATGGTCCATTCGGTATATTTTTGGTGATCTTGATCAGCATAGTTATTGAGGCATTCCCAATAGGAAACGTCACGCAGCTTATGCTCTATGCTGCGTTCCAGCACTACCTTCGCTCCGCGAGGCAGGTACACGGTTACGCCGACATATTGATCACGATCGAGCGTATTTTTCTGTAATAGGAAATGGCTCGGAAATAAGATGGTTTGTCCTTCTTGCACCGCTTCATACCCAATACCCTTCGCGCGTTCAGCAGCTAATTGATACGTCTTACCCTTTGCGGAATAATTATATTGTATATAGGGCTGCGCCAAAGAATCCAAACTTTCAAACGTGATACCGATGTTATTATGCAAATAGTTCCGCAAATCTTGGCCATCAATTTTAATATTAAATTTTGAACGTAAAGAGTCCTTTTCGCTGGCATCCAAGATCCGAACATCTTTTTCGCTGAAATGGTAGACCTTTTGCGTTGTAATATTTTTTTGAACATTGATGGTGCTTTTCTCCCGAAAATCTTGCGAGGCATAAATGCAATAATAAATAACACCAACGATAGAGACAATCCAAGTTGCGAACATGGTCAAGGATAAATAGTTATTTACCTTATCCGTTTTGAACAACACCCGAATGAGCCATAAGAAAAGTGCTAGGAAGGGAATGGTTGTCGCTAGAAAACCGAAGGTCAGCGCTATAAAAGCATCATCCGTAGCCAAAACCGCCAGCGGAGGAAACAATATCGGGTTTTCCAGACCGAAAAGGTTCATGAGGTTGAACACGTAAAAGATAACGAGGCCAAATATATTTATTCCCGTAAAGATAAGCATCAACCACGCGATCAATTTCCCGATGGCACCAAGACATCCGCCGAGTGCGTTGCTGGCTGTACGCGCGCCTCTGCCAATATGTTCGCTGGCACCTGCAAATTCGCTAGAGAAATTTTTAACTTCTTCGTCGAATGACTTCTTGAAGTTTTGCAGGTTAGGAACTTCGCCGCGCATAGCCATTTTATCAGCCCGGGTTTCTGCGACAGGCATGACAATCCACAAAATAACATAGACTAAAAAGCCGGAACCACCAATCAGCACGAATAGGACCAGCAGTATCCGAAGCCATTTCGGCTCCATACCAAAATAATGCGCTAAGCCGCTACATACACCACCCAGGACTTTATCATCCGGGTCACGCATGAGTTTACGTCCTAAATTGTCCGTTCTTGGCGCATTCGTAGCTTGCTCCTCGCTTACACCGTCACCCGCATCTTCACTCTGCTCAAAGTCACTAACGCTCCCCATGCGTGCGATGACCTGTTGCACATCTTCAAGATTGATTACCTCTTTACGCCCCGTTTGGATGCGCTCGTTAAACATCTCGGCGATACGATTTTCAATATCTTCAAGGATTTCCTTACTTTCAGCGGTATTGCCAAAATGCTTTTTGATGTCGATCATATACGACCGCAGCGTTTCATATGCATCTTCCTCTATGTGGAAAACAATGCTGTTTATGTTTATGATGATTGTCTTATTCATGACTCTGTTTATATAGTAGATTAGTGATTGTTTAATTCCTGCCTTCTAACGATGTTTGTACAGCAAACAAAAGCTCTCTCCATGTGACATCAAGCTTTGCCAACACATCTCGCCCCTCGCCCGTTATTTCATAATATTTTCTTGGTGGACCCGAGGTGGATTCCTGCCAGTTGTAACTTAAAAGTCCATTATTTTTTAACCGGGTTAAGAGCGGATATAAGGTGCCCTCCACAACTAACAATTGTGCCTTTTTTAGCTCAGCAATAATATCTGATGCATATATCTCCCCGCGGGAAATTATAGAAAGAATACAGTACTCCAGTATTCCCTTCCTCATTTGGGTTTGTGTATTTTCAGCTATCATAACAATACAAAGATATATGTTTTGTATCGTACTATGCAATACATAGTACTGTATTAATTTATAAAGCACTGTTAATCAGCAACAAATATTTAATTTGTATCTTAAAAATGGATGAATGTGGCGTTAATGGGACTTTTTTAATCGGAAAATTTGAAAGTTGCATAATTAATGCGATTTTTATGGCTGATGTTGCGATTCTTATACAACTATTCTTTAGCCATCCTGTGGGGTATTCTGATGTTACTCTTAATGGGGCTCCCTTCTAGCGATTTACCTAATACAAATTATTTCGAAGGCTTTGACAAACTTGCGCACTGCGGTTTTTTCTTTGTATTTACCACTTTGCTATTAAGAGGGGGGATTTTACAAGGTAAAGGAAGAGGTTCCAAGTTCAAGACATTTTTCATTGTCTTAATCATTACAAGCGCGCTGGCCTTTGGTACGGAGGCCATACAACTGTATTTTTCATTTGGAAGAATGGCAGATTGGTGGGATATTTTCGCAGATTACATGGGCATCGGTATGGCTTTATTAAGCTACCTTCTTTTACACCAGAGGAAGCAAGCTTATTAATTGGAAAAGCTAGCGCCGATCGATGATTTCTCGCATGCCATTTACCTAGAAACAACTCTTGTTCTGCGTTCTATTTATAGCAAATATGCATGCCAATTGCTGTAAACGGGCAGGAGATACCTTAAGCCATGGCAAGCGTAGCAACAGATACACGGCATCCAGCGCTATTTAGGCAGCGCGCAGCAGATCCAATCGTTGCCCCTGTGGTGAGGACATCATCCACCAACAGCACATGTTTACCCTCAAACGCTGTTGGATTTAGGCACCTGAATATATTTTCGACATTATCATAACGCTCCATTCTGTGCATGTTGGTTTGGCTTGGATTATTCAGTAGCCGAACGAAGTCAATTGTATTTACCGGCAGTTTTAATATTGATGCTATCCCCTGAGCCACACTGTCACATTGATTGTATCCACGACTTTTCTTCTTTTTCGGATGTAGTGGAACGGGAATAACAACATCTATGTCCCTGAAGTGCGGTGATGTTAAAAGCTGATGACCGAACTCACTTCCTAGGTATAGGCCTACCTGTAGCTCATTCTCATATTTCAATTTATGCATTAGGGTCTGAACCAATGACGATTCTGAGAACGAAAGAAAAGCCGCAGCCATTTCGATAGTAGCTTGATATTGTATGCGGCGCATGGCCTCATTATTGGAAAATAGATAGTGGTCATTAACCGGAAGGTGAAACTGGCAGTAGGAACAAAGAAACTCTTCCTGATGTAGCAATACATTTTCGCAAGATGCGCATAAAGGAGGAAATAGGATAGACACGAAGCTATCCCAATGACGTCTGATTTGCATAGGCCCGCGATTGGTATATGCAAATGTACTGATTTTTAATCAGCTACCAAATTCGCATCCTCTTCTTTAATAGCGAGTTGCCCGCATGCCGCATCTATATCTTTACCACGGCTGCGTCTCACATTCGTAATTACGCCCTGGCCACGTAGGTATTCAGCAAATTGATCTATCTTATCCGCTTCAGCATTCACAAAATCGGCCAATGCGATTGGATTGTACTCGATGATGTTGACTTTGCAGGGCACATGCTTACAAAACTTAGCAAGTTCTTTTGCATCCTGAATCTCGTCATTGAAATTATGGAATACAATATATTCGAATGTGACGGCATTTTTCGTTTTGGCGTAATAGTATTTTAGCGCCTCTGCTAATGCTTGCAAAGAGTTTTGCTCGTTGATGGGCATAATCTCATTTCGCTTTTTATCATTAGCGGCGTGCAAAGAGAGTGCAAGGTTGAACCTCACTTCATCATCGCCCAATTTTTTAATCATCTTAGCGATCCCAGCGGTGGATACAGTGATGCGTTTAGCAGCCATGTTCAAGCCATCAGGCGCCGTGATACGTTCCACGGATTTCATCATCCCGCTGTAGTTCAGCAAAGGCTCACCCATGCCCATATATACAATGTTGGTGAGCGGCTGCTGGTATTTTTCCTCTGCTTGTTTTGCGATCAGTACAACCTGATCGTAAATTTCATCCGGTTGGAGATTTCGCTTACGATCCATATAGCCTGTCGCGCAGAACTTGCAGGTTAAACTACATCCCACTTGAGAGCTCACACAAGCGGTCATTCTATCTGGCGTGGGAATTAAAACACCCTCGATGATATTGCCATCATAAAGTGTGAAACTACTTTTTATAGTCCGGTCTGAACTGATTTGTGACTGCTTCACCTGCACCGCGCGAATAACGAAGTGTTGTTTCAGCGTTTCCCGTAGTGACTTACTGAGGTTGCTCATTTGATCAAAGTCTGTACAGGATTTCACCCACAACCATTCAAACACCTGCTTTGCCCGAAAGCCCTGCTCACCCATTGCCGTCAGCTTATCCTTCAACTCTGACAAACTTAGACTTCTGATATCGATCAATTTACTCTGCTTTTCCACGATGCAAAGATAAGCAAATTTAATAAGCGTCACATGGCAGTTCGTCCTTCTTTTGTAAGAATACGTTATCTATCAGGATCTTCCATTCTGATAGACAACGTACGCCTATTGTCTGCTTTTGCTATTCCTATATTTTCGCCAACCAAAAAAGAGGAGGCCGAACACAATAAATATTGGCCATAAGCTAATCACTGTTAAGAAAATTCCCGCGGTTAAGCGCCAGCCGTCTGCTAAGGCTTGTTTCAGACGGATCCAAAAACCTTGACTACCCATTGGCGAATTTGCCTGATATTCGAATAGTTGTATGGCTATCGAGCTGAAATTGACCTGGTCTCTCAAGCTACGCATTACATTTTCCTGGCTATCAATTTCTTCTTGTAGCTGCCGGATTTGTTCTTGAATTTCGAGCAGTTCTTTTACGTTCTTGGCTTGTGCAACCATTTGTTGGTACCGTTCCAAGTAGGACCTCTTGCTTTTCAACCGAGATTCGGTATCGAAATACTGCAAAGACACATCTTCGCTTCGCAGGGATCGTTCTGTAAGTTTATCATCGCCTTGCTCAATAGCCTTTAAGTATTGATCGAGCTGATTGGCTGGAATGCGAACTACTAAGGAATAGCTACTGTAACTTCCGCTATTGGTGAGTGTTTCCTGTTCATAATAGCCAGAAAGTCTTTTGCAAAGCGCGTCGAGTGTCGCCTTGCTCTTGGCAATATCCTTTGATTCGATTGCGAGATTCCCACTACGGATAATTTTCTTCGTTTGCGGAATAGAGCCAAGCACCGCCGAGGGGTTTTCCTGATTGGAGGGGGCACTTTGGCTCATCTGTCGAACCCCTTGGGCATCGGCTGCGGCATCGCCTGTTACGCTGACTTCTGCTACAGGAGCTTCATTAGCCACTTCTGGTGATTTGTTGCAAGCTATCAGTAGCGCACAAAATGCAAATAGCGGAAAAGATTGCTTTCTCATAACGATCTATTTTAGTTATAAAGATGCAGCTTTTTCCGCTATTCCATAAAAGTTGAAAAATAATTTATTCTGCCTTTTTCAACGCTTCCTTAACTTTTGGAATGATCTGCGTTCCATACAGTTCGATGGATTTCATCATATCTTTATGGTCAGGGCTTCCCACATCCATGTGTGCTGAAAAGCGTGTTAAGCCAAACATTTCAATCGTATGCAAAATCTGTTCGACGGATTGATTGACATCGCCGACGACGAGGTGGCCGTGAATGGACCTTCCAAAATCATACTGCGAACGTTGATAAGGCGGCCATCCGCGTGACGCCCCAATACGATTCATCTGTGCCGCATAGATTGGGTAATACTGATCGGCTACAGCCTTGCTATTTTCTCCGAAAAAAGCATGCATGTGAACGCCTACCTGAAAATCTTTAATATCATGCCCATTGTCTACCCATGACTGCTGATACATTTCGAACAAAGGCTTGAAGTTTTCCGGTGCACCACCAATGATCGCAAACATGACCGGCAATCCTAAACGCGCGGCACGAATTACAGATGATGTTGTACCGCCTACTGCAACCCATATAGGCAAGCTATTATTTACCGGACGTGGAAAGATTTGTTGATTGATCAACGGTTTTCTGAATTTACCCGACCAAGTAATGGTATCTTGCTTGTTTAAGCGGGTCAGCAATTCCAGTTTTTCATCGAAAAGTTCGGCATAATCTTTTAAATCGTAACCAAACAAAGGAAACGATTCAATAAAAGAGCCCCGCCCCGCCATCAGTTCTGCGCGGCCGTTAGACAAAAGATCCACCGTCGAAAAATCCTGAAAAAGTTTAACCGGATCAGCCGAGCTTAATACCGACACCGCGCTTCCAAGTTTGATGTTCTTGGTTATTGTTGCGGCTGCAGCCAATATAATTTCTGGAGATGCTACTGCGTAATCTTCACGGTGGTGTTCGCCTATACCGAAGAAGTCGACACCAACTTCATCCATCAGTTTTACTTCTGCAACAATTTGCTGCATACGCTCTGCAGCCGGCTGTATTTTTCCTGTTGAGGGATCAATTTGCACATCCCCAAACATGCCTATTCCTAATTCAATCATATTTAGTTTCCTTTCTTATACAAAAGTACGCGCATTATTTTCCAAGAACATTGACCTACATCAAGAAGTTCTTATCCGTGGATATATTCTTTCGTGCCGTAACTTTGGATAAGGTCTCCCTCAAAATCCAGCCATTCCTGCCAGCGCTTGTCGACATCCACATCAACGGTATATTTCTTTGCAAAATTGAGGAAAGTAGTATAATGATTAGCCTCGGAAACCATCAGGTCGTAGTAAAACTTCCCTAAATTTTCGTCTTTAATGTTTTTGGAGAGCACGCGGAAACGTTCGCAGCTACGCGCTTCGATCATCGCCGCAAACAGGAGCCGGTCGATGAAAGCCTGGTTTCTGGAGCCATCTTTCTTTGCAAATTTCAGCAAACGACCCACGTAATCATCTTTACGCTCGCGCCCTAATGTGTAACCACGTTCTTTGATAATATCGATAACCATTTGGAAGTGCTGCATCTCTTCGATAGCAATCGCTGTCAATTCATGCACTAAATCCTCGTATTCGGGGTTTTGTGTAATGAGCATAATGGCATTTGAGGCCGCCTTTTGCTCACACCAAGCGTGGTCAGTCAATATTTCGCCGAGATTGGATTCGGCAATATTTGCCCACCGCGGGTCTGTCAATAGTTTTAAACCTAACATATCTTTAGATTTCGTTTTTCCTCAAAGATACGAAAAACAGTTCGCAGTGGGCAAAGTGTGGTATTACAACTGGCTTTTTACCTAGCCGAAAAAAGCCTCTGTATCGAAACCATATGTCTTCAAGACATCCGCTGGCACGCCGTTCCACACGCCGGGCCTGTTTCCTGCATAGCCAATATCTTTCACGCCCATTTCACTGGTAAAAAAACCAGAGGCTGTAAAGTTGCGCATAAGCGCAAAGAAAGCAACGCCCTGCTGCATGGCTGGTTTTGCCGTTTCTGGGTAGGCTATTTCATCAATTAAGGCCAGTTGATCTTCCTCTTTACATTTGATAAAGGCATTGCCATAGCGCTTTTGGCACTGTACATCCATCCACTTCAAACCGCCTCGCATTGGAATTTTGTTATCCGGCAAATCTTTCACCATAAACTCAATGAAATCCGGCACCCCAGCTTCAGATGCGCTACCGGATGTTTCATCCTTCGGGATGATGATGTCCGCTAAAACCGTGATGGTAGCCATCTCATGATCGGTAAAAAATTTCTCTGCCTGTAGTTGTTTATTACGTTCATGTTCGAAGTCTTGTACGCCGGGCAATTTATCAGCATCGGCGACGGAGGTCGCATCTTTTGCTTTGTCATTCTTACAAGCTGTTGCCAATACGCCTGAACCAGCAGCGATAAGCCCCAAAGCCTTTAATGAATCTCTTCTGTTCATCTCGATATTCTTAGCTATTCAATTTTTTCTTTTCTTCCAAAATATATTCTGCTGTGCGCATGGACAATGCCAAGATTGTCCAGGTAAGGTTCTTATCCCCTTGTTGCACAAATGGACCGGCATCTACCACATAAAGATTTTTACAGTCGTGCGCCTGTCCCCATTTGTTCAGCACGGACAGTTTAGGATCATTGCCCATCCGTGTCGTACCGCCCTCATGAATAATCTTGCCGGGAGCCTCTAGTCCATACAGCGTGTCAGCACCCGGTATTTCTGATGTAATGATTGCGCCCATCTCATGCATGATCGATTGAAAGGTTTCCTGCATGTGCTTCGCTTGCGCGATTTCATCATTTGCCCATTTATAGTTAAAACGCAGCACAGGGATACCAAACTTATCCACGCGTGTGGGGTCTATCTCACAGTAGTTATCTTTTCTGGCAAGCGCGGTTCCGCGACCTGCCATACCGACATTAGCGCCGTAAAAACGTCTATAGTCATCCTTGAGGCCTTTACCATATCCGCCAGCGGCCTTTTTCTCACCATTCTTTCCGGGCACTTTACCATTGACGTTAGGCACCCAATTTGTGAAACCATAAGATGGCATATGTAAACCTCCTCCATATTCAATATGGTAACCCCGCGGAAACGTCAATTTAGAATTATCCTCCCACCAAGGTGAATAAATATGAACACTCCCTACACCGTCTTCGTTGTAGCGTTTACGATCCAAAAGCTGAGGAAGAAATCCGGAAAGACTTGCTCCCGTAGAGTCGTGTAAGTAGCGTCCTACAAGTCCGCTGCTGTTTCCTACGCCACCAGGGTGCGCTGATGATTTTGAGTTAAGCATGATACGAGCACTTTCGCAAGCACTGGCCCCTAGGATGACGGTTTTCCCTTTTACCGCATATTCCTGCATATCGGTGGTGTTTACATAAGAAACACCAATGGCAACTCCTTCATCATTAGTCAGTACCTCGCGTACCATGGCATTGTCTATGACCTTTAGATTTCCCGTTTTCATTGCTGGCATAACCAAACAAGAAGACGATGAGAAATCGGCATACACCTTACAGGAGCGACCACATTGCCCGCAATAGAAACATGTACCACGGCCTTTGATGTCTGGCGAAGCTTCCGTTAAAACAGATCCACGACCAGGTATAACAGGCACGCCAGCTTTCTTAGCGCCTTTCGCGATAAAGAGTTCATTCAGGCGAGGCTTTGGCGGTTTCATAAAAATCCCGTCCGGTTCATTGCGAATACCCTCAACTGTGCCGTACACACCGATCATTCGGTCTACGCGATCGTAAAAAGGCTTAACCTCATCATACGTTATAGGCCACGCTTCCGTGACGCCATCGGTAGGTTTGAAATCATCAGGCCCCATACGCAGGGAAATCCGTCCCCAGTGATTTGTTCTGCCGCCGAGCATCCGCGCACGAAACCATTCAAACTCGGTTCCTGCGACGGTCGTATACGGCTCCCCGTCAAGCTGCCAGCCACCGAAAGCGGCATCAAAATCGCCGAAAGGGCGGGTCGTTGAAGCGCCTCTACGAGGTGATTCCCATGGCCAGCGTAATTGTAAAGCGTCCTTTGCAGGATCGAAAAAAGGCCCCGCTTCCAGCATCAGTACTTTAAGCCCCGCATGCGCGAGTATATAGCCCGCCATACCTCCGCCTGCCCCAGATCCCACGACAATGGCATCATACATCTCTGCATTTTCTTTTATTTGATAATCGGTCATAATCTCTTCTCAATGATAAACGATAAAGGTTTAAATGGGTAAGTTGCTAGCAACTAATACCATTTAGCTAAAGATAAATATAGAGAAAAGGTTTTGATTGCGCAAGCACAGGTCCACGTATCTTTTTTGATACGCTGGCGGTATGAAGCTTAGCGACACGCGTTGGTATGATCGATAGCTAAGACCTGTAACTCGGTGATACGTCCTGTCAGACTTTGTTTTTTGCCTCAATCCATAAGGACATGTATTTGTGGCTGCTCAGTTGCTGGCTATGTAAAATTTCCCCGATGAAATGTAGCTGCCGGTGGGCAGGCAACGAGGTCAGGAGCTGCTTAATATGGGTTAAAAAAAGCGGTTCGATGCGTGTTTTCCCATACGTGCTGTTCAAGAGCATTGCGCCATGAGCTTGGGCAGACTCCCAAGTTAATTGATCTTGATACAACAAGACGGCTTTACTTATAAAAAGAGACAAATCATCTTCGATAAATCCATTCCATGTGCCATTCTCACTCATGGACTCGGCACCGACAGATGTGGTTATGCTAGGTGTGCCGGTTTGCATCGCATCGACAAATTTTCCTTTAGCGCCGGCTCCGTAGCCAATCGGCGCCAATAAAACGCGGTAATTGCTCATGGTTTCACGCGCATCATCTGCTCTATCTTTGATTAAAAAGCCCTCTTTGGGCTGGTGCAATTGATAAACCTTTTCACTCGCGTATGCCCCATATATATGTAATTGGGCGCCTGGTAAGCGTTTTTTCAAGAGGGGCCATACCTCTTGTTTAAGTCGCTGCACGGTATGCCAGTTGGGTGCATGCAGGAAATTTCCAATAAACATAAAGTTTTCTCGGGCGCTATAGCTTTTCCAGTTTTGGATCTCTTGCTCCTTAATTTCATTTTCCAGGAACGGTAGGTAGTAAAGCAAACTTTCGGGTATTGAAAAATGCTGCTTAAGGATTTCTATCTCTTGCCTGCTAATGATCAACGAGATGTCGCTGCGCCATATGGCAGCAATTTCCCTCTTTGCCGTGGCATTATACAAGTTTAACGGCAGATTTTTTTTGCTAACATCTTGTCGGGCTTGGCGTAGAAGATGCAGGTCTTCGGTGTCTAAAATGGTCAACGAATGCGGCGAGAACTGACGAACGCGCCAGCCATATTGTTCCTCTATCATGAAGCGATCAAAAACCACAATCTGTGGCTGTAACTCGCTAATAAAGCTGTCAAATCTACTATCATTGAGTTGTATGTCGACCATGTCAACGCCGAGTTCGTCCAGTGGATAGCTATACGGCGTTTTACCAGCTGCAGATGCAAACACAACGGTAGCCTGCTGTGCCAAAAAAAATTCTACAAGCTGTATAATACGTGTCCCCGCCGCCGATGATGTTGGCTCCGGCCACACTAAGCCAATGAACAATACTGTTTGCATGAAACGAATGTACGTATTTCTGTTAGATGCTCATGACTTTTCTATACACCGTTAGTTAGGCGAAATTTCGACAAACAAATAGGGTGCACAGTTACCTGCACACCCTTCCCATTATTTAAGTGTATTTATAAATTATCTTCTCCGAAAGACGATCGTTGTTGTCACGCCAGCCTCGTTGTTCACTAGAGTAAGCCGCGTTACCGTTTGAATGATGCTTTCCTGAACCTCGTATGTTTTGCCATCAAATACCATGCGTTTGTTCGTTTCTAATGTATATGGATAAGAGACAGTTTCTCCACCGGTAAAAACATAAGCAAAGTTATCCGATTTAAATTCCAGTGTTCCACCTTCTCCAACCAACACCTTGGTTTCGGGAGTGCCTCCAGAAATTGTCGTTGTTTGTATAACATCGAACCATTTGTTCGCACGAATAATGTTTAACGCTGTATCTCGCCCAATATTATCGACTGTATCCTCGCTGCACGACAATACGCCCAATGAAAATATGGCTGCCAGCACAAGCATCCACGTTCTTTGTATTGCTATCACTTTCATCTTTTTTCTTTTAATATACCGCCTCAGTTTTACCAAGTATAGTGCCAAAGATTGCTGTACCTTATTCTACGCCTAGCGCGCAACGCTATGGAACCAAAAACGAAAATATTTTATATTTACGATATTTTCGTATATCTTTGATTTCTTCATAATTTGAATACTATGCTTATAAAACCTTTAATCAATTATGCCCTGCTCAGCCTGCTGGCTATAACGGGGGTGTCTGCCCAAGATGCGGAGCATGCTTTGGCCAAAGTGCACTATACATTTACCCATGTGAATGATAGTACGCAACGAGAAAAGTTTCTAAGGGACGAGGTTGTGACCTACCTTGGTACAACGGGTAGTTATTATACAAGTTACTCTAAAACACGCGCTCAAGAAGAAATTAATGAACAAATGAAAGATCCCGGTTTCGACGGCATTCTAAACATTACGCGCAACACGACGGGAATCCCGCAATCGTACTTATTTGCGAAGGAAGATTTGAAAGAGATTGTCACCATCGGTGGCGACAATTTTATGTTGGATGTGGACTATCCCGTGTTGGATTGGACTGTAAGCGAAGAAACGAAAACAATTGGCGGCTATAGCTGCCAAAAAGCTACGGTGGCCTATAAAGGTCGGGACTACAGCGCTTGGTTTGCAAGTGAACTTCCCTTTTCGTCTGGACCATGGAAGTTCCACGGCTTGCCGGGCTTAATCTTGGAGGTTGTTGATGCAAAAAAAGACGTGCAATGGCTGTATGCGGGGTTCGATAAGCAAGACAACGGCAGCGTCGCACTTGCGGCACCCGAAAACGCAAAACCATCTACACAGAAAGAAGTGCAAAAATTACAGGAAGCATTTCACGCTAACCCGCAGGCCTACATGGAAGCAAAAGGTAGAATCCGTGTGGGTGCCGGTTCCACACCAACAGCGGGAACAGGTCGTGCCACGATGACGATTCGCAGTTCCAGTTCCGCAGCAGGCGGCAGCTCGACATCGACACTGGATGCAAACCGAATCAAATCTATCAATATAAAAAGTGCGGAAAATTATTCCCCATCGAAAAACACAAATAATCCGATCGAATTAATTCTTTAAGGTTGTTACGCTTTCATATTATCTTATTCTGGACGTTCTGTTGTGCTTTTGTCGTGGCACAACAGAACACCATCACAGGCCAGCTGATCGATGGCAAAAGCGGCCGTGCAATTCCATCTGCCAGCATCCGTATGCTATCTTCAGACGGCAAGATTGTCGCATTTAAAAGTACAGATGCTACAGGTTTTTTTAGCATCCCATTCAACAAAGATCGTGCAGGCTACAGCTTGGAGGTAAACCACTTGGGGTACAAAAAATATCATATTGATTTGCCCAAGCTGGCGGAACACTTCGTCATCTCTCTGGAAGAACAAGCGATACTATTGGAAGATGTAGAAGTCAAGAGCAAACCTATGATCCGCAGATTGGGTGATACATTGGCTTACGATGTAGGGCAGTTTGCGAAAGAAGAAGATCGAAGCATCGGTGATGTCATTAAGCGCCTTCCGGGGATGGAAGTTAGCGAATCTGGACGTATTAAATACCAAGGTAAAGAGATCTCCAATTTTTATATCGATGGTGACGATCTTCTGGACGATCGCTACGCGCTGGGCACACGCACCATTCCGCATAAGATGGTAAAGGATATACAGGTATTAAACAATCATGAACACCTGAAGGTACTTAAAAACAAGCGCTTTACCGATCAAGTAGCCCTTAACTTGGTTATTAAAGAGGATGCAAAAATGAAAATGACGGCGGAAGCCAAAGTCGGCGCAGGGCTTCCCCACCAATACGAAAGCGAATTGAACAACATCTTATTCAATAAGAAGTACAAAATGTTGAATGTATTGAACGGGAACAACAGTGGGATTGACCTCAGCAATGAGCTAATTGGCTATAATCGAGAAAATACGTTGGCACGCCTTGGTACAATGCCGATCAATAACTTGCTATCGTCAGGTACGGTCGCTGCTCCTCCGCTTGCTAGACATCACTACTTTTTTAACAACAGCGGTGCCATTAACACCAATAATCTTTTTAATGTAAAGCGCAATTGGCAAATTAAATCCAATATCCAAGCGCTCTACAACCGTAGCCATCAAAACTTCAGCGGACAAACGGATTTCTTTACGCCGAAAGAAACGGTATCCTTTTCTGAAACGCAAAGAAGTGAGTTGGATGAGTGGCTTGCCGCGATCCGCCTATCGGCAAATAAAAATGTGGAACAGAAATTTATCAGCAACACGCTATCCTTAGAATATGAAAAAGAAAACGAATGGGTAACTATACACAGCAACCAACAACATATCGGCGTGAAGCGGTCCCATTTAATACGCGGATTATCTAACCAATTGGAAATTGTGCCAGAATTAAAGAACGGGAAGATCATACAGTTCAGCTGGTTTACAAATTACGGATCGAAACCGCAATCGTTGCGCTTGGAGCCGGGCATTTTCCCAAACCTCATGAATCAAAGTTTGCCTTACGATGCCACCATACAAAACCTTGACGTACCTAATTTCTTTACGCGCATTTCATCCGGCTATCGCTCACCGACGGGAAAAATAAGTCAATACTATGGGGTTAACCTTAGTGTGGAAAGCCAAGAGCTAAGCTCTGGTATTGAAATTGAGCAGCGTGGTGTTGTCAGCTTGGCGCAGCTTGATTCCAGTACAAATACGATGGCATGGCAGCGTGGACAATATCTGGGGAATGCAGAATATGGATGGAAAAATAACCGCTTAGAAACAGCGCTATCACTTCCGTTTGGATTTCAGCAGACTAGCTACAGTGACCCCACGTATCAGCTCGATGAACGACAATACCGATGGCTTTTTCTGCCGAATTTCAGCTTAAAATACCGCGCTTGGAGCGAGGATGAATTAAATTTTAATTACAACTTTTCAAACAACTTTGGGAATATCCAAGATGTATATCGTGGTGTCATCATCCGCAACTACAGGTCGCTATCACAAAACAGCGCCCAAATAAACGAGAGCAATACACATGCGTTTGCCTTCAATTATCGGTTAAACCGGACATTTGATTTGTTCTTTTCAAACGTTGGTCTGAAATACAGTAGGCAACATCGCGAAGCCATGCTATCCCAGCTTATCAGTAATGACATATCACAAACGGTGTTGCTTCCCCTTCCTAACGTGGTAAATACATGGAGTGCGGAACTTGGCGTAGACAAATATGTGATGCCACTATCGGGCACACTGAAGCTTGGTACAAACTGGTCGTATACCGATTTTAAACAACTTTTTAATGGCGAATTGCTACCCTTTCAGAATTTTAGCTATGGCCTCGCTCCACAAATAAATATCAAGCTATGGAAACGCATTGACTTTGCCTACCAAGGCAGTCTTCAATGGTCTCTATCACGGCAACGCGATTTTGCAGAACTAGGAAACAGCATCTTTTCGGCCACACAGCACATCAGCATTCCATTTTACCCCGTTAAGGGCGCTGTGGTCCGAATCAGCGGAAGACACCTCTATACACGTCAATCTGTACAGAGCGATTTCAATTATTTTTTCGTCGATGCGTTCTCGCGTTACCGAATAACGAAATGGAAAATGGACTTGGAGCTTAATCTTAGCAATTTGGCTAACATCAAGACATTCCAAACATACAGTATCTCCTCCAATCGACAATCCCAAAACAACTATGAGCTGCGAGGACGTATGGCTATTTTGAAAGTTATCTTTGCGCTGTAATAGAAATGGATATTAATCTTATCTATCTGATGCTAAATTTGTATAGCCCCACGGAAACCTCTAGCGCTATAGTAAGAATCTGCTCCATTGTGGTAGGTAAACACTTGATTGTAACGTCGGTCACAGAATATGGCACCGCCAAGCTTCCTAATAGCATCTGGTGTGGATACCCAGCTCGACGTCTTGAGGTCAAAGTTACCAAGCTGCTGTAAGTACCTGTATTCTTCTTCGGTTAGGATTGATACTCCAATCTCATCCGCCATATCTAGCGCTGAATTGTCTGGTTTGTTTGCTTTACGCGCATCTAATGCCTTCCGATCGTAACATAAACTCCGACGTCCTTTCGGGCTTTCTGCTGAACAATCATAAAAAATATAGCTTCCCGTGGCCGCGTCGAAACCAACAACATCAGGTTCTCCTTCGGTCCGCTCCATTTCCAGCAAGACGATAAGCTTATCGGGATGCGCTTCCAAACGATTTTTCACGTCATCCCAAGCCAAATCGGCATGCCGTTGCATATTGTTCTGAAAGCGGTCGGCTAAAACCGTTAAAAATTCCGTTACTTCGTTTGGGTCGAGTTTGCTGTTGGTATTTTTCATCTTCCTGTGGTTTACTTTTCGGCAATATTTAGCGACGACAACGTCTGTTAGTCGTTGACACAAGCAAATATAATTATTATCCCCCTGATTCAACCATTTTGAAATGACCCTAAATTTTCACGGACTTTAGGCGTCGTTTTTAAGTCTCTGCGGTCTAGAAAGACCGCAATAAACGCTCGTGAATCTATTCGTCTTGGAGAAAGTCGGCATACCAATGTCCTGATGACTTCACTATACGCTCCTGTGATTGGAAATCGACATGCACTAGTCCAAAACGTGGATAATAACCCTCTGCCCATTCAAAATTATCGAGAAACGTCCATACAAAATAGCCATCGACCTGGACACCCTCTTGCTTTGCCCGGTGAACCTGTTGGAGCGCGTCCTGCAAATAGCTTAATCTTTGGGGGTCATGAACCTCCCCGCCCAGCACCTGGTCTGGAAAAGCAGCGCCGTTTTCAGTAATCATCAGCGGCGGTATATTTTTATAGGCGCTAAATTTCTTCAGTATGTGATAAATAGACTCCGGATATACTTCCCAGTTCATCGCTGTCATCGGCACCTTCCGTTCTTTCGCCGTTACTATTTTCGCCTGCAAATAGGGAACAAACATCGAATAACGGATCACCTCGCGTGTATAGTTTTGCAAACCTATGAAATCCATATCAAAGCGTAGGTCAGCCTCGTCATGCTGCTGCATATAGCGTTCTATCCTTTTTAGCGCTTTGATCTCCGTGGTGGGGTAACCCAAGCCCAGGAGCGGCTCTATAAATAGACGGTTAAGCAACACATCAGCTTTTTTAGCGGCGCGCACATCTTTATCGCGGGCACTAAAAGGTTCGACATATGAACAGGAAAATGTGGTACCCACACGGCTATCTTGCTGTAGCGATTTTATGATTTTCCCACCATAGGCTTGCGCCAATGACGCATGGTGTGCTGTGGCTAAAAAATTCTCCAGGCCTGTTTTCCCAGGCGCGTGTACACCAAAGAAGTATCCAGCAGCACTGAATACCGTCGGCTCATTGAGTACCATCCAGTTTTTCACACGATCGCCAAAATGCTTGACACAAATGCCGACATAATCACCAAACCAGTCTTTCACTTCACGGTTTACCCATCCGCCGCGTAACTCCAACGCATAGGGCAAGTCCCAATGATATAAAGTAATCCAGGGCGTAATACCCAATTCAAGCGAAAGATCAATGAGCCTATTGTAAAAGTCGATTCCCTTTTTATTTATTTCGCCAGTTCCATCGGGTATAATTCGACTCCAGCCAATAGAAAATCGGTAGTTTTTAATGTGCATGCGGTGCATGAGATGCAGATCTTCCACATAGCGGTTGTAGAAGTCGCACGCGATATCGCCTTTGTGGTTTTGAAATATCTTATTCTTTTTTTGCACGAAAACGTCCCAAATAGACGAACCTTTGCCTTCGTGCTGATGAGCGCCCTCAATTTGATAGGCAGCAGTAGAAACGCCCCAGACAAAATCATTGCCAAAGGCTTCCTTAGTTAATTGCATGAATTGTACTGATTATTGTAAACCTCTATTTTAAACAAGAATCTAGCTAGAAAGTTTAACATGCAGTGGATTATGCCGGTTTTATTTTATGCGATCGAAGAGGCGAATAAAACGACGAAAACTGTTTTAAAAATAAACGAAAAACGATTCTCTGTAGGAAGTAAGTGAGCTTTTTCATCATTGACATTCTTTACTGAACAACCCTGTTTACATGTCTAAGTTCGGCAAAAATATCGTAAGTATAACATAATCAAAATGTTAATTTTTCATGAAGTTATGTTCCTGTTTACACAAGCTAACCCTAAACTGCATCGGTCAAGAAAACCGAGAAGAAAACCACACCAAAGTATAACCATAGCAATGAAAACAGCACATGTATGGTTGTTTCAAATCTTTTCCCTTTCCAAAGGCTGGGCGAGTAAACAAAAAACTGAAACAGCAAGCGAATTCCCCAGAAAAGGCCCAGCCCGAAGCAGACAAATCGGCCAAGCTTGGACTGCTGAAGATCGGTTGAAAATAGGAGACAAAGTACGCCTGTTAATAATAAAGTGAAAGCGATAAAGAAGGTGTGAACCCACATCATCTGCCGATTAATCAGCGATAATGTGCTGAGCTCTTCTCGCCACTTAAAGTAGCGAGGGAATGCTGCATGTATCACCGCCAGGCTGATTAATAAGATGCCTATTGCTTTAATGTGTATTTCCATCTCCCCGAACAACAAAAGTGGTCAAAAAAGGTGTTACTTTAATTTCTGCTTCCACATGTAAACCTGCTTCGCTGAAAGTGCGCAGCCAGGTTTGGCGGGAATGAAAATGAAAAACCCCGATGGTGTAAGCCAAAAAATTCTTCCAGTCGCATAGATGCTCGTTGATATAGATCTTTCCCGATGTTTTTGTCACCCGATTGAGCTCTTGAAAGAACCGAATACGTTCCGCTTCGTTTCGGACCTCGTGTGCCGATAAGATCGCATAGGCCTCATCAAAGCTTTCACTGCCGAACGGCAAACTTTGCGTTTCTATAGATAAACTTTCCGGATCTGGTGGAAAAGCATTTCGCGCACGCCTAATAGAGGGCTCTGTATGTTTCTTTGGATTGTAGAAATCACAGATTACCAATTTTGTATTTGGCAACTTTCTTCTGATCATGTTGCTGGTCTCATCAAAGCCCGCATTCACGGTTAGCACGCGCTGTTGCCCTTTATCGTGGAGCCAGCGAAGCTGATACAGCTCCGACAGATCGTAAATATAAAACGATATGAGCAAGGAGGCCGATAACGCATACGATAATATGAGGATAAAAATCGTGAGCAAAATAGGGTACGGAAACGAACTGTAAAACAGCAGTATTACGGCGGCCAGTAGCGATACACATGCAACTGCATAAAACGGCCAGTTAAAGCGAATAATAGCAATCAACCCTTGCCCCGTTTGGCGCTTTATTTCCATACTTCCGTTTTTCCTTTCTTCCAATAATACGGTACGTTTTCAATTTCAAAGGCATTAGCTAATACGACATCTTTCAGATTCAGCCGATCTAAAAAGTCAAACTTATAAGCGATAACATCAATAGGTTTCGGTATCCAGCCTTGGCGAACGCCTTCAACGATCAATACCAATTTGTCTTTTTCGCTGCTGCTGAATGTAAAGGGCAATGGCCCAGCAAATTTTCGTGCGTCTTTCCAATCTGTAAATGGAGAATCTTTAGGTAGCGAAGCCAATTCATTGTGCGTATCAATGGAGATGCTAAAGCAAGATCGCTTCGAATGTATCGTTCTTATGCCGCTCGCTGTATCCTGCTGTATATCCGTCGTGGTATAATTATATCGGGAAAAGACATTGCCTAAGAGTTCCATTTTATATGTATCCGTTTCAGACTTAATAATGTATAAGCCGCGTAACCGCTTACGATCGTTATTCGTATAACGCACAAAGATTCGGTAACCAATCAAAAAGAAATCATTACCGAAGAAGCGAGGGAAGCCTTTAGGCCGTAAGCCCCTCGTTTGTACCATAGCTACCGCTATAAATGCCCATTTATCCTGGTAAAGATCCAGCGTTAAAGGCGCTGGAATAAACTTCTCCAATTGTTCTTTGGGAACAGCAAATGTAAATACAAGCGAACTATCGAAAAAAGCTTCCACAGCAAACGGATGATTTTTTAGAAAATTCATACTTCTCCTTTTAAATCAAGCTGTTCCCGCAAAACAAACGTATGGTAATATACGATTGCAATAAACCCTACTGCAAAAAAGATATTAAATCTTCCCCAAAGGAGTAGCTGCGGTGTCGTCGTTAATTCGATGACATTCATTACAGCGACCAAAATAATTTGCAGGCATGCGTTTTCTTTTTGCTTGTATTTTGAAACAAACCAAAAAGCCAATGCAAGCTCTAAAAAGCCGATAGCAACCGTAATCAACTTGGCATATGGCAAACCCAAAATTTCAGCTACAATCTGTTCATGACGGGGGACGGCTCCCAGTACTTTGCAATACAAACCATTCACCACCCAGACGGCTGCAATGAAATATGTGAGACCTGTGTATATTCTTTCTTTCGCCATGTTGATCTTATGATCCGCTGTACCGACATTTTAAATATAGGAAAACAATTAACAGTGCGAACAGCATCTACAATAATTTCTGCGGCTCGGATGCTGCTATGCTCTATTTCCGTTTTAGTCGTCAAACATGCGGGCACCATATCCGATCATTTGCCCGTTATCGCTTCTTTCCAATTTGTCCATTAACGGTTTTACGCAATGCGATATCTGCTGTTTATACTCAATTAACTCATTCTTAATACTATTTTGACGTTGGAGGTATACCTTTGTGGAAAAGAATAAGCTGCGATGGATGACAGACAACTTCTTGTGCTTTTTAGCGATGTAAAAGAGGGCAACCGGCAAGCTTTCTCCTTTTTGTACGAGCATACCTGGCGTCGTGTATATGACCTGGCTCTTGCTAAGACGCGCGACGAAGCTGAAGCGAAAGATATCTTGCAGGAAATTTATATCCGCCTTTGGGACAAACGTGAACAGCTTATTATTCAAACCAACTTGGAAGCCTACCTGTATCGCATGACCAAGCACGAAATAATACGTCGAATGGAGACATCGCTTTCCGTAGCTAAAAAAACGGATATCTATCGGCTTGCGATCGATCAACTTAGCCACTCTCTTGACTCGTCGTTAGAGGCTAAGGAGCTGCGACTTAAATGGCAAGATGAAATTGCGAAACTGCCCGAAAAACAGCGCGATATTTACAAACTCCATTATGAACAGGATTATTCTATCCGTGAAATAGCACAAGAAATGGGCGTAGCGGAGCAGACGGTGAAAAATCAATTAGTCACAGCAAACCGAAAGATTCGCATGGTTATGGAAGCAAGCTTATTGTTCTACGTTTTGACCTTATACAACTAGTATCTTCATTATTTCTATATATTTTATTAATAATTTCTTAATCAAGCTTCGATAGTACGATTTTCTGCTAGGCCTATCTTATAGGTATATGGATCAACAGAAAAAGCAGCGGCTACGAAAAATCTTCAAAGCCTATCTTCGTGAAGAACTCCATCCTGAAGAAAAACAAATTATTGAGAACTGGTTCGATCAGGATTATGCAGACAAACGTCGTCTTGAACAAATCGACGAAAGTATGGGCAAATCTGCCTTCAGGGAAATTCTAGCAAAGACAGCCCCAGCGCCTGTAACGCTTCCCAAGGCGGTTTCCCCAATAAAAGCAGTCATGAAATATGCTGCAGCAGCTATTATCCTTTTGGGGGCAGTAAGCATCTACCTATACGAGCAAAAAGACCGCAGCGTCCACCTCACGAACACCATTCCGCAGCTCGCAATAGAAGATACATTAATAACGCAACCGGGTCAGCGAGTAAAAGTGACCTTACCGGACAGCACCACGATCTACGTTCATGGAAACACAAAAATCCGTTATGCTGCGCAGCTGAATACGGCCGCAGAACGAAAAGTATACCTAGACCAAGGGGAAGCATTTTTCGATGTAACACACCGTAAGGAACAGCCTTTTGTCGTTTACACCGCCGCAGGAAAAAATAAAGTCCTTGGCACCTCTTTCAATATCAAATTGGAAGGAGGAGATCGTTCCTACCATCTCTCGGTGAATACAGGAGCGGTTGAGTTTACATCAGGAAGAGACAGCAGCATCCGGCAGATCATACGCAAAGGAAATCACTTAATCTTTCATCCAGAACAGCAACTCCTTTCTGTGGAGAAAGGCGAAGTGGGAAACTTCAGTTCCTGGAAAGACAATATTTTCATCCTTAATGGGGACAACTGGCATGATGTTAAGCAAAAGCTGGAAAACTGGTTCGGTGTGCAAGTGCATGTTCCCAGGCATCTGGCAAACACGCAGTTTTTTACGGCAACTTTTGAAGAGGCAACACTAAAAAAGGTCCTAAAAGGTCTTCAGCAAATCAACACATTTACCTATAAAATCGATGGAAAGGAGGTTTATATCGAGTAAACCTAAATCCTGTTTAAAAAAGAGACCGGAGCTTTTGGCCGAGCTCCGGTCGGTCTCTTAATAAATCCTCACACTTACTAAAAAACAATACAATATATGTTAAAAAAACCGAAACTGTATCATTATACACTTCTCGTTATGAAACTATCTATAGCAAGCTACTGCTTCTTTTACACACTACTTAGCAGTTTATACGCCCATAACGTCAACGCACAAAAGATAAACGATTTACAAGTTGTGCTACCTTCCAAGTCGTTAAGCGTCGATGCGTTGTTGCTGGAAATTCAGCAGCAGTCTTCGCTTCATTTTATGTACAATCCAAAAGAAATAAACAGTGCCCGGAAGATCAATCTAGGCTCCGTAAGAATGAACGGTGAACAACTTCTTTCGCTGTTAAAAGATAATTTGGCTATTGACTACCGTATTGATGGTAATGCGTTATACCTAGCGCGGCAACAGAACCCCGGAACGATAAAAGGAAAAGTCACGGATGATGGGGGCAGCCCGTTGATAGGTGCCACCGTAAAAATCAATAATAGCTCCACGTCTATCCAGACGAAAGAAGATGGATCGTACAGCTTACGCACGGCACCCGGAAACAAATCCGTAACGGTAAGCTACATCGGCTACGAAACAAAAACACTGACGATAGGGCTTCGCGAGGGGCAGGAGCAAACGTTGAATGTAAACCTAAAAGCGTCTGGGCTGATTGAGGAAATTATCGTATCCTATGGTACGCAAAAGCGCCTGGAAGTAACTGGCGCGATTAACCAAATTGATGCCGCTCCTTTACAGGATATGCCGGTTACGCAATTTGCGCAGCAGCTTCAAGGGCGGGCACCCGGCGTGCAGATCTATCAGACATCCGGCCAACCGGGGCGCGGCATGTCCTTCCGCATCCGTGGAGCTGCCTCACTCAATTCTGGAAGTTCACCTTTATTCGTGGTGGATGGCATGCCCGTCACCGGCAGTATCAACAACATTAACCCGAATGAAATTGAGTCTTTCTCCATCTTGAAAGATGCATCGGCCACTGCATTATACGGTTCCCGCGCCTCGAACGGAGTAATTCTCATCACCACAAAGAAGGCCAAAGCTGCCGACGGAACCAAAGTTGATTTTAATGCGAACTATGCTGTACAAACAATCCCGAGCCGTGGCGTTCCCGTCATGATGACGGGGCGAGAATATGCCACATTCATGAAGGAGCGCTATGAAGACATGATAAAGTATGAAAACTTTAAAGGTGCTATCCCTACTGAATATCAAAATCCGGAGCAATATGGGGAGGGAACAAACTGGTTTAAACTACTGACCCGCAACGCACCACAGCAAAATTACGACATCAGTCTCAGCTCTGCGAAGGAAAATTCCTCCACGATGGTGATGGGTGGCTACCAGCAACAAGAAGGTGTGGTGGTTAACAGCGGAACGAAATTATTTTCGCTAAGGCTCAATCAAAGCTATAGCTTAGTAGACAAAAAACTACAGGTTGGGATCAATCTTGCGCCTAGCTATCGGCTAGACCACAATAACCGTCTGGAAGATGGCATTCAGGGGATTGTACAGAAGACCTCGGAAGCGAGTCCCCTTATTGCCCCTTACGATGAAAATGGCGAATATACCCGTTTCGTTAGTTCGCCAGGCATGGTCAACTACATCAACCCGTTGGCTCGATATGAATTGACAGTAGATGATTACAAAACAAGCCGGCTATTAGGAAATGCGTATGCAAATTACCAGATTGTCGACGGGTTAAAGCTAAATGGTTTGGCAGGGGTGGATATGGGTCGTGAAATGCGCCAATACTTTGTGCCTTCATTTCTAAACACCAATTCCATTTCATCGGGTACCAGCAGCTCTGTGGAGAACTACAGTTATACTGCTGAGTTAAATCTTAATTATGACAAATATTTTGGGGATCACCATGTGGAAGCATTATTGGGTTATTCGGCGCAGTCGTTTCGCCAAATGTCAAACACTGTCAGTGGGCAGAATTTCGCCAATGATGATATACCCTATCTAAATGTCGCCGCCAACATTACCGGCGGTAATAGTAACAGTGCGAGTTATGCGCTGTTATCATACCTCGGTCGTGTTAACTACAGCTACATGGGCAAATATCTTTTCGGTGCCTCTTTCCGCCGGGACGGGTCTTCGCGTTTTGGAAAAAATGAACAGTATGGTACTTTTCCGGCGGTGTCTGCAGGCTGGGTGCTGAGTGAAGAATCATTTGTTAAGCAGGCAATGCCAGCGTTGAGCTTGTTTAAATTGCGGGCGAGCTATGGTTTCACGGGTAACAACAACATTGGAAATTACACGCATATTCCACTTATTGGAGCGTCCGACTATGTCATCAATGGAGCATTGGCACCCGGAAATGCGATTAGCACATTGGGCAATGTTTTCCTGGCTTGGGAAAAAACAAGACAGCTTGATATCGGTTTAGACCTAAGCTTTTTCGACGAGAAGCTCACCTTTACTTACGACTATTACAACAAACTTTCGGACGGACTGATACAGCAACGACCGATAGACAGGGCTTCGGGTTTTAACTACATAACCTCAAATGTGGGCGCTGTGAAGTTTTGGGGACATGAATTCTCCATCGGTACGCAACAACAATTTGGCAACCTGCACTGGACGTCTTCTTTTAATATCTCTTTTGACAGAAACCGAATCCAGAATTTAGTCAGTCCTGGTTACTTCAGGCGATTCAACAATATCTCAGCCGACTACTACCGCAATCAGGAAGGCTATCCATTAGGCATGTTTTTCGGGTTTATCAATGATGGACTTATCAAAGATGAAGCCGATTTAGCTAGCGCCGGTAAGTACAATAACATCGCGGTTGGCACCCTTAAAATGCGCGACTTAAATGGTGATGGTATCATTGACGAAAATGATAGAACTTTCATTGGTGATCCAAACCCGGATTTCCTTTTCGGCTTCCACAATCAGTTTCAATACAAAAATATCGACCTCAGCTTTTCGATGGCTGGCTCTTACGGCGGGAAACTTATTCTGCCTGCAAAATGGGCGTACCTAACCAATATGGACGGCGCACGTGCGGTGCTTGCAGAAGCGGCCGATCGCTGGCGTTCGGAAGAGAATCCAGGATCTGGAAAATATCCACGAACGCTATCCGGTTCGACAGCCTGGGGCAGGAATGTCAATTCGCAATGGGTGGAAGATGGCTCTTATCTCGCCATGAAAAACATCAGTATGGGCTATAGATTTCCTACAAAAAGCGCATTCGTGCGCAATGTCAGAGCTTATGCCTCCGTACAGAATGTATTCTACATCATGTCCTATTCCGGCATGAACCCCGAGATCAGTCTTAACGGGCTGGAAGGAGCTAGTATAGGTATTGACGAAAATGCCTATCCAATTCCCCGCATATTTTCTATAGGTTTTAACTTAACGCTTAACTAAACATGAATATCCAGTTCTTCTACAAAAAATTTGCTATCTGCATTCTGGCAACGGGTATCTTATCGCTCTCCAGCTGTCAGGACTTTTTGGATTTAGCACCAGATGATCAATTATCTGGCTCAAACTTCTACAAGACAGAAGCGGATTTTACACAGGCGCTCCATGCAGCATACAACCCGTTGCGTAGCGTGGGGCCAGATTACTACACCGCGGAGATGCGATCTGACAACACACATTATGAATATAACCCGACCAATCAGGGTACCGCTATCTATATGCGCCAGGACATCGCCGATTTCACCAATAATTCCAGTAATGATTATTCTGCAGCAATCTATTATGATAGCTACCGCGGCATCTCGCGTGCTAACGTCATTTTAGATAGGCTGCCCAACGCGACAATTTCTGATGAAGTGAGGCGGAAAATCGAAGGCGAGGCGCGCTTTCTACGCGCTTTTTACTATTTCAAATTGGTACGCTACTTTGGAAAGGTGCCTCTTTATTTGCGGGAGGTCTCTGAGGAGAGTCAGGCGTTTTTGCCTCGCGCAGAAGTTACGGCCTTGTATACCCAGATTATAGAAGATGCTACAACGGCCTTAGAACTTCTAGATGCGCCGTCAAAATTTCCACAATCTGGCTATGCCAGCAAAGGATCGGCAGCCATGCTGTTGGCAGATATCTACGCAACACAGAAGGCATATGCCTCAGCAGAAGAACAGCTACTCAGTTTGGCAGGCATGGGGTATGAATTATTGCCCAATTATGCAGACGTATTTTCCACAGCCAACAAGAACAGCAAAGAATCAATTTTTGAAGTGCAATTCCTGCAAGGGCTCACGCTGGGCATGCAAAGCAATTTCATTTATATTTTTCTTCCGCGCTGTCTGAATACATCGATCATTACCGGTGTCGTGACAAACAACACGTCCAACACCGGTGGCGGATGGAACACCCCGACTAAAGAAATGATCGCTGCCTACGAGCCGGGCGACACCCGGCTAGAGGCATCCATCGGCATAGCAGAGGGAACTTATAATGCAAGTAATCATTTCCGGCTGGAAGCGAACAAAAGCGTAACCAACTATTCCGCACCTGCAGGAAAAACCGGCGTGCCGTATATCAAGAAATATGTAAACCCGCATGCGAATCCAAATAATACGGACGACAACTGGCCGGTTTACCGATATGCTGATGCCCTTTTGTTATTAGCAGAAGTCCAAAATGAGCAAGGTAAAACCAGCGATGCATTGGTTCATCTTAACCGCGTGCGTCGTCGTGCTTTGCCAAATGCACCTGCCCTATCCGTGACAGATCAAAACCTTTTGCGTGATCTAATCCTGAAAGAAAGACGCGTAGAACTTGCTTTCGAAAACCACCGTTGGTTCGATTTGCTCCGTAGCGGACGCGCCGTGGAAATCATGCAGCAAAATGCGGTGTGGATGAAAGAGAATTACCCCTACCTCTCTACACAGTCTTACCAGATTGACGAGAACAAATTGCTATACCCTATCCCATTTGCGGAAATAGGTGTGAATCCACTTTTAGAACAAAATCAGGGTTACTAATGAATATACACGCTCGTTACTATGCGTTCATCCTTGTTGCGGTATTGCCGTGGCAAGGATTGTTCGCACAACGTAAAAATCAAATGGGCAGCCAACCGAGCAGACCTTTTTCTATTGCTATCATTCCCGACACGCAATACAATACCAAGGAAAGTCAGGGCGGAAGCAATGCACTTTTTGACGCGCAAGTCGAATGGATCCTTGCGAATCGGGAACAGGAAAATATCGCCTATGTCATTCATTTGGGCGACATTACGGATGATGGAGATAAGGCGCCGAAACAATGGGAAAATGCCGCGCAGGTCATGTACAAATTGGAAAAACCATTGCCAGGCCTTCCTCATGGCATTCCTTATGGGTTAGCGGTGGGCAACCACGATCAGCTACCAAGTCAATTCGCCGCATCGGGCAGTACCAAGTATTTTAATCACTATTTTGGTGTTCAACATTTCAATAATAAGGCGTATTACGGCGGACATTTCGGGGATGATAATGACAGCCATTTTGATCTTTTTTCTGCTGGAGGAATAGATTTCATTGTCCTTTACGTCGAATTTGACGCCTTCGATGAACAGCAAGACGCGATGAACAACTGGGCGGCATCTGTACTGGAAACTCATAACAATCGGAAGGCAATTGTGGTGACTCACTACACCTTATTCCTGAATCCGGTTGCCGGGAGCAATGCCAAGGGGCGATCTCCCTTCAGCAAACAGGCGAAACGTCTCTATGATCGTTTGAAACAGCATAAAAACTTTTTTATGATGGCTGGTGGCCATGTAGGCGATAACGGCGAGGGCTTTCGCCAAGACAGCTATAATGGCAGTACCGTTAAAAGTTTTCTATCGGATTATCAAAGTCGCCCGATGGGCGGAAACGGCATGATGCGCCTGATGCGTTTTGATCTTGAAAAAGATCAAATACAGGTGCGCACCTTCTCGCCTTACCATGACTACGAAGAGTTGGATGCCGATTCGCATTTCACACTTGGACTATTCCGTGAAGCTGCTGCTTCCCGAATACTAGATTTTGATCTTGATGGCAAGTCTGATTTGATGATTTACCAACAAGGAAATTGGTTTGATGCAGACAAGCGTCTTCGGTATTCGCAATGGAATGCGGGGGCAGTGCCGGCACCATCTTACTATGAAGGAAACGCGCAAACGCAACCTGCGGCCTACAACAGTAAAAAGGCTATGTTTATTCTGAAGAACGGAGAGAGCATCCCATTTGGTCAGCCCGGTGCTATGCCTGTTCCAGCGGATTATGATGGCGATGGTTTGGCAGATCTGGCCGTATGGCATCCGGCATCTTCGATTTGGGAGGTTAAAGGACAAGACCCCATCACGCATGGCTGGGCTGAATCGACGCCTGTCCCCGCAGACTATGACGGCGATGGCGCGGCGGAGAAAGCCGTGTGGCGTTGGAGCAACAGCACCTGGTATATTGCCGAGGTAGGCAATGTTCCGTTTGGTAAGCCCGGAGACGTACCTGTGCCTGCCGATTACAATGGCGACGGCAAAGCGGAAATCGCGGTGTGGCGGCCAACGACGGGGGAATGGTTGATCCACGGCATGGAAAAAAGCATGAAGCTCGGCAAGCAGGGCGACTTGCCCATACCGGGTGATTACGATGGTACGGGAAAGGTGCAATGTGCCATCTTCGATCCCGAGAAGAAAATAGTCTTGTTTGAAAGTGGTGAATCTATGTCGCTAGATACTACCTTAGAGGAAGTGGTTAACCTGCCTTACGCTATCAAAAGCTATTACCTCAACTTACTAAAAAAGTAACTATAAGCATGGAGATGGCAATTTTTAATTACAGTACACTCCTCGTTTTTATCATCGAGCGTCGAAAAATGAAGCTTTATGCTTCGATGTGTTAATTCTTTGTTAAATCGTTATAGCAACTTGGAATAATCTAAAATTTAGTCTTACATTTGACTATTCATAATTAGGTTTATAATTGGTTAGTTAGTTTGAAAACCCTAAAGCTCCCCGCTTTAGGGTTTTCTATTTTTGTTTCATATCGTTAGTTTCTTTCGTAAACCTCCTTTCGCAGCAAACCTAATGTAGGGCGAAGATTTTTCCGATGTTATTATATTTTGTCACTTATTATCTTCTTCAACGATAGCAAGCGTTTCCTGAGCCGACTTCAAGCTTCGCTTTTCATATTCTTCTTCTGTAAGTACGTTTCTTAAAAATGTGCTGTCAATAACACCTTTATTCAACGAGGCGTATACCTTGTCGGTATTAACGTACAAAATCACCGGAAAATCTGCTGCTTTCAGATTATTTTGGATATTGGATATCATTTCTTTATTTGCGTGTATCACCTGTTTGTTCAGCAACCTCGACCACAAGAACACAACCACATCTTTTTCTGGCGGTATGGTTTGCGAATCAATGCCAAGCTTGTTTGTTAAATCATGGAAGTTCCATTGTTCATGATCTACAGCAGCCGCTGTTTTTGGAATATAATGTGAGAACCGATCGTCGATGTTCCACTTAAGTTTTCCCACAGCACCTGGCACTAAACAGTTCGTATGAAACGACTCGAGCTTTCTATCTGTGTTGAAATAGAGCATCTGTATAGGCTGTGCAGCAAGCCTACTTTCTAGCGAATCGAACAGCGTGGCATAGCGGATGAAACTCGTGTCAGATACCGCAAAGTTGAGTTTAGGTCCTGAATACGTCGCCATTAGGGCGGATGCATTCTTCTCATAAAGCTCTTGATCGAAATTTTGCACATTTTGCACCCCCATAAACCGCATAAAGATGGCGGTACATGAATTTAAGCATAAGCTTAGTAACAACAGTAAGATGGGTATAACTTTCATAATTCGCTTTAAATCTATCCTAAACATAAGCCACAATAAAACGAAAATAAAAATTAAAAATATTAAAAATAAATTTATATAAAATTAATTGAAGCAACTAAAAGCCTCAACTAATTAAAATGAGAAAAACCACATGATAAATTCAATAAAAATAAAATAATTTTATTAGTATCGCTAAGGATGCCGAAGGACGATGTTTTAGTTTTGAGCATTGGAAATAAGCCTTTCCACCTGCCTTAATACGGGGTCATCATCTTTTAAATAATCTCCAATTGTTGGAATAATTTCATAATCTGGAATTAAGCCTCGACCAAAGGGAACGCCTTTGTTTGACGTGTTGACGACAAACTTGATGAGGGGAATTCGTCCCGAAAGGCCAGAATGGGGGAGCGTGAAATTTAGAAAGTAACCGCTGCTATTGCCGTAGTATCCGCCTCCAGTTTCCTCACCTACGAATACCGCTGATGTATGATTTTTCGCAAGCGCCGCAAATTCAGAGCCTCCTGAAAAGGTTAATCCACCTATTAGTATAAAAATCCGTCCGGAAAATCGCCATGGACTAGGACTTAAGCCTTCATAGGTGCCGGGCCGGTTTACGAATCTACCATCAACATCCCGGAAAAATTCACGGCTTATCTTCGCTTGTAGAAGGCTGTCTTCTCCAATGTAATCAGTCATAGCCGTAAATGAAAAGCGATCGGATGGAACTTCGACATACTGGTACTTTTTATATCGCTTATCGATAAGGTAAGACATCAATATATCTTCCATGCCTTGTGTTCCCCCTTCATTCTTTCTGAGGTCAATTATCAGGTTATTAATACCAAGATTGTTAATACTTCGAAAAACGCTATCCATCGTATTTTTAAAGCCCACCATTCCTTTCGCATACCGATTAGCGCCAAAATCATTGATCGTTAGTCGGGCACAAGATGACAAGCTATCCAAGTCAATTTGCAGCGATTGCGTAAAGAATAATTGGGGATTTGCTTTTCTGAAAGCATTGCGCATCTTACTATACACCTTTGACGACACTGCTGCAATTTTTACAGATACTGCTGTTTCTGGTTCTGTTTTTTTAATTTCGATCGTGTAGGTGTCGCACAGACCGTATAACCGGAGCAAGTAACTAGAAAAGAGATCTTCCACCCATCGGGCTTTGCTTGTCACATTGTAGCCGTCTGCCGGTTCGATATCAAACATCATTTGAAGAATGGTCTTTGTACTTCTGCCATTGATAGCAGTTATTTCATTTCCCTTCCAAGTGCTATCGCTACTTTCCAAGATATATAACTTGCCATTGCTTATTTTCACCAATAATGGCAGGTAAGTGCCGTATTGTCTGAAATAATTATTTGTCTCGTCTGACAAGCGAATGGAGGCATGTCCTTCCCTCGTTTGCGCGGTAAACGGTGCTACCACTTTGTAAAAATCTAAAGCGGTCATCCCGTCCACAATCATCGCACGTTGCGCCCTATACAAACTATCAAATTCGGCAAAAGTGTGGTACCAAAGGCCTAATCTAGTTTCCAAATAAGCGTCTCGTAGCATAGTGAAATCCGCTTCCAGCGCTTCTTTTGTAAAACGTGTCAATGTATCGGGTATGTTGGAAGTGTGTAGTCGAACAGACCCCACCTTAGCATTTTCTTTTTCATCGAGCGGAGTGACACACAAGGTATAATATGCCGATGAATCTGGGGAGTACACAAGCTTCTCGAAACCGAATCGACCATTCGGTGAATCCTTCTCGGCAAGCGATTTTCCGTTGCTGTCTTTCAATGTTAGTGAGACGTCTATACCTTGCTGCTCGACACTTATTTGATACACACTATCTTTGAAAAAGTAGTATTGAGCCACATACGGCTTACCCATACGAATAGTTCGCTTTATTTCATTATGGTTGACCGTTAAAGTTTCTTTTTCTTGCGCTACTGAGCTTGTGTATCCCAACAAAGCATTACACAAGAGCACCACACCGAAAAACAAGTCTTTTAGTTTCATATGTCAATAATTATTTCATGAGCTTGCTACACTCGGACTGCATTTATATGGAATGTCTAGATTATTCTTTGGATTGATTAGACATTTCAGCAAGCCCAAAACTAAAGCTTTATGAGAAACTTCAATTGTACGATATTGAACTAACTGTTTCTATAAACACCCGGTGCCACGCCAACCAACTTCTTAAATTCACGCGTGAGATGTGGAACATCGTAAAATCCGGTCAACACCGCAACTTCTAACAAATTGTCGGCATGTAAAAGCAGACCTTTAGCTGCTTCAATTCTTTTTTGGAGAACGTAGCGATTGGGGGTAAGTCCTGTTTCCTGCTTAAACAGCCGCAGAAATTTGAATGAATCCATCCCAAACTTTTTTGCCGTATCAACCAAAGAAAAACTTTGCAAACTATGCTCATCTAAAAATTCCCGGAACAAACGTAACTCGCTGCTTCTAAATCTGACGGGATTAGCGTACTTCTTTACCAATAAAGCCAAACACTTTAAGATACTACTTTCGTAATGCGAGGCGGTATGCAACGCTTCGTGACTAAGCGACAGAAATTGCGAGAAGAGCCATTCATCATAAATTACCTTTTCATCAAAAAAGACCGCTTCGCCGGCATTCATACTTTTAAGCACATCAGGCGCTACGTAAAATGTTGTGAACGTATTGCCCAAAATTTGCTCGCAAGGCGTAGCATGTACTTCGTAAGGATTTGTTATGCACAACGTCCCAACGGGAGCATGAAGAACTTTGCCGGGGAGTTTCACGGAAAACGTTTGATCAAGGATAAGCGCAATATTAAAGGTATCATGCGTGTGGTCGGGAAAATCCAATCTGTGCCGTTGTGCATATAAAATCTCCATACCATCAAGCATTGGAAATCTTTTGAAATCATTTCTACTTTGCATAACTGAAAAAAACAGGGTTTTATTGCACTATTGTTTGAAATGTAAAGCCATCCTTGTGATTAATCTTGTGCCTTAAGAAAACGCAGTGCTGCATCTAGGTATTTCGCTTTCACCGTCTCATCCGTGATTTTTCGCTGTTGCAAATCTGCATCGAATGTGAATAAGATGTCGGGGACAATACCCTCACCTATGCCGTAGCGCTTGTCGTTGCGATCTTTTAGGACGTCTGTCGTGAGATTGAGCAAATAACTTTTTCCCAGGGGATATTCTGTATTTCCGGAAGTTAGTCCGTTGGTTTGCTGACCAACAACGGTGACATTTTTCTGCCCTTTAAAAGCGGCAACGAAAAATTCGCCAGAGCTAGCCGTCTTTCGACTTGTCAGCAAAATAATGGGGACATTCGTATGAACAAGCTTTACAGGTCGCAATGATTCGTCATTTAATTTAAATAGTTCGAACAACCGCTCTTCAAACTTATCACCATTTGTTTTCCACATCATTTTGGTCTGCTTCTCTTCTTTGCCGTGCCTGTCTACGAAGGAATACACCGAGTCTTTATCGATCAGCGTAGACATTTGCCATAACATAGGTATGATTGAACCGCCATCGTTTTCCGTCACATCAAAGATCCAGGCTTCAGGATTCATCGCGTCCAATTGCTGCAGTTGGCTCCCAATGGTCTCAATGTACTTTCTGTATTCTAATGCGACAGCAGGAATATTGATGTAAGCAAATCTTCCCTCTAGTAAATCGCTCTTGAAGCGGAGCGGCGGATAACCGGCCTCTTCATATGTTATGTGTGCATATTTTTCCAAAAAGTCTAGTTCATCCTCGTCTTCCTCATCCGCTTCTATGTATGAAATAGAGGAATGCTGATCTTTCAACTTCTTTAGGAAAGTTTTGAAATAGGGCTTCAACTCACCGATCTCGGAAACATTTTTTGTGTCGTTTAAAAGCGCAATACGTGCAGAATCAAGTTTAATCGTCCGCCGCGCATAAGCATTTGTTTCAATTACCTCGAGAAATTTCAAAACCAACTCATGGGAATTATTAGTCTGTCCATAAGCTGTTTGCCACAGTAAAATTATGCTTGCAAAGATGGTAATTATATGGGTTTTCATTGCGACAGTATTGGTTTGTAGTAGAAAATGCAATAATACTCGTTTTAATCAATACTATCAGAATATTTTATGGCTGTTTTGGAAAATAGGCCCTATATCCTGCGTGAGGTACTGTGTCTATGATTTATATACTATAGTCGGCATAAATAGCAGACACTGTTCACCAGCGAACAACAGGATGTTCGCTAGCGTACAAGAGCCAAAACATAGATTATCACAAAATACTATCATACAGCTTATTACGATTTCTGGCAATGCCATTGCCTATATCCTACTGAAGAACACGCACGAAAAGCATGAAATTAAAGAACAGGAAAAACTCACTCACCGAAAATATAGCTGGATTTACCGAGAAACCGAGGTCGTTAATCTAATCGCTATTCGGCAGCCCCGGTTAGAACAGTACCTTTGAGTCATCAAACAGGAAGTAAGAAATTAAAATATAAAAGACATTTAAAACATCAACAGCATGAAAAAGACATTAACATCCCTAGCAGCAGCAATCATCATGATCACTTCTTTTAGCGCATTTGCAGCAGAAAAGAACAATCCACTAAAAAATGTTGAATCAGAAAAAGTTATTTCTACATATCTAGAGGCTACAACTTTAGGAAGTGTGGATCTTAATAAGTTTCTTTTCGACGATGATTTTGAATACCGCAACAACAGCAACAATGACGTTTTCTCGAAAAAAGAGTATTTACAGTTTTTAAAAGCCCATAAAGGCATTGTATACGATTGTGATACGAGGTATGAAATATTAGACCAAAGCGGGCAGACTTGCTTAGCTAAAGCAACTATGACATTTGATAATTTCACTCGTGTAGATTACATCACGCTTAACCAAGGAAAAGACGGCTGGAAAGTGAGCGAAGTAATTACCTCTTATCCGAAACCATAATAGATTTTTGTTTCAATATCAGACATGTCGGGAGACATTTCATTGTTTAGTTTAGTTAAAAAAGTCTGCAGCTTGCAGGCTTTTTTTGTTCCAAGGCAAGACTATAAAAAGTTTGTGAGGAAGACCCGCATCTCAGCAAAGAGGTAAATCAGTTCAACTTTTTGCCGATGTACTTGATCGTTTGATGCAACAGCCCGTTATGCAATAAGCAGTGTAGCAATCCTCCTTCTACCATCGTTTATAACTGATAACCAACATGATCGAAGATGAAAATATTAAATACACTGTCGGTAATCGTTCTCGTTTTAATGGCTTTAGGCTGTAATAAAGCAGATGTTCCTGTCAATAGCAATGAACTAACGGGCAAGTGGAAGTTGGTTGGCGCAAACTGGGGATTGCCCGATGGCGATGTAGAAGTGAAAAATGGTCACGAACTATTTTTTCATGCGGACGGAACGTTTCAGAAACTAAAATATAATGGTTGCCAAAACGGGAACTATCGATTGACAGACAGCTCTATTATTTTTGACTACGACTGTGCTACGAAAAGCACCATGCTTAGCGAGGGCGTTCAGGAAGATTATTACTCCCTCACAAATGGTTTACTACACCTTACGCCCAGCTACCTGAATTGCGCTGAGGGCTGTACCGACAGCTATAAAAAGATAGCAGATTAGAAAAGACGTGATTTTTGTACCGAACCCCTTACGAGTACGCGCTGTTGTTCATTCTGCGTAGCGGTATAGGCTAATCTATGTTGAGGGGTCTCTATAATATTTAATTTAGGTCGCACGGTTTATTTCAATGATTTTTGCATTAGTCAACAGCGGTATGTACCTTCATGGTTCCAAAACTTTAACCGATAAGTCACCAACAAGACCGCCTAATGAACAAACTACTATTGACTTTCTTACTCGCCACGATCTCTTTTCTGAGCTATGCACAAAACCAATACGCAACCACCAGCAACGGACGGACGGTTCTGCTGAAACCAAATGGTACTTGGGAGTATGTACAGTCGGAGGGATCTACTACGCATGGAACAACTTCCAACAGGCGTTCTGGCCGTAGTACCTACAGTGCCTCTTCGCAGCCTACATCCAATCGTGCGAAGCAACGGCAGTATATCCGTGGGCCACGGGGAGGTTGTTACTACATCAATTCCAACGGAAACAAAACCTATGTAGACCGCAGCATGTGCAATTAACGAATGGACAGCCTTAAGCATAGATGCACAATCCGCTACTGGCTGCGATATCTAAAATTGCACTGAAGTAGCCGCTTTAAAACAATCCCTGGAAAGCGAAATGCTTTCCAGGGATTGTGAGATCATTGATTTGTCCTTAATTATTCGCTTGATAGATGGCCAATACGGGTAAGTGATCAGACGCATATTGCCCCAACATGGCTTGGGAAGATACCAAAGTATATTGTTGATTTGAGAGCTTGTTGTTCGCTATAAAATCTATTGCTTTGTTTGGATTGCGAACTGGATAAGAGTTCGGGCAGCTCCCGGCGCACGATATACTGAATTCTTTTTTTAATACTGCTATTTCACCACTTTGAGGTTCAGCATTGTAATCCCCGCCAATAAATAGGGGCTTTGCAGTAGATTGGCTGAGTATATTCAGTTCCTCGGCCTGCACCGTGCGGTTCGGGACATGAAGATCAAAATGGGTAGAGCCAAATTCGATGGTTTCACCATTTGGAAGTACAACGCTGGCTAGCACCACGCTTCTCTTTTCTCCAGGAATAGACATAGGCAAGTCCATTCTCCTTTTATTACTTAAAGGATACTTACTTAAAATAGCCACACCATATTCTCCTCCTTGATAATCTATTGATTTAGAAAAGTGATATTCCATACCTAGGAGCGCAGCGAGTTGCTCCGCTTGGTTTACTTTGCCCGAACGTGGCACGTTCACATCAACTTCCTGTAGCGCGATCAACTCCGCATTGCTTTGACGGATAACCGCAGCAATATTTCCCAGATTTACCGTCTCAGAATTTGCCGGCGCGCCATGATGTATGTTATAGGTCATCATCGTAATTTTTTGCTTTGCTACGACCACCTCATTCTGTTGTGAGCTGCTGCAGCAGGTGATGATAGAAAGGAACATCAGGGCGAGAGTTAGATTTTTTAAAAGCATATTATTCTTCTTTGAGTTTTAACTTAAATTCAGCGGTCATTGGCAGAAAAGTATTTCCGGATTTGCTAAAGGTTTCATATTTACCGATGCTGATTGCGTTGGCCTTGTCTTGGAAAGTGATGTAGTCAAACACGCCCGTAGGATTGGCCTTCGGGGAATTTAACGGACATCCTGCACCGAGGCAAGCGAAGGTAAAGCTTCCTTTGAGGTAGCTAAGCACCTGTCCGTTGTCCTTTTCCTGTTCATTAAAATTTCCGACTAAAATAACAGGCTCAACAAGCTTTTCAGTAGCATTCAGCAGATCAACCACTTGAAGATTTCGGTTATTAACGTTCGATGGATCGAGTTCCGTTCCTGCAAAATAGAGGGGTTGACCGGGAGCTGCCTCAACTTTGATCATCACCATACTCCGGAGTTCGGCGTTGTTGCCATCCTCTCGACGCAGCAATTGTGCATGTTTCTCTAATATCGGGAATTTAGAAAGCACAGCATTTCCAAAGCCTCCTGTTTGGAAATCGAAATTCTTCTTGAAGAAAAGCTGCATTTCTAATGCATCCGCAATCTCTTGTGGGCGGTTCACCTTCTCCGCACGCGTGGTGGCGCTATCTACCTGTCTCAGAAAAAGCAGATCAGGGTTATATTCTTTAATGGCTTCACGCGTTACAGCAAAGTCGTTGGCCGTTCCCACGCGCAAGTTAATAGACATCACCTTTAGCGTTTTGCTAGGGCCTTCACTTGGTGGCTCAGGTTCTTCAATTTCCCGCGCAGGTAGCAGATCCCAATTTCCGGGATCGTATGATTTACGGCACGATTGTATTCCTAAAAGGATAATCGGCAACAGAATAATGATACAATATTTTTTCATGAGGTATTAATAATTTGAATTTTGTGTCATGTTCGGGTTTGCAATCAATTCAGTCTCGGGGATAGGCCATAGGCCTTCCCGGGCAGGATCATATTTACGCGTCTGTACGCGAACCACCTCGCCTGTCGTCGGGTTCGTAGCGCCATACACTTCAACATTCATCACACTATTATCAATCTGCCAACGGCGGATGTCGAAATAGCGACCCCCTTCGAAGGCTAACTCGGCTTGGCGTTCGCGACGTATAAGTTCCCGCATTTTTTGCTGGCTGTTGTAGATTCCTGTATTCACGCTCGGCATCCCCACACGGTTTCGCACCTCATTGATCGCGCTAACAGCGTCCGGGCTATTCCACTCGGCACTTTCGATCATCGCTTCCGCATAGTTTAAGAGAATCTCGGCATAGCGAATAACCATAAAATCTAGCGTTCCACTTTTCGATTGCCTGTCGCGGGCATCTACATATTTCTTGATCCAAAAGCCTGTCGCTGTTGATTTTGTTTCACCTATGCGATCGCTTGGGTTATAGAAAGGATCGAGCCGATATTGCCCCTGGAAGCTTTCGCCAGGCACGAAAAGGGAAGCTGCAAGTCGTGGATCACGATTGTTATTGTGGTTTGGCTGGCGCTGATAGATCAACATGGAGTCGCGACCCAACTCTTGAATCGTTCTCCCCTGCTTAGTTTCGTAATTATTGACGACGGTATTTGTCGGAGACAGATACGTTTCGCCGCCTATACCGAATGGCGCGAAGGTAGTCCATGCATTAGCACAGCCATTCTCCTTGAAGAGAATACGTTCGTCATTCAGCTCGCCCGCATAGCTGAAAAGCTCGCTATAGCTTGCCGCGCGGTTGTTAGTGTTTACCCAAAGCTTGTACACTTTAGAATCGATAACCTTTTTAGATGCCGTCTTTACAAGCGCATAATCCTTCTTAAAAAGCCCCATCCGCGATAACAGTGACCAGCACACGCCACTAGACATACGCCATCTGTCTGCGTTAACATAGGTTGCGGGCAAAAGATTTGCACATTCGGTCAGTTCAGCGACGATGTAATTATACACCTCATCTGCAGGAGTACGTTGCTGCACATTCTCTTCCGGCGTAAGCGATTTTGTTAGCAAGGGAATATCTCCGAAAAGCATGAGTAGCTCGAGGTGATAATAAGCGCGTAAAGCACGAGCTTCCAACTTCATCCGCTCGCGGAGAGCGGCATCCATAAATACTTTGTCTACATTTTCCAAAAAGCGGTTTGCCCGCCGGATACAGATATAGTCGTCTTGCCATATAGAGGCAGATACGCCCCATCGGCTTGTTGCCAGTCCGCGTGTAAAACTGTCATAATCGCCTTTGAAGTCGCCGCGGTGCACAGCTTCATCACTAAGTCCGGCGTAATACATAATGTTACGACCGGAAGAGCCACCTGGAATACCAACATAGGCAGAAGCCAAGGCATTGTAGGCATCAGTCTCTGTTTTCCACCAGAGCTCATCCGTAACGCCGGTTGGACTATCTATGGTGAGGAACTTCTCACAGGAGCTGGCCAAGGTGCCAACAAGCAATAGCAGGTAGATATAGGGTTTAAGTGTCTTTTTCATGTAACTAATCAATTAAAAATTTGCAGTGAGACCTACGGTAAATGTTTTCATGATGGCGTAAGTATATGATCCGCCCTGCGATTCAGGATCGGCCATTTTTACCCCTGTGAACAGGAATGGGTTTTGCGCATTGACATAAATACGCGAGTTCTTGATACCGTATTTATTTAAGAAATTGTTGTTGAGGCGGTATCCCATCTGTATAAACTTAACGCGCATGTAACGGGCGTTAAACAACCAAAAATCACTACGAAGCACATTTGTTGCAGGGTTTGCCAGTATGCGGGGATATATCGCATCCTGATGGTTCTCATTCCAAGTGTTTGCGGCGCGGTAGGTTGTGGGGATTCCTCCTGAAGCACTAAGATTTATTGGATGCCAAAGGTAACCTGCCGATTTCCCGCCAAGATTCCCCGAATAGTCATGATTTCCGGCACCCTGCAATAAAAATTCCATATCGAAATTTTTGTAGCTAAAACTGAAGTTTGCAAAGTAATTTACCCGCGGCGTAGGATCGCCAATGACCTGCTGATCGTCTTCATTGATGACACCATCGCCGTTAAGATCCACGTAGCGGATATCACCTGGTCCTTGACCAGCAACAATCGGCACTTTAGGGGTACTTCGGTCCGCCTCGAAATCCGCATATTGAAGAATGCCATTTGATACATAGCCGTAGTAGCTTTTAATGGCATTCCCACTTTCGTTGATCTCGATGCCACTTATATAAGGCCCGCCAACCAGATCGGTAATTTTATTTTTATTGTAGGTAATTCCCGGGCGAACGGAAAACCGAAAAGCATCGCCTAAGCGATCATTGTAATTTAGGGAGAGCTCGTAACCGCGGTTGCTCACCTCACCAGCATTCATGGGTGCGGCACCAATAGAACCGGATGGAGCGACAGTAGGGCTTAATATGACATCTTTCGTTACCTTATCGTAATAATCGAAGGTGACGCCCAATTTCCCGTCCATGACGGACAGATCCAGCCCGAGGTCCGTGATGTGCACTTTCTCCCAGCTGATATCTGGATTTCCCCATACGCTTTCCGTTCCGTTACTCGCATTGATAAGATTTTGGTAGCGGTAAAGGCCAATATTTTCGTTACCCAACAAGCCGTATGAACCACGAATTTTCAGGTTGCTGATGGCGTCGATGTGGAAGAAATCTTCGTTATGCACATTCCAACCGAGCGCAACGGAAGGAAAGTATCCAAACTTCTTGCCGGGTCCAAACTTCGAAGAGCCATCACCACGGAACGAAACCTCCGCTAAGTAACGATCTCCATAGGAATAATTAATTTTAGCATAAGCTGAGGCTAATGCTGAAATATCCCAGTAGCCATTATTAAATTTTTCCATGGATACACCGGCCATCGCGTAAACGTTGTGGTCACCAAATTGGCGCGCGTAGTCTAGTGCGCCGCTAACATACAAATAGGTATCGCGAACCTCTGAATAAGCATTGCGCTGAACGCCCCATGTTTGTACAAGCTGCTTCGTATTATAATCGAAAAAGTAAAAGTTATCGCGGTTTTGTTTGTAGACGTCGCTGTTCAGCCGATAACTAAACTGACCACGGAAATTCAGGTGATCGGTAATAGACCACTTGGGCTGCAGGTTGATGGTTGCCTGATCGTATTGGTAACCGATAGTCCCCCCCACTTCAGCATATGCGATTGGGTTGACGATGTCGGCGTAGCGCCCATAAATTGTAGGCCAGCCATCTTCAGCGGGATATTTAGGCAGCACCGTAGGCGGAAGTCGGTACAAATCATCAAGCAATCGGCTACCACCATTCGTGATGGGACGATTGGGGTAGAGCGTATTTCGTCGCACGCCGAGGACATCCAGATTTACAACGAACTTTTTCGATAAGGATACCGACGTATTTGCACGAATGTTATATCGGCTCATATTATTGAGGGGGATCATGCCTTGCTGGTTCACATAGTTTCCCGTTATTGCAAAACGTGCGACGTCATTTCCTCCGCTGATCGAAAGCGAATGAGAGGTAATAGGGGAATATTCTTGGATAAGCTCCTTCGTCCAATTGGTGTTGGGATAGTTGATCGGATCTTCTCCGGATGCGGTTTTACTGATTTGTTCGTCGGTATACAAGATCTCGCCGCCGGAAGCTACTTGCGCATAGTTATACATGCGCATGTATGTTGGTGCATCTACAAATTCGGGCAGTACCGTGGGCGTTTGCACACCGTAGTAGCCGTCATAGAGCACATTGATCTGACCGGCTTGCCCACGTTTTGTAGTCACCACGATGACTCCATTGGCGGCGCGAGCACCATAGATAGCGGCAGCGGCAGCATCTTTCAAGATGGTTACGCTTTCGATGGTCACTGGATCGATATGGTTCATATCCATCGGAACACCATCCACAAGAACCAATGGATCTGCATTATTCAGTGTAGAAATTCCGCGGATCTTAATACTTGCGGCATCACCTCCCGGCAGACCTGATCCCTGCTGCACGGATAAACCTGTCACGCCACCCTGCAAGGCCTGCGACAAGTTGGTGATGGGCTTTTGTGCGATGTTTGCATCAATATCCAAACTGGCTACGGAACTAGCGATATGCTTTTTCTGCATTTCGGTCATACCGACTACAACCACCTCCTCCAGATCAGACACGTTTTCTTGAAGCGATAGCGTGAGGTTATTATCGCTTTTGTTAACGAGGGTTTCTTTACTATGGAAGCCGACGATACTAAAAACCAGCCTACTTCCTTTCGGCACCTCCACTTGGTAGTAACCGGCATCGTCAGAAATGGCTAACGTGCTACCGCCTTTGATAGCCACACTCACACCCATAAGCGCTACAGGCGGTTCTGCGGAGCTAAACACTCGACCACGCACCGTAATCATTTCTTGCTTGCCACGTGCAGCAGCATCTCTACGCAGGGGTTTTGCCGAGGGTACAATTGTGATTTGCCCTTCCGTTTTCCGGTAATCTAATTGATACGTAGGGAGAAATTCTTGAAGCAGTTTCTCCAGATCTTTATTCGTTGCCTGCACACTGATGCGTTTGTTCGCCACCAAATTCTCGGAATACAACAACGCGACATCCACCTGCTTTTGTATTTCTTGAAAGAAGTGCTTGAGCGACTGATCGCGCATATGTATGTTGACACGTTGCGGATAAGCCTTTGCCGCAAGCGATAGAAAGATCCCCGTCAGGATAAAAGAAATGATTTTCATGACATACTTGATTTTTGATGACATAGGCCATCCTGTAGCCCGCTGTTGTCGGGCCGCCGTTTTTTTCATAATTTTGAAAGATTTTAAGTTGAATGAACGATTTGATTTAAAGCTTTGAGAGAGGAGTAGCTGCTCCTCTTTCTACTATTTTCTTGTAATTTTTACCTCCTTTTCATGTCGTGTAAAGTTGTAATCATTGAGCTCGTATATGTTTTTAAGTAAGCTGATAATATCGACGTCGATATTCAATCTTCCGGAATAGGAAGGGGATGATGTATATAGGCTTTCCTCTGCGATTATCTCCACATTATACACGCGTTCCAGTTTTCGCATCAACACGGCGAGGGGTACATTATCAAATGCAAGCTGTTTTTTTGTCCACAGGATATCCGTTCCGGCAGACTTCTTATCGATATTAATATGGGCGCGAACACTATTGTAATCAACACGCTCGCCCGGCGTCAACGTAATGGCAGAGAACAATTTCTTGGCACTTTCAAACCGCACCTTGCCGGTCAGCAGGTCAACAGCGGTGTGTTCATCATCCTCATATGCAGATAAATTGAACGTTGTTCCGAGAACCTGAATATTAGCATGTTTGGTTTTTACAATAAAGGGCGTTCCGGTATGTTTCACGTCGAAATAGCCTTCACCGTTGAGGTAAACTTCACGACTTGTACCGTCCATGGATTTGTCGAACGTAAGATATGATCCTGCATTTAGCCATACGGTACTGCCATCGGGAAGTTGGAATTCCTGCCGTTTACCGAATGGGATATAAAGCGTTGCATAGCTGACCCGTTCATCGCTAGGCAGATCGCTTGTAGGCAGCGCATAGTACAGCTTATGCGAGGTATGCTCATCAATGTCAAGACTCTCTACCGCAAAGTTCTGCGTTTGCAAGTCTGTGGCCGCTATTTGGATCTGTTCATGATCGGCGAACTTCGCTTCATTGGTTTTTGCTATTTTAACAAGGTCAACATCTAACTCGCGATGGTCACGGTTGGAATAATAGAAAGTAAAGGAAACGATAAGAAGCGCGGCAGCGGCTGCTGTATACCAACGTAGGCGTTTAATGCGTCGATGGTTGTGCACATCGGTCAAAATGCTCCTCAGCAGCATATCCTTTTCTGCCGGTGTCAACTTTTCCGCCTGGTCTATGCCGAATACTTTTTTTAACCGTTGTTTTTTATCCACTTTTAGGGCTCCTTTTATTATAAAGAGCCACAACTTTTAAAACATAGACGTTTCCGAAAGAAAAAAATAAAAATTTAATACAGCAAAGAATTCAGGCGTGGAAAGCGTTGTTTTTAACTGTTTTAATGCGCGGTAAGAAAGGGTGCGACAGGATTCGACGCTGACATGCATGAGGTCTGCAATTTGCTCGTAGTCGAAATCCATATAGTATTTCAAAAAGAGGATTTCCCTTTGCCGTCTTGGCAATGCGTCGATTTTCTCCTTAAGCATCTTGAAGTTAAGATCTTGGTGTTCGTTTTCGATCCAATCAAGCTCGTGGCTCGCTGTCCATAAAAGGTCTTCGGGCAGCTGTGTAAAGTCTACAGTTAGCGGACCTTTGCTTGCACGCAAGAGTCGCCTGCGTAAAGATGAAAAGAGGTAATATTTCACCTGTACATCCTTAGCTATGTTTGGGTTATTAAAAAGGTTTACAAAAAGATCATGAATGCTATCGAGCACAAGCTCACGGTCAGCGTGGAACTTTGTCCCATATGCGAAAAGATCATCAATATGTTCTTGATAGATTTGCTCAAAGGCTTTTGTATCACCTCCAATGAAACCGCGCCATGACATGTTTTTTTGTTTTTGGTTGTTCAGCCGCAAAAGTGCGACCTTACCATTACCTTTGTGTAAACCAGAGATTAAATTACTACATCATTTTGGTGAGCGGAAGAATCTAATCTTACTTGTTCACCCTTATTGGTCTTGCCTAGCCCTCTTGCGAAAAGGAGTAGTGACTTAGCACAGTAACGAGCTCCATAGATGTGAAAAAAAACCGTATTTTTACGCAAGTTGGAACACAATATGTCAAAACAAATCACCGAAAGTACGGAACAATTTTTATCCGGCGGCGGGGAAATGGGGAAACTCATACGCACAATGGATTGGTCAAAAACCGCACTAGGCCCTATTGAAGAATGGCCACAAAGTTTACGCACTTCGGTGAGTTTATGCCTTTCCTCGACCTTTCCCATACTGATCGCCTGGGGACCGGAAACCATTCAAATATATAACGATAGTTACCGCCCCATCTGTGGCGCTAAGCATCCGCAATCGATGGGTGAAAACTTTCGCATTTGTTGGGAAACGGCATTGCCTGTCGTAGGCGATAAGTTTACACGAGGGCAACATGGCGAAGGAACTTACATTACCGATCAACGCATGTTCCTAGATAGGTATGGTTACCTGGAAGAGACTTGGATGACATTTTCTTTTGCACCTATCCGCGATGAATCAGGCGGTATAGGTGGCATATTTCACCCTATTACCGAAACGACAGACAAGATGCTTAGCGCACGGCGCACGCAAGTGCTTAAGGATGTCGGCGCAGCCATTGGCAAAGCTAAAACAGTTCAGGAAATTGCGGAGAATACCGATGCTCTATATGAGGCCTTCCAGCTAGACCTCCCTTTCCTCTTACTTTTTGAACTGAACGGCAGTCAGGCAAATTTACTGAGCGCGACAGGTCTGCCCGCCGGTCATGCAACAGCACCCTATCAAATCGATCTTGACGATGCGATATGGCCATTGCAGCAGGTTATAGATACCGACGAGCTGCTTGAAATCAACGGTCTTGAAGAGATGCTTAGTGGATGCAATTGTGGGCCATATGAAATCAATCCTCACACAGCTATTATCCTGCCTATAAAAATTACAGGGCAGACTGGTCTATTCGGGTTTATCATAGCAGGCGTTAGCGCCTGCCGTGCTTTAGACGCTGCCTATCTACACTTTTACGACCAACTGGCCAGCACGTTCAATACCGCGGTTTCCAATGTATATGCTTATGAAATGGAACAGAAACGCGCGGAAGCATTAGCCGAGATTGACCGCTCAAAAACGGCATTTTTTAGTAATGTCAGCCATGAATTCCGGACACCACTAACGTTAATGCTAGGCCCGCTGGATGAGTTGCTACAACAGCAAGACCTTAAAGGACAGCACCGGACACAGATCGAGGCCACGCACCGAAATGCTTTGCGTTTGCTTAAATTAGTTAACAACCTTCTCGATTACAGCCGTGTGGAAGCCGGGCGGGTCCAAGCAATCTATCAAAAGCTTGACCTGCATGAAACCACCGTGGATTTGGCTAGTAGTTTTCGCTCCATCATTGAAAAGGCGGGCATGGTGCTGCATGTGGAATGCCACCCCTTGCTTGGCGACTTTTATATCGACAAGCAGATGTGGGAAAAGATTGTGCTGAATCTTTTATCGAATGCATTTAAATATACTCTGGAAGGAAGCATTTTTGTTACGCTGAGACAAGTCGGCAATAGCGTTGTTCTAGCGATTGCAGATACAGGCGTGGGTATTCCGGAAAAGGAATTGCCGCATATGTTTGAGCGCTTTCATCGGATAGAAAACACAGCCGGGCGCACGCACGAGGGCACAGGTATCGGCTTATCGCTAGTGCATGAACTCGTTCAGCTTCACGGCGGAGAAATCTCTGTGACTAGCGTCGAAGGGAGTGGCAGTACGTTCACCGTTATAATTCCCGAAGGAAAAGCGCATTTACCGCAGAGTCAAGTTGTTTCCGGTAGCGTTACACCATCGACAAGTGAAGTGAGCGCGCCGTTCATACGCGAAGCTTATAGCTTGCTGCCTGATGAGGTTCGATTTGATATTGATGGCGAAACCCAGCACGCTGATAATGTATCACTCATTCAAGACAACACCGTGGATCGGCAAACGCGGATACTTATTGTTGATGACAATAGCGATATGCGCGCTTATCTGAAAAGGTTGCTGGATCCTTTCTTCACCGTGGAGACAGCCTCCAATGGACAGGATGCCCTGAATCATATCAAACGGCAAACGCCATCCCTCATATTAAGTGATGTGATGATGCCTGTTATGGATGGGAAAGCAATGCTTAAAGAGCTGCGCAATGATGAAGAGTTGTTTCGTCTTCCGGTTATTTTCCTGTCGGCGCGAGCAGGCGAAGAAGCACGAATTGATGGCCTAGAGGCTGGCGCCGACGACTATCTTGTGAAGCCTTTTTCCGCAGCCGAGCTGCTCACAAAAGTACGTGCGCAGATCAATATCCATAAAGCGAGAGGACACGCGGAGGAACAATTGCGAACCCTACTCACCGAAGCACCGGTAGCTATGGCTATTTACCGCGGCCCGCAACATATAGTAGAACTGGCAAACCAACGTATGCTAAACCTATGGGGAAAATCCAGAAGCGAAATTTATAAAAAGCCGTTAATTGAAGCAATTCCAGCACTTGAGGAGCAAGGTTTCGTTGACATCATGGATCAGGTGTATAAAACTGGAGAACGCTTTGTCACGACAAATTCAACGATTACTTTATCGCGTAGTACTCCACAGGACATTGTTTACCTCAACCTAACCATTGAAGCGCTGCGTAACGAAGATCGGTCGATCAACGGACTGATAGCCGTCGCCGCCGATGTAACGGAACAGGTGCTGGCTAGTCATGAGCTGGAAAAGACAACAGACACACTTTTACTGGCCATGGATTCTTCGAACATGGGATTTTATAGGATCACGGTTGCTACGGATTTTCTTGAAGTTTCACCTCGGGCGCGCGAGATCCACGCTATTTCTCCCGATAAGGAACTAACCTACCGTAGCACATTACAGGTCATTATTCCCGAAGACCGAGAACGGTTTAGCAACGCTATCGCCTCCGCTATTGAGACAAAAGGACGCTTCAGTTTAGATTACCAAATCCAACCACTGGACGGCAGTAAAATAAAGTGGATCAATTCTACCGGAAAGGCCGAGCTAGACAAAAATGGACAAGTCATTTCCGTGGTAGGAACTATCTTTGATATCACGGAATCCAAAGAAGATGATCTGCGCAAAAATGATTTTATCGGTATGGTAAGCCACGAGCTGAAAACTCCACTTTCCTCTTTGAAGGGCTACGCACAGATGGGGTTCCGAAAAGCGCAGAAATCAAGCGACGATTTCAGCGCCTCTGTCTATGGGAAAATTGAGCAGCAGGTACAAAAGATGACGGTACTCATCAATGGCTTTTTAAATGTTTCTCGATTAGATTCCGGTAAAATACAGATCAACCTAACGGAATTCTGCCTGCAGGAAACAATTCTCGCTGCTGTAGCAGAAGTTCAGCTCTTGGCTCCAGATCAACCTTTCAAACTGAATTGCGAGCCTCTGAGGGTGATTGCAGATCAAGATAAGATCGCAACAGTCATCACTAACTTTTTAAGTAATGCCGTAAAATATGCGAAGAATAGAAAAGTAACCATCAACTGCCATCTCGATGGTGTTAACGTAGTTGTAAGCGTCCAGGATGAAGGTCCTGGAATCAAACCCGCAGAACTCCAGAAATTATTCGATCGCTATTACCGGATCGAAGGTAATAACCCAAATATCTCGGGTTTCGGTATCGGCTTGTACTTAAGCGCCGAGATTATTCACCGTCATCAAGGAAAAATATGGGCAGAAAGTAATTATGGCGAAGGAGCTACGTTTCTGTTCAGCATCCCTATAAGGCCGGTCAACAGGTAGTTTGGGTTTAGGTGATAATAACTGCCGTTTTTTTGGCACGCTTCATGAACATATATAGGGCTGTTGCAGGCATTTGTCTTTCGCAATACGCGCATTTTTTTCATCTATATGGAACATCGTCAGCCTAGCTATCTAAACTTCGACAAGGCGCACTACGCCTGGAAGCCCGATATAGACTATCGGGCGGAGCCGCAGCAGTATTTAGTTGGCAAAGGCGAACAAGGCGTATTGATCTGTGAACCCTACAAATCAGAAATCGGTCAATACTGGCGCTTTAAAACAGAGTCCATAGCGTTAGAAAGCAGCGATAAGATTTTCGCTTTGTTTGAAGCATACCTGAAAGCCGATGACTTTGTAGGAGCGGATATGGCGCGGAAATATTTGCAGATGGGCTATACGCGTGCGCGCCGCTATGCGAACTATAAAGGAGGCAAGAAATACGACGAGCAGAACGATTACGCATTACTAAAGCGGGGTACCGGAGATGTGGAGAAAGCTGCAGCGGCGGCTGTGTTCTACAAGCGCTGGAAAGAAGCAGAAGCCAATGAAAAATATGCGAAGATGAAAAAACAATGGAAGCATGAACGGGGTTAAGAAAGCAGATCTGCCTCAGAAAATTTGCGTTGTTTGTGGGCGGCCATTTTCCTGGCGAAAAAAGTGGGAGAATGTGTGGGAAGAAGTTAAATATTGTTCAGAAAGATGCAGACGACAAAAAATGAAGTAAGCTACATATTGACGCTACGCCTGGATGCGGAAAGTCAAGCATTTTTTGATCGTCTACGCACGAAGTATTTCCCTCCCGAACGCAATTACCTCCATGCGCATTTGACCCTCTTCCACAAACTTCCCGACAGCCCCCATATCTTGGAAACACTGCGCACATTTCAACTTGCGTCCTTCCAGATGAATGTTAGCGGTCTACTACATCTAGGTGCGGGCGTAGCTTACCAAATTGATTCGCAAGAGTTACAACAACTTCATGCACACTTGCGGAGTGCTTTTGAAGCAGATCTTATACCGCAAGATAAACAGCGATTCAAGCCGCACATCACTGTACAGAATAAAGTAACAGCGGAGGCGTCAAAAAAGCTGCTCGCACAATTAAGCACTAATTTTTCTCCCTTTTCTATCCGCGCCATAGGATTAGATCTTTGGACTTACCAGGGCGGACCCTGGGCGCATAAGAAAGGTTTTGATGCTGCAGAACAATTATCGCGTGAGAAAAATATCTCCCAAACGATCTTGACTACTACAGCAGCACGCGGTTCTGAAAAGAGCGTCTGCCCATCGGAAATAGCCCGGATGCTGTATCCAGAGGACTGGCGTGAACATATGAAAGATGTTGTTGATGTAGCGATTAGCTTGCATCATCAGGGAAAAGTGATCATTACGCAAAAAGGAGTCGCTATAGACGTGAATCATATCAAAGGGCCTATCCGCATCAAACGTAGCTGATCGGGTTCTACAGCTCCCCCTATCAAACCAACCTTCCTTCAAAAGCCTTTCATCCGCACCGCGACAGGGCCTTTATTGTCCATTGCCGAACAGCAAATTGTTCAATACCGAACAACGAACAATACAGAATAAAATCATATACATCTATACAACAACCACTTATAATTGTTGGCAAGACCGTTGCCATACCATTGGCGCAGGAAAAAATAAATGTAAAAAGAAAATGATGACGACGAACAGATATCAACTTTCTTACCGACAGAACATCGGTTTTCACCGACAAACTTCGGCTACCCGTCTAATTGTTATTCGACAAATTGCATAAGCCGACTACTTTTGGTTCAACAATAAGGAAAGAAAAAAATCAAAAATATTTAAATAACAACATTTAAAAACATGAAAAAGATAGTAACAACCCTCGCCGCAGCATTCATCATGATCACTTCATTTAGCTCGTTTGCCGCAGAAAAAACAAATCCTTTAAAGGACTTTACGTCAACAAAGATTATTACAAGTTACTTAGAAGCGGCAACGCTAGGAAGTATTGAGTTTAACAAGTTTCTTTTCGCTGACGATTTCCAATTTCGCAACAGCGTCAATAAGACGATTTACAACAAGCGGGAATATCTAGCTTTCCTAAAAACGCACAAAGGCGTAACGTTCAACTGCAACACAAGCTATGAAATTCTAGATCAAACAGGCAAGGCCTGCGTAGCGAAAGCAACGATGGTGTTCAAACACTTTACCCGTGTAGACTACATCACGCTAAACCAAGATCAAGATGGTTGGAAAGTAACTAAGGTGGTAACCACCTATCCATAACATGAAAGTTTAATGTTTCAATACCAGACATGTCGTGAGATATTTCGTTGTTTAGTTTAGTCAAAAGGTCTGCCGATGCAGGCCTTTTTTTCTATTAGATACGATCTGCGCGACCCACCATCATGTTAATCTTTGTTAAATCCATGTGTGAATTTTTACCGTTCGCGGGATAAATGGTACATTTGATCATTCATAATTTAGGTTAATAATTGGTTAGTTAGTAAAAATCCTGAGGCTCCCCGCTTCAGGATTTTTTGTATAGAAACAGTGGCAATGGAGAGCAAATCTCCTGAACCGAGCGACAACATTTAGTCAAAATACAAATGATATGTCTACTGTTTGGAACCCCGTTAGACGACTTTACGATACTCCCCGCTTCATTCCTTATTGAATTCCTACAAGTTGATACGATATGTGGATTTTTTGAATGAAAATGGCAATCAGCTCGAAAACCTTCCTGCTTATATTTGCTAAGTAAACCTAATTTGAAGTCAACATGATACATTTCGCAGTCCTTTTGGGCCTTTTGTCGACTGGACCCTCGACCGGTTCTAGCGCACCTCTAAAGGCCTCTCTGGTCAATACATCAAGCTATAGCGTGCCGCGGGTGGTAAACTCGGTGAGCGTGCAGCAAACGACTGTGTTGACGGGAATAGTAACTGACCAAAATGGCAACCCTATCCAAGGCGTATCCGTAACCGAAAAAGGGACAAACAGCGTCGCCATAACCGCTGCAGATGGACGCTATTCCATCAGCGTGCAGAACGATACGGCTACCCTTATTTTCTCGTATGTAGGCTACCGCAGTCTTGAGGCCTCCGCAGCAGGTCGGCAAACGGTCGATGTTGTATTACAAACTGATGCATCAGATCTTGATGAGGTTGTGGTAATTGGTTACCAGTCTATACGAAAGAAAGATCTTACGGGTGCGGCATCGGTGGTATCGGTAAAGAATACTGAAGCAAAAGTCGCGCGTTCGTTGCCAGAAGCCCTACAGGGGCAGTCCTCCGGTTTGGTAGTCAGAAACTCCGGTGGCCCCGGGCAGGGAGCGGTGGTCAATATTCGTGGACTCAGCACGCTGTATGGCAACGCGAGCCCATTATACGTTATTGACGGTATGCTTTCCGACCCAAATGTTACGATCAATACTAACGATATAGAAAGCATCCAGGTATTGAAAGATGCATCTGCTGCGGCTATTTATGGCGCGAGATCTGCAAATGGTGTCATCATTATTACCACGAAAAAGGGGAAATCTGGACCTATGCTGGTTAATGCTTCAGCGCGATATAGTGTGACCAACTTGCCGAAGATGTATGACATGATGAATGGGCCTGAATATGTGGCAATGAACAGCCAAGCCTATGCCAATGCAGGCTATACACCACAAGCGTCTGTAGCCAATTATGACGGAACAGATGTAAACTGGGCGGATGAGCTTTTCCGCACCGGTGGCATACAGGACTATAATGTATCCATATCGGGGGGCGCTGAAAAATCCAAATACTACATGTCAGGTTCTTATTTCAAAGATGTCGGTACGATGATCGAGCGGAAATTTGATCGCGCGGCTTTCCGGATCAACACCGAAGGATCCCGTGGCAGAGTGCGCGTAGGCGAAAACATATTAATATCATCATCCTACGGCCGTTCCCCGTTTTCCGGCGGTGCATTTGGCGGAAACCCATTTTATGATGCTTTCAACATGTTGCCCATTATTCCTATCAAGGGGCAGGAATTCGTTAGCGAAGCGAATCCTGGCGGCTGGGGTATAGGTTCCAACAATGCGCGAACCTATTCCCGAAATCAGGTTGCACAGGCTTACATCACCAATTCCTCCTACAATTATGTGAAGATTATGGGGAACCTCTATGGTGAGGTCGATATATTGGACTGGCTTACCTATCGCGTGAATGCGGGTCTAGAAACAAGTTTCGATAAAAATACGGCCTTACGCGGCAAAGGCATTTGGTATTGGAACCAGATCGATCCACCTACGAGAATCGATGAAGAGCGGTCGCAATTTTTAAGTTACCTGTTCGAGCATACGCTAAACTTCAATAAAACGATAGACAAGCATCAGTTCAATGGCGTCTTGGGCTACACACAACAGACCATCGGCAGGACAGGCATTGGTGCAGGAAAAACTAATCTGCTTTCCTCTGCCGACGAATATTTTACGACCATCAATTCTGCAACGGGCGAAAGCATAGCTTCCGGTAGCCGAGGCAGAAATTTCATAGACTCTTGGTTGGGACGATTAAATTATACCTATGACGACCGCTATCTTGCCACTTTTACTTTTCGGTCGGATAAAGACTCCCGCTTTGCGAAGACATACCGCAGTGGTTTCTTCCCCTCCGGGGCTTTGGCCTGGCGGTTAAGTAATGAGGACTTTTATAATGTAAGCTGGATGCCTGACTTTAAGCTACGAGGATCCTATGGTGTCTTAGGGGCGGTGAACTTGTCCAACTACCAGTATGTCGGTTTCATCAATCAAGCGCCACGCGCCGTCTTCGGTTCCGGTGTGCAAGAAACGCAAGTTGGTGGTGCACAGGTGACCCTTGTTGATCCAAACCTAAGGTGGGAGGAAAAAGCCACCTTAAACCTGGGTTTTGACGCTGCCCTTTTCAATTCGCAATTTACGCTTTCTGTGGATGCATTTCGAGCCGTTACGTCTGATGTCTTACTGTTTCTTCCTATTCCAGGATATTTAGGAAGTGTGGGCAGCCCTGGAATTATGACAAATATCGGGTCTATAGAAAATAAAGGTTTGGAGTTTGAGTTAAGCTACCGTCCCGCCTCGACACGTGAGAATGGTTTCCGATGGGACATCTCCGGTAACTTAAGTTTTATCCGTAATGAAGTTCTTTCGCTTGGTAATTTAGGGATTGATCCTGTTACCGGATTACCTCGAAACTACATTCAGTCGGGCAATACAAGGACGCAGGTAGGTCGATCTATCGGCGAATACTATGTCATATTAACGGATGGCCTTTTTCAAAACCAGGCCGAGATTGATGCGCACCGCGCGCAGGCAGGCATCGCTAAACCTGGCGATGTGCGGTATGTAAACCTGTTGGACAGAGGTACCAACAATGATATAACGCCAGATGATCGAACCTATGCAGGCTCGCCATGGCCTGTCTTCACCTCGGGCGTTATCTGGAATGCATATTACAAGAATTTTACGTTCAATATGCAGCTGTATGGGGTCGTTGGCACCAAACTGTACAACGATTTACGCCGAGATTTTGATGGCATGGGCTATTCGAATTACCGGCGAGGCATCGTTCCATGGACCGTTGAAAATCCTACGGACTTTCCGCGCTTGGGTGTATCTTACACCAGCAATACACCCGGCGACCCGAGCGTAGACCAAGGTATTATCTCAAACGTCCGTGGCGATACAGACCGTTGGCTAGAGAATGGTTCCTATCTTCGATTGAGCAATGTACAACTAGGGTATACTATGCCGCAAAGTATTCTTAAACGCCTGCATATCCCCTCTCTGCAGGTATATGTCAGTGGCCAAAACCTATTTACCATCACCAACTATACCGGTTTGGATCCGGACGTCGTCGGTGCCAACGCAAACCTCGAGCCCGGTGTCGATGTGGGTGCTTGGCCGCCTAACCGAATTTTTTCTTTTGGAATATCATTAGGGCTTTAAACAATCGCAACAGAAAAAGAACGTTACCATGAAAAAATCAATCATATTCATATTTACAGCATTAGCCATTTTAGGCACCGGTTGCCAGCGGAATTTTGACGAACCGAACCCCGACATGCTGACCACGGAATCCTTTTGGCAAGACGAAAGTGATGCCGTTAAAGGAATAAACTCCGTTTACAGTGCGCTAAATAGAGGAAGTTCCTACTACAATCGGGGGATGCATTTCCTGTATTTGCTGCGGTCAGACGAGGGTTTCGGCTCCGGGGGTGACATTGGCCTCAACAACAATATGGCCTTTGCATTCACCAGCAATAACACTAGTAGCGATGCGTGGAACGCCCTTTTCCATGCAAACTTCCGTGCAAACCAAGTTATTCTTAACGTGCCCCAAATTACCATGAACGAAACGGTAAAGAAACGGATTATTGGCGAAGCGAAATTCTTACGTGCTCTCAACTACTTTAACCTCGTCGTATTTTGGGGGCGGCCGCCCTTGGTATTAACACCATTAACTGCTGCCGATTATCCTTCCAATGCGACGCCTGAGCAAGTCTATGCACAGATCGCGCAAGACCTCACCGAAGCCGCCGCCGATTTACCGGTCTCTTATACGGGCGCAGATATAGGACGTGTTACCAAGGGGGCAGCACATGCCTTATTAGCAAAAGCATACCTACAGCAAGGTAAGTTTAGCGAAGCAAAAACAGCAATGGACTGGCTGGTTACCGGCGAAGGCGCCGGGATCTACGGATTGATGGACAACTATGCAGACAATTTTAAACAAACGTCTGAGAATAACAGGGAATCTGTATATGAAATACAATATAAGGAGAACGCGGCTGAAAATGGTGATGACGATACGAATCCCGGCATCAGCTTAAATACGGGCGCCTCAGCACCCAAATTCTTAGCACCACCCAACCCGGGCCCCGGATATGCCGATGGTGGTGCCAGACGATGGGTTGTTGATAGTTTTGAAGAAGAACGCACCATCGACAACCGTAGAGACCCACGCGCCGCCGTAAGCTTCCTTTACGACAATTCGGACGAGCGTGGCCCTGCTTTCACCATGGTTTATGGCCAAGTGTGGCAAGCTATATATGGTGGCAACGACAAACGTGTATGGTTTCGAAAGCTATTGAATGATGACTCTAAAAACGGCGAGAGCTTTAGCTCTCCAAACAATTACCGCATGATCCGATATGCTGATATTTTATTGATGTACGCAGAATGCTTAAACGAATTGGGCCAAACAGCTACAGCTTATCCTTATGTGGATCGGGTTCGCTCACGTGTCAATATGCGGACACTTACTGTAGCAAAACCTGGTTTGGATCAGTCGGCGTTCCGCGCGCAGATCAAGAAGGAGCGCCAATTGGAGCTGGCAGGTGAAGGCTGGCGCTACTTTGATATGGTACGTTGGGGAGAATTAGCAAATAATCTTAGCACATTGCGCCAACGCGATCCTGATTTTAACAATTTTGTGCCGGGTAAGCACGAGTGGTATCCAATTCCGCAATCGGATATTGACAACAGCACAAACCTTACACAAAACCCCGGTTATTAACATCCTGATAAAAAGAAATTATGAAAAAGATATGCTATATCATCGCCATCGGCTTGCTACTCATTCAAAGCGGCTGCGAGCGTGAAGAGGAAATACCATCAAGCGCACTTCCGCCCACCGTAACCCTATCAGCAGACAGCGTGGCGATAGCCACAGGCAAGTTTATGCTGCGCGCTGAGGGCCTCAGCGCCTACGGCGGACCGCAACTCCAACAAGTCGACTTCTACAAGAATGGCGAAAAAATAGGCGAGAAAACCGTTGCGCCTTATACATTCGAGTACGATGTTGTGGAAAATATCCCCGATCAACAGCTCTCCTTCCATGCTGTGTTGATGGACCGGGCCGGAAATGCGATAAAGAGCAATGAAGTCAGTGCACGAATACGGGTTCTTCCTATCCGAATTGAAGCAGAAAATGCGACCCTTCGTGGTCTAGCGCGTATAGCAACTGACCAAGCCACTCGGGAAAATTCATCTAACCAGGCGAAGGTGGGCGCCATTGATAATGCCTCGAGCGGAATCGATGCAACCATACAGATTCTTACCGCCGGCGATTACCTCATCCGCGTAGCCGCCGGAACAGGCTTTAATGGCACCTCCCATAAGATCTATATAGACGACAAGGAATCCACGACGCAGGTATATGCCATCCCGAACAGAGGTTGGAATGTGTGGCAGACTTTTGACTTCATATTCCCGCTTGCAGCGGGCTCACACAAAATAAGCATTCGCCACCAATCCATGTTTGGCGAGCTTGATTATTTCGAATACTCCAAACTTTAAAATGATGACCATGAAACAGATTCTTTATATCAGCTTTATCATATTAGCCTTTGCCTGCGATAAGCGGGGTGCTGGTCCTTACTTGCCCACGCCGAAAGCGCCAGAGGCGACAGGCCCTGCTAAATTCCAAAATCCGCTGCTGAATGCCGCGCCAGACCCCTGGGTGGCGCAACGCGGTGATTTTTACTACTACCTGCAGACACTGGGCAACCGCATCGAAATACGAAAAACGGCAAAAATGAGTGAATTGTCCTCCGCCGCGAGCACGGTCGTTTTTAACGCCCCCAGCACCGGTTCAAATAGCCGCGACGTGTGGGCGCCTGAACTATTCTTTTTGCAAGGAAAATGGTATATCTACTACACGGCCAGCAATGGTCAGGATGTCAACCACCGCATGTTTGTTTTGGAAAATGCCAATGAAGATCCGACGACAGACAACTGGGTTGATAAAGGCCAGTTAATTACGCAACCTACAGACCAATGGGCCATCGACGGCAGCATCTTTGAACACGGAAACGAGTTGTTTTTTATCTGGTCGGGGCGGCCAGGTGCACGCACCGGAGATCTCACCCAAAATATTTATATCTCCAAAATGTCTAACCCTTTTACGTTAACCGGCGAGACCGTAATGATAGCGCAACCCGAGCACGCCTGGGAGCGGAATGGCTTCCGCGTGAATGAAGGCCCCGAGATCTTAAAAAATAAGGCAGGCGATACCTTCTTGATTTACAGTGCCAGCTACTGTGGTACGGATAACTATGCGCTCGGCATGATGAAGCTCATCAATGGCGCCAATCCATTGCTAATGGCTTCTTGGAGCAAGCACCCTACACCAGTATTTACACAGGCACCCACCGCCTACGGTGCGGGGCACAATGGCTTCTTCAAATCAAAGGACGGCACGGAGGACTGGATCATCTACCACGCGAATACGGAGTCGCACCCAAACAATGATGGTTGTGGCAATGTAAGAAGCACACGCATGCAGAAATTTACCTGGAATGCTGACGGCTCGCCAAATTTTGGTGCTCCTGCTGCCGTGGGCGCTTTTCTAGACGTGCCGGCTGGCGAGTAATAGTCTCTGAAAATAACGAAACTCTTTCTCCAGCAATTGGGTAAGATGATATCTCGATACCAATAAAGGATAATAATTTTCCGCTAATTTGATTGCGCACTTTATCAAGGAACCTATCCTCGCAATATCACGTATCAACGAGCCAGCAGATCACTTCTGCTGGCTTGTTTTGTCTAACAACAATCCTGCTGGTTAGCTATCTTCAAAAACTGGTCTATCCACTCACTGGCAAATCCCTCAAAAACGTTTACCGAATAAACAATCGCATTTACCGAGAAACGTCCGTGCTCCGTCTAATTGCTTTTCTGCTGAGCAGCCTGAGACCCTACCTTTGAGTTATCAAAAAGGAAATAAAAATTAAAATATTAAAAAATACAACCATGAAAAAGATAGTAACAACCATCGCAACAGCATTCATCATGATCAGTTCATTTGCTTCCTTTGCAGCAGAAAAAGCAAATCCTTTGAAGAATGTCGAATCGAATACTGTCATTAAGGGCTACCTGGAAGCCACCACACTTGGAAGCGTGGAGCTCAACCGACATCTTTTCGCCGAGGACTTTGCATACAGCAATGGCGTCAATAAGGATAGCTTCGACAAAACAGCCTATACGGACTTTCTGAAAGCGCACGAGGGAGTAACTTACGACTGTGAGACAAGTTACGAAATTCTGGATCAAAGCGGAAAAATCTGCATGGCTAAGGCCACGATGACTTTCGAAAACTTTACACGTGTAGACTACATCACATTAAGCCAAGAGCAGGACGGCTGGAAAGTGAGCAAAGTGAGAACGACGTATCCGTAATCGATTGGATCTGATATGTAATAAGGTTTTGTAAAATAAGGATTGGTGAGTAATTGGAGAATGGAGGAAGTGCTAGAGATAGCACTTTTTTTGGTAGCCCCGAGCAGAATCGAACTGCTATCAAATGTTTAGGAAACATCTATTCTATCCGTTGAACTACGGGGCCATATATGCAAAAAGATTGCCCTACAAAAATAGTCTTTTTATTGATTTTATTGCATAAACATATTCTATGGAATATGAACCCGTGATATAGATTTTAACAATAGTTTATCAATTTTTTTGATTCGACACAGCGTAAAAAAAGAGTACCTTTGTTACACAAAAAGAAAGAACAAAATATATGAGTTTTACAGGTAAAAATTTCCCGAACATCACTGTTGATGCTATTGATTATTTAGGTGATAATATCACGATCAATGTTTTTGAAAAAGCACAAGCGGAGAATAAAAAGGTGTTGTTATTTTGGTATCCAAAAGATTTCACTTTCGTTTGCCCTACAGAGTTACATGCTTTCCAAGAACAAGCAGAGGAATTTGCTAAACGTAATACAATCCTTATCGGTGCATCTTGCGATTCAGCAGAAGTGCATTTCGCTTGGTTAAACACCGCGAAAGACAACGGTGGTATCGAGGGTGTAGAATACCCTTTGATTGCTGATACAAACCGTAACTTATCGAGTGTATTAGGCATCTTAGAAATGAAAGAAGTAGAGCACCCAGAATATGGTACTTTAGTAGAAGGTTCTGCAGTAAGCTACCGTGCAACCTATTTAATAGACGAAACTGGTAAAGTTTTCCATGAATCTGTTAACGATATGCCGCTTGGCCGTAACGTTAAAGAATATCTTCGTTTGATCGACGCGTATACACACGTTCAGAAACACGGAGAGGTTTGTCCAGCAAACTGGGAAGAAGGCAAAGAAGCAATGAACGCAACGCGCGACGGTGTTGCCTCATACCTATCGGCCAACTAATAAAAAGTATTTATCAGAAAGGAGAGCGACTCAGTTCTCCTTTCTATTAACACACATCACATGTTACAAGAATTAGAGAACGACTCTTTACACGATGTTGTAGGGAGCAATGATATTGTATTGGTTCAATATTCAGCATCTTGGTGCGGAAACTGCCGCATTATGAAGCCGAAGTTTAAGAAACTCGCATCAGAACACAACGATGTATCATTCGTCATTGTTGACGCGGAAAAATTTCCGGAATCGAGGAAACTTGCAAACGTAGACAACTTACCTACATTTGCTGCTTTTAAAAACGGCACCTTGATCAACCAAGTGCAAACAAACAAAATTGATGGATTAATCGATCTTTTAAATGAAGTTACCAGTAATTAAACACCTTTTGGATTTCATCGAACAAAACGATGTTGATTTTGTATTGGAAACCATAGAAACATTAGAAGCGTTGACGGAAGTTTCATCTTTAAAAGATGAAGAGCTGGATGTTATTGGCGAGCTTATATCCAATATGTATGGTGCTGTGGAAGTAAATAAATCGATCAAAGAAGGTGTTGCAAAAAAAGACGCATTGAACGGTTTTATGCAGCGCGTTTTAGGATCGATTGACAAATAAATTATTCCCTTAGGCAGGTTGCGCTAAGCTTGCCTTATATGGTCACGAAGCATCATGGTGTTCATAACTTCAGCCGTGTGGAAAAGTTTTTTTAGCGCTGCCGGATGAATCCTAGCTATTTATCCTATTTTTACTAATACTAAAGGTTACTATTTTAAAACTGTCGACGGCTACCGTTAGTTTTTTCAAAACTCAAATTGCTGATTTGGAAGTTTAGACAAAAGATTTTTAATTGTTGGTAAGAGGACTCTAATGGCGATTTGAGTCCTCTTATTTTTTACACAATATTTGTTTCTAGCTCAGACACCTGTTGTGATCCCTGGACGACATCGCGCTGAAAGATAGTTCACATCGTATTATCCAGTCAAACGGCGAGCTCAATAATAGCCCAAATACACTCCACCATCTTAAATCCCGACAGCTAACTCGACCCAAATAACAAGGAATAAAAGAAATACACCTACGCTATACATGATTCGATGAGATTTGACAGGAACTTTGCGCCACAACAGTTCCAACATAGCGCCGCCTGCGACTAATAGTATCGCCGCGGCCATAAAATCAAGTGCCGTCCACTTAACTTCGTCTGTAAATTGCATCGCGAGCAGGGGTACACATAATAGCATTATCATGGCGGATAGCATAAGTACAAGCCTTTTAGCTGGAGATATGGTTTTCATCTTTTTATATAATTTAAAGTTCTTTGATTTTCAAAGTTTGTAAATGATTTTGATATTTACAAATTCTAGAAAAAAATTAAGGCTGCCCCAGAAACGGAACAGCCTATAGTATAGAGGAGGGATATTAGCGAATGAAATTAAAATGCGTAGCGTGCTCCTATTTGTAACTGCCAAGGGTTACCATTAAAGCCCGCAATACCTTGCGTATTTACTTGGTATCGGAATTCTTGTGCTGCCGGATCGAAACCTGTAACACGGTATAGGGCGGTATTACCGTAAGCTCTATAGACACCCCATTCTTTGTTTAACATATTAGCAAGGTTAAACACGTCTACAGAGAGTTCAACACCATGTGTTTTGTAGAACTTGATCTCTTTCGCTAAGCGGAGGTCGATGGTACCATAAAACTCGTTAATACCACCATTACGTTCTGCAATTTCGCCGGATGCAGACCGAATGAAATCTTTGATACTTTGGCTAGCATCTGGATTATCCAAAATGGTTTGCAAACCAGTTCTCAGAATCTCGGGCGTGTTGGGATTTTGGTAGTCAAATACAAAAGCTAAGTCATTGGAGGAGGTTACGAAGTCACCATTGGTGTTACCGCCAGATAGTAAGCTGTAGCGTGTACCGCCTGTGCCGGTAAAACGAAGACCTATTTTCACGCCATAAAACGTTGGTGCAGTACCATAAGCCACAACTTTATGCCTGAAGTGGTTGGACGAATAAGTAATGGCGCCAAGATTACGAGGATCGTCTACCACGGGCTGTGCCAGTGTCGCAGAGTTCGCCACGTTTCCATTAAATGACGTATTGTCTTTGGTGTCGTTCCACGTGTAACTCGCTGTAATCTCGCCATCACCATAGTAACGGTAAGTTCCATCCACAACAACTGCGAATTGATTTACTTTACCCATGCTCGTCAATTCCAAAACGCGCCCCAGTCGGTTTGACTTACGGCCATCTTGCCAATTGGCAGGCTCGGCATTGGTTGGCATAGAAGTCAACGGAACATATACGCCGCGGTTTGCCTCATTGGCTAAACGGAAAAAAGGATCGTCTACCATATTGCGGTCTACATAGGTATAGTTATTCCGGGCTAAACTCATGTATGCAGAAAGTCCCAGCTTAAAGCGGTCGGTCAAAAACTTGTTGTACGATACGTTGGCTTTATAGACGGTCGGTACCTGAGCATCTTCACCAGTATAATTGATGGTTGCGAGCTGATGTTGCGCCAAACTAGGAATACTGCTTTGATTTGCTCTGTAGGCATTAAAATCCGGGCGCGGTACATCTGTGCCGCGGACGTCCACGGTAGCGAAATTTGACCCATCAAACGTAAGGTTATTGATGATCATGTAGTTGTTAATGTCGGATGCAAAAATTCCGGCGCCTGCCCGTAGGTAATCGGTCTGGTTTTCATTGATATCCCAGTTAAACTGTATGCGTGGTTGCAAGATAAATGAAGCGAGCTGGTTATCTGTACGAATGCCCAATTCATCGAAAACCAACTGGTTGAATGTCGCTGTTGGATAGGCGGCATAGTCCATCCGTAAACCGGCAGTCATTTCCAATCCGGCCGCGATGTTTTTACGCATTTGACCATAAAGTCCGAAGTTCATGATTGTTCCGCGCACCGCAACATCATCCTTTAGCGGCACCTCTCTGTAGAAACGATAAGGCTGTAGGTTTTCAAAATTATCTAGAGCCGTTAAATTCTGCGCCTGATTGCTGCTAAAGTGGAATCGTCCGTTCACCTCTGATCCATAGATGGAATTGGACTGCGTGGCCATGAGATCAACACCGAAAGTATACTTCGCAAATTCCGTATCGTAGAATAAATTATTCGTGAGCTGGAATACATTGTTACGGAAGCTTTCCTGCCCGAAACGGTGCCCGCCTAATTGTATGGAGGTGGAAAGATTATTTCCGTTGATATTAGAAACCACATCATCAACGATGGCACGGGGAATATAGCCACTCCCGATTTGTGCATTTTGTGTACTGTTTTGATAAACGTATAAATGCTGCACTTTTAATTCGTTGGTGATTCGTGGAGAGATAGATGTACGCAATGTAGCTAGAAAGCTATTGTCAAAGTTCTTATCGTTACCATAAGACTCTAATAAGTTGATGTTGGAGTTGTCACCTAGCCCTAAAGGATTGTAGTCATACGTTAAGTTGTTACGGATCGTTAAGAGGTTTTTCTCGTTGATTTGCCAATCCAGACGGAGGAATCCGGCATCTGACGTTCTTTTTTTATCGATAGAGCCTGTTTGCTGCTCTGCTGATACGCCATATTCGTTGCGTGCGATACCCAAGTAACGATTGAGCGTTAGTTGGTTAATCCGGTAAAGAACTTCGTCAGCTGGAGATTGCACATCTGCAATCAGTAAGGATCTATTATCTTGCTGTCTGTCCCAAACCATAAAGAAGTGCAATTTATCTTTAATGATCGGCCCGCCCAAAGAAAATCCATATTGATTCGTCGTATAGTTTCCTATACGGTCGTTGCCACGAATATCATACTTGCTCGTCAACCAATCTGCCCGACTGAAGAAGAAAGCCGAACCGGTCAACTGGTTGGTACCCGCTTTGGTCGCAGCACTTATGGTACCTCCACCACTTCGTCCGAAAGTAACATCGTATTGGTTGGTTACCACCTTAAACTCCCGAACGGCTTCCATGGAAACGGAATATGGCGCGCCACTGCGAGACGTTGTAGAACCTGACGATGTGGGGTTTTTAGCATTCATACCATCTATGGTAAAGTTTGTCGATGAGCCAAGCTGACCGGCGATACTTCCACCATTCGTTAATGGAGACAGGTCTGTAAGTACCGTAAAGTTCCGGCCATTTACAGGGAGTGTATTGATATCTTTCGTGGAAAATGCCGTCGCTGCACCTAAATAATCACGTGTATTTTTTAATCCCGAGGCATTTACCTCTACCGCATCTAAGGAGACATTGTTGGGGCGAAGTTGGATATCTACCTGTGCAACATCGCCCTGATTAAGCGTTATGTTGGTTACCACACCTTCGCCTTCCTGCACATGCGTTGCTGTGACGGTGTAAGGACCGCCCAAAGGAAGCTGTTTGATGTCGTAATTTCCGCGCTCGTTCGTAACCGATGTTGTCGTAAAACCAGTCGACTCATTGCGGACGCGAATGGTAGCGCCGGCCACATGTACATTACTTGCGTTGCTAATACTGCCGCGAATAGAGGCTTGCGTGCCTTGCGCGGATGCGCTAAACTTCAACATGACGCCTAGGAAGGCGAGAAAAAAACAGACTAAAATTTGCTTTTTTGAGGATGAAACCATGATTTGCTTTATTGTTTTACGTGAACACAAAGCTATTGGTGGTTTGTTAACTCAACGGCAACTCTATTTTAAGTATTTGTTAACAGAACGACTTTCCTTCGCAAAAAACTAGCTATGCCCGCGTCCTGCTGGTTTAACGACATGAGCATAGCTTATGTAAAATTCAGATTTTCTTTCTTGCTATTTCAAATCCTTCATAATTTCTTCGACTGCTCGCTCTAATTGGGGATCTTTATCGTTGATCCGATCTGTTATTGAATTTTTCACCGTTATATCCGGAGCAACCCCTGTAAGCTCCAGATCATCGCCATCTAAGGTATAACACCCCCAGGCAGGTACTCGATACATCGAGCCGTCCACCAGCCCTTTCGCTGATGTGAAGATTATCCAGCGATAGGTTTCCGTTCCGATAATCTTACCCAATTTTAATGCTTTGAAGCCTGCTGCGGTCATCTCCGCATCACTCAGCGACTGCTCATTGATCAAAAGGACAATGGGTTTGCCTCCGGGAGTGAAATTGCCTTGCGGTGCTTTCTTCCCGCCGCGATACTGCCATTGGAGATAAGGACGTTGCTGTAGAAAACGTAACACTTCATCATGCACATTCCCGCCGGTATTGTAACGTAGATCCAAGATGATCCCATCCTTGTTATTCTCCTGCTCAGCCATATCAAGCAAGAAGGTCTGCAGCTCTTCTCCGCCCATATTCTTCATGTGGGAATATGCCACTCTATTGTTGCTTAGCGCACTCACTTTGCTCCGGTTTCCTTTGATCCATTCGTCGTATAGCAGACCTTTAAAATCACTACTGCTCTGCGGACGGATATTTACCTTCCGCTCTTTGCCTGCACGCATCACAGTAAGTCGCATCTCTGGAGCCAGCGATGGCTGCGTAAAATAGGAATCACGGTCTCTTTTAGGGTCTATCTTTTCACCGTTCACTGCCAGTACGACATCTCCCGGCTGCAAGTCTACATCTTTTCGTGAGGCCGGACCGTTGAGTAAAATGCGCGCAATCTTGGTTGGGCTTTCGTTGTCATAAACGATCCCAAGCTCATTAGTGACAAAATTGAAGTTCTTCTTTTCCTCTGATCCTGTAGAGCTAAATCCCAGGTGCGACGAATTGAGCTCGCCCAACATATCATTGAGTAAAATACGAAGGTCCGCGCGCGTATTGATCCCGCTCAAATACCCCGCATACTTCCTTTTGGTGGCAGCCCAATCAACACCGTGAAATGTGCTATCGTAGAAATTCTCCTCTATTCCCGCCCAAGTTTCGTAGAACATCTGGTTGAACTCTTGAGAAAGGTCTTTCGTAAACTTATAGCTCATCGTCACTTTATCAAGCTTGTTTGCCTCTAAGCTATATTTTTGGATAACTCCGCCACTTAAAGCGTAATATTTACCGCCAACCTCCATCAAATCGCCAAGAAACCCATCGCTTACCTTTTCGGTTTTGTTTTCTTCAAAAGGCTCACTTACCATGCGATACACGCCGTTCTTCCCTTCGTGATTGGAGGAGAAAAAAACGTAAGTCTTATCCCCTTTTTGGAATACGAATGGATTATATTGCGTGCCCAACGCTGGGCTCACCAGACTAATGCGGTCTGATAGGCCTTTCAGATCAATGCTTACAACAGGCTTTTTATTTGCTTGAGCATGCTTATTGCTGGCCTTCGCTTTATCATCCTTTTTCGTCACACTGTCCTTTTTTTCGGTTTCTGTTTCCTTGAATAGCTCGTCAAACTTGCTGCTGCGGTAGGGCGAATCCAGGTTTTCCAACGCCATTTTGTAGATGCTTGAAAACTGCATTCCTGTGGGGTACGAAGGCTTTGTGCGGTTACTAGCAAAATAGATATGCTTTCCATCTGGAGACCAATACGGATTCGCTTCTGTAACACCTGTGTTTGTCAAGTTGGTCGTCGATCCGGAAGCTATATTGTGCACAAAAATATCCTGTTCAAAATTGCGGATAGCCGTAAATAACACATAAGCTCCATCTGGAGAGAAAGATGGGGCGGAATTTTGGAATGCCCAAATTTCATCTTTGACAATCACGCTACTTTTCAAAGACGCCAGATCCAATAAGCGCACCTCATCCCTCCCGCTCAGGTATACCGCTTTAGTTGCATCTGTATTGAAGGTGATGCTACGGTTGTTGCGGAGATCTTCAGTGAGCTGTCTAGCATTTCCAGCGCCATCTGCCGATCGGGAGAACCAATTTTGATAGCCTTGAAACGTCTGGCTAAACAGTAGGGTTTTGTTGTCCTTCAGCCATTTGACTTCCATTACCCGCTCGCCGTTGCTAGGCATTTTGCGAACGAATTTCCCGTCGATATCACTGACGAATAGTTCGCCACGTGATATAAATGCCATTTTCTTTCCGTCCGGAGAAATGTCAAAGCCGCTGATGTTGTTGCTGACATCAAACTCTTTTTCCTTTCCCAGAATTCTGTTTCGGCTCAAGTGGATTATCGGTTGCGTTGTTTTTTTACTGCTGGTGTCGTACAGGTAGATCTGGTAATCTTTCTCAAAAACGACTTTGCCACCATTGGCCGCCACGACCGGCCGCTTTATGGACTCCTTAAATGTGGTTAGCGCTATTTTTTTTCCAGCATTAAATGTATACAGGTTGTACTCATCATTTTCCTTATCAGAAGCAAAGTAAATATTTCCCTTACGATCTACACTAGGCCAAAAATCCTTACCAATATAGTCTGTGTATTGTTTGAATGTTTTGTCTTTGGGGTTGTAGGAACGGATGTCGGGATTAAAAGCGCCTTTGTACCGCTTCCTGTTCGCCGAGGAATAACTTTCCCAAGAGTCGTTAAACAATAGCTCGCCCGAAGGCATTTCGGCAATGCCGTGTATACAATTAAAGAAATGCGGAAAAATCCGTTGTGCAGTTCCACCGCTTCTATCGACCTTGTAGCTGGAAAATCTATTGTAGCGTGAAGAGGTAAAAAAGATGGTTTGGCTATCCCAGCTCCAACTGTCCACTTCGTCCATACTTTCATGGAAAGTAAGTTGTTGTATATCGCCTCCTTCTAATGGCATGCTGTATACATCCATATTTCCATTTTGGTTGGATGAAAATGCAAGCCATTTCCCGTCTGGCGAGATGCGGGGCGACGTTTCATTGCCCTCCATCGCTGTCAGGCGAAGAGCCACGCCTCCTTCGCTGCTCACCTTCCAGAGGTCGCCCTCAAAACTAAAAACCAGCGTACTTCCATCCGGACTCAAAGCCGGATAGGATAGAAAAGACGGCTGTTGCGCCATAGCAATTGTGCTTACCCCAAAGAGCAAGCCAATAAAGAAAATCCTTTTATTCATAATAATAAGGTAATAGCTACTTATTGTCAATCATTTGATATGTATGGAAGACTTGCTTCGGTTAAGAAGACCGATAGCATTCAGACCATATACAAAGTTATCATTGCACATTAAATTTCATCATAGGTATCGTATTTTTTACCAGAATAGCTGATGCGACCTTAAAGTATAGATGGTAAAATCTTGTTTGGGCTTTACCATTTAAAATTTTGGCCTGATGCTTGTACCACCTCTGCATCTAATTTCGAAGAATTGCCTCTATGAGAAAGACGTTCATCCTACTCTTCTTCCTGTGCGTGGTCACACAACTTACTATTGCTCAACAAGCGAAAGGCAATAAGTGGATTTGGGGGCCATCCCTGGGCTGGCAATACCAAAGTGGAAACTTTTTAAAAGCATCAGGATGGGGGCTATTTGCACCGAACGACCATCAGTATATAAAAATAGATGCAGGTGCGAATTTCACTTGGATGCAAGATCAAACAACTGTTATCCCCGAGTTAGGATTGACCTATTATGTCAGCACGAAGCTTATCTTTCCCTTTATAAAAGCAGAAGTGACACCCTATACAGTAACACCCAAAGTTGGTATTGGGCTACTATCCATCATCGATCTTGGTATTGGTTACGGATTTGATACGCAGACTAAAAATAACTTTAAACCTATCAATGGTTTTACTGGCTCCGTCAGTCTAAATATACCTCTGAACTTCCATTTGCAATAGTAGATTTTATTCAGTCCCTCACTTTCCGACAAAAAAAATTCGAAGAAACAGCCCGCTTAGGGTCGTTGAATGATCCGTTTATCGATAAATTTAAGCTCGGCTCTAACACGTTTTAGCACACACAAAACGCACATCATCTATTTTTTGGATGCCTGCTAAGCTGCTGAAAGTTAATGGTGTAAATGCGAAGAGTATGGCATGAAAAGCACAAATTTTGTATATGATCTTGGTAAATATCTGATACTTAAAAGTTTCCAAATCGTCATCATTGGCAAAAAAACAGAAATAAATTTTTAAACGTCATAAAAAAAAGATACTTTTGCATCCCAAACTGCTACAGCGTTAAGGGTTGAGAAATAAATAATTACAGTAAAAACAGATATGACTAAAGCAGAAATTATTGCGGAGATCTCTAACAAAACAGGCTTAGAGAAAGTAGATGTTCAAGAAACAGTTGAAGCATTTTTTAAAGTTGTTAAGAATGCAATGGTTGGTGGCGAGAATGTGTATGTTAGGGGTTTTGGAAGTTTCGTAGTGAAACAAAGAGCAGAGAAAACAGCACGTAACATTTCAAAAAACACAGCTATCATCATCCCTGCGCACTTCGTGCCAAGCTTCAAACCTGCAAAAGTTTTTGTTGAAAAGGTTAAACAAGGAAACAAGTAAATCAGGATGAATACCAAACAAATAATAGTAATCGTAATTGTTCTTGCCCTAATGGGGGCATTGCTTGCGCGCCCTATAAAAGGTTTGGTAGAGGATAATAAGGGAGCAAACGCCTCTACAACCACAGAAGCATCATCAGCTTTTAATTTCCAGAGCGTATCAGACATGACTAAACAATCGATCAATGGTAGTTTAGCGCAAGAGATTACGGCTTTGGAAGCAAAAGTGGCTAATGCAGAAGGGGAAGAGAAGCTACCTTTATTAGAAGAACTGGCAAAAAAATGGGATGATTTAGCCAAAGATGCTCCTCGGGGATTTATTTATGAGGAAATGGCGAAAATTAGCCCTAAATTTGAATATTGGTTGAAAGCCGGAGATGCATTTCGCTCCGCGTATACCAACTTGCAGGATACAGCTATGGCGACCGAGCTCAATCGATTGGCTATTCAATCTTATGAGCAGGCTACTGCGCTGGATGCGAACAATTTGGATGCAAAAACGGGGCTAGGCGCTGCGATGGTCACCGGAACGAACAATCCTATGGCGGGCATTGCTTTATTGAGGGAAGTAGTCGCCAAGGAGCCAAAGAATATTCAAGCAAACAAAACATTGGGATTGTTTTCATTGCAATCCCGTCAATTCGACAAAGCGATCGAACGATTCAAAACTGTTGTCGAGTTGAAGCCTGATGCCGAATCGTATTTTTATTTGGCGACAGGTTATGAAAATATCGGGTTGAAAAACGAGGCTATTGCTGCTTTTCAGAAAAGTAAGGAGCTAGCCGCTGATCCGACCCTATCTCAATTCATCGAACGTCGTGTCGAAGAACTGAGTAAGTAATTAACATATTAATTTATCATTTAAAAACATTAAAGCTATGCCAAGCGGAAAAAAAAGAAAAAGACACAAGATGGCTACTCACAAACGTAAAAAACGTTTAAGAAAAAACAGACACAAGAAAAAATAAGCTTGTTGATCTTATTGGCTGAAGCCGCATAAGACGTTGTACAATCTATGGTTTCACTCTGGTAAAACTGTAGATTGTATTTTTTCATTAACGAGTTTTTATGTTTCATCAGACGGGGTACCTATCGTCGTATCCTGATCTTAAAAAAGTAGCTGTTGGTAAAGGAACTTATTATCGATTCCACTCCCGAAAAAGGAGTAACTATTGCTTTACTACAGGACAAACAGCTTGTTGAGCTGAACAAGGAAAAGGCTGATAACAATTTCGCCGTTGGCGATATTTATCTCGGGCGGGTCAAAAAGATCATGCCAGGCCTAAATGCCGCTTTCGTAGATGTAGGCTACGAAAAAGATGCGTTCTTACATTATTTGGATTTAGGGCCACAGGTTCAGTCTTTACTCAAGCTAACGCGTATTGTAAAGAACGGCAGCTATCAGGAGAAGCTGCTCAATAGTTTGAAACTTGAAAAGGACATTGATAAAGCAGGAAAAATTTCGGATATTTTGAGCCGAAATGTGCTTTTACCGGTACAAATTGCTAAAGAACCTATCTCAACGAAAGGCCCAAGATTAAGTTCTGACCTTTCAATTGCAGGTAGATTTGTTGTATTGGTTCCGTTTTCGAGTACCGTTTCCATCTCTAAAAGGATCAAGGGCAACCCCGAACGTACCCGACTTAAGAAAATTGTAGAAAGTATTAAGCCCGCTAACTTTGGCGTCATAATACGGACAGTTTCTGAAGGTAAGGGTGTCGAGGAAATGCAAAAAGACCTTTTAGACTTAATCTCTAAATGGGAACTTTTTACCAAACGTCTTAAAACTGCTGAACCCGCTCATAAGGTATTGGGAGAAATGGATAGAGCATCTACCATTTTGCGCGATATTTTGACAGACGAGTTTACGCATATTCATGTCAATGATCTTACCCTTTACGACGAAGTAAAATCGTATGTACAGGAGATTTCACCCGATCTAGAAAAGATAGTAAAGCTGTATAAGCATAAGGAGCCCATCTTTGATCATTTCGGTGTAGAAAGGCAAATTAAGGCGTCTTTCGGCAAAACGGTAAACTTACAGGGAGGTGCTTATCTTGTGATTGAGCACACCGAAGCACTCCACGTTGTGGATGTGAACAGTGGAAACCGAATTGCCAGCAAAGAGAATCAAGAAGAAAATGCATTGCTGGTCAATAAAGAGGCCGCAAAAGAGATCGCAAGGCAATTGCGATTGCGCGATATGGGCGGTATTGTAGTCATCGATTTTATCGATATGCATAAACCAACCAATCGAAAAGAGCTTTATAGTTATCTGAAAGAGTGTATGGCGAATGATCGCGCTAAACACACGATTCTTCCGCCGAGCAAATTCGGTTTAGTGCAGATAACCAGACAGCGCGTCAGACCAGAAATGAGCGTGGTAACAAGTGAAAAATGCCCCGCTTGTGGAGGAACTGGCGAAATTCGCTCGAGCATCGTTTTGCTCGACGATATTGAGAATAATTTGAGCTTCATTTTGCAAGAACAAAATGAAAAGGGTGTCACCCTCGCGGTACATCCTTATATTGGCGCCTACATCACGTCAGGATTAATTTCAAGGAGAGTGAAATGGTTTTTTAAATACGGTAAATGGATTAAAATCAAAACCGCATCATCATACCACCTCACGCAGTTCCGTTTCTTCAACAACAAAGAGGAAGAAATTAAGCTCTAAAAAAAATTGAAAAGGGGTTGTCCAAAATGCCCTTTTCTAGAACAAACAACTAAAATCCCCGACGCCATAAAAGCGCCGGGGATATTTGTTAAAAACAATGGACCTAACTCGAAGAGCAAAGATTAAGGTATATTTACTCGTTGTCGTTGGTCGCTTTCTTTTTGTCCTCGTTCAAATCATAAATATTATCAAGAATCAGATTGATCGCGTCGAGTACTCTTTTACGCCCCTTATCTTGGCTTAGGTCAATCCCACAGAAATTCGCTTTCTGGACAGATGAATATGCGGCTAAGTGATATACAGCGGCCATAAGAACTGATACTACTCCACGATAATCTATTCTTCCATCAAACCTTTTATCTGCTTTCTGCAGAATTAAACGCTCAGCAAATAGCTCCCTTTTTTTTAATAAAGATGTTGTATTATAGTTTGATTCGTGCAGCCCCCAAAGAACAAGTTGTCTCATTTCAGGATTCAAGATTAAATAATTGAATTGTTCTCCTAGTAGATTCTTTAAGACATCTTTCTCAGTCATTTCCGAATAATCCCTCTTTTCTGCTTGGCTCGTCCAGTAATCGATACCTTCACTATATTGCTCAATAAGTGTCTTAAAATCTCCAAAGTATCGATAGATGAGATTTTTACTGATACCAGCTTCGAGAGACACTTTGTTGACACCCAAGTTTCCAAAGCCCTTGTCTTTGAGAATGTAGCCAAAAGCTTTCTTTAACCTTTCCTTCTTCTCATCAACGTTCCTGCAGAAGCCTTTAATTTGATTTCTTTTGTTAGTCATATCTACTCCTTTTTCTAGATGCAATATTGATCATACGCTTACCATAATAACTGGATTCCACACCGAAGAAATTCTTTGAAATATAACAAATTAAGTTTTAGAGAACAATTTCGAAATGTTTTTTGTAGAATATATTTTACTTATTCTCGTGGCTATCAAATATTTCGAATAAAAGACAGCATGTTACCACTTTTTATAAATGCGCAGCATACTTTTGCTACGCTGTTAAACATATAAGTGCTAGGAATTTTGTGCTAAGACCTATTAGTTTACGCTCATGGATAATAACTCCAATCCCATATTGTAAAAATATATATGGAATCTAGGATAGCAAGATTCTTTGGGGGCTTATATCCCAACTAATATGACTTAAGTAGCAAATGCGCCACAGATAACTATTACTATATAATCTTTAAAAATGAAAACAAAAAAATTAATTGTATTACTATTTGGCGGTTTATTCTTGTACACGAGCTGTCAAAAGGAATCACCTTATAATGATTCGCAATTGAATCCATCAGCGTATGCCGAAAAAATAAACGTGAGGAGCCAAAAAGAGGTAGAATCGGTCGTATCGAACTTATTCTTGACAAGAACTAAACTTACAAAGTCTTCAACTAATCCAAGTGAGAGAACAAATTTGCACATATCTGCACTTACAACAGAGGGCTTAGGTGATCGTCGTGCAGAAAACGACACATTGCTTTTCCTCGTAAAAAACACAGGTCTTTCTAATTCAGTAGTTGTTTCGGCCAATACGGACTGCGAACCGGTAATAGCTATTTTTGATAACGAAAACATCTCTATTAATGATTTGGTTTTAGACACTACTGATATCAATAATCCATTTATGCCAATCTTGTTAAGTGCTATTGAATATAATAAAGATCCCAAATCTTTTGACGACTATAAATTACAAAGTACAAAATCCTTTATATCGACTAGATCATCTTTAAAAGCTAGTAACAAAACAGTTGTTGAAGAAGTGTTACCACGAGTTCAGGTTCAGTGGGGGCAATCACAAGATCCTTATAATCGATATACTCCCAACAACTGGCACGCAGGTTGTGTAGCTACAGTTGTTGCGCAAGCTTTATCTGTGACGAAACATTTAGATATGTTTAATGGTATTTCATTAAATTGGAATAACTTGGTGAAGATGAAAAATTCTGCTTATGTGAATCAATTTCCTAATGAAGCAAATACTCTCGGTCTACTGATGAGGCAAATCGGTAATGCTGTAGGAATGGATTACGGAGCTTCAGGAAGTGGTGCAAGCACAAAAAAAGCTCTCGACATATTCTTTTCTGGAAAGTTAAACCCTTACTTTGTAAATCCTAGCAAGGGTGCTATCAAATTAGGTTTGACGGGACACCCAACGAATGTAACCGTAATAAGTTCTAGAGACAAAAAATCATCTTGGTTAGGTGCTCCTAGAGGGAACGGCCACGCTTATATAGTAGACGGCTACAGGGTTTATTCAGACGGTTCGGATTTAGTTCATGTCAATTTTGGATGGGATAGCTCTTATTATACAGGTTATTTTATGACAAAATTGTGGGATCCTTATTTCGTCGATAACGCCCCCGCAAGATATCCTTTTTCCATGGATGTATACAATATCAGAAAAAAATAACGTATGAAAAGGCTAAATTATACTCGATTGCTAACGCATGTATTTGTTACTGTAATGGTCGTTTTGTTGTTCTCCTGTGAAAAAAAAGATGGATATGCAACCCGTCCTGAATTTGCACCGAACAAGATTGAACTAAACGGGTCTGAGCAAACTGTAATGATCACTGCAAAAAATGATGTAAAATGGTTTCTGGAAGACTTGACTATTAATGGAGAAATATTAAGACCGGAAGACTGGGACAATGATAATCGTATCAAATACCATTTCTCACAATACGTCGTTCCAAATTTCCCTCCAAACCATTTACCTGGTGTTGACAAAATTGAATTTGAGAACTGGTTCGTCTGGGAAAGAGCAAATAATAAAACAATTAAAATTCATTTATCGGAAAACAAGGATGGAAGATTACGCGAGATTAGTTTTCAGGCTAGTGTGGGCAATGCTGCAGATAATATTTCGATTGTGCAGAAATCAAACGACTAAAATGAAAAAGGGCTATCCAAACCTTTCGGATGGTCCTTTTTTATGATTCTTTCTATCGCATCGAGACGTTCAGCGGTATCGACAGCATCCAACCAATGTATTTTTATACCATCTTTTTCCATTTTACGGAAAAACGTCATCTGCCTTTTCGCGTAGCGGTGAATCTCGGTCTCTAATTTCGTGTAGAAGCTGCTTTTGTCCAGTTCGCCGAGCAAATAAAGCGAACTGTATTTGTATTCCAACCCAAAATACTGAAGGTCGTTATGGGATAGCCCTTGCATTAATAGCTGTTCGACCTCTTCGATTAGCCCCTCATTTAGCCGGCTTGTAAGCCGTTCACTGATGCTTTGCCTCCTAGCATCCACCGAAGGGTTTAACCCGAAGATGATGGGTTTATATCTGGTTTTCTCTTCAACGGGCTGATAACCTGCTTTAAGCTGTTCGAGGATCTCGATGGCCCGAATCAACCTTTTATGGGAGCTCTGGTCTATTTTAAAATTAGCGGGTATTTGGTAATTCTCGAGCCGTTGTATGAGCGTTATTTTGTCTAATGGCAACAGTTGTTGACGCAGCGACTCATCCACAGGAACCTGCGTATAGGGTTGTGCCAGGAGCAACGTGTGCATATAAAGCCCAGTGCCACCCACCGCAATAGGAACTTTTCCTTTTGAAACAACTTTCGTAAAAGCATGGTGGAAATCGACTTTAAATTGGGAGATGTCATAGCGATCATGCGGTTCCTGAATATCGATCAAATGGTATGGAATGTCTCTATAGGACGATAGATCTTTCCCCGTCCCAATATCCATACCGCGGTATACCTGTCGGGAGTCAATGCTAATAATTTCACCAAACAAGCGTTCGGCAAGCGCCACGCCGAGCGCGGTTTTTCCAGAGGCGGTAGGGCCTAGAATAACACATAAAAAATCAGGTGCCGAAAGATCCGACACCTGATTATTATCTATATGGTCTATCGTCTGTTCTATCACAGAACAAATTTAGTCCATTTTTCGTTGCTTTCGTTACTTGCGACCACATTTTGCACGAATGCCATTCCACGAACCCCATCTTGTACAGAAGGAAAGTCTAGCTCTTCCGCTGTAGGTGTTCTTCCTTCCCGTTTGGCGCTAACTGTTGCGGCAAAGTTTCTGTAAATGTTTGCAAAAGATTCCAGTAGACCCTCTGGGTGACCAGCGGGGATACGTGTGTTGTGCGTTGCGAAGGAACTCAATGTATATGGTGATGCGTATGCATTTCCTGTACGGTAAATTTGGCGTGGTTGATCCAACATTTTAATGATAAGATTATTTGGATCTTCATTTGCCCATTCTAATCCTCCGTTTTCACCATACACGCGGATTCTTACGGCGTTTTCCTCTCCAGCAGATATTTGCGATGCCATCAGCACACCCTTAGCGCCATCTTCAAAACGTAGCAATACAGATCCATCATCATCTAGCAAGCGTCCCTCCACAAAAGTGGTAAGATCCGCACATAGCTCTGTGATGCGAAGTCCGGTTACATATTCTGCTAAGTGTGCTGCATGGGTCCCGATATCGCCCATAACAAGTGATAAGCCGGATTTTTTTGGATCTGCGCGCCAAGCCGCGCCAGAATTCCCTTCTCGTTCGGAAAGGCGGCTCAACCAGCCTTGCGGATACTCTACAACGATCTTCCGAATCTTTCCAAAATGTCCATCCTTTACCATCGCTTTCGCTTGTTTAACCATCGGATAGCCTGAATAGGTATGTGTTAAGCAAAGCGTACGACCCGTTTTATCTACAATCTCCTGTAATTCTTTAGCTTCATCCAACGTTACTGTCATAGGCTTCTCAACCACGACATCAAAACCGTTTTCCAGGGCTAATTTCGCTGGTCCAAAATGTAGGAAGTTAGGCGTAACGATCGTTAGAAAATCCATACGCTCGCCTTCAGGAAGGGCAGCTTCTTTGCTAATCATTTCTTCGTAATCGGCGTATACGCGATCCGGTGCGATAAAAAGTTCTTCTCCAGATTGCTTAGATATTTCAGGATTGACGCTGAAAGCACCACAAACCAGTTCTATTTTACCATCCATAAAGGCCGCGATACGGTGAACTGCGCCAATAAAGGCGTCTTTGCCACCGCCAACCATACCCATACGTAGTTTACGTTTCATAAAATTATCTTCGTTTTAGTGTTTTTCCTTGGCTAAATATACGTATCACAAGCGGGTTTTCATAATGAGAGAACCAACTTTGTACTACCTGAATTGTAGATGAAATAACCATCTGAGGTGCTATTCAAAGGGATAGCGTTCTGCTCGTTCTTGGCGCCCATTTCCCTCAATCCATTAACAACGCGATAACATTGAGCTGGTAAACTCCCGACCTCTTTAAAACCCAATGTGGAAAGGTTGGAGTCTTGTGACCAGTCGCGGTCTACATAAGTCATGATGTCATCGGGATTAAAATCATGAATGAAGGCTTTTAAAAGCTTAGAAAGCCCACCAACAATGCGGTAGCCCGATTTATGACAGAAGCGTATCAGCTCGAAGGAACGATAGCCGTCACGTTGATCCCGCATATTTCTGCCACCACTAAAGACGGCAAGCGATACCAGCTCGCCTTCATGATATAAACCATAGCGGTATTTGCCCGGTATGGCAGATTGTAGATGATGCTCTAATAAAAAGGATAGCGTGACGCACTTGTCAACACGCGCTACGACGGTTTTTCTTGCGTATATGACTTGCCCACTGCCGAATAGGGACGCTAAACGGGCTGATAGTTTATCAGCATCGTGAATCACTTGATCATAGTCGATATGGATGGTTCTGTTGCCCGTGTTCCGGAGACGAGCGCCTGCCCCAGGAAGGTAGATTATTATGGTGAGCTCAAGGGAGATTGCATGTAATACGATACATCTTTCAAAAGTTTCGCTCTTGAAATCTGTATTTAGTAGCGCCGCAACATGTGCCATAAAAGCATCGATTCTGTCCGTTTCAATCCGCATCATTCTACCTACAAAGTTAGCAGAATCTAAATGGGTATAAATTATTATTGATACCTTTGCAGGGAAAATAAAATGTATGAAATTACCTATAGTAGCGTATGGCGACCCGGTGTTAAGGAAGAAAGCAGAAGAAATAGATGAAGACTATCCAAACCTTAAGGAAACCATTGCTGACATGTTTGAAACGATGTATGCAGCGCGTGGTGTTGGCTTAGCTGCTCCGCAGGTTGGTCTGCCTATTCGGTTGTTTGTTATTGATGCCTCTCCATTTGCCGAAGATGATGGTGATGAAAAAGGAGACCCCTCTTTAAAAGATTTTAAAAAGGTGCTGATTAATCCAATCATTGTAGAAGAAACTGGTGAAAAATGGGGGTTTAATGAAGGCTGTCTAAGCATTCCTGATATTAGTGAGGAAGTTATGCGACCATCTCATGTGCTTATAAATTACTTGGATGAGAACTTTGAGGAACAGGAGGTTCAGCTTTCAGGACTCGCAGCGAGAATTGTACAACACGAATACGACCATATCGAAGGGAAGCTGTTTATCGATAAATTGGGTCCTTTGAAAAAAGCAATGCTAAAAGGCAAACTAGAGTCCATTTCTAAAGGAATGGTGCGCGTGGGGTATAAAATGAGATTTCCGCAACCGAAGAAAAAGAGGTAGCCCAAACTACCTTTTTTTGCTTCTATCCACCGACTACCGGCAGCGAAAGTTTGAACTTCACGGCGAGCAATCGGATTACAAAAATAATGGCGGCTGATAAAAAGGCGTTCACGGTGGAGTCTACCTCAAACAATCCTAAAACGACGTATAGAATTGCGCCCGACAAACACGCGGTCGCATAGATTTCCTTCCGAAAGATCAGGGGTGTCTCGTTCATCAATGTATCACGTATCACGCCACCCATAACAGCAGAGAACATGCCCAAGATAATGGATGCGATTGCAGAAGCCTCGTTTGACAGCGATTTTTGTACACCTACGATACAGAAGAAACCGATACCAATCGCATCAAAAAAACTAAGCGTCCTTGCTAGCCTATCAAGATATTTATTGGCTAAGATGGAGATTGTGACACCGATTAAAATGGCGATAAGGTAATTTCCATCATCTACCCACACGGGGCGAAGGTTCAAAAATACATCGCGGAGGGAGCCACCACCGATGGCGGTCACGAAGCCCGTGAAAGCGGCACCGAAAATATCGATATGCTTTCGGTTCGCAGCCATCGCGCCCGATATGGCAAATACCATGGTGCCTAACAGATCTATGGAATAGATAATACTCATGTGCTGGTATGCAATTATACACAAAATATGAATGGGTAGCTATCTTATCAGTAACAAGATCATCTTGAATTAAATTTATTCCTCTTTCCGGAGCGGAAGCACAAAATATTTTTTATTTTTAACAACTATGAGCAGACATTACATAGGCATACTTATCGCTTCCCTATATATTCAATTTTCCTTCGCACAGGCCCCCGCACCACTTTCCTCTTCAGAGATTCGTTTAAAAATGGATCGACTTAACGTACTAGGTTCTGTACTTTATTTCGCAGCCCATCCGGATGATGAGAATACGAAATTGATATCCTATTTAGCTTCTGAACGTAAAGTCAGAACGTCATATTTATCTTTAACACGCGGCGATGGCGGACAAAATTTGATCGGTACCGAACAAGGCATTGAGCTTGGCCTCATCCGCACACAAGAGCTGTTACAAGCCCGGAAGATCGACGGTGGCGAACAGTATTTTTCGTCGGCTTACGATTTTGGCTTTTCGAAAACATATGATGAAACCTTCCAATTTTGGAAGAAAGACGAAGTACTTCGTGAGGCCGTGTGGCTTATTCGAAAGTTACAACCAGACATTATCATAACGCGGTTTCCGCCCGATGAGCGTGGCGGGCACGGCCACCACCAAGCTTCTGCTATTCTTGCCCACGAAGCATTCACAGCAGCGGCCGATCCAAAAAGGTTTCCCGAGCAGTTAAGCGAGGTATCTATATGGAAGGCGAAGCGCCTATTATGGAATACGGCTAGCTTCATGCGGATGCAAGGAGAAAGCAAAGACCAACTTAAACTTGATATCGGCGACTTCAATCCCTTGTTGGGAAAATCGCATGGGGAGATTTCTGCTTTAAGCCGATCACAACATAAAAGCCAAGGTTTTGGCTCTGCTTCTTCAAATGGAAAATTTTTCGAAACATTTGAATACGTTGCTGGCGAACGGGCGCAAAAAGATTTGTTCGATAACGTGGATCTTACTTGGAAGCGCGTGGATGGCGGACAGGCTGTAAAAACTGAGATCGATATGTTGTTACAAAATTTTGATGAGAAGCATCCGCAAAGATCTATACCGCAGTTGGCAAATGTATGGCAAGCGCTACAAGGGCTAAAAGACGGTTATTGGAAAACACGAAAAATCAAAGAGGTTGAAGACCTGTTGCTATCCTGCGCCGGAATAAAACTGGAAGCCGTGAGCGCTACAGCTCGTGCGACACGTGGCTCGTCGCTTCCGTTCAAGACAGAGATTATCGCACGTAATCCAGATGTATCAGCAAAAGTCGTTTCAATTAATGGAAAAAAGGTAGATAGGCAGCTTCCGCCAAATGAGTATGTGACGTTTGACTTGCCGACGACGATCCTTAAGAGCACGCAACCCTATTGGCTGGAAAAACCACATAGCCTGGGAAAATTTGAGGTAAAGCCTGAAGACGTCGGTTACCCGATGAACACTAACCTGCCTGCCGCCGTAATCAACTTTATCATAAACGATGTCCCCATCACGCTTACGCAGCCTATTCAATACCGATTTGTAGATCCCGTAATGGGAGAGGTGAATGACTACTTAGAAGTTGTGCCTGAACTTAGTGCAAGTGTGAGCCAACCTGTATTACTCATCGCTACTGATGAGGAACGTTCTATAACCGCTACATTTCAAAGAAATGATGCGTCTTTAAAGACTTCGTCTATTGAAGTAAAAGGTATCCCAACGGGCTGGGAGGTGTATCCCGACAAATTTGATGTTCGTTTCGCCGATGGCTCAAATACCTTTACACAAACAATTCGCGTAAAAAACAGCGCTGCGGCTGTTGAAGGTTCGCTAGACTTCATTGCAAATGGAAGGCCGCTCGAAAGCATTCGGGAAATAGCCTACGATCATATCCCTCGACAGGCTTGGTTTCCAACGGTAGCCGTAAAGGTGAGACCTATTGCTATAGAAAAAACGGTAACACGCGTGGGGTACATTATGGGCGCTGGCGACTTGGTGCCAGAAGCCCTCCGCAATCTTGGCATACAAGTGGACATCTTAAATGCCGATAAGCTAACCGCAGCGTCGCTAGCCCAGTATGACGCGGTCATTTGCGGTGTGAGATTGTTAAACGTTAATGCGAAGATTGGTAGCGCGCTTGCTACACTTTATGCCTATGCTAACGATGGCGGTGTGGTGCTCATGCAATACAACGTCAATAGTCGTTTGCAGGAAGAGAATTTCGCTCCTAAACCATTTACGCTCTCGCGGGCTCGGGTGACGGAAGAAGATGCTAAAGTGACCTTTACAGACCCCTCGGATCCTGTGTTAAACTATCCGAATAAAATTACCGAACGAGATTTTCAGGGCTGGGTACAGGAACGAGGTCTCTACTTTGCTGAAAATATAGATGCTCACTATCGCACACCACTAAGTATGGCCGATAAAAACGAGGCGCAGCAGGAGGGCTCGTTACTTATTTGCAAGGTAGGAAATGGCAAATTTGTGTATACCGGCTTATCTTTTTTCAGACAATTGCCTGCCGGAGTTGCCGGAGCTACAAGATTATTTGTAAATTTGTTAGCAAAAGATAAATAGAATAAGATACATCATGGAAAATCAAGTAGAAAAGAAAGACACACTAGATGTTAAAGGTATAATTGTATTGGTTGGTACTGTATTTGGTGCTTTAATTTCTATTGTGGTAAGCGGTACATTCTTAGGTTTTATATCTGGTATTGTTATTGGTTTAATTTTCGCTATCTTCTTTGTTAGCGTATTACTTCCACATAAACCAAGTGACAGATAAGGGTTTACCTCCCTTAGTTAAGAGCTGGCGGCAATTCTATATACTTGTTGGTATGTGGTTGGTCGCCTGTATTCTTTTTATGTCTTGGTTCACGGACTATTTTTCATGAGTGCTCTTGATTGGATAGTACTCTTTATCACCCTGCTTCTTATTGTTGCCTATGGCATGTACAGGAGCCGGGGAATCAAAAACATTGATGGTTTCCTCGTTGGTGATCGTCAGCTCCCCTGGTATAATGTAGGCCTTTCTGTAATGGCCACACAAGCGAGTGCCATTACATTCTTATCGGCTCCTGGCTTAGCGTATTCCTCTGGCATGAGCTTCGTGCAGTTTTACTTTGGGCTGCCCTTGGCCATGATTATGCTGTGCGTCACGTTTGTTCCCATCTTCCATAAGATGAAGGTTTATACCGCTTATGAGTTTTTGGAAAAACGATTTGATGTCAATACAAGAATGCTGACTGCTGCACTTTTTCTTATACAACGAGGAATATCCACCGGCATTACTATTTTCGCACCTTCCATTATTCTATCCACGATTCTCAATCTCGACGTTACGTATACAACTTTAATCATCGGAACGGTCGTTATCGTTTACACCGTTTGGGGTGGTACCAAAGCCGTGTCCTACACGCAACTATTGCAGATGGGAATTATATTTGTTTCATTGCTTGCTGCCGGTATAATGGTCGTTAGTTACCTCCCTGCTGATGTTGGATTTACAGAAGCAATCCATATTGCAGGAAAATCCGGAAAAACAAATGCTATAGATTGGAGTTTGGATCTCAACAATCAGTATACCGTATGGACCGGTCTCATTGGCGGTTTTTTTCTGCAGCTTTCCTACTTCGGAACCGATCAAAGCCAAGTCGGAAGATACCTCACAGGATCTTCTGTGCGAGATTCGCGCATGGGTTTATTGATGAATGGCCTTCTAAAAATACCCATGCAATTTTGTATTCTACTTATTGGGGTACTTGTCTTTACGTACTACCAATTTCATACGGCGCCGCTTTTCTTCAATCGGGTAGAGGTTGAAAAGATTCAAAAAAGCGAATACAGCCAAGAATACGAAAGCATCATCGTAGCGCACGAAGCTTTGAGCGCGCAAAAAAATGCCGCTGTTCAGGAATTAACGAAGGGATTGAAAGCCGACAACAGCGAGCTGGTAGATGCTGCCGGAACGCAGCTGAAAGATTACAACGAGCAGGATAAGCTGTTGCGCAGCCAAGTAGAAGAGCTGCTTAAAAAGAATGACCCAAAGGCTGATCTGAACGATAATAACTACATTTTCCTCTCTTTCGTAACCTCGATATTTCCCAAAGGACTAATAGGCTTGTTGATTGCTATTATTTTTCTGGCTTCCATGGGAGCTACCGCCAGCGCAATAAATTCGCTCTCCTCCACAACGGTTATCGATATCTACAAACGTTTTATCAATAAAAACGGCACGGATAGAGGTTACCTCAACGCATCTCGCATCTTTACATTGTTTTGGGGGATCATAAGCTTGATCGTGGCATTATTCGCAGGGAAATTAGGAAACTTACTAGAAGCGGTCAATATCTTAGGGTCCTTATTTTATGGCTCAATTTTGGGCATCTTTATCGTGGCATTCTATGTGAAGAGCATAGGAGGGAAGGCGGTTTTTTGGGCAGCCGTATTGTCCGAGGTTGTCGTTTTTGCTGTTTGGAAGGCTGATGTTATGGCTTACCTTTGGCTAAACTTAGTCGGCTGTGCTTGTGTTGTACTTTTTGGATTATTGCTGCAACCGATCTTCAAATCAAAAATACCGGCGATATAAATTATATAACACCCGTCTATCGTATTCTGTTAATACTTCGCTAACGTCCGTTACAATAAACTTCCTTTTAAATGCAATAATTGCGGCGCGTAAATTCGTAACGTCATAACCAATGATACGTAGCGCGTCGACATGGTTAAAGTTTGAAGGAGCTGGTACTAAGTTTGATTCATCATACCACACGCCGAAACCGCGCTCCGCGAGTCGTTTCCAAGGGAAAAACATACTGGGATCGTCTTTCCGTGTTGGCGCGATATCCGCATGGCCAATGAAATTGGTAAAAGGTATTTGATATTTCGTCTTTAGCGTATCCAGCAGTGTCATAAGCGACTGCACCTGCGCTTCGGGGAACGGCTCTCGTCCGTTGTTATCCAACTCTATACCTAACGATACGGAGTTCATATCCGTTATGTTGCCCCACTTCGATCGGCCTGCATGCCAAGAACGAAGGTAGTCATTTAACATTTGTACTACTCGACCATCTTTTCCTACGACATAGTGCGCCGAAACTTTGGTGTGTTCAAGCTGAAATGTCCGAACAGTTTGGCTTAAGCTATGCTGTGCCGTGTGATGAATGATGACAAAGTTTGGCTTCCGGACATCGTAGTGGATCGCCTCTGTCCAATCTGCATTTTTATTTATGCCTGTGCGCATTAAAAGCTGCACCCGATTCTCGGTCGACATCACTGGGGGTATGGCTACCGCTTGCGCCTCGGTCACGGCTGCTTCGCCGATGCTTGGCAACGCAAGCGTTACAGATTCTGTATTAATCTTGACCGTGTCCGAACGAATGATAGGCGCGTTCGTTGCCTGCAATACTTTCCGTTTCGGTGTACCACATGCAAGAGTCAATAGCAATAAAAGATATAAACACGAAGTTCTTCTCAAGCTTGGTCTTATCTAGGTAGGCTGTATGTTAATCCTAACGCAAGTGCTTGGCTATATTGAACGCGCGCAACCTCTGCAGAGTTGTAGACCATTATTCCTGTTAACGAAACGTTCACTAAATTTGAAACTTTCGCGGTTAGAACAGCATCTAAGCGGTGGTCAGGATCCGCTAATTCCTTGTAGTCAGCAAACAAATTATACCTTGCTTTGATGTTTAGATTTTTTGAAAGGTTTCTATCCAAGTTTGCCGTTATCTGAAAGGCAAGGTCATTCCGAAAAGACTCTCCGACCCCCAAACCATAGTTGTTCTGATCGGCCCTTATGCCATCGTTCTCTGGATAGCGAATTGCATACTCCTCAACGGTCAACGATTGCGCTCTTTCATCTAACACCAAGGTCTGCCTTGCCGTACCCGTACCCAAACGTAAGGAGAAGGTGTTATCGGGCTTGTACTCCAAACCGAACGACTCCGTGAAATAACCAGGAGCCATAAAGTTTGATTTAAATTCATTTCTGACCTCTATACCGTTCCTTGTCGTATAGCTATATCCCACATCAAACTGCGATTCAAAAGTTAGAGAGAAGTATAGCGCCCAATCTCGAGAAAGCTTATAAGCTAGTTTGTTATCCCAAAATATCCGGTCATTATTTTTCTTGGCTAGCTGGCCCTCGTTGTGAATTTTACCGTATCGAAGGTCTACTTCCGTAGTGAATTGCAAATTGTTTTTATTGTACTCTGATTTGTGCCAAGCTGTTCCTAAGATCGCCATAGAGTTCACTCCACCACCGACCCAGTTGCTACTAAAAGCAGCTTGGTTTAAATTTAACCCGAACTTCGTCCAATGTTTCCAGTAATCTACCTCTAGGCCTAGCTTCGGAATAGGTATAATCACCTGATTGATCTTTTGTACAGGCGATTTCGGTTGCTCCACAAAGTTGGTATCAGGTTTTGCACGGAGGTCTTTCAAATCAACTTGAGCAAAGCTCCACTGAGCACCCAAGAGCGCAAAAACAACTAGCGGTAATTTGATTCTGTTAAACATCATCGTCTTAATTATTAACTTCTAAATTAATGTCAGGCAAAGTCGGTAAAAAGCGCAAGTTAGGATTTAATTTAAATATTTCATACTTGCTTCGTATATAAGAGGAAAGTTCATAAGGCGTAGCAATCGTGACAAAGTAGTAACTCGGCCTAAAATTGCTCATGAAATTCCGTAGCTTTTGTCCAGATAACCCGGTGAGGTTTGATACCAAATCTGGCGTAAATTTAGAATCTATCACATTATCTTCGTATTCCTGTCGGATAATTCGGGTAAGTCTTTTGGCATTTTTCGCATCGCGACTAAACAAACTATAAATGGCGTCGATACTTACACCGGCGCCTGTTGGGCCCACGCTAAAGATAGACCCAGGATCAGCCAGTCTAAAGGCTTTGCTAAAGTCTTCTTGCCGTTGCCTTAAGACATCCTCTGGAGACCTTCTCGCCACGACGTTTACTTCAGGGATATAAATGGAAGATCGCTTCAAATAGACCATAAGCACTTTTTGTCCGGTATAACGTATGGTGTCCGCAAAAAAACCTTCTTTTTCGGTTACAATCGTGTCGCCGTTTGATACGTGCAAATCAAACTCCCCCCGCACATTGTTGAAGGTGTTTTCTTTTGTCTTATCATTCTTTATAAACACCTTTCCCACACGCTGATTCGTTTCCTTATCAAAAACAATGCCTTGTACGTTTTTTGTTTGGGCAGAATTGGAAAAAGAAATAAAAGTGATTAGAAAAGTGAAAATTATGCGCTTCAGATCTTTCACGCTTATAAAACTACAGGAAAGTGCATTACGTTTTTAATTTTTAACAACTTTTATCTTTTTACTTCATAATCACGAGCAGCTGCCCTACCGCTAAGTTTTCTGAATCGATATTATTTAATTCTTTAAGCTCGTCAACGCCAATGTTATACCGTTTGCTGATGCTATATAAGGTGTCTGCGGCTTTGACTTCATGAATAATCATCGCGACAGCAGGCTTGATCTCTTCCGTTTTGACCTCCGGCTCAACAACCGCCTTAACCTCAATAATTTCTTCGACTTTTTCTTCCCTTTCTACTTTAGCGACTTGAGAGCGTTCTGCGCGATCATACTCATAAAGTTCGTACCGCTCAATAAGATCGATTAATAAATCCGGATATCGTGGGTTTGTGGCATATCCCGCCGCTTTTAAACCTTTTGCCCATCCGCGGTAGTCATCCTTATCGAGCATAAACAGCTTTTCATAGCGCTTCCTTAAAAGAAACTGGCTGTGGTCTTTAAACGACTGTTCGGGATTGTCGTATACACGAAAGCAGTCATTTAGTTGATCATCTGGTCGATTAACAGATCTTCCACTCCAAACACCGCCACATTTTATTCCGAAATGATTATTTGCTTCTTTGGCTAAATAACTATTACCATTTCCCGATTCTAATAAAGCTTGTGCTAATTTGATACTTGCGGGGATACCGAATTGATTCATTTCTGCTATAGCAATATCTTTGTACCGTGCGATATAATCAGACCCGGAAGTGGAGATCGCACCCGGTCGCTTGGAACCAATCGTTCCCGGCTTTGCTTTAGATTGACCAGATGGATGTTGCAAAACTCGAGATCTCTTCGAAGCACAAGATGTGAACCCAATTGATGCCACTACAATTAAAAGGAAGAAAAGCCTTATTTTCATTTTACTGATTTGCTTTTGCGTGCTATAACTTTATGGTTTTGATATATGCAAGATTCCGAAAGGTCAATCGCATTATTTATAAAAATAACCGTTGCCCTATAGAAAGTTTTGAAGACTGCAAATTGTTCCGCTTTTTTAAGAGTTCGATGGACGTATCATACCGTTTCGCTACCGTAGATAAGGTTTCCCCTGTACCGACAACATGTGTTTGCGTGGATGTAAATGATGTCAGTGATTCGTTTTTCTCCATGGAGCTTAGGAGTAGGTCGGATGGTTTTGTTTGTTTAACCTCGGCTAAGGTTGCTTTCTTTCTTTCTACTTGGTCAAATTCATCCAAGTTATACCGATTAATTGTTGCCAACACCTTAGAAGACCACGTTTTTGTGGTGGAGTAGCCTGATCGGCCGATGCCGCGCACCCATTTTTGGTAATCTTCTTGTCCGTGATCGTCAAACAAATCACTAGTTGACTTCCTCCGCTTTAAAAAACTGATAAAATCCAGGTACGATTCGCGGACGGACTGATAACCTTTATAAGCAGAGCGGATTTTCCTGCTGCTATTTTTTCCTTTTATTCCAAAATGATTATTCAGATGTTGCGCTATTTTACTATTTCCGTAGGCGCTTTCATGGATAGCTATCGCTAAAATTACGGAGGCTGGCACTCCCGTTTCTGTCATCAATTGCTGTGCAATATTCTTGTGCTCTGCAATATAACTGCTTGGTGAAAATTTTTGTGCGTTTGTCTTTGCGACAGTAAACACAAACATCAGTAGTACGACGACGTACTTACTAATACCTGTCTTTTGCATACATTTACTTTTAGTTCAACAATTACTTTTTGCGTAACACAAAAAGCCCATCTCTTATTGGCAAAATCAACTTCTCTACGCGCGTATCTTTTGCTAAAAACTCATTTAATTCTATTACCTTCTTTGTTTGACTATCAGGCTCGTCCGACAAGACTCTGCCTTTCCAAAGCACATTATCGATCAAAATCAATCCTCCACGTGGAACATGAGGGATTAACGTTTCATAATAAAAAAGGTTGTTCCTTTTATCAGCATCGATAAAAACAATGTCAAATTCTTCTTTCAACTCCGCTATGACATCCGCCGCATCACCGATATAGTATTTTATTTTAGTAGCGAAAGGAGAAGCATCAAAATAATTTTGAACACGCTCCTGCTGTTCTTCATTAATATCAATCGTATAGATTAAACCCTCACTATCAAGTCCTTCCGCCAAGCACAGCGTAGCATAACCCGTGAAAGTTCCTATTTCTAAGATACGTTTTGGCTTAACCAACTTGGACAACATAGCTAGTACCCGACCTTGGAAATGACCCGACAACATATGTGGCATTGTCTCCTTTAAGTGGGTCTCCCGATTTACCTGCTTTAGTAAATCATTTTCCGCATCACATGTATTTTCTAAGTAGGCTGCCAAGGCCTCTTCTTGTCCAAGCATAAACACAAAAGTAATAAGTACATTGATATACCAAAATACTTTAACACATTTTAAAGTCTCCTCGGCTAGATTGGAAAATGAAAAAGGCGCTTCTGTTATTCAGGAAGCGCCTTTTTAAAGCTTTTTTTATTAATCTAAGGATGCTGTTATTAATCGCAGAAATTCTGAACGTGTAACATCGTTTTGGAAAGCTCCGGTAAAAGCTGATGTCGTTGTTACCGAGTTTTGCTTTTGTACACCGCGCATGGCCATACACATATGTTTACATTCCATCACCACCGCAACACCCGCTGGTTTTAACGTATCTTGGATACAATCCCGGATCTCGTTGGTCAATCGTTCCTGCACTTGCAGGCGGCGTGCGAAAGCATCTACTACACGCGGTATCTTACTAAGCCCGACAATATGTCCATTGGGTATGTAGGCGATATGCGCTTTACCGAAAAATGGTAACATATGGTGTTCACACATAGAATATACTTCGATATCCTTTACGACAACCATTTGGCTGTAGTCTTCTTCGAACATGGCACTGCGTAAAACTTTTGCAGCGTCGATATCATATCCATGGGTGAGGTATTGAAGCGCTTTAGCCACACGCTCTGGCGTTTTTACCAAGCCCTCCCGTGCAGGGTTTTCGCCCAAAGACTCTAAAATAGCGGGGTAATGCGCCGCTATTTTTTCTACACGCTTTTCGTTATATCGGTCTATTTTAATATAACCGTCCTGTTCTTCGTCTTCAAAAGATGTTAGATCACTCATTGTATGTAACGTAATAAAGTAAATTAGTATGGCGAAGCGTTGCAAATATGCACTTCGCGGATGATACGTCTGGACTGTTAACTCTAAAGTTTATCCGAAGTATTCTACAAAATTGTTTTCAGTCTCGTACAGCTTGACTGCATGCAAAACTACACTTTCCTCTTCAAAATAAGGTTTTAGAACTTCAAAAATAGAAATTGCTATAATTTCTGTAGAAGCCCTCTTTCCCGCCATGAAATCCACATCGAGATTGATATTTTTGTGATCTAACTTATCAATCACCTGTTTCAAAATTATTTGTTTCATTTTTTTGAGGTCAATGAGGAAGCCCGTTTCCGGATCCACTTCACCCTTAACCGTCACAAATAATTCATAATTATGCCCATGCCAGTTTGGGTTTGAGCATTTGCCAAATATGGCCTCATTCTTTTCCTGAGACCAATCTTCTCGATACAACTTATGTGCTGCGCAAAATCTTTCGCGTCGTGTGATGTGGATCATGTAAACAAATATAATGTATAAAAACTATATTTTAGTAACTTCACCCGTTTAAGCACGAATGCTCATGAACATACTAGTTGTTGCCGCCACGAAGGAAGAAATTGTTCATTCCATACCGTTTCTCGAAGAAAATGATGTGCCCTATTTGATCTCGGGTGTTGGCATGGTATCGACTACTTACACATTGACCAAAGCGCTTCAAACCAACAAGCCTGATTTGCTTATCCAAGTAGGCATAGGGGGGATTCTTGACACGAACGCTGCGCTAGGCGCCGTGTATCAAATTGAAACCGATGAAATTTTTGAATTGGGTGCCGAAGACCGAAAAAACTTTATTTCTATTGAGCAATTAGGTTTTGGTAAACATCGTTTCACTGGGCGCGCGCCCTTGCTTTCTAAGCGCTTGCCTGAGGTTCCTAAGGCGCATGGAATAACGGTCAATAAAGTTCACGGCTCGGAAGAGAGCATCAGCAGATTATTGTCCCGCTATAACCAACCTGTCGTTGAATCGATGGAGGGAAGCGCCCTCTTCTTCGTTTCTGAACAAGAGCAAATTCCAGCGTTGCAATATCGAGCTATTTCAAATTACATTGAACCTAGAAATAAGGAGATGTGGCAAATCGGCTTAGCCGTAAAAAATATCAATGTCTTTTTGCGCGAACTTCTCGTGCACCTGCTCTAAATAAAGCATCTATCGCTTCCTGATGCATGCATAAATAATGACACTATACGCGCTTTTTTGCATGAAATGCATTACGAAATATCAATTAAATGTAGTAGTTTTGCGATATTCAAAAAAGACACAATTTTACAACTGATGAGAGAAATACAATTCAGAGAAGCACTTCGTGAGGCAATGAACGAAGAAATGCGTAAAGATGATAAAATATTCTTGATGGGCGAGGAAGTCGCTGAGTACAATGGTGCTTATAAAGTGAGCCAAGGTATGTTAGACGAATTCGGCGCTAAACGTATAATCGATACACCTATTGCTGAACTTGGCTTTGCTGGTATTGGTGTCGGTGCAGCGATGAATGGCTTACGCCCGATCATCGAGTTCATGACATTCAATTTCTCTTTAGTAGCTATTGACCAAATTATCAACGCAGCAGCTAAAATCCGTCAGATGAGCGGTGGTCAGTTTGCATGTCCTATTGTTTTCCGCGGACCTACGGGTAACGCTGGTCAATTGGCTGCGCAACACTCACAAAACTTTGAAAACTGGTTTGCAAACACACCGGGTTTGAAGGTTGTTGTTCCATCCAATCCTTACGATGCGAAAGGTTTATTGAAATCTTCGATAATAGATCCAGATCCCGTGATTTTTATGGAGTCTGAAGTGATGTATGGTGATAAAGGTGCTGTTCCAGAAGAAGAATATTACTTACCAATCGGAAAAGCTAATATTGTGAAAGAAGGCAAAGATGTTACTATCGTTTCTTTCGGAAAAATGATTCCACGGGTGGTTCTTCCAGCCATTGAAGAGCTGACAAAAGAAGGAATTGATGTTGAATTAATCGATTTACGTTCTGTTCGTCCTATCGATTTTCCGGCAATCATCGAGTCCGTGAAGAAAACAAATAGACTTGTTGTGGTTGAGGAAGCATGGCCACTTGCATCCATATCTTCGGAAGTTGCATTCCGCGTACAGAAAGATGCGTTTGATTACTTGGATGCACCAGTTATCCGTGTTACCTCGGCAGATGTGCCTCTTGGTTATGCGCCGACACTGGTTGAAGCTACATTGCCAAGTGTCGCTAAAGTTGTAAAAGCGGTCAAAGAAGTGTCTTACCTGAAAAAGTAATTTTCTAGAAAACATAGATGAAAGGGGATTCCGCAAGGATTCCCCTTTTTTGTATTCAGAATTCCTGCCCTCTTAACGATACTTTTCTTTAAAGCTTTCCAGCGAATTCAGCAGATTCTGCCATTTTTTAGTATATTCACTTTTGTTAAAATATTACTATGAAAAAATACTTCATCACGGGTATTGCCCTTTGCATGGGATTTATCTCATTTGCACAAAAGGCGGTTGACTTTAAGCTGAATCCAGAAATTGGAAAACCGTTAAACATAGATATGCTTGTAAAAACGGACGTAGATGGCCCTCAGAGCATGATCATGGACATGAATATGAAAATGCTTATGACACCAACCGAAAAGCAGGAGGATAACTTTAAAATAGAATCTGTTACGAAAGCAATCAAGGTGGACGTTGATGCAGGAATGATGACCATGTCGTATAATTCGGAAGAAGAAAGCGAAGATGAAATGTCTAAAATGTTGGGATCTCAATTTGCGAAGATTATCGATCAAACGATCACCATCGTTTTGACACCGAAAGGCAAACCTGTAGATGTTGTTCTTCCAGAAGGCTTGGGAGAAGGTATGGATAAAACTGCTTTTTCGAATATATCTACGCCACTACCTGATGGACCTGTAGCGCCCGGAGCGACCTGGCAGAGTAGTGCTGATATGGACAACAATCCACTAATTGCGAAGACTGAAACGACTTCTACATTTAAAGAAGAAAATGCAGATGGATATGTTATTGATGTTGTTGGGAAACTATTAGATCAATCTGCACAGGAAGTTGGTACCGTGAGCGGAACTTACACGTTGGACAAGAAGACGCTATTTACGAAAAACGGTGTTATCAAAACAGCAATAGAAGTGCAAGGCACAAAAGTTGTGAGTGATGTAACCTTGACGGTACAATAAATAAGTACACATTAAAAAAAGCGCGGGTTATTTCGATAGGAAACAACCCGCGCTTTTTACTTTAAGCAAGCGAAGGTTATGCGTTCACCTCGGCTTTATATTGTTCTGCTGATAACAACGCTTCTACATCCGCAATATTTGCTAGTTTCACACGAATTATCCAGCCATCCCCATAAGGATCTGTATTTACCAATTCAGGGGAAGCATCAATTGCTTCATTAACCGCTAAAATTGTCGAAGTAACTGGCATAAATAAATCAGATACAGTTTTCACAGCTTCAACAGTGCCAAAAACTTCGTTCTCTGCAACTTCTTCACCTACCGTATTAATATCAACAAAAACAATATCTCCTAGCTCGCGTTGCGCAAATTCAGTGATACCGATAACGGCCTCTTCACCTTCTACACGAATCCATTCGTGTTCTTTAGTGTATTTTAATTCTGCTGGAAAATTCATATATTTTTTCTTTGTCCAAAAATATAATTATCCATCGACATAACCAAAATTTAGACATTCTAGAAGATTTATATCTCTTCTATCACGCTTTTAAGCATAGATTTATATATTTTAGAACTATGAATCTGCAGATTGAGAAACTATATGCGCTAAGTGCTAAACCGGAGAGAAGGATCATAGGCTTAATGTCTGGCACATCCCTAGATGGTTTGGATATCGCGCTTTGCAAGGTAAGCGGCGCCGGCAAACAAACGGTCCTTCAATTGGAACGATTTATCACGATTCCGTACGATGATCTTTTCCGGTCGCAGATCCGCGAAATTTTTGCCAAGCGAACAATTGATCAGCAGGTTCTGTGCGGGCTGCATGCATATGTAGGGGCCGTGCATGCGCAACTTATCAATGTGGCGCTAGCCGATTGGGACATAGCCGCTGAAACAATCGATCTAATCGCTAGCCACGGACAAACTGTATATCACGCCCCGAAACACATGCTTGACGGTTCGACAAACTATCCAAATAGCACGTTACAGATCGGCGATGCGGATCATATTGCCATGCAAACAAGCATCATCACCGTAGGAGATTTTCGTCAGAAACATATCGCTGCCGGAGGAGAGGGTGCTCCATTGGCGGCTTATGGCGACTACCTGCTATTTACGGACGAGATAGAAAACCGAATCCTTTTAAACATTGGCGGCATAGCGAATTTTACGTTTATACCGAGCAATGGATCCCGAGAAGAAGCTTATGCCACTGATCTAGGTCCGGGCAATACGCTGATGAACCAGTATATGAAGCGTATGCTTGATCAGGAAATGGACACGGATGGGGCTGAGGCAGCAAAGGGTACCGTGAATGAAGATCTATTGAACGCGTTGCTCGACAATTCCTTTTTCTCAGCGACGTTTCCCAAAACAACGGGGCCAGAGGTTTTTAATTTACAGTATTTGGAACGTGCTCAAGAGCGATCAGGCACGTTGCACTTAGCAACGGCAGATACTATGGCAACCCTCAATCGATTTTCAGCAGTGGTCATGGCGAATGGCATAAAAGCAGCGGCAGAAGGGCTGGAAAACGTCGCTATTTATGTTAGTGGAGGCGGCTTACACAACCCTATGTTGATGACTGCGCTTGGAACTTTGCTCCCGCATATTGCCATCCATAGCTTTGCTAGCTTAGGCTTAAATCCCGATGCCAAAGAGGCTTGCCTTTTCGCTGTCCTTGCCAATGAAACCGTTGCCGGTGCGCCTCAACATGTTTCACAGATAAAGGATTCACCAGCAGTATGCATGGGTAAAATAAGTTTTCCTTATTGATCCAGCGATTGGTGGATAAAGTTTTTGAAAGGATGTATCCGTTGCGCTGTCTCCACGAGCTGCTGTATGCCATTGGCACTAGTCAGTGTTCCATCGTCAAATGCCTGATACAGTATAAAGCTTTTCAACTTTAGTATGTCAATATGTGGGTCTTCTTCGCTGTAACCAGCAGGCGGACGTTTTAATTTATCCTCTGTGGAGAGATCCGTGGTCGTCCAGCCCCCTTGCTGTAAAGCTTGCTCAAGCACTGGAAAGTTGTAATCAATTTCCTGTCTAATTTGATCTAAATGCTGCTTGCCCGGCCGCCAATAGCCGGCTGCCAAAAAATTTTTACCCGGTTCTATATGTAAATAATATTCGGGGCCTTCTAATTTCCGTCCGTCAAGTGAAATACCTGCTGCAAACCAGGTCTTGTAGGGTGTTTTGTCTTTAGAAAAACGAGTATCGCGATATATCCTGAATAGGCATTTCGCTGCCTGAATATCGGTGGTGATATGCGGATCAAACAATGCCAATTCTTTGATAAATGATGTGATAAAACTCTTCACATTTGATAGCGCTGATTCGTAAATATCTCTATTCGCTTGAAACCACTCTCTATCATTATTTGACTTTAATTGTGTCAAAAAATCGAAGGTACTCTTTTCTATTTTCATCGCTAACTCATATCGATCAGACGCTCAGTACGCCTTTTTAAATTAAACACCTAGTAAACAAAAAGTTTCAAAAACAAATAGACCAACGGCGCTGCCATCAACAGACCATCAAATCGGTCCAGCAGGCCGCCATGACCTGGCAATATGCGGCCCGAATCCTTTACGCCACAATTTCTTTTAAGCATAGATTCGACAAGGTCGCCGAGCGTTCCGAATACACTGATCAACAGTGCTACAATAACCCATTGCGAAAGCGTAAGCGTCGTAAAATAGTGCGCTAATGTCACGCCCGCAACAGCGGCCAGTACCAAACCTCCCCAAAAGCCTTCCCATGTTTTATTGGGCGAGATGCGCTCGAAGAGTTTGCGTTTACCAAAACTGCGCCCAGCGAGATAAGCCCCCGTATCGTTTGTCCATAAGATTATCAAAAATCCTAGCGGCACGTAGGCATTATACGCGCTGCCTAAAAAACCCAAACACATAAAAATGCCGAAGGGAATAGCCGCATAAATCATCCCGAAAAGCGTATAAGCAATAGCGGATATTGGATGTCCATTTCTTCGAAAGAGGCCGTTTATGTAGACAAGAAAAATTGCGGCAAACGTAATCAATAGGTAGTACGCAGGCAAATAGCCTGTAAGTACTATACTTAAGAGGCCGAGACTAACAAAACTAGCTGCACAGCCAATGAATGCCATCGGTTTACTATCTTCTGTTCGCACCATGTTGTAAAACTCGAACACGGAGCATGCTGCAACAATCGTGAAAAAGAATACGAAGGATACCGCTCCCCATAATACAGCACCGATCAGAACGGCTATAAAGAAGAAGCCCGTGATCGCCCTAGTCTTCATCTATTTGATCTGAATTTTCTGCGTTAATATAATTCATTGCCGTAACAACGTCCTCTTCCGGGACGAATAGTTCGATACGACCAAATTTAAGCGATGAATCTTGCTTGTTTAATAAGACGGCGGGAATACCTTGCTCTTCCAACAATAGTTTCATCATCTCGCTCGTCAATTCATTTGTATAGGTAGCTACCTTAACCCAACCTTTTTCCATATAGCTTTTTTTTATTCGCATATTGATAAAACACAATGGCGATAATAACACTGAACACAAAGCTGCCAAGATACGTAATTATTGCGTAAGTATCTGTTTCCATTAAGGTGCTGTAATCTTTCCCTTGCTTCGCGTAATAGAAGGCTAATATCACGACGGCTGCATTGTTCACAAAATGTGCTACGATCGCCGTCCAAATATTACCTGTCCAAAAAACGGTGTAGCCAAACACAACGCCAAGGAACAGCCGTGGAAAAAAACCATAAAATTGGAAATGTATCGCACTAAAAATAATGCTTACTATCCATATAGTAGCATGATGATTCTTTAGGATACGCTGAAATATGTTTTGCAAGGCACCCCGAAAGAAAAATTCTTCCGCAATGGCTGGTAGTACAGCAATGACCAAAATATTCATTACGAACTTATCCCATGTGGTTACCATGACCGTATTTGCGGTTATCTCGCCCATAGCGTCCTCCTGTGTGCGCATCCAATGCTCAACCCGGTCAAAAATATCCGGAAGGGTCATTTGCATGTTCCACTCGGCAATCAAAGACATAAGGGGAGTAGAAATAGATAGAAATAGGAGCGGGAATAGATACAGTAAAATATTCCGCGCGTTAAAGGATGGAAAAAACGTGTATTGTGGCCGACGACGTTGTAGGACATACGCTGGAAGTAGAAATGTGCCGATAGAGCCTGTAGCCAATGTGATGTAATGCAGGAAGCTGGTTCCTCCATTTTGTCTGTCACCTCCCGACATCAATGCGGTGATATCCTGGCCAAGACCGAATGCAATTAACATCACCAGAAGTTGAAGTAGGATGGTGCAGAGCAATGCCAAACCAAATAACAACAACATATCTGACCAGGGGTTCTTCTCTTCTGTATTGCTTAAATTCATAGCTAAAAATAAACATTCCAAAAAGCTAATAAGCAAAAAGGAGCGAAAATTTCGCTCCTTTTTGCTTATTTAACCCGGATCGGGTCTTTTGGATCTTTAACTTCTTTATAAGGATAGGTTTTCATTTCCTCCAGCAATATATTTACCGTTTTTTCCAGTTGAGGGTCTTTTCCCTCCAGCAAGTCTTTCGGCATTTGCTCCACGAATATATCTGGTGCTACGCCTTCGTTTTCGATGATATAATTACCTTGTAAATCGAAAATTCCGAAATTCGGGGATGTGATACTTCCTCCGTCCAACAGTGGTGGATAACCGGAGATTCCAACAAGAATACCCATTGTTGTACGGCCCACTAATTTGCCCAAGTCTTTAAAGCGGAACATGTAAGGCATCATATCGCCTCCTGAACCTGCATTTTCATTGATAATCATTGCTTTCGGACCAAAGATTCCATTTCCTGGTGTGGTAAAGCTCTTTCCATCACGAATTCTCCAGCCCGTCATCAGTTCTCTGGATAGTAAATCGATAACATAATCCGCTACTGATCCTCCTCCGTTGTTACGCTCATCGAGTAGCAGCGCTTTTTTATCCATTTGGGAGAAGTAATAGCGATTGAAGTAGGTGTAGCCATCAGAGCCGGTGTTTGGCATATAGACATAGGCTATTTTACCTTGGCTAAGCGCATCGACTTTCTTGCGGTTTCCCTCTACCCAGTCCATCCGGCGCAGAGCAATTTCGTCTGTAAAGGCTATCGGCTTAACGATTACTTCACGAGCGCCCTGCAAGGAGGGCGAGTTGTTAATTTTTAATGTGACTTGTTTGTCAACGGTGTTTTCCAGCAGTTGGTAAATATTGATTCCGTCTACTAATTCCGTACCGTTTACAGCGAGGATATATTCGCCCTCTTTAATATTAAGTCCTGGCTCAGCCAAAGGTGCTTTAAAAGAAGGATTCCAGTCCAGACGAGTATATAGCTTAGTAATTTTATACCCGTTTTTGACGGCTTCAAGATCTGCCCCTAACGTGCCTGTATTGACGGAGGGACTGGACGGTTGATCGCCAGGATAAATATAATTGTGCCCCACAACCATTTCTCCCATCATCTCGTTCAATAGATAACCCAAATCTGAGCGGTGACCTACATAAGGCAAAAACTTCGCGTACTTTGCTTTCACATTATTCCAATCGACTCCATGCATATTCTCTACATAAAAGAATTCTTTTTGCATGGCCCAAACTTCATTGAAAACCTGTTTCCATTCTGCCTCGGGGTTTACCAGTTGTTTGATATCTTTCAACGCTAATTTTCCGCTTTCTGCTGTGGGTTTCTGACCTGCAGCCACAATATAGTAGGACTTGTTACTGCTATAGATCATCTTTTTACCGTCAGCACTGATATCAAAACCGTTCGCGTTTTCAACGATCACTTTGTCTTCCAACTTGACAAGATCATACACACCGATGGATCTTCCGCGCATATAGGTCAACATATTTTCGGTACGCCCGTCTAAGCTATAGTAGCCGGGCTGGAGCGGTAAAGCTACGATACGATTATTTATAGCATCCAGATCAATCTTTGTCTTGGTAAATTTCGAGTCTTTTGATTCGCCCTCTTCTTTATCTTTTCCTTTATTGTCGTCTTTTTCTTTTTTCTCCTCCTTTTTCTTGTCTTCTTTTTTCTCTTCCGTTACTTTTTCCTCATCGCTTTCATTCTTAAAAATGGATGGAGTATCTTTTGAGAGTATAAAGGCATATACATTGAAGATCACATTTTTTTCATAGGCAGACATGTGTAAACCGGAGTTTGTCAAACCTACGTTTGTACTGGCTGTAAAAAAAAGGTATTTCCCATCTCGACTAAAAGTGGGTTGGTTGACCGCACTCATACCATCGGTGATTTGTGTTTGCTGCTTGGTTTGCAGGTTATACATAAACAGCGTACGAACGCCATTACCGAGACTTTTTACGTATGCTATCCAATCGGAGTCATACGACCAGGCGGGCTGAAAATGGTTTGATGTACGGCCCGTAATGGAGCTCAGTTTATCATTATCCACCAACGTTACCTTCTTGCTGTCAATATCTACATAATACAGATTGAGATGAGCATCATTATAAAAAAGCTTTTTAGAATCTGGAGACCAGGTAGGCTGGTAATAAAATGCGCTTTGCCCAAGCGGTATATAAATCGGATCATCCTTGGCCATTTGATCGCGCAGCACCAGCTCATATTTTCCATTTTTGTCAGAGATAAACGAAATCCACTTTCCATTTGGCGACCATTCCGGAAAACGTTCGTGGGATCCTGGTGAATTGGAAATGTTGCGCGCATCGCCTTTTTCTTTTGGAACAGAGAAAATTTCACCACGGTTTTCGAATAATGCGCGCTGGCCAGTAGGCGATATACTGTAGGAACGAATGTCCTCGCCCATATCGATGTAATGCGGTCTTCTGTATAGCGCGTCGGCATTTACCTGAATGGCCAAACTATTAACCTTATTTGTGCCGGTATTTAATATATGAAGACGACCATTATACTCGAAAGTCAGCTCGTTTCCATTTCCGTTTAATGTGCGAACATCGTAGTCTTTATAGTTCGTAATTTTGTCGACTTTTTTTGTCTTGCTGTCGTAACTGTATATATTAACAATCTTATCGCGGTCGGAGAGAAAAAACACTTTATCACCCAGCCAAACAGGTTTCACATCATTGCAACGCTCACCCGGTATCGCTTCGACCTCTTTCGTTTGGGTGTCAAAAATCCAAACAGAAGGCATACCGCCCCCACGATAACGTTTGAAGGCCACTCGGTCCCGCTCTGTAGGATCCGTATTTTTTATGTATGCCCAGTAGCGACCATCTGCCGACGGACTTCCTTGATACGCTTCTGGCATAAGTAGGGGTGTAGACGATTCGCTATCGATCGATGATTTATACAATCTGGAACCTAGCGAATAGGTAAATTCTCGCGTTGTGGTAAAATAAACCTCTTTATTATTAAGCCAACCTCGAAGCACATCCGCTGCGGGATGATAGGTGACCCGCTTTGGCGCACCGCCGTAAATGGATACCACATATACATCGGTGTTGCCATCGTAATTACCAGTAAATGCGACCTGTTGTCCATCCGGGGAAAAGATAGGATTTTGCTCTACAGTGGGGTTTACAGTTAGCTGACGGGGGTTAGCTCCATTCTTGTCGGCAATCCAGATATCACCGGCATAGACGAAGGAGATGTGCTTATCGCTGATACTGGGACTTCTTAAAAGCAACGTTTCTTTTGGCTGCGCTTGTGCTGATCCAAGCAAAATGCCACTGCACAGCATACCAAGCCAAGCAATAGTGTTTTTGTATTTCATGAAGTTAAATAACTAAGTAATTCAGTCAAAAATACTTGAATTTACCAACTTCTTGTATACGTCACTACATTTTTGCATGAAAAAAGGGCCGATTTACAAAACCAGCCCTATCCTACTAATAATTTTTAAGAATTATCCGTTTTCTTCTTCGAAAACGATACCCTCATCTACGATAATACGTCCGCAATGTTCACAGATAATGATTTTCTTGCGTTGACGAATTTCGGATTGCAGCTGAGGTGGTATTTTGTTATAACAACCAGAGCAACTATCGCGTTCGATAGAAACTACCGCTAGCCCATTTCTAAAAGAGCTGCGCAATTTGCTGTACACCTTAAGCAGACGGTCTTCGATATGAGTTGTAGCCGCCTCTGCCTTATCGGTAAGTGCGTCTTCCTCTTTCTGTGTCTCAGAGGTGATTGTTTCCAACTCTTGTTTCTTCACATCGAGCTCGCCTTTGCTGTAGTCTACGTTTTTAAGCGTGCTATCGTAACCTTCTGTTTTGTTCTTGATTTCGAACTCAGCTTCGCGGATACGTTTCTCGCAAACTTGGATTTCCAACCCCTGAATTTCAATTTCCTTGGAAATCGCATCATATTCGCGGTTGTTTTTTACCTCATTTAGCTGTCCCTCGTATTTCTTGATCGCTGCTTGCGCATCTTTGATCATATTTTTACGCTTCACGATTGAATCTTCAAGATCATCAAGATCTGTTCTGATTTTTTCGATACGCGTATCAAGACCCGCAATCTCGTCTTCTAGATCGGCTACCTCAATAGGCAACTCGCCACGTACCTGACGAATCTTGTCTATTTTTGTGTGAATGGACTGCAACGCCCATAATGCTTTCAACTTCTGTTCTACGGTTTGTTCCATTAACTGTAGTATTTTATAGGATTTGTCTCTATTTCTGTCAATAGGACAGCAAAGTTAGCAAATTTTTTCTGAATAATTTCTAATAATAATTCTTGGGTAAATTGTTCACTTTCAAAATGTCCGATATCGGCAACGACAATTTCATCCTCCGCATCAAAAAATTCATGGTATTTGTAATCAGCAGATATGAAAACATCTGCTCCCGAGCGCTTAGCTTCATTTAAGAGAAACCCTCCGGCTCCGCCACAAACGGCCACTCGTTCTATGGGTTTATCGGGTAAGCGCGTGTGACGAATTACATGTAGGTTAAGCTTCTGTTTGAGGTAAGCAAGGAAATCGGTGCCACTCATGGGCTCCCGTAAGTTCCCGATCGCCCCTGAACCCACCGTAAAATGCGGGTTTTCTAATGCAATAATATCATGGGCAACTTCCTCGTAAGGGTGAGACTGATACATGGCTAATAGGATAAAGCGTTCCTTCAAGGCCGGATAAATAACCTCAATTTTTGTTTCCTCCACGCGTTCCTGTATACCTACCTCACCAATTGCCGGATCCGCACCCGCTTGTGCACGAAAGGTGCCGTATCCCACGCTGTTGTAGCTGCATTCGTCGTAATTTCCTATTCCTCCGGCCCCGGCCGCAAAAAGGCTTTCCCTAACCGCTTCGACGTGAGTCCGTGGTACATACACGGCAAGTTTCTTTAGCAATCCCCTCTTAGGCTGCAATACAGCATGCGACTCAAGGCCCAACTTTTCTGCTAGCTTACTGCTCACTCCCCCAAAAATATTATCTAGATTCGTATGTATTGCATACAGGGCAATATTATTTTGAATGGCTTTGATGACGACGCGCTCGACATAATTCTTTCCATTAAATTTCTTTAGTCCCTTAAAGACAATAGGATGGTGAGAAATGATAATGTCACAACGCTTTTCTATCGCTTCGTCGACAATATCTTCCGTGCAATCAAGCGAAATTAAAGCACGCTGGATCTCTTCATCGGGATTCCCGACAATAAGCCCAGCATTGTCATAGCTTTCCTGAAAGGAGAGAGGGGCAATTTCCTCTAAGTATTGTGTTAGCTCTTTAATCTTCATCTTCTTTTGTCTGAACTTTATAATCCTCGCCAAATTGTTGAATATGCATTTTTAATAGCACTTTATGTTCGTGGATTTTGACCCAATAGGTGATGAAATACACCAGGTGCAGTACAAATATTACAGTCAATATAAACAAGGGTAACGGTATGTTGCTTATCAAAAAAGTCCATGCAAATAGCATTCCCCATTTTTGGGTAGGTCTTTCATCAACTTCCACCTGACGATCATAAAATTCGTTATTCAGAGAATCAGTCAATCGCCGCACGACTTCGAAATTCCAATAGATGTTAAACAAAGGGAGCGCGATATACCAAACCTGACCAGGTAATATATTTCGGTTTTCCTTCTTAATAAGCTTTAGCGTACTATATATGGTGTATGCAAAAACGATCCAAATTATTATACGCATCGCTCCTGCGGCAAGCGCTATATACAACATTTCTGTCGTGATATTTTCAGGCAGCATCTCAAACATAATTTTCTCTACTATTATTGCACATATAATAAAAAGATCGTTGGCTTCTTATGAAGGTCAACATTCATATTTTTCCATTCATATATGCGATGTGTAACAACCATCTCTTCCTTCCCAGTGAGATTACTGGCAACGCAAAGCTTCGTTTGCTCTTTACAGTGTTTTGTCAATTCGCCCAACAACGTGTTATTGCGGTAGGGTGTTTCTATAAAAATCTGCGTTTGCTTTTCTTTCGCAGACTGCATTTCAAGTTCTTTAATTTTTTTGGTTCTTTCTGTTTTATCGATAGGCAAATAGCCATGGAAAGCAAATTTCTGTCCGCTAAATCCCGACGCCATCAACGCCAGTAAAATGGAACTGGGTCCTACCAGCGGGACAACTTTTATACCTCGCTTATGCGCCTCGGCTACCACTTCAGCACCAGGATCTGCTACACCAGGACAGCCCGCTTCAGACATCAAACCAATATCTTCACCTAACATTACCGAACTAAAAATTGTATCGTAATTCACGCCGTCTCGCGCGTGCTTGCCATAGTCGTGCATCTTCAATTCATTCTGCGGACGCGTTAATCCAGCTTCCTTTAAAAACCGGCGAGCCGTCTTTTCGTTTTCAACGACGTATTCACGTATATGTTCTATAAGTTCTTTATGAAAAGCGGTATACGAAGCAAATGCAGCCTCCTCGGCTAAAGGTACCGGAACAAGATACAAAATCCCTTTTGACATATTCAAAACTACTAAATATTAAATGATTGCAGTATGCTATCCCTATAAGTAAATAAAAGAAAATTTGACTTTTCAATATAATTTAATAATTTGGCTACGACTAATAAGTTTATTTTCAAATGACTACACAAATCACAGCAGGTGTAAAGGTATCCGTAGACGTTGTTTATCAGCCGGAATACTCTAATCCAGAAAAGCTGCATTTTATGTTTTCATATCAGATAACGATTGAAAACTTAAGTGATTTAACCATCCAACTTGTGAGTAGACATTGGGATATCTTCGATTCTAGCGGCGAATACAAGAGCGTAGACGGCGAAGGGGTTGTTGGCGAACAGCCTATCCTAACTCCCGGAAGTGTACACCAGTATACATCTGGATGCAACTTGAAAAGTGACATGGGTTTTATGGAGGGTTATTACGAAATGACTAAACAACTGGATGGAAGCCACTTCCTTGTGGATATACCGAGATTTAATTTGATAGCTTCCTACAAGCTCAATTAAATTTTTAATGCTTATGTAAATTAATGCCGCGATACCCCATACCTATCGCGAATACCACATTTATTTGTTTACTTTTGTAACTGGAAAATAGCATGTTGCAAAATAGATCAAACAGCATTTACTATATCTATAATAAGACTTACGTAAAACTTTTTTATTCAAGTTTTTATGAATAATAATAAGAAACTTTTACTTCGTAAAAAGCTGTTAAACAGGAAACTACATAAATAGTGAGCATTATATCTACAGAACAGTTGGGTCATTCGTATAACGATAAATGGCTTTTTAAAAATCTTCATTTCGGACTTCAAAAGGGAGACCGTGTGGCACTCGTTGGCATAAACGGGACGGGCAAATCTACGTTATTAAAGATCTTAGCTGAAATTGAGAGTCCTACAGAAGGGAAGGTGGTCAAAGAGAGAGGTCTACGGGTTGGTTTTTTAAATCAAGAACCAAATTTCGATGGTTTAAAGACCGTCAATGATTTCATCTACAGTTCCGATAACGAGCAGCAACAATTAATCAAAGAATATGAGGAGTTGCTTTCAAGCGAAGACATTGATCAAAATAAGTTAGCGGAACTTACCGACAAATTGTCCGCGTTGGAAGCCTGGGAATACGAGTATAATATTAAAACAATTTTAAATCGATTACAGATTTCGAATTTTGAGCAAAATATAAGCGAACTATCGGGTGGGCAAAAAAAGCGATTATCGCTCGCTAAGCTTTTGATAGATGAGCCTGATGTATACATCCTTGATGAGCCAACCAATCATTTGGATATTGAAACTATTGAGTGGCTGGAAAAGCTACTCACTACCGGCAACAAAACTGTATTGCTCGTCACGCATGATAGGTATTTTCTGGATAACGTTTGTAATGAGATCCGCGAGTTAGATAGGGGTGAGGTTTACTTATACAAAGGAAAATATACATACTTCTTAGAGAAAAAGGCGGAGCGCGAAACTATTGATGTCGTGATGGCTGACAAGGCCCGCAATCTATTGAAAAAAGAGTTGGAGTGGATGAGGAGGCAACCGCAAGCCAGAGGTACGAAATCCAAATCTCGGATTGAGGCGTATTATGATTTAGAGGAAAAATCTAAAGGTCCGCGTAAAAACGACAGTGTGCAGCTTTCCGTAAAAGTTTCCAGACAAGGCTCTAAAATCATAGAGATCGAAAACTTATCCAAGTCGTACAATGGAAATAGTATCATCCGTAATTTCAGCTACACATTCAAAAAGGGCGATCGTATAGGACTTGCAGGAAAAAATGGAACAGGGAAATCCACTTTTCTAAATTTGATAACTGCTGAGATTAATCCAGATAGCGGCAAGGTGGACATTGGTGAGACTACAGTGTTTGGCTATTATCGACAAGGCGGATTGGAATTTAAAGACACGGACAAAGTATTAGACGTTGTCAAAAATGTAGCCGAATATATAACCATGGCTAATGGCGATACCATTACTGCTTCACAGCTCCTCACTTTGTTTCTATTTCCGCCTGAAAAGCAGTTTAACTTAATTAGTAAGCTCAGCGGTGGAGAGAAGAAGCGGTTACAGCTTATGCGCGTGTTAATGAAAAGTCCAAATTTTTTAATTTTGGATGAGCCATCAAACGATTTGGATATTGACACTTTAAATATACTGGAAGAGTTTTTAGATAATTATCCCGGCATATTAATCTTAGTGAGTCACGATCGTTACCTCATTGATAGGTTGAGCGAGCAGCTTTTCATTTTCGAAGGGGAGGGGCATATTCGAATCTACAACGGCAACTATGCAGATCATAAAGCAGAGGAGGAGATGCGACTCAAAGCGGCAAAAGAAAAAGTAGAGATGCCCGAGCCAATAGTTAGTTCAACAAAAGAAATCTCTAAGAATAAACCATCTTACAAAGAGATTAAAGAATACGAAGCTTTAGAAAGGCAGATCGAGGAACTGGAGGTAATGATATCCACTAAGGAAGCAAGTCTGACAAATTTGACAGATTATCAGCAACTCAATGACGCGGCGCTGGAAATAGGAGAACTTAAAAAATCCTTAGATTCGAAATCAGAACGTTGGATGGAGCTCTCCGAGTTTATGTAAATAAAGTATAGTTTCACGTGAAACATAAAATTATTATCATCGAGGTTTTTTCTCGATATGAACAATGTTCCACGTGAAATAAATAAAGGATAACATGTTTAAAAAATATAACGTAATTGTAGTAGGGGCTGGCCACGCTGGATGCGAGGCGGCGGCGGCAGCTGCAAATTTAGGTTCATCGGTTTTATTGATCACGATGAATATGGGTGTTATTGCCCAAATGAGTTGTAACCCTGCCATAGGGGGAGTGGCCAAGGGCCAAATCGTACGCGAGATCGATGCGATGGGAGGCTATACAGGAATCATTGCGGATAAATCAACCATACAATTTCGCATGCTAAATCGCTCCAAAGGCCCCGCCATGTGGAGCCCAAGAGCACAAAACGACCGCATGCGTTTTGCTGAAGAATGGAGATTAACGCTAGAATCACTCCCGAATATTGACATGTGGCAAGACACCGTAAAGGAAGTTATTGTAGAAAATGGAAAAGCCCAAGGCGTAATAACTTCATTAGGCGTTCGGGTAGAAGCAGATGCCGTAGTTTTAACGAATGGCACATTCCTAAACGGCGTTATTCACATTGGCGAAAAGAAAATAGGTGGAGGACGCACTGGCGAAAAAGCAGCTACAGGCTTAACAGAACAATTGGTGAGTTTAGGATTCGAAGCTGGCCGTATGAAAACTGGTACGCCGCCACGAATAGACGGACGATCATTGAACTACACCCTGATGGAGGAACAGTGGGGCGATGAGAACCCAGGACGCTTTTCGTATACTGATGTAGAAAGACCCACCGAGAAACGCTGCTGTTGGATTACCTATACGAACGATAAAGTTCATGAGGTTTTAAAAACGGGATTCGATCGCTCGCCGATGTTCACTGGCAGAATAAAAGGCTTGGGTCCTCGTTATTGTCCTTCCATAGAAGATAAGATAAATAGGTTTGCTGAGCGTGATCGCCATCAAATTTTCGTAGAACCGGAAGGTTTTAAAACCGTCGAAATTTACGTAAACGGTTTTTCCACTTCATTGCCTGAAGATGTACAATTGAAAGCGTTGCAATTTATACCAGGGTTCGAGAATGCAAAAATGTACAGACCAGGGTATGCTATTGAGTACGATTATTTTCCGCCTATGCAACTTGATTTAACGTTGGAAACCCAACGTGTTAAACACCTATTTTTTGCAGGTCAAATAAATGGAACCACGGGTTATGAGGAAGCTGCCGCACAAGGTTTCGTTGCTGGTGTAAATGCGCATCAGCGTATTCGCGATGAACATGAATTAATTTTAAAAAGATCGGAATCTTACATTGGCGTATTAATTGACGACCTTGTTACGAAAGGTACAGAAGAGCCATACCGCATGTTTACCTCTCGTGCAGAGCACCGGTTGTTACTACGGCAAGACAACGCTGACATTCGTTTAACGCCAATAGCTCATAAACTCGGTTTAGTTAATGATGAACGGCTGGAAAAAGTGGATCTAAAAATAAAGCAATCTGACCATATCATTTCATACATGCGACAAAATAGCGTAGACATAGACAAAGTTAACCCCATTTTGAGTGAACTTGGCTCGAGTGCGTTGACACAGAAATCAAGACTATTTAATATTCTAAGTCGGCCACAGGTAGGTATCCAAGATCTTGCAAAAGCAGATTCGGAATTTTCAGAACTACTAAAGTCATTCGACGAGGAAACAATTGAGCAAGCTGAAATAAAGGTGAAGTATGAAAGCTATTTCGATAAAGAAATGGAAATCGTCAATAAGATGAAAAAGATGGAGGATAAGGAAATAAATCCAGAATTTGATTACAAATCGTTAGCCTCATTGTCTATAGAAGCACGTGAGAAATTGCTGAAAGTAAAGCCGAGGACTTTAGGTCAAGCATCAAGAATATCGGGTGTATCACCCTCAGATATTAGTGTTTTGATGGTACATATGAGTTAATATACTGATAATCAGTTTATTAAAAAATTTAAATACTAACATTAAATGAAGCGATATAAGAGATTATTTTAAAATTTATGACCAAACACTCCGAAATCATACAAAGTTCTCCTAAGGGGCTTAAAACGATAAATTTTCAATACCTCGCATTCATAGGATTTACCTTATTGCTTGTATTGACCTTTACTCGCTGTGCTAATGTTCAACGGCCGACGGGCGGACCTAAAGACTCTTTACCGCCTAAAGTATTAAACGAGTCCCCAGTAAACTTTTCGCGTAATTTCCAAGACAAGGAGATTGTGTTGACATTCGACGAGTACATCAAACTGAACAACCAATTCAAAGAATTCAGCATAAGCCCTGATTTAGATGAACAACCGCTGTTTAAGGTTAGGAAAAAAGATCTTATTATACAGCTGCCAGATTCAATGGAAGCTAACACTACCTACACGATAAACTTCGGTAAGGGTTTGGTGGATTATAACGAAAGTAATCCCATTCTCAACTATAATTACGTATTTGCAACAGGGCCGGAACTAGATTCCCTATCAATAAGCGGTTCTGTAAAAAATGGTTTCACCAAATCTTTCGATATCAAAAAGGATGAAAACATTAAAGTGCTTCTTATTCCCACGCGACAAGATTCTATTTTCGGAAAGAGAAAAGCCAATATTTTTACGGGTTTAGACTCTTCAGGCAATTTCAAATTTAGTAATCTTCGGGAAGACACTTACCGCATATACGCTTTGAAAGAGCAGAATAATGATAGAATTTTCAATGGCAATGATGAATGGATTGGATTTTTAAACGATAGCATTGTATTAAGCAGGGATACTAGTAATATACAACTCGAAATCACAAAAGCGTATCCGAAGGATTTTAGAACCTTGGAAAAAAAGATCGAGCCTACCGGAAATATCTTGCTTACGTTTAATAAACCCATAAATAATCCTGAGCTTGAAATTGTTCATCCATCTGACATCAACACAAGTAAAATAGCGCGCTATAGCTTAAATAATGACTCGGTTAGGGTATTTATTCAAAATAAAGAATTGGATTCGGTGAAAATACTTCTCAGCGCAGATCAAAATATCCGTGATACTATTCTGATCCGAACGAATAAGAACGCGAAGTATGATCGGGAAATAAAACCACTTTTTAATATCACAAATAAGGTAGATCGCACCAGTCATATTAAACTAACAAGCGTTACACCATTAGCTAACGTGGATAAATCTAAGATTATGCTTTATGAAGACTCCGTTTCCAGACGTAATTTTCAATTGCAGCAGGACAGTGCAAACCAAAATCTCTACCATATACGGTACAATTGGAGACCGAAGCGAAATTACGAATTAGTGATTCAGGAAAATGCATTGCGGAGTGCATTTGATGATACCAACAAAGAATCGAAAACGCAGTTTACAATGGACGAATCAGATAACTATGGGAACATCACTTTCACAGTCAATGGTCTGGATAGTACCATGCAATATATCGTAGAATTGACCAATGAGGAAAAGGAGAAAGTGTTTGATAGCAGAATAATTGATCAGCGTAATGGGAAAATAACCTATACGAATTTTCCGGGAGGAAAGTATATGTTGCGGATTATTTATGATGCTAACAAAAATAACAAATGGGATCCAGCTGATGTTTATGCACGCAAGCAAGCGGAAAACATCTGGTACTTAGATAAAACATTTACCATTCGCGCAAATTGGGACCAAAACGAAACGATAACCCTACCAAAATAAGGAAACCCTATTATTAGGATGTTTTGAACCAAGAACTGTAGAGCACATAGTTATGCGGCAATTGCTTTAGCATAGCTATTTGCTCCTCCGTAAGTGGTTTTATTTTCTTCGCCGGAATCCCAGCATATAAATAACCACTTTCAAGCACCATATCTTCTAGCACGACTGCTCCAGCGGCTACAATAACATTAGATTCAACCACCGTACGATCCATGACAATGGCGCCCATCCCTATCAAGACATAATCCTGGATGATACAACCATGTACGATAGCATTGTGACCGATATTGACAAAGTTACCAATATCAGTTCCGTTCTTCTCGTACGTGCAGTGAATAACGACACCATCCTGTACATTGGAATAATTTCCAATCTTAATATAATTCACGTCTCCACGAATTACAGCATTAAACCAAACGGAGCAATGATCGCCAATAACAACATCGCCTACAATAGTGGCATTTTCAGCAATATAAACATCGGCACCGATCACAGGCGCTATTCCTTTTACAGGGGATATTAGAGGCATATTATAAAATTGTATCTGTTAATGAATTGGATTTCTGCGGATAATCCGTCGTATAATGTAGTCCTCGACTTTCTTTACGAAGCATAGCTGATTTGACGATCAAGTAGGCTACTTGTATTACATTACGGAGTTCACATAGCTTGACAGACAGTTTTGTATTTTTATAAAAATCCTCCGTTTCCTCATGTAAAAACCCTAACCGGCGCATGGCACGATCCAAACGAAAATCAGATCTAACTATGCCTACATAATCACTCATTAGCTTTTGTGTTTCGCGCAAATTATGGGTAACCAAGATCTCCTCGTTTAATGATGCTACCTTAGATTCATCCCAATCCGGAATATTGTCATCAAACGCAAGTGAATGAAGACTAGCGGCAGCATCCTCGAAAATACGATGTGCATAGACTACAGCTTCTAACAAGGAGTTTGATGCTAACCGATTTGCACCATGCAAGCCGGTAGATGAGCATTCACCACAGGCGTAAAGATGTTGTATGGATGTTTTTCCCAATTCATCAACGAGTATACCACCGCAAGCATAATGCGCTGCCGGCGTCACTGGAATAAAGTCCTTTGTCATATCCAAACCTATGGAAAGGCACTTTTCATAAATATTTGGAAAATGGGCTAATATGTCCGCCTTCTTACGGTGTGTGATATCCAGGTAAACAAAATCATGCCCAGACTTCTTCATTTCATTATCTATGGCACGCGCTACGATGTCGCGAGATGCCAACGAACCACGTGGATCATATTCTTCCATAAAAGATACACCATCCAACCTCCGTAAGATACCGCCGAAACCACGGACGGCTTCGGAAATTAAAAAAGCGGGAGAATCTTTCGGATTATAGAGAGAGGTCGGATGAAACTGTATAAATTCCATGTTTCTCACTTTACCTTTTGCCCGATAAACCATGGCTATACCGTCACCGGTAGCAATGGTCGGATTTGTAGTACTGCTATAAACATGGCCAGCGCCACCAGAAGCCATCAAGGTGATCTTACTCAGAAATGTTTCGATTGTATTTGTCTGCGTGTTCAAGGCATAAATACCGAAGCAAGTAATGTCTTTAGTTGCTTTATCCACATGAACACCTTTATGATGCTGGGTAATGAGATCCACAGCGAAATGATGCGTTAACATTTCTATGTTAGGATGTGCGTGCACCTGCTCGAGCAAAGCCCGCTCGATCTCATAACCGGTAATATCCTTATAGTGTAAGATACGATGCTTAGAATGGCCTCCCTCACGAGCCAAGTCATAATGTTCGTCATCTACTTTATCAAAGTTGGTGCCGTAGTCAATTAACTCTTTTATGCGTGCGGGCGCTTCTTTAACAACGTTTTCCACAACTTGCGGATGGCATAAACCATCGCCAGCAACCTCAGTATCAGCGATATGCTTGTCGAAGCTATCAGACTTATCCACAACGGCGGCTACACCTCCTTGCGCATATTTGGTATTCGACTCGTCTTCGTTAGACTTGGTCAAAATCAACACTTTACCTAGATGTGCTGCCTTCAACGCAAAGCTTAAACCAGCTATTCCCGAGCCAATAATTAAAAAATCCACCTGTCTATGTGCCATATTGTGTTATTAACGATGCGCTGTATCAGAATTAGAAGAAACAAATTAACAAAATATGTGGAAAACCTGTATAAAAACGGTGCAGTAAAATTGAAAACTTTAAAACTTTCCACAGCAGTCCTCATATTCCCACAAATGCACCACATGAATTAAGGAAAAGTGAAGCAGATATTAACAAATTGTAAACACTAAAAATTCAACACAAAAATATGGAAAGTAAAATAGATGAAAAATCACCCATTTGAAAATCAGCACTTAACCTACCGAAGTCTGTTGATAATTTGTGGATAACTGCCGAAAACTCATGATTCAAAAATAAAAATCACACACTTATCCCCATTTTCCACAGACTAATAAACAACAAGATTCTTTCTTTAAAAAAAGATTATAAATTATTGGAAAAAGGGAATGTGGATTTCGTTTCATTTTCTTTGTTTACTTTTGTCTTGTCGTTTAGTCAAACCAAGTGGACAAATTGAAGAGAAGAAAAGATAATGAATACAACCTTTGAAAGAGATTTGGAGGCAAAGGGTTATATTGATGAGCCTGTAGACCCTACGATCGATATTGTAGCTGAAATTCAGCGGCTTAAGAAAGAAAAGAATGCGGTTATATTGGCTCATTACTACCAAGATGCTGAAATTCAGGATATTGCAGACTACATTGGGGATAGTCTAGGTTTGTCGCAGCAAGCGGCAAAAACTGATGCTGATATGATCGTATTTGCTGGTGTGCACTTCATGGCGGAAACAGCTAAGATTCTATCGCCTTCAAAAAAAGTTTTATTGCCCGATCTCAAAGCAGGCTGCTCTTTGTCGGACAGCTGTCCTCCGCATCTGTTCGCAAAATTCAAAGAGCAGTATCCAGATCATCTCGTGATCACATACGTGAACTGTACGGCGGAGCTTAAGGCACTTTCCGACATTGTATGTACTTCCAGCAATGCCGTGGAGATTGTGCAGAGTTTGCCTGCCGATCAAAAAATTATTTTTGGTCCTGATAAAAACCTTGGTGACTATGTGAAGAAGAAAACCGGACGTGATTTGGTTCTTTGGAATGGCGCTTGTATGGTGCATGAGATATTTTCGCAGGATAAGATTATAGATTTGCGTAGTCAATTTCCAGACGCGAAATTTATCGCACATCCGGAGTGTGAAGATCATATACTTGCACAAGCAGATTATGTAGGATCGACCTCAGGAATGCTTAAGTATACGATAGAGAATAGTGCACAACAGTTTATAGTGGCTACAGAATCAGGTATCTTGCACCAAATGCAAAAAGCAAGTCCGACAAAAACTTTTATTCCGGCACCTCCAAACAATGTTTGTGCATGCAACGACTGCCCACACATGAAATTAAATACATTAGAGAAATTATATAACTGCCTTTATTACGAGCTTCCGGAGGTCGATCTCCCGACAAGTGTGATCGAACGAGCTAGAAAGCCGATCGAAAGGATGTTGGAAATTTCAGAACGATTCGGATTGTAGAAAAGCGTTGTTTGAAAAGTTTCACAGTAAAATTGAGGATAGTCTTGACAAAATGTCTCACAAATCTAAAGTGCAACAAGTTTCAAATGATCTCTTTTTAAATTTTTCACTACAGTCCCTAATTTATAAATTTTGACTTTGTACTTGTGAATTTTTACTTATCACTTATTACTTTTGATTTATTACTTTTCACTTTGTAATTTTTTACTTATCACTTATTACTTTTGATTTACTACTTTTTACTTTGTAAATTTTTACTTATCACTTATCACTTTTGATTTATTACTTTTTACTTTGTAATTTTTGACTTTTTAATTTTGACTTTTTAATTTACATCCCATGTTTGACAATAAGCAAAGAACAGATATAAATGAATTGGGTGAATTTGGACTTATTGATTACCTGACAAAAGCTGTTGAAATAAAAGAGCTCTCTACGGTAAAAGGTATTGGTGATGATGCAGCCGTTTTAGATTTTAGTAGCAAGAAAACGCTCATATCTACGGATCTATTACTGGAAGGAATACATTTCGACTTGCGTTATGTTCCTTTGAAGCATCTTGGCTACAAAGCTGTCCAAGTCAATTTAAGTGATATTTATGCCATGAATGGCATTGCTTCTCAAATCACGTTTTCGATCGGACTATCCTCGAAATTTCCGGTGGAAGCGGTAGAAGAAATCTATCAAGGAGTATTGATAGCCTGTGAGAAATTTAATGTGGATTTGGTGGGTGGCGATACATCCGCTTCCGCACAAGGATTGGTGATTTCTGTAACCAGTATTGGCTATGCAGATGCTGACAAAGTGGTGTATCGTTCAGGTGCGAAAGAGGGCGACCTACTTTGCGTGAGCGGTGATCTTGGTGGAGCCTATGTAGGCTTGCAATTGCTTGAGCGCGAGAAAAATATCTTTATAGAAAATCCAAATATCCAACCCGATTTGGAAGGTAAAGATTACATCGTAGAGCGTCAATTAAAACCTGAATCCCGTAAGGATATCGTTGAATTATTTGAGACTTATGGCATACAGCCACATGCCATGATAGATGTATCCGACGGTCTAGCATCTGAAATCCTCCATATTTGTAAGGCTTCAAAGGTTGGGTGTAAGCTGTATGAAGATAAAATTCCTATTGACCCGATGACCTATGAAACTGCACGGGAATTTGGTTTAGATCCTACGGTTTGTGCATTAAACGGTGGTGAGGACTACGAACTTTTATTTACCGTTCCACAAGATCAGTATGACAAGGTTAAAAATCAGCTTGATATTTCAATAATAGGTTATATAACTGAAGAAGCTGCAGGATGCGAAATGATTTCAAAATCCGGCCATGTTCATCCTATACAAGCCCAAGGCTGGAATGCGTTTAAGCAATCTTCTAACGACGGTAGTACAGCATAATATTTACTAAGCGGTAAGGATATACAAATAAGGCGAGCCATGAATTATTCATAGCTCGCCTTATTTTTTATACGGCTAAATGCTCGAATAGCAATTTATTTCCCTGTATTTTTTAGTAGATTAGTCATGTAAACCTTTGTACATTATATGAAAAATCCGCTTTGGGTGCCTACAGAATCTTATAAGAAAGACGCTGTATTAGCTAATTATCAAATGTATTTGGAAGATACATTAGGCTATTACTTTGATTCATACAAAGACTTATACATATGGTCTGTTGAAAATATAGAAGAATTTTGGGAAAGTATATTACGCTACTTTTCTATTCAATACACAGGCACATACAGGAATATTCTATCTCGAGATGAATCCGCGGTTGATTTTATACATGCTAAATGGTTTGAAGGTATTAGCCTGAGTTATGCAGAACATATTTTTGCCGGTAAAAAGGCTGACGAAATTGCTATCTATTACAAAGATGAAACAAATAATTACAGTGTTGTAACGTGGAGTGAGCTGGAAAAAATGGTTTCCGTCATTCAACAATTCCTTCGAAGCAGGGGTGTACAAGCAGGAGATCGTGTTGTTGCTGTATTAAATAATACGACTGAGGCTGTCGCTCTATTTCTAGCCGTTAATTCGTTGGGTGCAATATGGTCTTGTTGCTCACCAGATTTTGGTGATAAAAGTATTGTGGAACGATTTGCTCTTATCGAGCCGAAGTTACTTTTTGTGGAGTTAACTTACCAATATAATGGAAAGACTTTTAAAAAAACAGATACCTTGGAAGCTATCCGCGAGCAAGTTCCTAGTTTGGAAGCGTGTATAAATATCGATGGAGATGATTGGAAAAAAATTTTCAATGATTTCTATGCATTGCCGTTGGTTTTTGAACGTGTTCCCTTCTATCATCCTATATGGATCTTGTATTCATCCGGCACGACAGGAAAGCCGAAAGCTATTGTGCATGGCACGGGTGGAAATCTGCTCGAACATTTAAAAGCGCTGGCCCTCCATCAAAATGTTCAGACGGGGGAGAAGTTTTTATGGTATACAACCACCGGATGGATGATGTGGAACTATGCATTATCGAGTCTGCTTTGCGGTGCAAGTCTTTGCCTGTACAATGGTGCAGTACAATATAACAATCATCAAGATTTTTGGGATTACGTTCGTAAGATAGGGGTAGATCATTTGGGTGCTGGCGCCGCCTATTATTCATCGATCCATGAGCTCGAAATCAAAGGGTACCAACCCAAGGTAATTGGTTCGACAGGATCTCCGCTTCCTGTGGCGACGTTTGAAAATCTGCAAGAGAAATTCCCGAATGCACAGATCATATCGTTAAGCGGTGGGACAGATGTTTGCAGCGCTTTTCTATCGGGTTGCCCGCTGTTGCCTGTATATGCCGGTACCATACAATGCCGAACGTTAGGAGCAGCTATTGTTGCAATCAACGACAAGGGAGAGGAAGTTTATAACGAGGTAGGGGAGCTGCTTATTAATGAACCTATGCCATCCATGCCGGTATATTTTTGGAATGATCCGGGACATACAAAATACAAGGAAAGCTATTTTAGTCAACATCCAGGTAAATGGAGTCATGGCGATTGGATAAGCATTGCAGACAATGGATCTGTAACTATGCACGGTCGTTCGGATGCAACCCTTAATAGGGGAGGCGTTCGCATTGGAACAGCAGAAATTTATAATGCGGTTCAAACAGTCGACAGCATAGCTGATAGCTTAGTGATATCAACCGAAGACCAACACAATAAGTCGCAAATGATCTTATTCTTGAAATTGCAGTTTGGTATACGTTTGGATGATGTGGTTCCAGTTTTAAAATCGACATTAAGGCAGCAATATTCTGCACGTCATATCCCAGACCTCTTCCTTTCGGTTCCTGATATTCCCTATACTTTAAGCGGTAAAAAGCTTGAAATCCCAGTGAAAAAAATATTTTCTGGAAAGTCTTCAAAAGATGCCGTCTCTAAAGATATTATGCGTAATCCGGACAGTCTAGAGGCATATGAAAAGCTTTACATGACGTTAATCACGTAGATGCGCTATACCCTAGCAAGCGATCTCGAAAGTTATGCTGGTGATTAGTTCATGAAAGGTGTCATCTTTATCCGCAATGACGCCGCCCCTTCTGACAGATCTACTTATCTCATTACGCACTACACACTACCCAATACTAACAAATTGCCGCGTCGTCGTTCCTCCTTCTCGCAATGACCTTGGCTCTTTCACACTTACTATCTCAATACCCACTACGCACTACTCAATACTAACAGATTGCTTCGTCGTCGTTCCTCCTTCTCGCAATGACGTCGACTCTACTAGTATTTAATCTCATTACGCACTACACACTACCCAATACTAACAAATTGCCGCGTCGTCGTACCTCCTTCTCGCAATGACCTTGGCTCTTTCACACTTACTATCTCAATACCCACTACGCACTAATCAATACTAACAAATGACGCCCCCTCTCCTGACAGACCTACTATCTCAATACGCAATACTCACTACGCACTACTTTTTACTATGTCTGAATCACCCCAACATTATAGCGCTCCACCGTCGCATTTTGATTCGCAGCCTCTATACCCAAGCTGATTATGTTTCTTGTTTCACGAGGGTCAATTACACCATCTACCCATAATCTAGCTGCAGCGTAGTATGGGCTAAGTTGTTCATTATATTGTTGTTGTATATCAGATAATATCTTGTTTTTTTCAGTTTCATCAAGAGTTACTCCTTGGCTCTTTAATGTGGCTTCCTGAATTTGTAATAATGTTTTACCAGCCGATGCACCACTCATTACAGCCATTTGAGCGGTTGGCCAGGCATAAATTAGTCGCGGATCATAAGCTTTGCCACACATCGCGTAGTTACCCGCACCGTAGCTATTTCCAACAATAAATGTAAATTTAGGAACGACCGAATTTGCCATGGCATTAACCATTTTTGCTCCATCTTTGATAATACCCCCTTGTTCAGACCGAGAGCCCACCATGAAACCAGTTACATCCTGTAGGAAAACCAGGGGTATGCGTTGTTGGTTGCAATTCATGATAAAGCGTGCCGCTTTGTCCGCAGAATCGGAATAGATAACGCCACCCATCTGCATTTCATTGGCGTTGCCCGGTTTTTTTGCTTTGACAATCTCGCGTTGGTTGGCTACAATACCGACAGCCCAACCGTCGACACGTGCTAGCGTACAAATGATCGTTTTTCCATAATCTGTTTTATATTCTTCTAAAGACCCTGCATCCACAATAGCTTTTATGAGCTCACGCATGTCATACGATTTTAATCGGTCTTGTGGGAGATGAGAATAGATAAAATCAGGCGCATATTCCGGTGCCACCGCTGCTACACGTGAGAAATTCGCTTTTGGCTGATCGCCAAACTTATCGACGATATTTCGGATGGCAGCCAGACATTGCTCATCGTCCGGAAACTTATTATCCGTTACGCCTGATATCTCACAGTGTGTCGTAGCGCCTCCCAAAGTTTCATTATCAATAACTTCGCCTATGGAAGATTTTACAAGATAAGATCCCGCTAGGAATACCGATCCAGTTCCCTCTACGATAAGTGCATAGTCAGACATAATAGGTAGGTAAGCTCCTCCCGCTACACAAGAACCCATAATGGCTGAAATTTGTGGGATACCCATGGAAGATAATTTTGCATTATTTCGGAATATTCTTCCGAAATGTTCCTTATCAGGAAAAATCTCATCTTGCATGGGCAGATATACCCCTGCGGAATCAACGAGATAGATAATGGGCAATCTGTTTTCCATCGCTATTTCCTGTGCCCTTAGGTTTTTCTTGGCAGTGATGGGAAACCAGGCTCCCGCTTTTACTGTAGCGTCATTGGATACGATCACGCATAAACGTCCAGATACATAGCCCATCACCGCCGCGACACCTGCGTTCGGGCACCCCCCATGTTCTGGATATAAATCGTCACCGGCAAATTTGCCGATCTCAACATAGGGTTTACTAGGATCAAGCAAAGTAAAAATTCGTTCCCAAGCTGTAAGCTTGCCCTTTTCTTTATGCTTCGTTATTCGGTCGGCGCCCCCGCCTAAATGAAGTTTTTCACTTTTACGCTTCAAAAGTTGCAATAATTCCAGCATACGACAATGTATTTTAAAAACTTATTAATTTATAAAGAGTTAACAGGAATAAAATTACTAAAATTTTAAAATATGAAAACTATTTTATATTTTTCGTAAATCCAATATAAACATACAAAATATTATGTTACGTATTTACGAAAATGAACAATTAACTATGGTACGGGAAAGTGCCAAACAGTTTGCACGTGAGTTTATCAAACCTTATGTAATGGATTGGGATGAACGTCAATTCTTTCCAGTAGATCTTTTTAAAAAACTTGGCGAATATGGCTTTATGGGTGTGCTCGTTCCCGAAGAATATAACGGGGCCGGTCTGGGCTATCAAGAGTATATTACGATTTTAGATGAGATATCGCAGGTTTGCGGCTCGATAGGGCTTTCTGTAGCTGCACATAATTCGCTATGTACAAACCATATTCTTTCATTTGCCAATGAAGCACAAAAGAAAAAATATCTACCGAAGCTGGCGACAGCAGAATGGATTGGTGCTTGGGGACTAACCGAAACAGGCTCTGGATCCGATGCGGGAGGCTTATCAACCACCGGTGTGAAAGACGGGGACTATTATGTTATCAATGGCTCGAAAACATTTATTACCCACGCTATTAGTGGCGATGTGGCCGTAGTCATGGTTCGGACTGGAGCTAAGGGTGATAAAAAAGGTGTTACGGCATTTATCATTGAAAAGGGCACGCCCGGTTTTTCGGCCGGTAAGAAGCTTGATAAACTAGGCATGCGGGCTTCGGAAACGGCGAGCCTCTTCTTCGACAATTGTCGCGTGCATAAAGATCAAGTTATTGGTGAAGAAGGGGAAGGCTTTGTACAAGCGCTGAAGTTACTGGACGGTGGTCGCATTTCCATAGCCGGTCTTTCTCTAGGTATAGCGCGTGGCGCCTATCTATCTGCACTAGGCTATGCTAACGAACGCGAACAGTTTAATCAAAAGATATACGACTTTCAAGCAGTAGGATTTAGCATAGCCGACCTAGCGACGAAAATCGAAGCATCTGAACTTCTGATCAGGCAAGCTGGGCAACTAAAAGATGAGGGGAAAAAGGTAACCAAGGAAAGTGCCATGGCCAAGCTTTATGCATCTGAAGTGGCCGTGGAAGTTTCCAATGAAAGCGTACAGATTCACGGTGGGTATGGTTTTACGAAAGATTATCCGGCAGAGAAGTATTTTAGAGATGCTAAACTGTGTACCATTGGTGAAGGAACCAGTGCTATACAAAAGATGGTTATTTCCAGGGAGATAAAAAGAGATGTTCAATAAATCGGAAGCAATAAAGATTGTGGATTGTCCGCGAGATGCAATTCAAGGTATAAAAACCTTCATACCCACGGATAAAAAGATAGCATACTTGAATAGTTTGCTGCAAAGCGGATGCTTTGATTTTGTTGATTTCGGGAGTTTTGTATCGGCAGCGGCAGTACCACAATTAACGGATACGTTAGCCGTTTGGGATGGGCTTGATAAATCAACGGCAACTAAATTTATTGCCATCATCGCAAATGAAAAAGGTGCTGAAATAGGTAGTAATGTAGAAGGATTACATTATTTGGGTTATCCTTTTTCGGTATCTGATACGTTTCAACAGCGCAATACAAATCGCTCTACTGCTGCCGCCTTCGAATCTGTGTTAGCCAGTAAAGATATACTCCTGCGTAAAAACGGTCCGGAACTGATGATTTATATATCTATGGCTTTTGGCAATCCTTACGGCGATCGTTGGCACCCTGAAATCGTGCTCGATTGGATTGATAAATTAATGGGGATAGGCATTCGTAAATTTTCCATTGCCGATACGACTTCCCAAGCGTCGGCTAAAGCCGTGAAAGATTTATTAGAAAAGATTAGTACATCCTTTCCAGATATAGCGTTGAGTATACACTTGCATAGCCGGGCAGAAACAGCTTTAGCAAAGGTAAATGCGGCCTTTGATGCCGGATGTCGTATTTTTGAAGGCGCTGTAATGGGCTATGGCGGCTGTCCTTTCGCACAAGATGATCTAGTAGGTAATATTCCTTCCGAATTATTGTTGAAGCGCTTTTCAACTGTTAGCGAAACGGAAGTAGCGGGGCTGATGGAGAATTTTCAACGATTAATCACACAAGATGTATAATTTCATAAAAGTGGAGAAGAGCGGTCATATTGGTATATTGACCTTATCACGTCCCGCCAAGCGAAATGCGTTTACGCCGGGCATGATCAATGAAATTGCACATGCGCTGGCTGTCGCTAATGATGATAATGAAATTACGGTATTGCTGCTGCAAGCCGATGGTCCTGTCTTTTGTGCAGGCATGGATTTGAAGACCTTTCAGGATCCCACGTTAGATACACCTAATCCGAATATTGAAAATAGGGATGTTTCGTTGGGTGAAGTAATGGATAATTTTAAAAAGCCGGTTGTCGCTCGGGTAGAAGGGGATGTGATAGCAGGAGCTTTTCTTTTTATATTGGGCTGTACATATGTTTTTGCTTCTCCGCAGGTTCGTTTTCGTTTGCCAGAACTCGAATTGGGGATATTTCCATTTCAAGTTATGGCGGGACTATTAAGAGTAATGCCTGAAAAAAAGGTATTGCAATTATGCTTAAACACCGCATACTTTAATGTGGAAGAAGCTATGCATTACGGTATCGTGGATGGCTATTTAGAAACCGCTCAATTAAGCAACTTATTGGATTCTTTTCGGGATAAGCGAGAAATAGCAATTAAAAAAGGCATTGAAGCTTTGCGACAACTTCCTACAGTAGAACGTTCGGAGCAGTTTGCCTTTTTAAAAGATCGATTGGAGCAGCTACGAGATGGTAGTGAGTAATCAGTAGCGCGTAGTGCGTATTGCGTAGTGAGATATAAAGTTTAGTATTTAGATTTTAGTACTTCGTATGTAGATAAGAGTAGTGCGTAATGCGTAGTGAGATATAAAGTTTAGTATTTAGATTTTAGTGATTCGTATGTAGATAAGCGTACTGCGTAATGAGTAGTGCGTAATGCGTAGTGAGTATTGAGGATATGGTTTAATATATAGATTTAGTACCTAGTATGTATATAAGCGTAGTGCGTGATGTGTAGTGCGAGAAATTTAGCTATTCTATATTTTATGGCTTCTTCCCCTTATTAAGCGAAATGTCGCATCGAAAGCTTTGCAATATGTAATCATTTGCCACAGCACAAACCTCCCCTGCAAAGGTTTCAAGCGACGGGGTTTTGAATACTTTTGCCCTACAAAAGTATTTGCCTTGCCGCGGCATGCGGCGGAAGGGTGGTGCGTCGGACAATCCGTTTAGAAACTGCATTACCCTACAAAAGTATTTGCCTTGCCGCGGCATGCGGCGGAAAGGTCTGAGCGAAGGACAAACTGTTTTATAAACAGAAAACTCGAACTTGCTGCGGCATGCGGCAGACAATTAATTAAGATCTACTCTCTTCTCTATCCAAAAATTGTTGTAGCCCATTCCTATCTGGATCTCCAAAAGCCGTTGTTGCAGCATTTCCAATACGGCTAAGAAATTATACACAAATTGCACCTTATTTTCCGAATGGCTACGCATTTGCTGAAAGTCAAGTTTATTGTTTATTTCAATAAGTTCGGCTATTGCTTTCTTCTGTTGCTCTATCGTGTATGGATATTTCACGACCGTATGCGTCACCTCTTGAATACGATGCCTATAGCTAAACATCAATTTTTCGTATACCATCATCAGCTTATACAGATCGAATGAATCCAGTTGTTCATCGGTATTGTCCTTTTTACGAGCTATCTTGTTATCAGCTGAAATGTTTCCCCGGCTATGAACTTTGCCCCGTTGTTCTTCCAATATGCGTAAATCAGCACAAATTTCCTTAAACTGCTTGTAGAGAATAAGTTTTTGGGTAAGTTCTTTTTTCAGGTCAATTTCATTTTCCGCCTCATCAAGATCTGGTCTAGGTAGAAGCATTTTTGCCTTGATTCGCATCAGCGTGGAAGCCACAAAAATAAACTCACTCGCCAATTCAATATTTAGGGACTGCATTTTCTGTATGTAGTCCAAAAAATCGTCCGTAATCTTGGATATAGGAATATCATGAATATTCAGTTCATCTCGTTCTATAAAAAATAGAAGAAGATCAAACGGACCTTCAAATTGCTCTAATTTTATTTCGTAAGCTTCTGTCTGCATATTTTGCTCAAAAATAAGCATTTGATAGCGAAGTTCGGACTATATTTTCGCGTAAACATGCGCCGTGATAAACTTTTATTTGGATTTATTGTTCTGTAGTTTAGCTAATAAGTTGTTAATTTGTAACTTATTTATAGACAAGAGAAGATATGCAAGTAGAGGCAGGTCCACTATTACAACAAATAAACTATCCATCCGACCTACGGAATTTAAAGCCGGCGGAGTTGGAGAAGGTTTGTGATGAACTGAGACAGTTTATAATCGATATCGTGTCGGTAAATGGTGGACATTTTGCGGCAAGCTTAGGCGTGGTAGAATTGACCGTTGCCCTTCATTATGCCCTTAATACGCCTTATGATCAAATTATATTTGATGTAGGCCATCAGGCTTACGGACATAAAATACTCACGGGAAGAAGGGAAGACTTTCATACCAACCGTGTATTCGGTGGACTATCTGGATTCCCTAAACGGGGCGAAAGTGAATACGATACCTTTGGTGTAGGACATTCCTCTACATCTATCTCTGCAGCGCTTGGTATGGCTGTAGCGTCGGAGTACAAGGGAGAGACAGATAGGCAGCATGTGGCTATTATAGGCGATGGTGCGTTGACGGGTGGGATGGCTTTCGAGGCGCTTAACCATGCAGGGATTGAAAAGTCTAATCTTTTGGTTATTCTAAACGACAATTGTATGTCTATCGACCCGAATGTAGGCGCGATGAAGGAATACCTAACAAGTATCACCACATCGAAGAGCTACAACAGGTTCCGGGATGATCTTATAGCTGTCTTAGCGAAGATATCGAAGAACGGGCCGGATGCTTATGGCTGGGCAAAGAAATTGGAACAGAGTATAAAAGGCACGCTACTAAAAAGCGCAAACCTTTTTGAATCGCTCAATTTCCGTTATTTTGGTCCTGTCGATGGGCATGATGTTGCAAAACTTGCTAAAACAATAGAAGACTTAAAGCATATTCCGGGTCCGAAACTGCTACATGCTGTTACGGTAAAAGGAAAAGGTTATGCGCTGGCTGAGAAAGATCAAACTAAATGGCATGCGCCAGGCTTGTTTGACAAGATCACGGGAGAGATAAAAAAGAGTATTGCAGAAAAGCCGCAACCACCCAAATACCAAGATGTATTTGGTCATACGTTGGTAGAACTTGCCGAAGCAAATGATAAGATTATGGGGATTACCCCAGCGATGCCTTCAGGATCATCAATGAATATTATGATGAAGGCGATGCCCAGCCGAGCATTTGATGTGGGTATTGCGGAACAACATGCTGTTACCTTCAGCGCAGGACTTGCCACGCAAGGTATGGTACCGTTTTGTAATATTTATTCCTCTTTTATGCAACGTGCTTACGACCAGGTCATACATGATGTTGCTTTGCAGAAGCTAAACGTTGTATTTTGTCTCGATAGGGCAGGCTTGGTAGGAGCTGATGGGCCTACGCACCATGGCGCCTATGATATCGCATTTATGCGATGTGTTCCTAATCTTGTGGTATCTGCGCCTATGAATGAAGAGGAGCTCCGAAATTTGATGTATACGGCTCAATTGCCGGATAAAGGGCCGGTAGTCATTCGTTATCCTCGAGGAAACGGCGTGATGTCAGATTGGAAACGCCCGTTCACGGAAATTGAAATCGGAAAAGGCAGAAAGATACAGGATGGCGAGGAGCTTGCTATATTAAGCTTTGGTGCGATAGGAAACGAAGCGGCTAAAGCTATCCAATTATTAAATCAAGACGGAATTTACCCTGCTCACTACGATCTTCGATTTGCAAAACCTCTGGATGAAGCGTTATTGCATGAAGTTTTTTCAACCTTTACTAAAGTGATTACTGTAGAGGATGGCAGTTTAATGGGTGGTGTAGGTTCAGCGGTATTGGAATTTATGGCAGATCATGGCTATAATGTCGAAGTGGTACGCTTAGGAATTGCAGACGAAGTCGTGGAACATGGCGAACAAGTGGAGTTATGGAAATTATGTGGATATGACGCTGTATCTATTGTTTCTGCGGCGAAAAGATTGGCCACATCCATAAAGACAAACTCCATGGTGTCTTAAAACAGTAAACAACGTTTTTTATCATTCATCCTTATATGGGATGCATCTCGTGTGGCGTGTGTCAATAGTTTGATTGGCAAGCGTTACAGGCTATACCTATAATAAACAATCTGGGAAATAATTGTCCGTTAGGACAAAAAATCATAAGTTCGCTAAGAAATTGCATCCCCAAATGGTGAAATCATTTAGATAATGTGCGCTTTACAAATCCCTGTGTAAAGTAAATTAATTTTCCGCATACAAGAAGCTCACTAGGGCTGAACACATTTAGAGGGAAGATATTCGCCCAGTGAACTATTGCTACCGACTTAAAATTTCATATTTTCTTAATTTTCAATTCAACTGTTATTAACAACAAGTGTTTAGTATTGCTTAACATTTAAAGCTATACTAAAATGCTGTTTTACGCATACAGATCGATCAATAAACAGAATTTCCCTACACAGAGAAATTCCCTTCCAAATGTAAAAGGCACGCATAGCATTCCCTCCGCCATATACAAAAACGAATTACTACCCACTTGGCAACTCTGCGACCTTGCGTTAGTCAATACCCATAGCATATATAAAAATGCTGGCGTATTGGATGTGGTAAACTGCAGGAAATCTATAGGGCAGTATACTGCTGTTTTTATCACGTCTACTGCGGAAATTTCTTTATCAACTTATTCAATACGACAAAAACCCAATCTCTTATCCATCTATAATATTACGTAATATATTGAATAATAAAACTTTGATGCTAAAAAAGCTCCCCTAAAAAAATATGAAAACAGATCGTAAAGTAAAGAAAGTGCAGCCCCTTACATGGATATACATATCATGTATCATCCTTCTTTTCCATGTGCACCATATTCAAGCGCAAACCGGAACAAAACCCAAAACGGAAGTTAGGGGCATTGTGCGAGATGCTAACGGAGTAGCCCTTCCTTCCGTAACTGTACAAATTAAGGGTCTCAATCGTTCAGCAACCACAACTTCGCAAGGAGAATTTCAGATCGATGTGGAAGAACCAAACGCCACGCTCGTTATCCAGGCCATAGGGTTTCAAAAACAAGAACTGTCTATTCCGCAGAATAGACAGTTAAGTATTACTTTACTTGCAGATGTTACAGGACTCGAGGAGGTGGTTGTGACTGCCCTTGGCATTTCGCGGCAGGCAAAATCCTTAGGTTATGCAGCACAAGAGGTTAAAGGGGATGATCTGACGGAGGTTCGTAGCTCCAATTTTGTGGACGGTCTGGCCGGTAAGGTGGCCGGTGTCACTATTGTCGGTAACCCATCAGGGGTAGGCGCATCTTCTAGAATCACCATTCGTGGCGATAAATCGCTAAACTTAAACGCCAATCAGCCCCTCTTTGTGATTGATGGCGTGCCGATAACAAACGAGGTATTTGGCTCGTCCGGGCGTAGCTTTCAGGAGACAGATTACGGTAATGGTGCTGGATTGGTTAATCCCGATGATGTAGAATCCGTTTCTGTATTAAAAGGTGCTAATGCATCAGCTCTTTATGGTTCTCGGGCAGCAAATGGTGTAATCCTGATCACGACCAAGTCTGGGAAGGGTCAGCGCGGCTTAGGCATAAGCGTAAACTCTAGCGTTACATTCGAAAATCCTTTGGTCCTTCCGGAGTTTCAGAATCGTTACGGACAGGGCGTTAATGGCGAGTTTTCTTTTGAAGATGGCATTGGTGGTGGTCTGAATGATGGAGTAGACGAAAGTTGGGGACCATTACTTGACGGAAGACTTATCAAGCAATTTAATTCTCCAACCAGCAATGGTTTCCGTGGAGGAGAAGTTAATATGGTTGACGATGGTGCTATTGGAAGTGCCGCCGACCTTGCAGCCCGCGGTGAGGTCATTGCAACGCCTTGGATTGCCAGACCGGACAACGTACGCAATTTTTTCCAGACAGGAAAAACTTGGATCAATAATGTGGCTTTTGCCGGTGGCAATGATAAAGGCGATTTTCGGTTTGCCTACACGAACTTTGACCAATCAGGCATTGTGCCTAATACGGATCTTACGCGCCACACCTTCGCGTTTAACAGCGGCTATAAACTTACGGATAGGTTGGATCTTCGTGCATCAGTAAACTACGTTAACAGCAACAGTGGCAATAGACCAAACTTAAGCTATGGAACAGAAAATATAATTTACTTGCTATATGGATGGCTAGGCCGACAGGTTGATCTGGATGCGAAACGGGAATGGTGGCAGGCGGGGCGGCAAGATGTGCAGCAATTTAATTCGAATTACAACTACCACGATAATCCCTACTTCAATCTTTTTGTCAACACAAATGGTATCTCAGACAACCGGCTATTTGGTAACGTGGTGCTAAACTATAAATTTACAGACTATCTCAAGGCATTTGTCCGTGTGGGTACAGATTATACTCATCAGCAGCAAACGCGTAGAAGAGCTTTTAGTACACAGCGTTTTCCTTTTGGATCCTATAGGGAAAATAAGCTCACTAACGAAGAACGTAACTTGGATTTCTTGCTTTCCTTCAACAAACGGTTTGGTGATATTAACCTTGCGATCAATGCTGGTGGAAACCAGCGTAATGTAAACGGAAACATGTTAGATGTAAGTGCTCCACAACTCATCATTCCTGGCACCTATTCCTTAGCAAATACCCGAGTTGCGCTGATATCTGACCAGTACAACACGCGCAGGCGAGTGAATAGTATATATGGCTCTGCACAGATCGATTATCGCGATTTTCTATTTTTAGAACTAACAGCGCGTAATGATTGGGCAAGTTCCCTCACGCTTCCGTTTGGGGCATCACCGACGTCCACATCAGATAACGCTTATTTCTATCCATCTGCATCGCTCAGCTTTGTGCTTAATGGTGCTATGGATCTTCCTGATTGGTGGTCATATGCTAAAGTGCGTGCCGGTTTTGCACAAGTCGGAAATGACACCGACCCTTACACCTTCGCACAGCCGTATCTACGCACCGATCCGTACGGAAGTTTCCCCGCATTTTCTGAATCGGGCCGCCTTCCAAACTATAATTTGTTACCGGAAATCAGCGACTCTTATGAGGTGGGGACCGAGCTGCGCTTTTTTAATAGTCGCCTTAATTTCGATTTTACCTATTACAACATCACAACGCGCAATCAGATTCTGACCAATGTACCGCTCTCTTACAGCAGTGGACTGTCCAGCATGGTCATGAATGCCGGAAAAATCCGAAACTGGGGATACGAAGCGATGTTGAGCGCCACACCCGTTGTGACGGAAGGGGGTTTCCAGTGGAACTTCAACGTCAATTTCTCCACAAACCGTAGCGTCGTATTGGAACTGGCTCCTGATCAAGGTATAAGCAACTATGTGATGGCAAGTCGCTATGTTTCTGTGGAAGCTCGTGAGGGCGAACGCATGGGTAATATGTATGGCTTGGGATATAAGCGAGTAGAAGATACCAATAGCCCTTACCACGGTCAAATTATTTATAATAGCGAGGGAAAGCCGCTGCCTACAGATAACATTGTTAAGCTCGGAAATTATAACCCAGATTGGTTGATGGGCATTCGAAACAGCTTTGCATACAAAGGGGTCCATCTTAGTGCGCTTTTGGATATTCGTCATGGCGGGCAGGTTTACTCCCACACACAAGTCATCGGGAGAGAAACTGGCGCGTTAATAGAAACACTTGAAGGCAGAGCGAATGGCTATGACCTTACTCAGGAAGGCAATGGCGTCATTGGGGAAGGCGTCGTACAAAATGCAGATGGAACATACAGTCCTAACGCGGTTCAGCTCTCATCCCGGGAATGGCACACATCCTATACCTTAGGGCGGAGCTTATTGGAAGGAGCGGTGTTTGATGCGTCTTTTGTCAAATTGCGGGAGCTTTCCATAGGCTACACACTTCCTTCCCGCATGATTGCCAAATTACCTATTAAGGACGTGAAGTTCTCCTTGATAGGTCGCAATTTGGCGCTGTGGTCGAATGTGCCGCACATTGACCCCGAAACAGCATCTATGAGCGGCGGTACCATCATTCCGGGGGTGGAATCCATGGCTTTACCATCTACCCGCAGCTGGGGATTCAGTCTTAACTTTAAACTGTAATTTTACTATGTTATACCTAAAGAACACCATCAAACGGATGCATTTCATTGCTGGAGCACTAGCCTTATCGCTCGTGTTTAGCGCGTGCGATAAAAATTTCGAAGAGCTCAACACCAATCCGAATGCTATTCTTCGTGTTACCCCAGACCTCCTTTTGCCCACCATTATTCGTAGTTCGGTTAACCAGGTGATGGGAGATGGCTGGGGCATTGGTAACATCGTGATTCAGCAAACGGCGAAAATACAATTTGTCAATACAGATCGCTATATATGGGGCGATCAATCCGGCACATGGAATGGCCTATACACGGTACTACGCGATGTAAACAACTTAGAACAATTGAGCGAAACTGCCGGTCAGAACAACTACCGAGGGATATCATTGGTGATGAAATCATGGATTTATTCGGTCTTGACGGATGCTTATGGAGACGTTCCTTATTCGCAAGCTATTCAGGGAAAGTCCGATCAGCGCTTCACGCCAGCCTACGATCCGCAGGAACAAATCTATGCCGGAATCATTGCGGATTTAGAAGAGGCGAACAATCTTTTAGGGAGCACAGAAGAGGTGATTGTGGGTGATATCTTGTATGCAGGAAATATCTCGCGCTGGAAGAAACTAGCCAATGCTTTGCATCTCCGTTACCTTATGCGTATCTCGGGAAGGCAAAATGTATCAGCACAGATCCGAGGTATTTTAGGCGATGCCGCTAAATATCCTATTTTTGAGAGTAACGAAGATAACGGGACATTGCGTTACCTCCCTGAACTTCCTAATCAATTTCCAGTACATACCTACCGTGTGGGCTCGTTTGATGAGTTTCGTTTAAGCAAAACCCTGGGCGATAAGCTGGCGGCTTACGGTGACCCTCGAGTCCAGGTTTTTGCACGTCCTACAGCCGCAAGTGCCGGAAGCGCTAATCCGCAATATGCGGGTGTTCCGAATGGCTTAGATGATGTAGCGGCACTTAATTACAATGGCGGTGTGCAGAATATCTCTCGAATTGGAAATCTTTATTTTGAGGGCGCTATTAGCGAACGCGGGCTGAACGTAGCGCGAGGCTATATCATGGCGTACCCAGAGCTGCAGTTTATTCTCGCTGAGGCGGCCGCGAAAGGGCTGATTAGCGGTTCAGCGAAAGCGTATTACGAAAGTGGTGTCTCGGCGGCTTTTGAAATGGTAGATACCAATATGCCTGCTGGCTATTTGATGCAAGAAGGTGTCGCTTTCCAAGATGCACAATCGCTAGAGCGAATTGGCACACAAAAATGGATTGGTTTATTTTTTACAGGCCTGGAAGCTTGGTTCGATTGGCGAAGAACAGGTTATCCGGCGTTGCAGGCAGGACCTTCCAATCAAAATAATAATCGTATTCCAGTGCGTTTTGCTTACCCATTATCGGAACAATCGCTCAATGCCCAAAGCCGTGCCGCTGCGGTTGCAAGACAGGGTACTGACGATATCAATACGGCCGTTTGGTGGGATAATTAATTGAAGTCAATGGATTCAACCCCATCATGAAATATTCAGCCCGCGGCACCTCTATGACCGTGGGCTTTTTTAGCTTGATTTTTTTTGCATGCGAAACGGATCACATCTTGCAATCCGATACTTTTGCACGCGATTTGACGTTTTTGTAGTAAGCTTATTAAAAACAACCAGCTTATGAAACACTCTTTACAAGCCGAAAAAATCTTAGCTCAGATCAATCCAGATACCAAACTCGGCGACCTTCGTAAAATTGCAAGTGAGATCAAAAAGGATCATAAATTAGCTTTGGAACTATGGTCGACAGGCCAGTTTTTACCTCGGCTTTTGTCCATCTTAATTATGGACAAAAAGCAGCTTTCGCAGCCATTTATAGACGATTTGGATAAGGACATAACGGAACATCCTTACGGAGAGAAACTTCAATTAATAGATTGGTTAATGGCCAATCAGCTAGCTAAAGAGAAAAAGGTTATCTCAGACATAGAAAAATGGGAAAGCAGCCCGTCTTCACTACAAAGACGCGTTTTTTGGTACTACCAGGCTCGGCTACGTTGGGTTGGGAAGGTACAGCCAAACAGCGAAGAATTACTGTCTAAAATAGAGTCAGGTATCGAAACGGAAGAGCCAGAAGTACAGTGGGCCATGAATTTCACCGCGGGCTGGATAGGTGTTTTTGAAAAGGAGTATCGCAACCGCTGTGTTGCTCTTGGTGAAAGAACAGGCCTGTACAAAGGAGAGATGGTATCGAAAGGTTGTACGCCGGACTATTTGCCGGAATTTATTGCGATGGAAAGTGAAAAGCGGGGATTGTAAAATAGTTGCAAGTTAGTGGGGAAATATATTTACATTTTTTAAACCTACGGTAACTGATGAAACTTTCCAAAAGAAGTGTTAAACAGGGTGTTTACCGAGAAGAAAGTCGTTAACGACAAATCTTTAAGAAAAAAATTTTTACAAAATATCATGGAGGTCGTATAACCCTGTTTCTAAAGGTTGTTTTTATATAAAAATATTGTTTATAGAAAATTTTATTTTTATATTTGGTTAATCACGTGATCAAGGAGTATTCGAAAATCCTTAGCCAAAAGAGTAGACTTAACTAACAAATTTCACTTTATGAAAAAATTAGCATTATCTTTAGCGCTCATTCTCGGGCTTACTTTGGCAGCCAATGCAGTGCAAATCACAACTTCTTGCGGAACTTCTTACGACATTCCAAATGATCAGTTTGACTCGGTAATTGACATGATCGATGTCGCGCTTGCCTTAGACGACATAGATTGTGGCTAGCGTATCGAGAAAAAATTGGACTGTCTAAAAGGGTTTATAACTGATCTTTCGATTGTAGGAGTTTGCTAGAGTTTCAATGTAATAGGGAGACTTCGCTGCACTCGTATCTGAACGACAATTGTTATACTTTTTAGACAGTTCCATTATTATTTGTATGAATCGTATTTTATGAGAAATTTTTATTTGTATTCTTTGATAGCTTTTTTGTCTTTCTTCTTAAGGCTATCCGCTCAAACGTTTGCAGACGCAACATTTAAGTGCACATATAAGCTCACTTACATCGGAAATCCTGAAAATGACGCGAGGAGAACATCGGATTTTATGGTTTTGGAGTTTGGGCCCTCTTCATCTGTTTTTTATAGCTATAATACATTTCGAGTAGATTCCGCGCTTCAAGCAGATATCGATAAGGGAATTTCCAGTACACAAATTTTGGCGGAAAAGGCTAAATATGGGAAAAGAGGGATGTTGTATCATATATTCAAAGATGCAAATTCTAAAAAAATAACAGTGACTGAAAAAATTGTGACTGATCACTACCTCTATCAGGAGCCCCTCCATACTCAAAAATGGTCTATTCAGACTGATAAAGATAGTATTTTAGGTTATGTTGTTCAGAAGGCGGTTTGTTCTTTTGGAGGTCGAGAGTTTGAAGCATGGTTTACACCAGAGATTGCGATAGATAACGGCCCTTGGAAATTTGGCGGCCTTCCGGGATTAATTTTAAAAGTAGAAGATTCTAAGAAGCACTTCAGTTTTGAATTGACGGGTTTCCAGAAAATGGTTAATCCTGCACCTGTAGCGATTGTTCCGCAAAAATATATTAAGTTGTCCAAAGCTGACTTTTTGAAATTACAAGAGCGCTATATAAAAAGGCCGCACGATTTTATCAAAAACCAAATGAGTATAGAGGTAAAACCAATGAACGATGCCGCAAGGGAATCTGCGAAGCGAGTCAGGCCTTATAATCCAATTGAATGGAACTAAATGTTTATCTCAGCTCGTTTGATAATCAGAAAAATAGTTTACTTTTTATTTGCTTTCATTCCATTATTTGCTGCCGCGCAGTCAACGGAGCATAAGGTAGGGGGTAAAATAGTGGATGAAGCATCTAATAGTCCGCTAGCAGGCGTAATTGTCACGGCCTACGCCGATGATCAAACCGCAATAATAGGTCATACAACTTCAAACGCCGCGGGTCATTATTCATTGGCATTGGCTCAAAACCATAAATTTATTCTTTCATTTGCGCTTTTAGGTTATCAATCTATAAAGATACATGTTGATGGCCAGTCGACCGTGACGCGAGATGTTACGCTGAAACAACAGCCCATTAACCTGCGTGAGATTAAGATAAAGCCTCCTCGTATCACACATGTTAAGGATACGATTCGGTATCAAGTCGATCAATTTGCGCAAAATATGGACAGAACAATTGGGGATGTATTAAGAAAATTGCCAGGAATGGAAGTTACCGAATCTGGCGCGGTGCTGTACAATGGTAAAGCTATCAATCGATTTTACATAGAAGGCATCAACCTATTGGATGATAAATATGGCCTTGCCGTGAACAATGTGGATTTCCGTGACGTGAATCAAGTAGAGATACTTGAAAACCATCAACCGGTGAAAGTCTTAGAGGAAATAGTCGGTAGCGATCGTGCCGCGTTGAATTTAAAATTAAAAGATAGTTCTAAAGGAAAATGGGTTGGAAACGCTACAGCTGGGGTTGGAACAACTCCTTTTCTTTGGGATGTTTCCGCAACAGCGATGCAGGCCTCTGCAAAATTGCAATCGCTTAACGTAGTGAAGACCAATAATACGGGGAACAATATTAGTGAAGACGTTAAAAACCAGAGTATAGAAGATTTGCTAAGCGGTGCAGAGAATAATGTAACCATGGAGAACCCGCTGCAAATGCAAATTGTCCCACCTAAATTAAAGGAATCAAGATATTATTTTAATAAATCGGTATTGGCTAACACACGCTCTATTTGGAATCTAAAAAGAGATTTTTCCGCGAAAGCAGCGATAGACTATACCCGCGATGTATTAGTTAATGAAACACAAGCTGAACAGGCCTATTTAATGGCTGATGGTAGTTATCGTTTTTCAGAGTTTTCTCATTTTGTTTCGAAACCGTCACGCCTGGATGCGACCTTTAACATCAATAAAAATGTCAGTGATTTTTTCCTAGACAATACGTTGAGAACAAAAGTTTCCTGGGAGAGTGATGACATTGCTACGATAGGTACCGCCCCCAACGCCCAAAGCGGTGATTTTCGGCAATATACCGTTCAAAATAATTTTAATTTTGTAAAGTTGATAGGTGATAAGCGCGTATCACTTAATTCTTTTACTCGATATGATCAACAGCAAATCCTGGGATTGGTGTTATACAATGATAGCCTGGGCATTAAGCAATTGATGCAAACAGCTTCTTTTTTTCATCATATGCATGCAAGTAACACATTTACGTTCAACGGGTGGTCTTTGGAGAGTAGGCTAGGCTGGAAAGAGACAGTTAAACACTTGGAATCTACATTAGATGGTCCTTTAAATGCTATCGGGCTAATTGAAAGTGCGCAAGTCAATAATTTCCAGCTCAATGAAACTAACTTTTATTATAAACCTCAGGTCAGCTATAAAAAGCCGAATTTTAGTATCCGTTTTAATCTACCGATTGTTTATACCATTCCGCGCTTACACGATAATCGGATGAAAAAGAGCAGGCGCGAACAGTTTTTTTTCGTTAATCCATCTGCAAATATGATGGTTCATCTAAATCCATTTTTTAGATTTTCTTTAAGAGGAGCGATTGATAACCAAATCAACACGGAAGTGCTCCGTTATCTTCCCGAAACCACTTTGCGAAGCTACCGCCTTTTTACTCAGGGAAACGACTCCCTGGAACGGCGAACACGTTATTCTTCCGCAGCAGATATTACGTATCGGAACCCTGTGTCAGCTGTTTTTGGGGGGGTGTTTTTTACCCATACTACAAATGTCAATGGCTTATTGGCAGCAAATACTTTCAATGGACCTATCGTGTTGCAACAGCTGCTGATAACTAGTAATAAATCTTCCGTCAACCGCATAGCGGGTCAAATTGGAAAAGGGTTTGACCGCTGGAACGCTTCTGCATCGCTGCAGCTGAATTACACAACATCGCTGGCAGAGGTTATGCAAAACCGACAAATTATAACCCATGAAATTAGGAGTTGGGAACTGGTACCCAAATTTAGCGCTGCTCCGAGCTCTTGGGTAAATATTGATTATTTGGGCAATTTCTCCATTAGCAGATCTGTCGTTAATAATGCAGCTCGATTAAATTCACTAAAGCAGAATATGCAGTCGTTGAAGCTGACGGTAATAGGCACTCCTAAAATTAGCATGCTAGCGGGGTGGGAATACGTATACAATGAAGTTACAGAAAACAGCAGTTTACACCAACAATTTTTGGACGTTGGAATTCGCTATAAGGTAAGCCCTGCGTTAGCATTTGATTTAAAAGGTACTAATATATTCAACGAAAGGAATTTTGGGTATACCGAGTTTTCCAATACATCCATTAATTCCAGCTACTATCTTCTTCGTCCAGCAAACTTTTTGCTATCTATGTACTACAAATTCTAACAATTACATCACTTTACATCGTTGCAAATTTACAATAGCGCCAATTTAAATGAAACTAAAAACGATAGATCCAACATCATTAACGCATACGGAGGTGCAAGGGTATTTGCATGCTGCTATTGCTCCACGACCTATTTGTTTTGCATCCACTATTGATAAAAAAGGGCAGGTTAATTTAAGTCCTTTTAGTTTTTTCAATGTATTTAGTGTTAACCCGCCCATATGTGTTTTTTCACCAACAAGCAGGGCGCGTGACAACAGCATAAAGCATACACTGGAAAATGTTTTAGAAGTTCCTGAATGTGTTATAAATATGGTGAACTATGACATGGTTCAGCAGACATATTTGACGAGCATAGATTATCCGAAAGGAGTTAATGAATTTTCGAAAGCAGGGTTGACAGAAATAGCTTCGGAAACGATAAAGCCTCCAAGGGTTGCGGAATCGCCCGTACAATTGGAGTGTGTAGTGAATGATGTGCTATCGTTAGGGAAAGCTGGCGGGGCAGGTAATTTGGTTATTGCGGAAGTAAAGCGGATTCATATCGACGAAGATATTTTGGACGCCGACGGAAAAATAGATCCTCATAAAATAGATTTGGTGGCTCGTTTAGGAGGCGATTGGTATTCTAGGATAGACAGACACAGTTTATTTACGATTTCCAAACCGACTGGTTACGCGGGTAGGGGGATTGGAATAGAGGCTTTTCCTAAAGAGATTAAAAATTCAGACGTATTAACCGGGAATAATTTGGGATTGTTGGGACTTGTCGAAAGGCTTCCATCAGAAGAGGAAATTGAGTCCTTCAGTAAAACCGATGAAATGAAAGAATTCTTTGATGCTACCAAGGATAAACATACTCGAACGACACAGCAACACGCAAAAGCAAAGGTACTACTAGAGAATGGGCGAGTATTGGACGCATGGAAAGTTTTGCTGATGGAGAGATACTTCCGGAACCATGAAACGTTGTAGCGCAAAGTTTTTATAATGATCTTTTGGATATTTAAAAAATCTGATAAAGTTATTAATAGCTTGTCCAATCTTCTATGACAATTCCGTCAAGTCTGTCGAAATCATTTGTGTTTTTTGTTACCAAGGTAAGATTATTTAAAATGGCTGTTGTACCTATAAGCAGGTCAAAATCGTCTAACATCATACCTTTGGTTTTCAGTCGGGCTTTCTCTTTGGCATAAACGTCGAGAACGGGGAAGATGGGAAGGATATGGAATTTAGCAATAAAAGCTTCAATGTTTCTCCGATTCTTTTCTTTATGTATACTGTTTTCAATACCGTATTTGAGTTCCGCTATCGTTATTTCAGACAATAGACAATTTTCCTCACCAACCAATTTGATTTTATGATACAGGTCGTACTACCCTTTGATAAAATAAATACAAATATTAGTATCTAGTAAGAATTTTTTCACAATTCTTCACGTTTACGTGTAAAGCTTCTTGCTGCTTTTAGTTCTGCAATTAATTCATCCGCGGTTTCATCTGATTTCCAAGACCCGTATAAAGATTCAAGGGAAACATCTTCCGCTCGCTTTTTATTTGTCTTCATCGACTTTGAAAGCCTAGCAATAAGTTCTAATTTATTGTTGGTACTAAGATTTTTTAGCAATGTGTAATAACTGTCAATCAGGGTTGAATTTAAGTCAGCTGTTTTCATCTTTTCCTCCTTTTAATTTAAACAAAGTTACTTAAAAGATTTTCATAATAGATTTGCCAAAATTGTCAACTAAAAATTTGGCACTGTAGAACCCAAAATCGAAGATGATCAAGATCACAATTTTTATAGGTTTCCAAATCCGCAATACCATGCTTTTAAAAAGCGCTAAAAATGCAAAAAGCCATTTTGTGCAACTAAAAACGGCTTTTTTGTGACCCCGCTGAGGTACTAACCAATATTATCCCATAATATTCGGTTATATTTATATATGCCATTATTCCATACAGATCAGCATTCAAAAGAATATTTACTAAATATATTAGTATTTGTTTATCTTCATTTATATCTTTGTATATCGTGTGAACTGTACGCAGTTTCTGTACGCACTTCAAAAATTCACTTATAGCAAATGGCGATTCCAAAGATTTATTTTCAACAGAAGACCAACGAAAAGGATGGCCAGTTATATCTATACTATTCCTTTTTCGGTAAGAGACTAAAATATTATACCGGTTTCCGTATCGAGCAGAAGTTCTTTAATAAGGATTATTTTAAGAGCAACACGAAGAAGCCGGTGAAAAACAGTTATCTGTACTCCGACCAGGTTAATGATGTACTCGCTGATATGGCATCCTTTTGCGTAAATGAAGTAACCAAAAACAGAATTTACGGTACCGACGAACTCAAAAAGCTATTGGATACCGAATTCAAAGATAAGATAGAATTACATCCAGAAGAATTTATATCCCACGATCTAATAAGCTATGCCGAACTTGTAGTATCTGAACGGAGGTCTGGTCTTCGATTGATTATAAAGGGAAACCGCCAAGGACAAAAATATAAAGCAGACTCACTGAAAAATATAGAGACGACTATCTTCCAATTAAAAAAATTCGCGAAGAAGCAGCATATTGAAAAATTACCATTTGACACTATTGATAATTCATTTTATGCTAGCTTTCGAAAATTCTGCATCGAGGAGCAATCAATGCGACTCAGTACGTTCGCAACACGAATCCGCGACATCAAAATGGTGATGAACGAAGCAAATGAATATGGAGTTACGGATTGTAAGGGTCATTTATCAACTAGATTTATTAAACCGGATTATGAAGCGGATACGATATCGATAAGTCCTTCAGATATTGAAAAGATTCACGCTCATGTATTTCAGGAACGATACAACCGTGTGAAGGATCTATTTTTGATAGGGTGCTACAGCGGTATGAGATTCAGCGACTATTCTGCTTACGAGATTACGGATGTAGAAGACAGATTTTTACGACTTAAGCAGGCTAAGACTGGGGAGCGTGTTACTATACCGGTGATGAAAAAACTAAGAGACATTTTAAACCGTTATGATGGAAACTGGCCGCCCCCGGTAAGCAATCAAGAGTTCAATCGAACAATCAAAGAGATTTTCCGTTCGAAAGCTTTAAAGATTGATAAAGAAATAACAATCCAGGTTGATGGCGTATCGAAAACAGTTAAACTTAGCTCTATGGTCAGTAGCCACACAGGGAGAAGGACCTACGCTACCAATATGTTTATTGCCGGTGTACCGTCACTTTTGATAATGAGTGCCACAGGACATAAAACAGAAGAATCTTTCTTAAAATACATACGAGCAACTAACGAAGATAAATCACGCTTGTTAGCTGAATGGATGGATAAGTTAGATCTTTAATTATTCGCCTTTATCATAGACATCGCGTACCAGCTTGTAGACTATCTTTTTCAGTTCGTCGTATTGCTTGCTAAGATCTTCGTAGTCTTTTTTGACTGTGGTGATATCAGCTACCAACGTCGATTTATCTTCCTCGCCAGATATCATTGTACCTTGCCCTGTACAGTACCAGTTGATGTTAAATTTATACTTGTTCCGAAGGATCCGCAAATGATGAAACATCAATGGGCTCTCACCTTTTTCGACTCGACTAATGTAAGGTTGTTTAGTTCCTAGCAATTCCGCTAGATCAACTTGAGATATTTGATACTTTTTGCGAAATTTAACCAATCGAGCAGCTTCCGATTTAAAATTAAGCTCTTTATCTCCACTCATATCTTAGAGAAATTAAATTTTAGATTTTTAAAATACAAGCCGTCTGCCACTTTGAATAAATGTTCATTGTTATAGGTCAAGCGGTAATTTGAAACGATCGATTCATCCATTATCAACTGAATATATTCTCCGATGTATTCTATCCACAGTGTATCGTGATCTTGAATGTTAATGTTTAAAACCCCCTCAGTGCTTCCGGTTTCGGTGTCTTTAAGAGCGGCCAGCACATTAACCGTTACTAATCTGGTCCTGCTTGGGCGTTGTTGTTTTCCTGACACCAAAAATACTTTTTCATCGCCAGTTGCCTTAAATATTTCGCGCTCCTGTAGATGCTTCTCAACAAGTTCCGAAAGATCAATTTTGTCTTTCACGTTCTCAAAATATGATGCCATTATATTTCTGATTCTCTTTTTACAATGTTGAATACCAAAGCAACATCTTCCAAATTCAGCTCAAAGTCCGGAAATGCATCCTTATCATCGTTTAATGAATGCAGAGTCAAAATTCCTTTCTCGACATCGTGGGATGTTAGCTCTTTAAACAGGATACCGTCGTTCTTTGTGACAAAGACATAGAACGGATATTTATGGGTATGGAAACGGGAGTTCCAAAGTTCCTTTTTCAGCTCGCGGCCTATGATTACATCTCCGTGGACAAAGGTAGTACGGCGATCCACGTCCATACTATCTCCGATAACACGAAATGCCCTATACTTGCCCTTGTGATACTTGTAAACTGTTGTAACTATGTATTCCTGATCTTCCAGGTACTCCGCGTCTGCAAATCCTGTGAGATATCCAGCTTTGGCGGTTTCTGGCACTAGCGGAACTTTCATTCTGTATACCCCCGGTGAAATTTCATAAAATTTAGTGTTGCCTTCATCATCGAACATTGCCATCTCATCATCAGCAATAGCTCCTAAACCTTTACCATTTGTAAGTAAAAAGCCCGAACCTTGTGGGTTGGGCATTTTGCTATAAGAATTTTGTCCTGAGGCGCTTTGGGATAATTCCGCATCCTCTTTGTATTTTATCTCCGATCGTCCCAATATCCATTCGATATTGTATTCCGAAAAAACTCTTTCCAATTTGGAAATAGTCTCGTTTCTCATCCTACCGGCCTCCTCCGGAGTCGACTTAATTAGCTTTGTAAGATTTCCGGCATTCATCTCGAGTGCTTCGGCTGCCAGCTTTTGCATGACGAACTTTTCTCGGATGGCGGTCTTTAAATTTTGAAGCATTGTGGAAAACTATATACAATTATATTTGTTTAAAATTGTATGCAATTGTATTTTTGTTGTATCAAATAATACAATCGCATATAACTTATTTTACAACAGTATTAAACAAATATAGTACCTAATTGCCATTTATGGAAATTTTAGACAAAAATATACAACTGACCATGAGGGAGAGTCTTTTATCGTTGGTTCCGGAAAAACAATGCTTACAACTATCAGAAACCAAAAAACAGTCTATACGTAATACAATCCAGCTTTTGAAGAAAGAATTTCCTGATATAAGATTTCGAACTAAAGTGGATGGCGGCTATGTAAAGGTTTGGCGTAGGAATGTTTTAAAGAAGCGATAATCAATGATAATACGGCCAAAATGTCAACATCTAGTCAAAGCTAATAGGACTGGGGAAAATAAAAAAGCAATTAAACTTGTATCTAATTGTATTTAGTTGTATCTTTGACTATCGAATAACAAAAAGCCCTGTTGTAGCAGGGCTAAAAGTAACACACACCATAAAGGTGTATGTATTAACACAGATCAAAGGTATGGAAAATTTGACAGTAATTAATGGCAGCAATCAGGATTTTGTTTTTATCGACCACGAATGTGACGATTTAGGACTTACAGCTTTTTTTGTTCCCGTCGAGTTATACAATGATGGATTTTACGAAGATCAATCATTGATATCAGTAAAAGTAGAGTATGTGTCTCAAGGTGTGGATCGAATAGTCGGTGGATGGGATTCGCCAATTATTGAAGAAGCGGTTATTGAGCCGACAAACGAGTATTTTGATAGAGAGAAGGCCGAATTAGCTGCGCTTGAGGCTGCTCAAGAAATAATTATTCAGTATGAGTATTCTAAAGTATGATCACATGATCTACAAACTAGTTCCTCACGGAATCGAAGTGATCTTTATAAATATTGTTGATGGGGTGGAAGTGATATATGAAGACTTTTTTGATCATCAAGATATCAGTTCGATCCAAAGCCAGTTTTTGAAATATAACTAAGAAGTATATTAATTATAAAAAGTAACACACACAAAATGAAAAATGTATTCAATTATCTAAACAGTTTGGTAGAGGAAAATCTATCATCCGTTGAAAGGGCAGTGATCTATGAAATGATTTTATTCTTTCTGCAGCTTGTAGCCATTATGCTATTTCTATTGACCGTAATTCTAGGATCCGTTTATTTCAAATTCTAATCAGCTATGAAAAACTTAGTAAAAGCCGTTCTAGCTGTAATGTCAGAAGTCAAGAACATCGAAAAAAAGATGACTGTAGGTTCCGGCAATAACGCTTACAAAGGTGTTTCTGACAAAGATGTTAAGCATGCTATTGGTGCCGCGATGGAAAAGCAGGGATTGGTACTATTTCCAATTGCTATTGCCCCAACAATTAGAATTGATCGCTGGGAAGAATCAAACACCTACAATGGTAATCCGACCACTAAAACAAAGCAATCTGTTTTCACTGAGGTCGAAACCAAATATATGCTGATGCACACTTCCGGTGAATCAATGGAAATAGTAGGATATGGGCATGGTGTTGATACGCAGGATAAATCAGCAGGTAAAGCGACGACATATGCTTTAAAAAACGCGTTGCTATATACATTTTTGGTACCTACGGGTACGTTGGAAGATGCCGAGAATACGCATTCTGACGACCATCAAGTACCGGGTGACAAAGGCCAATCTAATCAGGGAAAAACGAACGCAGATAAACCTGCAGAGCAAAAAGAATCAGTTCCGGCAGGGATAGCCCCAACATTAGCCAAAGTGATCAGCAAAGCCGACTCAATAGAATCCTTAAATACGATTTGGAACAATAATGCAAAATTGCAGGAAAACAAAGATTTCCTAAAGTTGATTGCAATGAAACGAATAGAATTTGCAGGTAGTAAAGAAGATCTCTCGAAGATATTTGATGACCATCAGCTATTGCACACCGATATAGAGTTCGTGACAGCGTTAGGTGCTAAAAAGAAAGGATTTATTAACTCAGATGCTCAACAAAAACAAACAGCGTAACCATGTCACTATTTGAATTAACAACACATCATGCGGCGCCGGAATTGACCGAAGCTGAAAAAAGACAGCTTTTTATAAAAACCCTAATCAAAGAATTTAAAAGCGGGGTAGCTAAACTTAGCTACTCTGCCCTTTCCAAATTCAAACGTAGCCCGAACGCTTTTATCAACTACAAGATGAAGAAGTTTGAGACTACTGATTCGATGCTTTTGGGAAAACTGGTTCACGCACTTGTATTAGAGCCTGAAACAGTAGAAGAAGTGTATTACACGGATGAAGAGAAAACCAAGGAAATTGGCGGCGCAAGCCCTAGGTCAACGAAGGCATACAAAGAGTGGAAGGCAGTACAGGCTGAGATATATCCGCATAAGGAACTTGTTTCATCAGACCTACTTCGTCTTGCTAAACGAATGGCGAATGCTGTAGTCAGCAATAGGGCGGCCAAACACATCCTTAGCCGAATACAGCAAACCGAACATAAAATTGAATTTGAGCATGATGGGATTAAATTTACGTCATTCCTTGACGGTTTGGGCGAAGTAATACTTGATTTGAAAATTTGTACAGATGCAGATCCGCGCAAATTCCAGCGTGACATAATCTACAACAATTATCATATTCAAGCGGGTGTATATACTACCGCCGTGGGCGAAGTTCTTCCTTATTACATCATTGCGGTTGATCGGGAATGCGAAGTATCCGTACATCATTTAATGGAAGATCTAGTTATGAAGGGTATTTCAATTTTTGAAAAGCTTGTAACTGAATTTAAGCAATGCTTGGAAAAGGAAAATTTTGATGAATCTTTCGATTACAGAGCGTATACGGAAGAGGGGATTTACAAAATGGATGTTCCACCTTACTTAAACTAGAATGGCTAAAATACTTTTTTACGACCTAGAAACGACCGGTACCATGTACTGGAAGAATGGAATACATCAACTATCAGGTGTAGTGGACATTGATGGTATCGCTAAAGAATCTTTTAATATCAGGATGAAACCTAATCCAAATGCGGTAATAGATGACGCTGCATTGAAAATCGCCAACGTAACTCGAGAAGATTTGGAAAGTTACGGCACAGGCATGATCCAGGGATATGGTCAATTTATAAAGATGCTTGGCAAATATGTAAGTAAGTTTGATAAGAAAGATAAATTCCATCTTTGCGGTTTTCGGAATAGTGGTTTTGACGATCCCTTTATGAATGCCTGGTTTAAACAATGCGGCGATAACTATTTCTTTTCATGGTTTTGGGGAAATAGCCTTGATGTAAGTGCTATGGCATCGGAAAAGTTTAAAGACGAGCGCGCGACAATGCCAGACTTCAAACTTAAAACCGTCGCTTCCAAGCTAGGTATTGAAGTCGATCAATCAAAGTTGCATGATGCAATGTACGATATCGAATTGACACGACAATCATATTACAGGCTATGCAAGATATAATCCAAAGCAGTCTTGATAGTTTGCTAAAGAACGCAAGTAGTCTATCAATAAAGGCCGAAAGCGGGGCAATGCAAAACCTTGTAAAAGGCGAAATGGATAAAGTCACACATTTGGTGACCATCCGACAATTAACAGGAATCGTAAAACAATTAAAAGATCGTTTTGATGGAAAATCCGGAAAAGAACTTGGAAAAGTTGATCATTCTAGTTACCCAGATTGGTGATGCGATTAGTCAAGAGATCGACAGGGATAACCCCGACGAGCTCCTAGGTAAGTTACAAGAGCTTGCCGCTCTTCAGAGTACCGCTTCATATGCTCTAGCATTGGCCGAGCAGCTGTACAATGCCAAAATAGCCAGTTTACTTGTTAGCGGCCTATACATAAAATATTCTGCCACTGATCGAAAGCAGATATTCGCAGAATTAGCGAAAGAAGAACTTTTCTATTACAATCTAATAGAACGGTTCACAAAAAACATAAGCTATTCCATCGAGAGTTTCCGAACGATGATCTCATACATGAAAATGGAATTTGAAAAGTCTAAATATCAAACAACGTAAATATAAAGCACATGGAAATAAAAGGAAGAGTACACGAAGTACATCGAACGCAGCAGATAAGCGAATCTTTTAAAAAGCGTGACTTGATCATCGCATACGCGGAAAATCCGCAATTTGTCGAATACATCAGTTTTCAGGCGACACAGGATCGAGTTTCGATCTTTGACAACCTACGAGTTGGCGATGAAGTGCAAGTAGCATTTAATCTTCGCGGTCGGCCATGGACCAACAAAGATGGAGTGACCACATTTTTTAATTCGCTTGTAGCATGGCGGGTTACAAAGTTGGAAGCTCAGCGTCCAGCACAGCAGACCGCGCCTAGTTACGCCGATCTGCCGCCGATGGACATAAGCAGCGCGGATGACGATGATCTGCCATTCTAGTATTCACCAATGAAACATAAAATATGAAAGAATTAAACGAAAACATCATCACTTGGGCACAGGATAAGGGTATCTTCGATAGCTCATCACCTTTAAAGCAGTTAACAAAGACTTTTGAAGAGGTTACAGAATTGGTTACCGCTTTAGTCCAAAAAAACGAAGAAGAGATCGTGGATGCGATTGGGGACGTGAACGTCACTTTAGTTATCCTGAAAAAGCTAGCCGAAAGCACGAAAGAAAGCGGCGACTTGGCCAATTCCAAAATATTTATCTTGATCAATTGGATCGTTGAAATATTCAAGAAGATCTGCCAAAACAAAGATGTAACTATTGATGTAGTTCGCGCACAAGAAATGTTGCACCGTGTTGCCCAAGAGAATAATCAAACGATTGAATCATGTACGCAATCAGCCTACAATGTTATTGCAAATCGGACTGGTAAGATGGTAGGCGGCGTATTTGTGAAAGATGATCTTTCCGAAGCTAACTCTTTGCAAGCAGCCAAGCCAGCAAGAAAAAAGCCGAAAGGAGGTGTTAAAACCAATGAGTGATATTAAAACGCTAGAGCAGGTACCGGTTGCCGTAGGTTTGATTTTAGAGAAGCTTTCGGCACTAGAGATTGAGATGGCAGAACTAAAAGCAAAGTATGAAAGTGCTCCTGCTGCTCCAAAATCAGACGAAGAGTTATTGACCGTTAAAGAGGCTTGTGTATTCTTGAAGATTAAGCAAAATGCTTTGTATAGATGGAAAAGGGAAAAACTAATTCCATACACGAAGATCGGATCGAGAACCTATTTCAAAAAACTAGACCTCGAAAATTACAGTAAGTTGGACATCAGAAAAGTAAAAAGAAGATGATAAAGCAAAAGGGTGACGGTGCATTGACTGCCGTAAAAATTCATTACCTATCGGAAGTATGTAGTCTATTGACACACCATTCGCTAGAGTTTGTTAGATCTGCAGGTACGATTAAGAATCATGCTAATAGGATCCGGCAAAGCGCTAGCGCTATTAAAACGACTCTAGCCGTGGATAACATCAGGATGATTGAAAGGCGGGAAGAAAATGTTTTTGATGAAAAGTCCGAGCTTTATCACTTGATCGAACTTGTTTTTAAGCTTGGCCTTTCATCTCTCCCTGAAATCAATCAAGTATTGAAGGAGCTATTTAAATCGAAAATAGATAGTGATCACGATTCTTTGGATCTCTAAGTATAACTGTAAGTTATGCCAGTTATATTAGGTGTGCAGTCGCATTGCACGATAACGTTTTCTAATAATATTTGCCCACTTCCGGGACGATGCGACCGTCATGGAAAAGTGGCTTAGGTATCATATGGAAAATTTAAAAGTTGGAATGTGGGTCACTCTTGATGATGATGGTCACATTATGATAGGAAGAATAACCGAAGTACTAAACGAGGTCGTAATCTATGTGAATGATAGGATGTTTCTACGCTGTGAGCATAGCATCCAGCCGTTAACAACCGAGTTTATTGACCGTTTAAAAGGGGAGGTAGTTAATGACTAGACAAATAGTATCCAAAATCATACTGCAGGTAACAATTAGCGGCGGCATACTCGTATTCTTCTGCTTCGTAGCAATATCTGCTTTAAGAGATGGCATTTACACGTTTGCGATCATGGCCCTCATATGGGGCGTTGTAGCAAGTACGATGACTTTCTATTTGATCGGCAGAAAAAGCGAGGTTAGATAATGCTGTCGCTTTTAGCAAAAAAAATATAAAAGAAAGAGGTATTAATGGCAAATGTAGATGGCAACGGTTATGCCCTTTCAAGGGCTTGGTTCAATTTCTGTTTTGAAAACAACCATTTGGTTAATCCAAACCATTCGGCGATGTTCATGTGGTTCGTAGAGCTAAATAACCGTATGGGGTGGGCTTATAGCTTTGCTTCACCTGCTTCACAGACTATGGCCGCTCTTGGAATGAAATCTTATAACACTTACAAGAAGACGTTTGATGATCTCGTTACGTGGGGCTTCGTTAATGTGGTTCAAGCGTCCAAAAATCAGTGGACAGCTTCAATAATTGCCCTATCAAAAAATGATAAAGCACATACAAAAGCACTTGATAAAGCACTTACGATGCACGAGCAAAAGCAAAGTGAAAGCATGGAACAAAGCACAGTAGAAAGCACGGATAGTATAATAAAACCAATAAACAATGAAACCAATAAACCAATAAACATTTTTTGTGCATCGCCTTCCGGCTCGCAAGAAAATTTATTTGAGAATGATCATCTAGATGATCAAAAAAATGAAAAAGAAAAAAGTTCCGCCAAAAAAGAAAAAGCATTTGGAAAGGCAGAGTTTCGATTGGCACTAGTCATGAAAGGAGCGGATCCTCAACATGTGGATGACTGGCTAAAAGTTCGGGTTGCAGCGAAAGCTTCTTTCACCGAAACGGCACTGAACAAGTTGTTGAGTGAATGTGAACGCAATAACTACCCTGTAGCCATGGCGGTTCAGGCATGCGCAGAATACAGCTGGAGGGGATTCGAATATCAATGGATTTTAAATAAACAAAAATATGCAACAGGACAAAAGGCAGTTAGCACAAGTCAAAACAGGCAACAGCGAGTTGACGAAGTGGCCAACCTTAGAGGCCTTGCAAAGTCAATTATCATCAATGGTGATTAGAACTCCAGTGCAGGCAATCAAATCTAATGTACCGTCGGTGGGTAAGTTAAAATCGATCTACGGCGACACGAAGATTAAAGCACTTCTTGTCGATATGCTTGCCGACTTTATAGAGTTCATTAACGTCGGTAAGACTTTCAATGGCTCTCAGTTAGCGCAAACCGTTCAGATGGTACAGCAATACTTCCCACACTTCAATTTAGCCGATCTAAAGCTATTTTTCGACAAAATGAAGCTAGGACATTACGGAAGCTTTTATGATCGAATGGACGGGCAGCTAATACTTGAGAAGATGGAAGAATACAATCAGGACAGAATGAACGAGTACGAAAAGCTGAGAGTTGCGCGAGATAAGGAGGTGGTTAAGAATAATCCTATCGGCTCCGGCTATCATCCCGATGTGGTTCAGGCGCTGAAAGACGCGATCGGCGAGAAGAGGCCGTTTCAACAAAATGTCTCAGCACCACGCACGCCTACAGAAGCCGAACTCTTCCACCAGAGATGCCTAAAGCAATTTGACAATCTATACCGGAAGCATGGGCAACAGGTATCGACCGTTCGATTTTTGGTGTTCGGAAACAAGCGGTACACAGGAGACACGTTTATCGAAAGAAAAATTAACAATATAATCACTAAAACCGAAAGTAATGAAAAACATTAAGCAGAAAATCGTCAATAGACTTCCCAACATCCTAACGACCAAAACAGGTTTGTTAAAACTAAACCAGGAGCAAAAGGAAGCATTAGCTGAAAGACTTGAACTGTTCTTTCGCTTAGAATTTGGAAACGCGAGTGAGGAAATTAATTCTGAAGCATCTGGCGATCTTCCAACAATATCACTAAACTAATGATCAAAGCGAAAATCGGTAAGTGTGTTGATTGCTCGAAGGAATCTAGATTGACAGCGGCCCGATGCCAATACTGCTACTGGAAGCATAGAAAGGACGTCAAGAAATCGAAAATAGTAGACTCGGGTATTACGATTGCTAAGAAACAAGCGAAGCCCATACGTTTTTTAAGTAAAAAAAGAGCAGCTCAAAATGTATTGTATCTTAAAAAAAGGCGTATCTTTATGGAGCAAAACAACACATGTAAGGCAAGATTGTCAGGATGTACCTATTGGTCTACGGATGTTCATCATCCACAAGGGAGAATGGGAGGTTTACTGACAGACGAAAGCAAATTTATAGCGCTTTGCCGTAACTGTCACAACTTCATAGAAGAGAATCCTAATTTTGCAAAAGAAAATGGGTTTTCGATAAGTAGGATCTGATGGGGGCGGAGAGCGAAATACAAAAAGCCTGTGTAGACTGGTTCACGCTAAAGTACCAAAATAGGGGATTAGGCCTAATCGTATCTATTCCGAACGAGGGAAGGCGTAATGCTCGGACCGGCGGTCGACTTAAGCGAATGGGATTGAAAGCGGGCTTTCCGGATCTGCAGGTCATTAAGAAGGGAGATATACTCTTTATTGAAATGAAAACTCAGCGAAAGAATAGCGAGACCAGCGATAAACAGGATGCAGTACATTGCGTTTTGCGATCATTGAAGCACAAAGTAATCATTTGCCGTAGTTTGGATCAGTTCATTTCCGCTGTGGATAGATTTATGTGCTCTTAGATATAACTAAAAGTTATACAAATTATATTCTATATGGTTGCCGAAAAAATGAAGCTTAAAATACTCGCTGCAATTGCAAGCCATCTAGCTGGGCACATCGATTCGCTATTTGAGAAAATTAGCGAAGAATCGAGAAAGGATTATTCCGCTCAGCAAGTAATTGACGGATATGAAGCGGTCACAAAAGTGAAGGTTCCGACTGAAAAATCGGCTCATTTGACTCGTACACCACGCCATGTCGTGGATATACATCGTGCTGTTGTATACATATTCTACGTATTGAATTGCCCGTTCTATGCCACTTTCGGCATCCATGAACAACTTCGCAGGAATAAGCTTGATGAAATATCCGCAAGCTTAAGCATCAATAGACGATACATCGCCTACTATATAATCAGTGGGCGACACCACTTTAAATTTTACAAAGACTTTAAAGAACTAGTTTTGCAGAATTTAGAATATAACGGAAAAGTATAAAAATTATATAGTATAATTTGGATATATAAGAACGCTTTTATACCTTTGATTTAAAGTAACACACACAAAATAATTATTGTATGAAAATAACAGGAATGACACCTGTAAGCGTAGTTGAAGCTATGCCTACGGATGAGAGTACCTATCTATTTGTAGATAGTTCAGGTATTCTGCCAGCCATGTATGTAGCCCCGGATGAAAGACATTTTGCAACTGCTGTAGGGTATGACATATGGCTACGGCCTAAAGAAGCTTTAGACTCTTTGCGACCTTTTCATCCGATTATCGAGGTTGATTTATCAAAGAAGCCAACACTTTTAGAAAGTGAGGCCACGCATGACTAGAAAGCAATTAGAGAACATCATCTTATTCATGTCGATGTTCACGGACGAGCGGAATGACATCGCTCAGGTTAATGAGAAGTTCGGTTTGGAACTCACGGACAAGTTTGGTAATGAGCAAGCATTAACTGCTTATTTATATGCTAAAGGGATTAGATTGGAAGGTGAGGCTGAGGGCACGCTGAATCTACAGCTGCGAGGAAAGCTCGTAATGACTCTTGGAAGTAAGAAACAGTGGATTGACCAAATACCAATCCGACTTCCTGAAAAAACAAGGACAGGCGAACAATTTTTATTCATTGATGGCAACGGATGCAAATTTGAATCTGGGGCTGATTTCGAAGCAGCTGAAAACATAAATAGCTACCCTTGCCGGGTCTATAAACTGATGTCTGTCGCGGAATATGAAAGCGAGGTACCCGGTGAATAGCCCCGAAGTAATCCAATCCCTAGAGCAGGTAGAAGCGCCTGCTTTAGAGCTCGCCCCTGGTGTTTGGGATATAGCGCCGGAACGCGAAGAAGTCAGCGACATCGAGGAACTAAACCAACCTCGACCACAATTAGTGATGTTCACCAAAAATCAAAAGCAAGAAGGAGGCGCAAAATGAGTAAGACGCAACTAAACATGTTCGCGGCTATGCGTAGCACATTTCAGGAACAACAGGAGTTAACAGTACAATCGATGAATGCCTATGGGTCTAAATATGATCACTGGGTGTTCGCATGGTCTGGGGGAAAGGATAGCACAGCCACACTCACATTTGTTCTCTATTTAATTGAATCAGGACAGATAAAATCTCCTAAGAAAATAACTGTGTTACTAGCTGACACGAGATTGGAGCTGACACCATTATGGATGTCTACGATGTTGATCTGTGATCAGTTACGGAATCGATCTATCCGAGTAGATATTGTTACTGCTCCTATCGAAGAAAGATTTTTTGTTTACATGTTTGGAAAGGGTGTACCTCCACCATCTAATACTTTTCGTTGGTGCACGCCTAAGCTTAAAATCGATCCGATGATGAAACATCTAGAGCGGCTATACAAGTCAAAGAATGAAAAGTTCCTATTGATCACTGGTGTTCGGCAAGGCGAAAGCGCTGCACGCGACGGCCGAATCTCGATGAGCTGCGGAAAGGATGGCGCTGAATGTGGACAAGGTTGGTATCAATTGACTGCACCCGACTCTATCTGTGATAAACTAGCTCCGATTCTACACTGGCGCGTTTGCTCAGTATGGGATTGGTTAAAAATATTCGCTCCAATGGCGAAGTATGGAGCTTGGAAAACGGAGCAAGTTGCAGATAGCTACGGTGGTGATGAAGCGGAAGAAAAGAATGCGCGTACTGGATGTGTAGGTTGTAACCTTGCAAGTAAAGACCTATCACTACTACTCACAATAAAAAATCCTTACTGGTCTTATCTCGCGCCTCTCCTCAGACTAAGAGATATGTATGCTGAACTAAAGAAGCCACATAACAGACTTCGTAAAACAGAACTTCAGATCAAGAAAGATGGTGAGTTAGCAAAGAATCAAAATAGAATGGGCCCGCTGACATTCGAAGCTCGATTATGGGGTTTGCAGTATATTAAAGATATCGAAACTGATATCAATACAATTGCCGAACAAGAAGGAAAGCCTACTATCTCTCTAATCAACACTCAAGAGGAATCAGCTATTCGCCGGATGATCAGCAATAACACTTGGCCGCAGGGTTGGGATGGAACGGAGAAGAAAGGAGACGAACCATTTCTGCAAAGATTTAACGATGGATCGGCGCAACCGGATTTATTCATAGATATAGTATGAACAACCACACCTACCCCCTAGAGACGAGAGCCGCGGCCATGGAACTGTTGCATGCGGGAAACACCCTTGCAACAGTTTCGCAACACTTTGGTTGCTCCATTGCAACAGTTTCTAGGTGGTATGTCGAGTATTTGGGATATAGAGGTCGCGAGGGAATTTCCATCATCCTTCAAAGCAAAAATTCTAATATCATCGAATTCGAAGATATTTAGAATTATCATCGATATACGTGATAACACACGTGTTTAAACTTAAAAACATGAACCACGGATCATTATTCAGCGGGATAGGCGGTTTCGACTTAGCCGCGCAGTGGATGGGATGGAATAATGTATTCCATTGCGAGATAAACCCATTCGGACAAAAGATTTTAAAACACTACTGGCCAAATGCAGACAGCTATGAAGATATCAAAACAACAGACTTCACTATTTACCGAGGAACAATCGACGTTCTTTCCGGAGGATTCCCTTGCCAACCATTTAGCCTTGCAGGAAAGCGAAAAGGCGCGGAAGATGACCGTTACCTCTGGCCTGAAATGCTCCGAGCTATTGACGAAATCAGACCCCGCTGGGTTATTGGTGAAAATGTTGCTGGCCTCGTCAGTATGGTACAACCCGAGATTGACGAAACTGATATGGAAAGCCAAACCAATCTACAAGGGGAAATCGACAGTAAAACTGTACAGGAGTACCAACAATATGTTGTCGAGACAGTTTGCCGGGATCTTGAAAACTTCGGATATTCCGTCCAGCCGATTATTATTCCAGCTTGTGCCGTCGGTGCGCCACACAGAAGAGATAGGATCTGGTTTGTTGCCTACGCCTCAGGCTGTAGATTCGAACGGCAAAGGGAGAAATTTGAGGTTGAAAACTGGGAATCGGAATCCGGAACAGCGGGGAAGTTGGAGAGGCGATCTGAAGGATTATGCATACAAAGGAATGCTACCGACACCGAAAGCGCAGGATTCCAAGGGAGGATTTTCAAAGGAATCAAAGGCTTTAAAGAAAAGGATGAATCATTCTCGAGGACCCGGTTTAACGGAATTTCTAAACAGAATTGGACAAACTTCCCAACTCAACCCGCAGTTTGTGGCCGAGATGATGGGCTTCCCACCGGATTGGACGGAATTACCTTTCCTAAGTGGAGAGCAGAAAGCATCAAAGGATATGGAAACGCTATAGTGCCTCAGGTGGCATATGAAATATTCAAAGGGATAGAGGAAATCGAATTAAATCGTTAATCACTCAGGGCGGTTGTATAGCCGTCCTATCTTAAAATTATTGAAATGAAGAGAGTATACAAGTACACATTAAAAGCTTTAGAATCGCAAACTTTAGAGATGCCTGCCGGAGCATTGATCAGGTCTATACAGATTCAAGATGACAGAATATCTTTATGGGCTGAAATTGACCCAATGATAAATCATGTAGAATCTGTAACCATTCTCATGTTCGGCACAGGGTGGGATATCCCCGATAAGCATTTAGAATACATCGATACAGTTCAGTTTCTTAACGGTCTAGTTTTTCACTTTTACAAACTTTTGAAATGAAACAAGTAACCATAACCACAGGCAAGGCAACGATAGTCGTTGTGGATTTACCGGGGGAACAAGAAACTACTGTGGACGAATTACTAGCTGAAGAATGGTTTATGTACGATGATCCAATTTCAGCAGTCAAGCAAGCTAAAAAACATTTAATATCTAAAGGTATTCCTAATCCTGATGAATATAAATCGATAGGAAACTATTTAACTGAAGAAGAATATATAGGAATTGTGGATCAAGGTATTCATTCGGGGTTATTTGCCAATTATGCTAAAGGCGTAATGCCACCAAATCTTTTTTGTTACAAAACAGCCACAGAATCCGGCCTATCTCTCCTAAGAGCTAACGGGGTGGTGATGGAGAATCCTATAAGCAATGATGATAGACATCGTTTTTCTGAATGGCTTGAATGGGAACTTAAATTATGGTCTAACCCTCAAATTTTTGTTAAGATATGATACAAGCAAACGATTTAAGGATAGGGAACTTCGTACACTCCGTTGAAATTGGAAATGAAGTTATAATCAATTCTATATCTGATGAAGGGATTACTTTTAAAAATTGTGTTACTTTCGACTATCCCACTTTTGAAGATATCACACCCATCCCTTTAACAGAGGAAATACTTTTTAAGTGTGGGTTTTTCTACGATATAGATAGCGACACTTACAAAATATCGGACTGTACACTTCAAATTGACATGAGTGATTTCGAGATTCCTGATGCAATAGTTTTTGGTGAATCATTACGGTATGTGAGACACCTCCACCAACTTCAAAACCTATTCTTCGCGCTTACAGGAAAAGAATTGGAGGTGAAGCGATAAATTAGGCTAGCGAGTAATGCTAGCCTTGATTTTTAACAGCTAATTGTATAATTTTTTAGATCAAAGTCTCGATACGTAAAATTTATGGGAGGTTTTGAATCCGAATAAATTTCGAACGTATGCCAATCTTTTGTAAACTTATTGCTTATTAAATCAGATTCAATAGCCTTTAAAACGAATTTTATCATATCGGCTTCTGACAACTGATATTCATGCCTCCATTCAGCGTAAGCCCCTGCTATCTTAACTAATATATTTTTTATAGAGTCATCATTGACGTTCTGAAAATCGTAGGCCAAAATTTTACCATCAAAACTACCGCTAGGTAGATACTGCGCATTTGTGAGTCTAAATTCCATAAGCTTATTTTCTTACAAACATAGTCTCGAAAGCTACGATTCTCAAATTAAATGTAAAATAGTTGGTTACGGCTTCCCGTAACAATTTATCAAGGCATTTCCCCACCTTGCCCGCATGACATTTTCCCTTATCCCTATCACCGACCGGCTTCCCGATGAAAACCATTTCGATCACCCGCTCGACACTGTCCTATTCTACGATGTCAATGGTGTTAAGTTTTTGTTTGGTAAGCAGCGTGTATTACGCACCTCTGCTAATACGTGGATAGAGCAAGGCTTTACACACTGGCTGGAAGAATCTCCAACTCATAATCGGTAAACTCGTAGTCCTCATAGGTAAAGTCAATAATAGGTTTCGAACTTCGGCGGATTTTAAACGTATTTATCCTATACCGGAACCCCCTCTCTATTAGGTCCGGCTTGATAACCTTTATCAAAAATTTGATCATTTGTTTATCAGTCAGATCATATAAATCTTTCCACTTATCGAAAAGTTCATCGATCTGTAACCACACAAGGTATTTGGACTCATTATCTAACCGTCTGAATTCGTAGCCAACGACTTTGCCGTCTACCGAGGGGATATCCAAGTATTGAGCTCTGATTAGTCTGTATCTCATAATGTAGATTTTAGACGCAAATATCGCTTAATACCTAATTCTCCAATCAGATATGACCATTCGCTTTAAATATTGTAGACGATCATTGACAGCAGTTTACGAATTTACGAACGGAAATCGACCGTTGTTAATTTTTGTATTGTAAACATCTAAAAACGCTTTATCAACACTTGTCTCTTCGTCTAATATCCAGTCCAGGGGCATAGCTCTAGAGTACTCATCCTCTATCATCGCAAACCTTTCTTCCTCTGATACATTCACAAATACGTAATTGGCATAGGGCATGGTGAAATATATGTCCGTTAATACAACCACGCCTTTGTGCTGCTTGTAAAGGCTCTCTATATTATCCCGTGTCAGCGGACGCAATCCGTCCCAAACATTTTTGATATCTGCTCTGGCCTGTTCAATTCTTTCAGGATATTGATAGTTCACATAATCTTCGAATAGCTTCCGAGCGTCTTCCAAGTACCCATTATGCATCAATTCAAGAGATACATTTCTGTGCACTCCGTAGAACGGATCCCTGCCCCATATGAACGCTTCTTCAGGTGGTTCGTCCAGATACTCAACCTCTATTATAATGTTTTTGAGAACGGCAAGCTTATTAAAAGCCTCTACCAAATGTTTTTCCATAGTTATATAACTCCTAAAAATACCTGACCAATCAAATCTTCTTCGCGGATATTTTCCAGCGCGTCCTGGATGATTAAATAATGTGTCTCCTGCAGGGGAACTGAACGTCTAGCAATTTCATCGCTATCCAAATCCATCAGCTGTTCGATCGGTATTTTCTCTGCATACCATGTAGGATTGGTACTATTAAGTGGAGAAACTGAACGAAGAACAGTATACCCCTGCCATTTAAGGGTTCGCAACAATATGTGTGACAAGGCAACGAATTCCATCTAAGTTTGTTTGATTGGTAAAACTAATATACGATATTTACGAATATGTGCTACCATACCTCGACACCTTCCAGCGATCTTTTAAAGACGGTAATCAAGGACGCTAACGTTCACTATCAGTTTGATACTATCTACCATGTTAGCGGCTTTTCCCGTCCGATCCTGCCGGTCACACTGAACAATGATATTGATAGCATAGTCCCGGCCAGATGGAAGTTTTTGCCATATTGGGTAAAGACCGAACAGGAAGCTGATAAGTATGCCAATACCCTCAATGCAGTAGGGGAAGAAATATTTGATAAAGCAACCTACAAGAAATCAATCGGCCAACATCGCGGACTCCTATACGTCACCGGATTTTTTGAACCTCACTCCACCAATGGCAAAAAGAACGACGAGACTTACTACGTCAGCGATCCCGAATCGCCCATCTTCACACTGGGCATCGTTTGGAACCATTGGCAGGATTACGACACCTTTGCAATTCTTACTACAGAAGCAAATAAATTCATGGCCGATATCCACAACATTGGTAACCGGATGCCGCTGATCATTCCGCAGGAGAAAAGACACAATTGGCTACTTGCCGAGGGAAAAGAAGAAATACAGCAGCTGATCGTTCCGTATGACAGGGAATTAAAAGCGCATAAGACTTTCCGTGTAACTTCTGCTCGAGGAATCGAAACTAACATCCCAACTATCGCGGATCCTATTTAACAAGCCTATTCTAATAATAGATCAGGCAAAAAGTAGTTCCTATTATTATCGTCAGCAAGGAACTGTCGTAGCCCGGTATAGATATGTTCCCACGCCTCCTTCTCTATCTTTCTTTTGCCGCTCAACGTCTTCTCCCTATTGTACCGCTTCAGGGTAGTTTTCGCTTTTAACATCTTCTTGTAAAGTTCGGTTGTTTCGAAATCAGCATTTGGTTGTGAGCAACCAAGGTGGAGCTGCTCTAATTGCGATAGTATTGAATAAAGCTCTCTCCTCTCAATAGTTTCATGTATTAAATACTCCAAAACATTGTTTAAAAACTGCCAAGCATTAAGATCTTTTGATTCAACGTGAGCTACGGCGAAGGTAAATTCCTTTCCAGTCTTCGTGCTAGTCTTTGATTCCAAATTCGGTTGTATTTTCATTCTAGTCATAGGTTGATCTGCATATAAAAATATAAAAAAATACAATTATTATATTTACTAATATTTTTAGTAAAATTGCATTTATGAAACCGCTAGAAATACATGTCAGAAATCGAGTACTGTTTGCCAGAGTCCAGGAAGTGAACAAATCAATTGGATCATCCGACTATACCCTGTATGATAAAAATGGTGTATCGATCTATATTTTCCGCAACTCTATGAGCAAATGGGAACACGTCTACGGTAACTTGGCGGACGATGTTCGCGAAGCATGCTTAGATGCTTTGATACTACGATTCGATAAATACTGCACCGATATGTTTTATTATAAGGGAGAGCGGCAGGTTGTTGATGTCGGTTTCACTCAAGGAGCGGACTCATGGCACGTTCGAGTGAATAGGTTTCATTATGGTGCGATACGGATGAGCAGTAAAACAATGGATCTAGAATACTTAGAACACCATAAATGCGAAGCGCTAACTTGTGAAAGGATGGAGAAATACTTCCGGTGGATTAGGGAAGGGAAGATTAAGGGGTCAAAATAAAGTTTTAGCGGGAAGAACCCTTCTTGACAAACTTCGTTCAGTAACCAAATGGTTATATAATAAATGTTTTTCAGTAATCCCTCTGTCATTCGGCAGGGGGATTTTATTTGATAGCGACGTACTCAATGTAATATATAAGCACAAGCGGTTGCGCAAATTGAGCAAACGTTTGCGTTAACAATAGATGAAAATGTATTGAAACAATTCTGTTACTTTGCGTCATCATAGTAGGTTCATCCCTCCCCGGGGATACCGCCCCCTTCACTTGAGGGGGGTTATTAAACGAACTAAATTGGTTGATTGTTTACATATGTTTAAAGGTGCCGGATTCGACACCTTTAAACTAATCGAATTCGAATAGTTTAACCTTTATTATTCGCTACCTTCGCGCATGACAATCCCCGAGCTTAAAGAATTCTTTGAAGGCAAGACCTTCACCCCTCCAATCCAAATCAGCGAAGACCAGACAGTAGAAGATCCGGTGATATTTCTCAAAACCCAATTTATCATGGTAGGCCAATGGCCGGAAAAGAAACCTCTGGATAGATGCCCAGCTTATTTGAGGTTGATGAAGTTTCATCGCGCAATAAGTTAGCAACTGTAGCCATTATACTACACAAGGAGTATTTTGAATGTAATAATTTAAAAAAAAACGTAAATTTGGTTCTAATGCCCTTCCCAGGGGCACTATTTCATAAGCAGACCCTCCATGGAAACATGGAGGGTCATTGAAAGAAAAGAAAACGAATAAAATACAATCAACGATTTCAGGCAAACGGTTGCACGTTTATCGATAAACGACATACATCTAGAAAAAGATAAAAATTATTTGTTCGGATCATCATTAAGAGTTATCTTCACACTTAATAGTGAAATGACTATGAAATAGGAACTCAAAAACCTAAAAATCCAAAAAGTTAAGGACTGCTTATGAAATGTTCTGGGGAATGGACATTCAATGATCCCTTCGTCACCCGGCGAGGGGATTCTTATTGTTTATAATATTATGATAGGAATCTCCGGCCTATAGTCTCAAGCTTCTGATGAAGTTCGCCTTTTGGCTCCATAATAGTTTGTTTGTCGAGCGCAATGACCTTAAATCGATGATCCTCCTTTCTGACTAGAAACTTCTCTTCGAATCCTTGGTAGCCAGTTAACAGGACAGATAGGAACTCGGTGCATTTTATCACCTCGGCCGTATACAACGATTGCGTACCATCCTTACCGGAAATTGTCAACTGTAGGTGTTGTTTCATAACTTTTAATTTGGTGATGCAAAGATATGAACTATGTTAAAATGGATAATTACGGTTTTCCGTAAATTTTGATTTATGTCAATGGCTAAATTGCATTTTTGTAGGTAGTCACAGGAGGAGATAACTGCATATATTTTTTTGCTAGCTTATTCGAGTTTGATGAAGTTTTGGAAACATATTGATAGGGAACCCTAGCTATTTTATTATTTCAAAATTAATTGATATCATTGTTTTATTATTGACCAAACCATGAGCAAAGAATTGAACAAAACAACGGGAAAACTTCTCGAATCTGCTAAAGAATTGTATAATAGTGGTAATTCATTGGTTTCAGACTTTTCCAAACCTTTGGTGGAACGACTTAAACAGCCTCTCGTTGCTGCTTTTATTATATCTTTTGTCATAGTCAATTGGGATTTAATTCTCTATTTCATTTTCTCATCATCTTTCATTGAAACTAAAATTAATAGATTTTACATTCAATACAATCACGGCTCCTCCCTTTTTGTAAAGCCTTTCTTTCTGGCTATATTATATGTACTGGGTCTACCTTACCTCATGAATTATATCAAGAAAGGACTTGTTAGTGCTAAAAAAGAAGAAATGGAACTTCAAGAAGAAAACCTAACGCCGCAATATAAATTTCTAAAGGCTCAAGCAAGGGAGCAAAAAGTGCTACAGGTAGAGATAGCAGGTACAGGCGAACTGGAAGATTTAAATAAAAAAATATTTGGATTAGAAAAAACCATTGAAGAATACAATCAGCAATTAAATGATAGGCTTGAAACGAATCAAAAATTGCAAGCTGAGTACGTCAAATTGCAGACCGAACATACGAATTTACAGAATGAACTTGCAAAAGCCATAAAGTATATGTCTGAGAACAATCACGAACTGACAGAAGAAAATAGCCGCTTAAAGCAATCTGAAAGTTACGCTGCAGAAATGGATGAAGAAAATAGAAATTTGAAGACTCGTTTGGATAATTCCGTCGTAGCGAACCAAAGTTTGATAGAACGAGTTGAAAAGCAATTTACCGAGCTAAAAGGATTACGTCAACTTAGACCTGAAGATTTTCAAAAGCATGTCAGCTTTCAAAAACATATAAAAGAAAATGAAATTCCAGAATTCATATTAGCTATTGGACAATACCTTCATTCAAAGAAAATCACTAACCATAATGTCAATTGGCAGATAGAAAACGTCGATTTATTTAGAATTTTCGTTGATTTCAACATGCCGAATTTTGAGGATGATGCAGAGCTATTTTATGAAATTCGCAGCCATTTGGAGACAATGTAATCTCCAATACTATTAAGCGGCACTTTACCTTGAACCCCAAATCATTTAAGGTCGAGTGCCGCTTCCAGCAAGTTGTTAACTATATAATGAGTTTTAATTTAATGGATACACCTAAAAATCAATTAATTTAAACTTTATAGATACGAGTGGCCTCCATCTTTCATCAACCATGTCGTAGAAATATCCACCACCTATCCTAGTCCGGCCGATGTTAACACCTCCATCTAACCCAATATTTAATCGATCCGTATAAAAGGTACTCGCATTAAAATCGACTTTAAATAATGGCTCCTTTACCTCAAATTTTACTCGCTTAACACCATTTACAGTTGCTCGATTGTCGGAAACCCAAAAATCAATGTAATGCTTTTTCTTACCCATGATCCGAGTCCGCTTCCAATAATCAGCATGGTTTAGTTCAGCATTATAATTGAAATTGAAGTGTCCAGTTCCTTGTGAATCTTTTGGTGAAACAAACTCGATCGATGCCCATTTATCCACATATTTGAACCCAGTATCAGTTCTAACGGCTTTAAGTACACTATCCCTCCATGTTACAGTATACTGCTTATATTCCTTCAGCTGCTTACGCTCGATCCTTAAGAGGGACATAACGCTATCCAGTTTTCTCCTTGAACTATCATCGAGCTGCGTGACGCTTGAAACTATATTTGTTACTTCATCCATTACCGAGTGCTCAAACCCTTTTGTATCTATACTCTTATTAATACGATCAGCCTCAAGATTGACAAGCTTTTCTGCCTCTTCCGGAATTACCGTTTTGATAGTGGATGTTTCAGGTTGGGTAAAGTACCAATAACCAAAGCAGACAGCGATGCCCATCAGCATTCCAAATATTAAATTTCTCATTGCGAACCTCCTTTCAAAGATTTAAGTTCTGCGCCTTGGTGCTTGATCACCTCCTTCAATTCTTTCTCAGTAGCATCCTTGTGCAGAATAGTGTTTACGTATTGATATATTTGGCTTTCAAGCACCTCGATGCGCTTATCAGTTTTTTCCTGCCTATCTAAACAGTCCTTTATTCTGTCATCTGACGAATCAAACGACTTATTAATAAAGACGGTTAACAATGAGCAGATAATACCAACAAGAACCGCCAGAGGGTATTTGTTGATTGTTTTTGCCTTTGCCTCGTCTATGATCTCTGCCATTTCTTTATTTCAAATAACTTGCGCTAACCCATCCCCGAACCTTATCCCTGCAGACCAAAACCTCGATCCATCCTACGGAAATAGAAAGCACGTTTACTTCGATACCAAGTGGCAGTGTTCGGATAACCCTGTGTCCAATACCGGCACCAGCGCGGAGGTTAAGCCTTGCTGTTGTGCGCATAGTTGAAACATTCCCTGTCGTACTGTTACCGCCGTCGTACTTATTTATGATTCGCGCGTGCTCCTTGGCCAATGCTGACTTCCCTCGCTCATATGCTACAACATCGCTTGGATTGGTGATGAAGAAAAGCTCCTGCAGGCTGTTGATGCCTCCTTTACGGACAAAGGCTAGTCGACCTCGGGCTGACTGGCTTTCCTTGATCACTCCACGGTTGCGGATGCCTAACACATCGCTAGTTGCTTTGACCATTTCCGTAGCGAAAGCCTTATCCTGAGCGGTGTGAGCGTCTGCAATAACTCCAGTTGCTCCAGTAGCTGTAGGACCGGCTGCATCAGCGTGAAATTCGCAAAGCACATCTTTCCCTTTCGGGTTGATACGTGCAAGGTATTGACCTAGTGTTTCGGTGTCGCGATCATTTACTACGGTTGCGCCCAGTGCGAACAGCTCATTGCTGACCATATCCCGATACTCCATCATCATTACGCTTTCACGTAATCCGTTTGCCATAGCGCCGGGATCACTGTTATGGTGTCCCGCGCTTATGTAACTGTCATCTATTAATAGTAATGCCATTGTTTATATAGGTAATTTAAACCGCCACAGTCTTTATTGCTCCGTTCTGAATATAACTCAGGCGGCTTTGGTATTTGACTTTTTTGATTTCATTGTAATTCGTGTAAACCTCGTTTCCTGCCGGAAGATTGATACCTGATAGTGGCGTATTGATGAATACACAATTTTCAAATTTAGCATCTGCAAAGGTTGTAGCTGAATGATTGAATGCAGCTGTTTTATCAGCTACGAAGATGACATTCCGGAATTCAAACTCAGCAGCATTGAACGAAGTGTTGCGAAATAATGGGGCTACAATGCTAGCTGCACTCGATTTGATCAAGATCACCACATTATCCAGGATCAGCCTACCCGTAGCCAGGTTATTGGTAGTATGCATGATCGACGGTCGACCAAAGATATCTTCTACCACGAGTATGGAATCACGAATTGTTAATGTTCGGCCTGGTTGAATGTAGGGTGCAATGACAGAAGATTCGTTGATCGAGATCGATCTCTTCAATGTGCCGTAAAAATTGCTCAATACAGCATCCCTGTCGGACACGCCACCACAAATGGAATTGATGTCTTTCACAGCAATCTTATTATAGGATGTCTTTTCCACAATGCCGCTACGGGCTACAACATCCACACTCTCAACGTAGGCGTTTTCGACAACCAAATTTTGGAATGGATTGACCTGCTCTAGCTTAGTTTCGTGACCATTAAAGGCCGCACCCATATTGTAGCCACTGATAACCGTCGGCTTGGATATGATCAGATCCGGATGACGTAAAGAATTTGACAACCAGTGATACTGATAGCCTACAGCACCACTTCTGGAAATTATCCGGCAATCGTGGAAAGCGATATCGTTGTAAACAATCCCGTGCCACGCATGATCCAAAAACCCACAATCCTCGCAGTACACGTTTTCCGTAGAGCCATAGGCTACGCCATCACGAAAACCACTTCCGCGCTGCTCTATATGACGGATGTCTACGTTCTTACAGTTGGTGATCTCAAGAATAGCGCTCCATTTGTTCACGCTCTCGATCTTGTGGTTGGATGGAGCGTCAGCCAAAGAGAAATACATATAGTAGTTTCCGGCTGGCCATCCGGCACTATATCTTTGGGAGAACCACGCGGCATTGCCCGGATTCGCTTCCAGATATGGCATTGCCTGCTCTTCGGTCAGGTTCATATAGTTTTGTATATCCCTGCCACAACGAACACCGTCCACAAATACCACCGCCATGCCGCGATCTTTCACGCATGCGTCGTATGATCGCTGGAAGCGGTAAATATTGTTGTAACCTGCGACCTTTTCAATACTACCTGACGGAATAGTGACGAGGTTGTTGAATAGAGGATTTGCCCCCGAGCCATAGACATTGATCAGTATGTTATTTTTGTTCTGAATGATACCGTACTCCTCGAAAACTGACCCGCGCTTTACAAGCAAAGCATCACCGCTTGCCATAAGTGCCGCAGCTCTTGCGATTGTCCGTACAGCTGTAGCTTCGGATAATCCATTATTGCTATCCGCTCCATCACTAGCAAGATATATGTTCTTTGCACCTGCGATCTGCATCCGTAATAATTCCACCCCGAAACGGCGCGCATAAAACTTGGCCGCGGCAAAGTTCTCACTGCTATAGCTGCTCAGTAGTGGGGATGATGGTTTGATCGTTTTTGCAGAAATATCTGTATTCCCAAGTTCGCCCTGCAACACATCTAGTTCAGTTTCTACAAGATCCAACCGCTCACTGTGTTCCTCCACTACGTGCGCCATGCCCTTATCTCCCGAAGGAATCATTCGCTTGACAGAAAAACGGGAATCTGGGTTACTCCATCCGCCTGCCATCCGCACATTGATATACATCCTGACAGCTTCCGCATTATCTGGCCATATCACGTCTATCGGTGCATTATAGGTGTCCTTATCCATTTGTCCTGAAACATCTACTGCTCTTATCTGATTAGAAGCATTGGTAAAGGCATAGAGCGGCCGGCTTGTCGATCCTATGTTTTCCGTTTTACTAGCAATGCGGATCCTTGTACCGGCTGCTAATCCCTGCAATAGCACATACCCTGCCCTAGAATCATCAGAAAGGATATTTCCGGATGCAGGAGTTGGTAAAAGATTTCCCCTTGAACCGAAATAGGATCCTTGCACCACCTGCGACTTATATTCCTCAAATTGATCGGGAATGCCGTTTACTTTAAGACTAATCGCTTCAACTTCGGTTTCCAAAGGCTCTACATCGGGGATAGATTCCATAGTAGTAGTTATCTTTCCATCAAGCACGCGCCCCTGATTCGCAGACAGCGCATCTTCCGTTGAAGTTGACGTAAGACTATTCACGGCAGGCGTTTTAGGAAGATCTCCCATATTATACAGCGACCATGCAGTTCCGCTCCATCCCCAGACCCAACGTTTACCCTTAGCCGCCTCAATTGCGCTACCGTTCACTGAATACCATCCCGGCGATGCTTCACGTTTTCGCATCTGCCCAGCAGGACCAGGAGCAATAACCGTAGCAGCTGCAGATGTGTCACCGCCTTTTATGGGATCAAGTTCAGCGCCATCAATGAATAGCCCGTTTTTCAGTTCATCCTTGCTGATCTTGCCGATGGTTTTATCATCGCCAGTGTCGGTCATGATCTGCTTTACTTCCGCGTATTTTTTGGCCTTCGCATCTCTTGGCCATACCATTTCTGCCATATCTTAATTAATTGTTAGTTATTACTTTGTTGAAACATCTCTATCCAGTAGTCTCCTTTAAAGAAGAAAGTCTTGATAGCATATCTTCTGAAACTGTTGGAACTAGTTGCTGAACCGTTCTCCTGTATGATCGATCCATTATTCGACACGAGGAAGAAATCGTTGTTGCTCAGATTTTTGATCGTCACCTGATAGCCGAGCTCAGGGTAGCTGGGAAGCGGAATGTTCCCGGGAACAACTCCTGGATTAATAAATACCATCGAGAACTCTTCATTTATAGCTTGCCCAGTGCCCGTGATGGTCTGAAATGCTTTCGCTATTGCTTTAAACCGCGACATCCCGCTTTGCACATATAAAGCGTAATTGTGGTTACCATTCTTTGCATCCAGTTCCAGTGCTACGTTCGTGTATGGAAACTGCGGATCAGCTGTAGCCACCGTATTGAATATTGAAGTGGCTGCGGACTGTCTTGCCCCGAATTGCTCTTTATACAGGTTCCAAGAGAATTCGCGGCGCTGGCCACGGATGGTTCCGTTTTCCCGAAGCATAAAGTATTCAGGTGTCAGAAATACCGATCGGCCGTTAACATCCCACGTATCATTTGTTCCGACACGTAAAGAATTGGAGTCGATCTTAAAACCACCTACTTCACCTTTGAATGCTTTCATGCTTCCATCTTCTAGTACCTGAAATGGTGCGTCATACCGATTAGCTGCTGTAGCTCCTGCCCAGAATCTTTGCGAAAGGTGCTCGCGATCTGCTAGACCAGATATACCGGCTTTTTCGAATCCCTGCGATCCAACACTAATGAGCTGCGCAAACAACCGCTCAACATTGATCTGATAGGCCGAAATGGTATCAGTAACGATCTGACCTCCCGATATCATCGTATAGCCTTTAGTCGATTCAAGTGACCTGCTCCCCTCGATCACGCTCGATAAGATGCCAAGATTGAAATACCAATAACCTGCTTCAGCTTCTGTCGCGAATTGCGTTTCTGATAGCACCCATTCACCAGTAAGCGCCGTGCGGCTACACTTGGCCGCGAGATAATACGGTTTCAAAGGATCCAGTGCTGATACCGAAAGCGCTGAAAGGTTCCATATGTACATGTCAGGTGATATCTTATAAACCTTATGGATCAACCTCCCGCCACTGATCGAAAAAGCATTAGGATTGCCGCCGACATTAGTTTCATAGGTTACACCGTCTAGATCATAGAACATGGACTGGGTACCGAAGAAACCCACGATTGCTTTAAGCAATGGCTCCTGCAGGTTGCCATCAGGATCCAGTACCTTACCAATAAATTCATTCAATGCAACCACGTTCCGGCGATCATTCTCCCACGAGGTGCGGCTTACCCGGGTTACCACGTTACGCGTCTCCTTGATGTCTTTCTCAACCTTCTGCATGCGGTTGTAGGTAACCTCGTTTGCAATCTCCGAAGTGAAGCGCATGCCGTTTTCCAGTACGTCCGGAAAATGTCCAGGATAGGAAACGGTAGTTACCCGTATATCGGCATCCAGTCCGATTGAATCATGCTTGACATTGATAATATCCCCGGCATTCAATGTGTAGTTTTGAACCTTTGCACGGTATAAGTCAATTTCGAGCGAATATCGGACACGTGGCACTTTATTGCTGTCAAGATATTCCTGTGCTTTTCCTTTAAGCTCTGCAAGCGCTGCGTCAACATAGGACTGCGGCATACGAATTCCCACGATGGTATATTTGTCTCCAATCTCCGCCCGAAACAGATCGGCAGGTGATAACTTACCATTACTGTCCTTATTCGCTTCGTAGCGAATTTCTTTGGACGTATGGTTATAGGAAAGAATCTTAAAAGTCTGCCCATTTAAAGCGCCGGAGGTAAATACGATCTGTGCATCGGTGCCGGCAATACGCTGCCCATTGAGATCGAAATCCAGTTCGCTATCGGCAACTACCCACGTTCCCTCATTGATCTGATCGATTCCGCTAACGGTCCCTGTGCGATGCGGATAAATATCTTCATTGCTATACGATCCCTCCCTAAGTCCGTAAGCCGCGATAGCTGCTGCATCTTCGATATGCCCCGGCATGGTGAGCCGTTTCGGACCATATCCGGCAGGCAAGTTCTGTGAACCGCCGATAGCGAAAGCACGGGTGATGATCCTACCTCCGTCGATGTTCTCGCGGCTTAGGCTATAAAGGCCATTGCCTTTACCATAAGAGAATGAAAGCGCACGAACAGCACCAACCGTTTTCTTTACGCTGATCTGCTTGCTCCGAATGATCCACTCCATTTCAAATAGTTCGGCGATCATCGTCAACGCATCCCATAGGTACACGTTATCGAATACTAACGCTTTAGGTTCTGTCTTGTCGAGGTTGCCAAGCGTCCAGCCGCTATCACTCGCATTGACCGATTCCAGGAACATGAACATATAATCGTCCAACGTACCGAAATACTCCACGTATGGCGAACCCTCATCTTTTAGCAGCCAGCGCTCTAGATCATGGCGAACGCCTTGGAATATGATGCAATAGATGTTCATTCCATCATGGCCATACGTCGGTACCAGATTAACGTTCATTCGCTCACCCTTGTAGGTGATGTAATCTCCAACTTGGATATCAAGTAGAACAGGCACAGTAAAATCAAATACAAGCTCATGCGCCCCCATCAGCGCATCGCTGAACGTGGAGACATTTAACGGTAGCTTTACCGTCTCGACCTGTTTTCTGTATACCTGTATTTCCATTTACTTAGTTGCGTATTAAAAGTTTTGCGAGTATGCCTCGACATATATCTGATCTCCGGACTCTGTAACGATCAAGCTTTCCTCATCAGCAAGCTCGAACACGTTGATCGTAGGGGCATAGTTGTTTTCGAGTGTCAATGTAAACTCCGCGTACAGCTTGCCCCCGGACCATACCGGCGTTAGCGTGCTGAATGATGGGCTGTCTATGTAGCGAAGCTTATAAGACAAACCGAGTGTATGGCTGGTCAAGATGAAGCCTTTCGGATCAGAAAGAATCGCTAGGAATGCCGCACGCTTGGCCATGAAGTCTGGAAGGTCTTTCGCCTCCAGATAGCAGCTGACGGTGTACTGAATTGCTTCGTAAATTGTTGGGCTTACCTCGTCAACTTCTTTCCCGTGTTCATTCTTCCAGTCATAGGAATAGCGCTCTTTTGGCTTCGGGAAACGTAGCAGCTGATTGTACAAGGTGCCGCGTTTAAAGTGGATGCCAAGCGCTTCCTGCGTCTTACCGTTAAAACTAGTTCCTAGCATATGCCCCTCCCAAATTTTTATCGATGTTCTGAAGGTGTTTGACGGCCGTATCAAGCCTTGCTACGGTATTAGCCGTATTCACATTGATCGCGTTAAGCACAAGCAGCTTATCATTGGCCACCTGCAGAAGTGATACCTGCGTTTTACCCTGTAGCTCCATAGCATTAAGCTGGCGCTTCCATATATCATAGCCCGCGCGGAATGTGCCGACAATTTCGGAGCCGGTGGATTCTGTAATGGATTGAGCGATAGATTCGGATTTGAGTGAAGAGCTTTTACTGTCTTCTAGCCCGAGAACCTTTCTCATGTCTTCTATGCGCTTATCACCTTCTGCCCGGATTGCATCCCATTGTTTGCGAAGTTCCTTGCGCTCATTCTCGTCAATTCCGTCTTCGGCAAATGTCGCCATAGTCTCATACCATGATTGCATTTTCTCCTGTAGGTAATCACGTGAAAATTTTTGCATCATGTAGTTTTCCATCACCTTGTCAAAACCATCCGTCCAAGCCTGAGCAGCGTTTTGGCCCTCGTTCAAAAACAATTGGCTTACTTCGCTCAATAATGAAGAAAACGCGTTACCTGTGGTTTCCTCGCGTAGTTTGTTCAGAGTTTCGTCGTAAAGATCTATCTGTGCTTGCAGTTGATCGATAAGTTTCTGCGTATAATCGTCTACGTTGCCCAAATTAGCTTGATATTGCAATGCAGCAAGCTGCTCACGCGCCTTGCTGATATCTTGTGGCAGACTTTCTAGCCGCTGAAACATATCCAAGTTTTCTAGCACGTTATTCGCGCGCCAATATTCCTTCGAGGTGACCGACCAAGACTTTAAAATTTGCTTCTGAGTCTCGCCATTATTTAACCTGCGAAGAATATCATTGGCGAATTGATCGTTGTTAGTTAGCATATAGCGACCGGCCAACTGGTTGTTGATATCTATCCAGTTTGTGCGGATGTTCTCTAAAGATTCAGCATATTTATCCAACCGATCGGCTCCATAGATTTCTGTGATAAGCTCAAGCTGACGTTCAAGTGCCTTTGTAACAGCTTCAGTTACTCTGAGCTGCCGATCGTTTTGAAAATCGTATTGCTGTTGAATTTCTGCGTTAGCCTGTTCCCGCGCTCTATTGAACCCGTTAGAAATAGCAGATCCAAGAGAAAAAAGCGCTCCGGCAATAGCTCCAATCGCTCCAATGGACGACAAAGCCTTCCCGGCTTCATTCAGCGTTCCATTTTCGTTTCGTTGGTTTTCAGCTAGTACCTGTGAAAGTTGCGAAGCTGTACGGAGCATATTTGAGATGGTCTCTAATCCACCATCTAGATTGTCTTTAAATTGAAACGAACTTTGCACCAACTGTCCGAATCCATCGGTCATCTGTGCAATTCTACCTAGCATCCCCTCGTTAGCAGCTTGCTCGCCTTGATCGAAAAATTCGCTAAAGATTTTTTTTAGATTTGCCTTTTGCTCGTTGCTCGCATCGGTCATACCGTCGATAATCTTGTAGACAGACTCCTTCCCAATCTTGAAAGCACTTGAGAGCAACGTTTGGGAAGATCTCTCAATATTCTCGATAGCTTTTTTGTATTCCGGACTATCTTCTACCTCATCGATGAAAAGCTGCTTTTGCGATTCATCGAAAAGTTGCTTTGCTCTTTTTGCTCTATCAGTTTCTCCCTTAGCCTCTAAATCAGCAAGTTCCTTGTTAAACTTTTCCGTTAATTGTACCCTTTTTTGAGTGTACGTCTGGTATTGGGATAATAACGTGTTGAAGGCACCTTTTTGCTTGTCTCCCTGATCTTTCATTACACTATCTAAAGCTTTGAACAGTGAGGTTTCATTGTACGTCAACCCAATAGAGAACATCTTTGAAATTAATCCGGCATACTCTGCACCAATCTTAGTTAATGCAGTTTTGTATTTTCCATATTGACCGTCCGCGACCTCTTCTCCAAGCTCAAGTTTTAAATTCTCGTATTTGGAGTAGTTCTCATAATCTTGCTGATAAAGCTTAATTCTTTTATCCGTAGCTTGTCGATCTTGAACTGCAGTTATGGAGTTTTGCATGCTAGTATCTAGTCCAACAAGGGATATCCGTTTCCCCTTTGTATCTCTATTGTACTTCTCAATAGCCTTTCGGATCTCAGCGTACTTGTTTTTGACACTTTCTATTTCCTGCTGATCACGAGACATCTGTTTATTTAAATAGTCGGCATCTGCCTTAGACCAACTATCAAGAAGCTTTACTCTTTCATCTTCATCCCTTTGGATTTGTTTCCGAAGTTTTTCAGCTGCAGATTCTTGCTTTTTAGACGATTTAATATTCATGTCGTCATACAGCTTTTGCCATTTATCGACTTCTTTCTTCGCCTCCGCACGCTTGGCATCGCCGACTGAATTTTTGTAGACTAGATTAGCATCTTCCAGCTTTTCTTGAACCTCTGCCATGGAGAAAATGCCTTTTGCTTGACGCGCTTGAATAGCCATTTCGGAAGTTACGCCACGAGCATAAGCTAAAGTAGCTTGTATCGCTTGCTGCTGCTCGATCAAAGGCTTTTGTAATCTCGCTAAATAATCATCAGGTGTTTCACGTTTTAAAAGGCTCCGATCCTTTTTGCTGTCTTCATAAAGCTTTTTAAATGCAGGACTATCTATAGTGAGATTTTGAATATTCTTATTTACTTCTGATAGCTGCTTTTGCGAATTGTCTATGAAACGTTTTCTTGCATCATCACTATAACCTTTGATAGCTTCAAAACTGTTTTTATAGGCCTCCGTAAGTTTTTCGACATTATCGGCATTTGGCCTACCAGGCACGAAGAAATCAGCAATACCTTCAGCGAGATTCTTTTTGAAGTTAGCCCACGTTACCGAAAGGCGATTCGTTTTTTCAGTTAACCCGTCGACTGCAGTTCCGGATTTAGCCATCTCGCGTTCGATGATGTTGCCTACGGAGGCAGCAAAATCGCCAGTCTTGCTGATTTCGTCATTTAGCTCGACAGCGGAAATACCTAAATTATCCAGAATTAATTTGGACTTGCGACCCAATCCCGTAACAAATGAGTTTACCAAATAATCAACACTCTGTCCAGTTTCTGACGCCCGTCGAGTAGCGAATTCCAACCCTTTTGCCAAGACATCCATGGGGATACGGAAATTGTCCGCATTGACAGCAAGTTTCATTAACTCTAGATCCGATACGGTGCCTCGGGTCGCAGTGCGAAGCTTTTCTAGACCGCGAGTATCCCCGATTTTCGCAAACCTCAGTTCTATACCTTCAGCTTCTCTGGCAATGTCATACAGCTCTTTACCAAAATTAACAAGCTGCTGCACAGAGAAAGTAATGCCTAAAGCGCCGGCAATACCTCTTGCGGATCCCAACAACGAAGAAATGCCTTGACCTCGGGTTCCGTTTAGCGCGCGGTTTAGCCTTTCAATTTCCTTAACTAGATCCTGATATTCTTTACGTAGCTTGCCACCAACGTTAATATTTTCCCTTTGGGCACGGGAAAGGTTATCATATTTGAGTTTGAGTTGAGTAAGCTTAGCCGTCTTTTCTGCAATAGAGCCAATAGTTTTACGCTCGACAGTCTCTAAGCTGTTCAGCTCTCTTTTGGTCTCAGCTATTCTACCTTTAACTGCATTTTGCTGCACCATAAGTGCTTTGGTGGAGTCGGTGTATTGCTTCTGGGTGATGTCACCATTTTTGAAAGCAGCAGTTACCTCCTTTTGCGCAGCGGCGATATCCTTGCTTTCCGTTTCTAGCTTTAAAAGGGAAGTTGTTAAGTATTTAGTTTGCGAATCAACACCTGAATATGCGGATGTAGCATCTTGAAGAAGCTCCTTATATTCTGAAGAAAGAGTATCAAGAACCGATTTTTGCTTTTGGCCTTCTTGTGCAACAATTTGCCCGGATTGACTTACGCTATCAGTAAAATGCTTCTGATTTTCATTAAGCGCATCTAATTTATCACCAATAGATTTACTGCTTTTGGCGTATTGCTCATTGGTAATGGATCCGGCCTTCAGCTTTTTGTTAAGCTCATCGAGTTCAGAATTCAGTTCGGCAATTGCCTGCTTGTTTGCCTTTGCGAAGGCTTCATTTACAGATAGGGTTGGCAAAGGTGAACCGCTCCCAGCGCCGTGTGCCCCAGCAAGCTCATTCAACGTGTCTTGTGCGGTAAACTTGGGCGTAGTCTGTTTTTTAGCCTCATCAGCATATGATTTTAGTTCCGCTTTGTTGTTACGAATCTTTTCCGAAAGCTGGTCACGAAGGGCATTTAATTGAGCGGTCTTATTGATATGATCCTGCTCCGTGGTGATACCATCACGAAACTCTTTGTTAAGCTGGTTTTGCTCATTCCGGATTTTTTGAAGGGCAAGTTCAGCTTTTGCTATCTCAGAATAAAAGTCTTTAGATTTATTGGCGAACGCATCAAACGCAGTAGTAGCATCGTCAAGGATAGAGTTGTATTGGCCAGATGCTTTAGCAGCAGCTTTTTGAGCAGACGTATTTCCTACACCACGGCTGTTAACATCCTGAATCTTTTTCAAGAAGGAATCTAAATTTTGCTCAGCCTCTCTGCTGTCAAATTCAGCCGTAAATTTTAGCGGTTTACCATCAAGCTCGATAGCCATTATTTATCCTTTTTCTTTCTGCCTTTAAATCTTGCGGCTAAATCTTTACTTGTTAATTCTGCAGGAGGCTCTATTTTGTTGCCATCCTTGTCGTATTGCGGTACGCTCATATTCAGCATAATTAGATTTTGATAGCTGACTGACCAAAGCGCTTCACTAAATGTTAGCCCCCAGTATTTCATTGCGTTTCCGACAATCTCCCAGTAGTTTATTTTGTACGTACCGGGCTTTCGCTTTCTTCGGGGGCTATTATCTCCTCCGTTTTGAGGCTCATCCCGTTTATCGAGATGATAGAACTTAGAAAAGAATCTGTATCGATACTAGCTTGGACAAATAGCAGAAGGTCGTTCAATTCCACTTGGGACAAATTGCGTATCTCTCTAAGCATCCATTTAGGCGGTACAGATTCTTTATTATTCAGAACGATAGCTATGGCCATAACTAAGGCATCGATATGTTCACTAACCAAAAGCTGCGCTCTTGTCTTTGAAACGTCCTTCGCAATCTTGTCAATGTCTAGCTTTAGAGCATATTTGCTGTACAAGGCACGGGCGCCGAATGTTATTGGTTTCACGTGAACAACCCGCACATTAGGGCGAACTTTGAATCTGAATAAGAGCTTTTCGAACCAGTTCCGCGGTTCAAGTGTAAAAGTAAATTCTAGCGGCTTCTCAGCGAAGCTTTCGAAGATTTTATTATCGTTCATTGCACTTTGTAGGATATAATTAATATACTTCTTAGTTATATACAAAAGCCCTTACAATATCTTATAAGGGCTTCTTAGCACATCAACTATTTTTAATCTTCCAGAGGTTCCTCTATTAAGATATCACCCAACTCATGATCTTGTGCCGTAATTGTTAATGTAATAGTCGCTAACGCCGATTTTGACAATGCCCATGTGATTAGCGCAATTACGTATCCATTGGGAATGTAGATCTTGTAATCATCCAAAGTCACAAGTTCAAGTGCCTTTGTGACCTCTACAGTTTCCTTTCTTGCCCAGCGTTTTCCTACTTGCGCCGTCGCGGGAGTGACGGTACCACCTTTCAATGCGGCAATGTTATCCGCTGATACATCGTACAGCTGAACTGTAAATACGGTTGAGCCCTCCGCCGTTTCTATTCTTCGATATATGCCTTTTTTCTGCTCGATACGCACATCTTCGGTTGTCGGTTCCGACTCCGTTACGGATGCAGAATCGATCTGAGCATCTTCCAGTTCTGTAAAAACTGTAGGTAATGCTGTCGGAAGTACATCAGCTATGCCGATCCGCTTTAATCCTAAACTTGATTTTTCTACTGCCATAGCTATAGATTTTTAATAGTTAATTTTACTCTGTTGTTAATTATCGTTTGCTCCGCTTCGGGAAGAATGATTTGATTGACCAGCTCGACCAGAACATGCTTCTTTTTATCATAATGCCACTTCAATACAATCTCGCATAGCGCAGAAAGGACTTTGATGCGTGTCTGGTCGGGGATATCCATCATAGTTACCTGTCGGCCATCTACAACGTTTGTGTATTTTGGATTAGGGACATATATGTTAACTGGAAATATTCCGCTTTGAAGCTGCTCAAAATCACCATTTAAAACATTTACAGTTATATCTTCCAAAGCACTATTTGTAGGTCGGAAGTATCGTCTGACTGTGCCTTTGATACCAGTTTTGAGCGAGCTGGCCCATATTAGATTAAATAAATGATCTAATGCATCAGCTGCTGTCATACCATTCCTTGTAATAGTCGAGCAAGCATCATGGAGCTGCCCGTGATAACCCATTTATTGTCCTTTGCCTCAACGTAAGAGGCGTAGTCTTCTCCTGCGATAAGCATCATTCCTATGCCAGATGGCGGTACGTTTTCCTCAGCGACCTTTTTACCCTTCGCTAATCCTTCAGATCCATCGCCCATTAGCTTAAAATTTTCGTGGATGATAAGGCCATCTCTAAAAACAATTGTGCCGGACGAACTTCGCAAATTGTATGAATGGTTCACGTAGTCTGCATTCGTTCGAAGGTCCTCCGCAATAGTGTCAGCAAGTGATACTAATATGGAAACGACTTTTTCAAGCATCTTTAGCTTGTAATCGGCTATCTCCTTTTTGACCTCGGAAACGTTAAACTTTGGTTTTATTAAGACAGCCATATTCTAACAACTCTTTGCCCACGCTCAAAATATATAACCTCACCTTCTCCAAAAACTTCGTTGGTGTCGTCAACTGTGATCCTCACCAAGGTATTGAGCGGGAGAGCATCAATTGATTGATCAGTGAACACTAGGTACGAATATTCGAGGGCTACACCTCCTTTCACAAGCCTCTGCCCATCTTTTGTACCGCTTTCCGCTCTACACGAGGCAGTTATGTCTCGCGTGTTAGACTCCGGGAAAATCATGTTTCCATTTCCATCTTCGTAGGGAGGTATGCTTTCTAATATCGAAGCATGTAGCGTATGAATTCGTTTTTTGATCATCGGATCCGGCTTATGTCTTTCACCCTTACGGAGCTCGTCAAGGCTTTCAGAATATCACCCCGCCCGTATTTACGAGCTAAATAAAGAAGCCTGTCACGCATTAGCTTAGCATCCTTTGAAGTGCTGTACTGGCTTTCTGATTCCGAAGTAACAGCTATTGACTGAAACAACAGATCAATAGTACTTTTTTCTACGATAGGCAGCAAAGCAGCACTGTAATCGCTTGCGCCGTCAAGGCCAGCGTTTATCAATGCTAACTCTACCGCTTTCGAATCTACATCGATGCCAAGAAACTGCTGAAAGGCTTCTTTAATGGTCATGTTATTCTCCCTTAGTTTTGATGATGCGAATTGATTTCGCAGCTTTGAAACCAGGGAAAGCATTCCACTCAGCTTCTGTGATCTCAGCCAATGGTTTACGCTCTCTCCAGCGTGATAGCAAGATATTGTCGGAAACAATATACTCAATACCATTTACAGGATTTAGCTGCTCATCGGCCAAAGCATTATGAATAACTCCCAATTCTCCGCCTGGAATAAAGATCGCATTGTCAGCATTCCAAGAGCTGAAGCTAGATTGAACACCATCGGTCTCCACTGCCGCTTTGTCGTCCACAATTTCAAAAGTCGGCAATAGGTTTTCTTCCAGTGCCGAATTCACATTAACCAACGTAGGCACGTACTTCGCACCACTGTTTCCGATGTACGCTTTTACGTAATTCTGAACAGACTTATTGGTGGAGATCTTTCTCCACAAAGAACGAGTGATCAAAATCTTGCTGATGGGTTGTGCGTCCGTAGCATCTTCTGCTGCTTGTGTCTCCCGATTGATGTCAGCGATGATATCATGATCAGGATTTGCCCAATCTCCCGACGCAGGCGTAATATTCGTGTCCTTGATAACAGGCACATCGAACACAATACCATCTGGGTTATTTGTGGTATCAATTGTGACACGGCCGGTAGATAGGCCTTGTTTTACCATACTGTCAACTCGACGAGCGACAGAGTTACGGGTGTATAGGTAATCATCGATCATGCTTGTGATGATCGAAGTAAGCCGTTGTGAACCTGAAACAGATGGAGAGGTCAATAGCAACTCAATGTTACGTAGCTCCTGCGCATTCAATTTACGTCTTACACCGATCGCAGGCACTTCGCCTTTTAACTTTTCGATACCCTTACGAGCACGTAAAGTAAATTCAGATTCACGGCTGATTACGGATGCTAATGACTCGATGCCATCTTCTCCGATGACAGTGGTAAAGTCGAGTGAGACACTCGGCGCTTCCGTTCTAAAGTACCGCTGGTACCAAGTAGGAGCGAAGCGCGTATTGTTTGCCTCCAAGATCACATCAGGGGTTAATCCCTCAGCAGCCAAAAACGCTAATAGTTTTGATTTTTGATATTCCATTATCCCCTAATTACTTTGTTTGTGAAAAAATGACGTTTGGCAATGCCGCTTTAGTCGCTGCTGAAACGAAGCCGATACGTCTTGCATACACCATACCCCCGACAACAGCTGTTACTGTATGCACATTCCCGGCTTTGACCTGCACAGGATTGTATAGCAAAGCGTTGCCATCACCTGAACCGATTTTATTGCCAATTGCCTCAGCTTTGCCATAGGCGGCGGCCAGCTCCACTACATCGTGTGTCGTTTCGGCTTTGTTGATAGCGGAAATGGTTTTGCCATTTACCTTGTCACCCACAGCTAGCGGATGTCCTTTGGCGACTTCGATTGATGTATCAGCGGTTGCGATTGCTTTGGTCACTACAGCCGTTTTTACAGCGACTGCGGCCCGTGCAGATTCGTCAACCATGATAACCGTACCGGATCCGATAATGGCGCCGTCTGGATATCCTGAAACATTAAGCGTGAAACCGCCAGTCAGCACTTGCAATGATTTGTCGTGCTGAAACACCGGAATACCGGCGTTATAAGTTTCTCTTTGAACGTTGAACATTGATAATTCCTCCTTAGTTGGTTTTGTTGCGCTCGTTTTGAGCTTTCAGGTTTTCTAATACCTGTTTTCCTGTAGCAGTCAATGTCTTTGACGCTTCAGGGAGTGCGCCTCCAGCATTCGGTTTACCAGGTGATCTATCGTTCGCGTTTTGCTTTACGTGATCTTTGTTGAAGGCTTTGAGATCCTCCATTGCGCTGTCAAACTCTTCTTCTGTTTGTGGCTGCCATTTTGTTACCAAAGTGGCGTTTTTGATACCGTTAGCTTCTGCTAGCTTCTCCCATTTCTGCGTAAGCGAAAGGGAATTATTGTACTGCAAAAGCTGATCGATTTTCTTTTCCAACTCCGAAATCTTGTCCACTTGTGGCGCAGGATTAGCTGGATTTGGATTGTTTGGTTGTGGATTAGGATTGGGCGGCGTTGGGTTCTTCTTCTTGTATTCGTTGATGTAACGGGTATTCTCCGATTGCATCAATGTGAAATAAGGCTTAGCCCCCTCTATAGCCGCTATAATATCTTCATCCGTGCTTTCGTCTGACAGGCTTGCACTGAGGTTTGTTGCCAACCCTTCAACTGTCGTCGCTCCGAACCCATTACTTGCAACTAATGGTTTCAGAACTGCTAAAACTCGCTCTTGAATATTCATGCGTTATGATTATGTTTAAAATCGTAGTCACAAATTTCCGCATGTGAGAGAGAGCGAACGAATTTCGACCGCCTTATTAGGTGCTAAGAATATTTTGTATTATTAATTGTAAAAGAAAAAGCCTCCGAGTGGAGGCGATTTATATAGTTAAGAAAAAAACAACTTTCTACTAAATATTTCTTTGTCGATTTCTCTGATATTTTTCCCGGAGCTAATGGAGAGCTCACGCATTCTATTCATTAAAGGCCTATAAAATTTCGGAAGAGATTTAATTTGCCCTTGTTTGTCCACGTCTACTGCAGTTACAAGACCTAAATTTATTAATAGTCTTCTGTCTAAAATCGGAATAAGATAAGGGAAATACGCGTTCAATAGCGCCGACAAATAAGAAACGCTGAAGCCATCTATTTTTTGTTCCGACCCAACTGTTGTGAGTGAGCAAATTTCTTCAACTTTTAGAGATAAACGGTCAAGTTTGTCAATGTCGAGATCAGCTAATGTAAAAGTCGAGTATTCTTTATTGATGCTTCTCAAGATGTTTGAATAGCATATTAGCTTTTCATTGATTAAATATTCGGGCTCATTTATCGTTGCGTTTCCTCCCTTAAAATTCGAAATATAAAGAAGGTCTATTAACCCCAATTCAAATTGGTCAGCTTTTAAACTAATGTAGTTTTGATAATTCACAAAACTGATTGAAGATTTCCCCCACTGTGTGACTGCTCTCTTGTCAATAACGTATTCCATTTTTTTATTTCTTTAGCGCTTTTTTGATCTTGCTGGTGTAGACTTGGATAGGTATCACTTTGTCTACTTTGGCACCGTTGATCTCGAACTGCAGGACTGCACGATCATTCGGCAGCTTGCCATTCTCTTGAAAGTATTTGTTTGCCTTCCGGTAATCGAAAAGGACTGCGCTATTGGTAGCACACTTTAACACCACTTTAGACTCCGGAGCTATTATAGTAGGCGGAGATACGCTATTAGCTTCCTTTACTTCAATACCCAGCATTTGTGCAGTCGCTCCGCTGGCATCCTTAACAGGAATGGTTTCTTCTGATATTACGTAGTAGGAGCTGGGCCATTGAAATGATATGGCTTTATCTAAGTTGTTACGAACATTGAAGTAAACGTAACCCATGCCTACATCTTGAATAGATATCGTTAAGTCTTCATCAGTATGCTTGAACTCCTTTGGAGCTTTCCCATCGAATGCTACTCTGACGCTTCCTAAGTTTTTGACGAACTCTTGCCCCATCCCATCTATTATTGATAGGACAAATATTAGAAGAAATAGACTTTTGAATTTTACTTTTGCGAACAAACGGATTGAACAATTGCTTGCCAGAGAAAAAATATTGGATATTACTTTTTGACAGAAAGGATTGTATGTTAAACTGTTCTTGGAATTCATTGATTATAGTTATTAAAGGGAATGCAAGCGGGAATTTACTGACTTCCGAGGGGACTACAAAATTTTTTATTTAAAAGTCGATTTCTCATCTTCTTTTTATCTTTGAAGTGACGAGAAATATTCTGAGTTATCTGTATATAGTCGTCAGTGAACCTGTCTTTTTGCCAATAGAAGGGTTGGATAGCGGCACAATTATCATGTTCAAAAATCATATTCAACAGCGTTCTGTCTGAAAGACCACATGAATGTCCCCAAACGTAAACTATATAAGATCCCGACTCAAGAATATTCACCAGATCAGAATAATTGTTGTTTGCGAAATAACCGAATGATTTTATGTGCGTGAGAAAATCGTTCTCATTAGTCTTTTCCATTAAGAAATACTCTTCATCTATCTCGTCTCCATATCCGAAAATTGGGGCGTTTTCCTTACTATGGAGTCTGCCATGAATATCTATTGTTCGAAACGAACTATTACGAGTCAGTTTGTATGTCAATCCGGTGTAGTTGAAGTTTAAGAAAGTTACACTTTTCGGAATTATATACCTATCACCTCCATCTTCAAACTGATCTCTATTTAAGCCTTCCAGATGGTGTTTGTCGACTATGGAATTTTTATCAACGGGTTTTTCCGCACAATAGTTAAAATTATAGTCGATCTCTCTAATGTTACTCACAATAGAAAGGTACTCGCAAAGAAGATCTTTTAATGAGGATAAATCTTCATTTAGTTTTTTAATAGTATTATCAAACTTATATCTATGATCCCTATACAAGGCTAAGCATTCGGAAAGCTTTCTGTAATAAATCATCTCAATATCTACCCATTTCATATTTTCGTAATGGGTAGATATTGCGGAAAAAAAGTCTGAAGTATATTCAAAATTGAATAAATAAACGGCATCGTTTATTCTGATCTCGATATTGGGCAGACCACCTCGCTCAGGTAACATCTTAGGGACTAATGTACGTAATTCACTAATGCTGTCTATTCTAACAGCACCATTTGTAGAATTTATCTCTGTACATTTAATTGTAAAGAACGAATTAATCCGTGAACCGGCTTCGATGGCGTTTTTAAATTCTTGCTCAAAAAACCAATTAACAAAATCCGAATATTGTGTTGGCAGCTTGTGATGGAGGTCGAATCCGTTCCCTACAATAATTAGTTTATTCATTCTACTTCCCTACAAAGTTCAACAAATTTTTCGCCAAATCTAGTAATAATTAATTCACTATCATTGTATACATTTATGTCAACATCAATATCAGTGTCATCCGGATCGTCCGACGATTTTTGCGCGGTGACTTCTACATCAGTGTCCCATTTTAATAGCCCTACGGAAATCAAATTGGCGATGCACAAGTCAATATCATCAATTGTGTGGCCGTACCTTTTCTGTATTTCTTTAACGGAGAATGTAAAAGTGGATGAGGGGTAATCTTCAGGTTTCTGAACATTGGAATATCCCCTCTGTTTCTGAAATCTCTTGTTCTTTTTGACAGGTAATTCATCATAAATCATATCAATCAACGCAGCATCTTCTGTGGATATTTTATTTAATACCGTTATACTATTCTGTTGTAGCATTATCGAAGAATCGCCTCTCAAAATATTGACAGTTAAGTTAGACCATTTTTTCTGCAAACTTTCATCTTCTTCTAAAGAACTGAATTCTATAAGAGGAGCGAGCACTTTTAAGTTTACAGATTTGGCTTCAATATTGTTATTTTTCAAAAATTCTTCCGCTTCAGTAAAGATCTTAACCTGATTTTTGAATCGTCGTAACTTGACATTGTCAGACAAAAGTCCTCCAAACTCTTTAAACGATGGTCCAAATAATGAAGTAAGCAAATTTTCACTTTTTTTGAGGAGTTCTTTAGACACAACGGATGCTCCAACGAATTCCGAGATATCTTTTAATATTTCATCTGACATAATTTCATGATTAAAAATTGTTACAGCCAATATACAAACAACTCAACCAATAAAGAATAAGGGAAACCGTAATTTTCAAAAGAAATTATTTACTAAATTTGAGTTATTAACCTCTTAAAATATGAATACAATAATTCTTCAAGCTGCTTTAAACGATGGAACTGGTTCTGCAGTAGGCGCATTAATCGCGATAGGCATATCGCTCCTTATTTTCTTCATCCTAAGATCAGTAATGCTATGGTATTGGAAAGTCGATAAGATTGTCGAAAACCAGCAAAAGCAGATACAACAAATGAATACCGTCATCGAGGCAATGTCTGCATTTTACAGAAATGAGTACCCAAAGAATAGCGCTGGACCAGGACTGCCTAATCCAAATCAAGATGGCTCAGAGAAAACCGTATAATCCCAATACCAAGTATGGCAGAAGGAATCTAAATGAAGCGCATTATCAAAGGATGGCCGAGAAAACTCCGGAGGAACGTGCCGAAATACATAATTGTGCCGGGGTAATGTTCCTTTTAATCACGCTAATTGGCGGATTAATAGTCTTCGCATTATTTGGCGGGGAGGGTTTACTTAGATGGTTGGGAGGCAAAAGGCCCTACTAGAACAAAATTCCCCAACATCATCACAATGTTGGGGAGTAAACAACTGCCGGTCTCTTCCCGGCTGTCAACCTATCCTCAGTAATAATCTATCTACCTAAATCGCCTTTTTACTGATCCATCTACGTCTTTCCGTATATCGTCAGATAGCATCGATTAGAACTTACTTTCAGTATCCATCTGTCTATGTGCGTTGCGGGGCTGTGGTGATTCGAACACCCCATCACTTAACACGTCTGCTAAGCGCCTGCATCCAATAGGCAGCCCCGTGCCTTTACGTTTCAAAGGTTAAGCAGGTTTAGTCAAGAACTTTCCTTTCAGATAGGACATATAGTTTTTGCAAGTACATACGGTAAACTTACCGCTTGCGTGGCCGACTAACTATCTTTTTCCATGATATGCCAAATCATGTTGCCTTTGTGACAGGAGCAGGATTCGAACCTATAAAATCAGCTTTCGGCCTAGCGCTTACCATTCCGCCATCCTGTCAAAGTATCGGTCTATTCCCGATCGTCAAGCCTATCCGTTGTGCATATCTGCGCACGGGTTGCGTTTCCGTGGGAAAGAGTGGATTCGAACCACTGTTTCAAGGCCTCCCCGTAAAACGGATCTCAGGTATCTTGCGTCCTAGCCTCTAAACGACTTCCCCAAATGTACCGCGGGAAACGGGGAGGATCCCGCGGGTACCAAACCAATTATTAACCTAAATTATGAAGTGGAAAGAACAGGGTTCGAACCTGTAAATATTTGTGAGATTACGATGTGGGGGCGAATACATTAACACATCCATAATGCATTTATATCCCAAGTCGCGCCATCGTAGCGTCTACCAATTCCGCCATCTTTCCAAGCGGCATACTGTTACAGATTTCAAGCCGAATACCATAAAGGTCTTACATCGGAACGTTCTTCACGTTGTGGCATGCCAGCACTTTAGAATGTTAAATAAGCGACCGTCGCAAGTCAATAGGATGCGTGGTGCACACCCACGGGAAAGCATTTGTTCCCCCTTATTGCGTTTTGATTCGCTCACCCTTTCGGGAACGGCCGCTGATGCGATTCGTCCAATCGACTACGTGTCGTTAATCTTCTCGAACTTGGACTATCTTGATGTCTTTCGATACTTCAAAGGTAAAAAACAATATTTATATATGCAATAAAAACTATATAAATATTATAATTATGCGTTATATTTTTGGTTGTGCGATTGGCTGCGCTTCTTTGGCCATTTGCAGATCCTGTTTCGCTTCTTCGAGTATCTGCTCTAGCTCAGCTTCAACATCCGATACTTCACCTAAGATGGTCATAGCAGTTTTCCGGCTTAACAGCTTTGCTGATACCATTTTCGATACATCGCCGATCAATTCAGTTTTGTTAACCGGCAGCGCATCCTTAAACTTGATTGATGGCATAATCCCTTCCATATCTTGAAACTCGGCAGGAGAAAAACTGATCAACATCTTTTTGATCACGTTTAACCTGCGCACGAGCATTTCTTTCAATCGCTTTTGGTTCTTGTTACCTTTAAGCTGTGGCCCCATAAATAGGAGGCGCAAAGCAATGCCGCTGGTACCGTTACTCATAAGCTGCGACATCGTGTTAAAGCTGATATCCGGTGTGTTGGTGATATCAAATTGCTCCTGCTTCAGCTTATCAAATTCCATCTTCTTGGAATCGACCATTGCATCCGGCTGGGCAAAGGAGACGCTACCACGTCCTCCGTTTTCGCCCTTGACCTGCATCACCTTAGCTACTTCGCCCTTGGATGGTAGGCTTTCAGCGTCACCTTCAACAACCATAGTAGGATCGCCGTAATAATCGTTTGTATCTGCGAGGTTCGAAACGTTGTTTTCTTCGCGATCAGCCAGCGGTTGGATGTTCGCCCATTCTGGACGCTTTTGCGAATGGTAAATGATCGGAAGGAAACCGTAACCCTCTTTTACCTCTGTGGTCCATCCGGCTCCATCGACTTGACTACCAAACGCAATCAACTCGGACGTGTATAGATCAAAGTGAACCGTTTTGATATCAGTGATGGGGTCAACAGTCTGATATCCTCTACCAAAGGCAATAAGGCCGTCATGTTCATCCCACACCGGGAATATATCATCACCATTTTCTTTGCAAAGAAGCATCATGCCAGGGCGACGTTCGCTTCCTTCTAGTGGCGTTCCCTTCCAGTAATCCTTGTCAATGAAGTCATACCACAGCTCCGCGCAATGGGTTTCGATCATCCGACGCTCGACAATATCTTCTGTCTTGTAGGAAAGCTTATTGTCTGTCCACACCTTCTGAATAAGCGCAAAGAAGTTCTCTTCGTTTTCCTTGCCAGTGAAATCAATAGAGATATCAGATCCACACTCAAAAAATACGGCCGACTGGACAATTTGCTGTTGACGTGCGAGTTGTAACCTATTTACTGACTGCTCATCCGTTTCCGAAGCTCTCTTTGTCTCACCGGTAATTGTGTCAACGTATTCCTCGCCCTCAAATTCCAATATTCTATTTTCCCGAATGTTTGGATCGTTGACGTCATGCAAAAATGGATCATACTGGCGCATGGCCTGCTCCACCGTCATTGTCTTGGAACCAAGCTTTATAATTCGTTGGCCTTTACTGATAACTTCATACAGGGCTTTGTATTCGCCGCCCAGTAGCTGCTGTAATTGTTCTAGTGTCATCGTCTTACCCTTCTTTTAGGTGATCGTACGGCCTGTGCCGCTCGTTTAGTTTTCTGTTTGGCGTTAGGATCGTTTTTCGTTAGAAAGTCGAACGCGTAACGTATTGCATCAATTGAGTGATTCCATTTGTCAATGGGAATACCTGCTTTTTTATCATTCCAGATGTAGTTTTTAAGCTCCGTGCGAACGTTTCGGCTTCGGGAGGTGTAAACGATGGTGTAATCGGCCATCTTAAGCAGCGAAGCGTTTACGGAGCCGGGAGCCTTCCAACATTCAACAATGTTTACTTTCCCCTTCTTGATGTCCGCGATCAATCGATCCTCCGCGCTATCGCCCACAATTAAATCATTCGGCAGCTTAATGCGGGATTTGTTCAACTCAATAATGTCGTTCGTGCCTAGGTGCTTCGTATCGTAGTACTCCTCATCGACATGTATCAGCATTTTCTTCCGATCGACGGCCACGCGGATAAGCGTATCCGGATCGACTGAAAAACCGTAATCCTGTCCGTAACAGTAGGGGAGATACTCATTAAAATCTCCTTCCATTGTTTTGGGAAGAATAACACCTTCTTTAATGTCTGCCCACCGACCGATGACAACGTTCGCGTACTTGGTCATTTGGAACTTGGAGCGATCAAAAACGCCCTGGGCATCCGTTGCCTGCGCGATCGACTCTTGCTTGATTTGCTCAATGCGCTCCAAGAAGTTATCTGACAGGTTTTCGATGTTGTCGAGATAGCTCGTATGGATGTGCAGCACATTCGGGTGCGTCGATATCTGGACGTCAACGCCGTCGATGGTTACAATCTTGTGAGTATCCTTGATGTATTGCTCATAAACGAAATGCGAGTCGTCCGTAGGGTTCATGATCAGGATGATCCTGTTCTGTATTCCCTTTTGACGAATGGAAAGCATCAACTTTTCGTAACTATCAAAGTCGGTCCATTCCTCCATCTCATCGCCGACAAACGTTGTAAGACCTTGGATTGACTTTAGCTTCGCTGTTTGATTGCCGGATCCTGTTTTAATACCGCGGAACATGATCGGCACTTTCGAGAACTTATTGATGATGTTGTTCTTCTTGATCTCGAAAAAGTCGCTTGTGCCTTCCAAATCGATCTTCTCCTGAAATTCTGGAATAACAGAATCAGCCGCTGAAGACATAGTATAACGGGAGAAAAGAATGCTGTGCCCTTTCTCAAAACTCAATCTTTCAAGGAACAAAGAGCCGTTGAACGACTTTCCGGAGCCACGGCCGCCGGTGATCAGGATAATAAACTTATCCGTGTTCTCATAAATGGGAACGTAAGGCTTAGCGACCTTTATTTTAGGCCGCGTCCTAGTTATCTTCCTCTTGCTCGCCGTCGAGACCTTCTTCGCTATCGTCTTCGTCTGTGTCGTCATCTTCGTTGTTGGCTTGCAACCATGTGGCAATGTTTATGCTGCCGTTGAGATCTTTCCCGTTGGTCGTGACATCGAGCTTTTTACCATCAATAACCTTTTTGCGCCATTCCTCATCATTGTTGAATAACCAGGTGCTTAAAGCCTGTGCATTGGGAGCAAGTTCTTCCGTTGTTTCCAATACGACCATTCCGTCGGCATGGATATCCGATTCATCATCGAAGCGGCTGGGAATCTTTCGGGTAGTTGTCTTTCGCTTGAGACCTCCCAAGGCGACCGCAAGATATTTTTGCCGAACAGCTGAATTGATTTTTGCTCGTCCGCGCGCTAAGGCTTCGGAAATGTTATCGTACTTAGATTTGAGTTCACAGAAATAGGTAACATTCAAATCCAATTCAATAGCTATTTCGCGGTCGGTCATGCCCTTCTTTGCATAGTTCTCGCATGCTGTGGAAAAGCTTTCGCTTTCATATTCGTATTTGTTGTCTGCCATATTACCACCAAACTATACCACCGTAGACAGCCCAAAACACAAGTAACAACAACAACGTAGGCAATGCCGTAAGTATTCCCCAATCTTCGTATTCGTCAAACTGTCGGACTATCCAAATGATAAATAAAATCGTCAATACGATCATCAAGACTAAATGCCATGAAAGGGTTATTATCATATCTATTTGTATTTAATTATCTCTTTTACGGGTTCAAACTATTGTAAACCCATTTTTTTACTCGCATCCGGCTGTCTTGACATCTCGAAATCATAGGCATCGTGCTGTAATGATCCGCAGGCAATGTGATACAAGGCCAAATTAGGCTTTAACGTGATGTCTGTGATGATCCATTGCTCTTGATTGGAATCGGTTTTTAAATACACGATATCGCCAAAAGTGTACTCTGTAAAATGTTGATGCATCCTTCTTTTGCATATAATTGTTATAACCTTCCGTTATATCAGTGCCGCCGATTAAGCATTAAATAGCCTCTCTGCGACCTCTTCGCCTTTAACGATCTTCTCATACAGATCCTTTCCCATAGCCTCCATAAATTCAGCTTTGTTCTGGAACGAGTCGAAAGATAGGAGAAGGATCGGCTCGCCTTCCCAACGGTCGTCAACTTCATTGCTGTACTTTTCCTTCTTCGCTTTGATTTCCTCTTTGCTAGCAGGTGGCGTCAGCTTCGATGCTTTTTCCATAATGTCCGTAAAGTCCACTGATGGTGACTCGAGCTGTAGCATTGTTAGATCGATGTCATCCAGTCCGGCTAAGATTGGATCAATATCACCGATGATCTCGGCCATTAGATCCGCGTCGAATTCACCCTGTACCGACTTGGAGTTAAGGAAGATGTTTTGCTCTTTTTCCTCTTTGTCGTTCAAGGTTACCTTTTCGACGGTGATATCGTAATCGGTTTTCGGGTAGTGATTGATCTCATCTAAAATCGATACGCGTTGGTGTCCACTTACTAGGTTGCCCGACGACTCATTCCATACGATGCCGCCCATAATGCCTACGCGCTTTATGTTTGCTTTGAGCTTCTTTCTCGCTTCGGCTGATAGCTTACGTGGGTTGTAATCGGCCAGCGCGATCTGTGAGCGCTTTAGTGTGATTGATTCCGATGATTTATGCTTGTTGGTACTCATGTTCAAAAATTATGGTTTCTGCTTCGGGGAACTCTTTTAGCACTTTTGCGTAATCGCCTGGTGAATGCTTCCGGCACCAAAGCAGGAAATTGATATCAGCCGGAGACACGCCCTGCGATTGGTGTTTAGGGTCGTAGACCGTAGGCCGTGGCAATCGCATTTTGTCAATGTAAGCAAGAACATGTTTGTTGGTCCATCCCTCGATAGGGTATACGTTCTTTGTTTTTCCGTTGTAGCCCGGCGTTCCGACCTTATCCAAGCCCATCATCATGAGGCGACGCTGCAGGCCGTCGGTTCTCTTAAAGCCAAAGGATGCCCATTCGATTCCCGTCTCTTTCTTCACGTCTTGCGCGATCTGTGCCAGCGTCCGGCGCTTTAACTTCTCGTGGCCCAAGTACCCAAGATATCCGCTTTTTTGATATCCGTATAGCGCGAAATGCGGCTTTTCAATAAACTCAACGTTTCGGTACCGAGACTGATGCACAATCTTGAATGCCTCAATATGATCAAGGTCTTTGACCGTATAGAGGTAAACACTTACCACCCGATCAAAGACCTTGGAACACATGTCTGTTAACAATATAGAATCTTTGCCATTCAGTGAGCTGAACAGTACAATTTGATTAGTCTGCTGCCTAATCTGATTCAATATGTCTAATGGCGTCATTATCGGGTAACTCTACGAATTCCGGTTGGTTGACGCATGTCACGACGTGCTGCCGTGTTAACTGGGGTAACGGTTCTTACACCGCTGTTTGATGTGCTTATCCTGTATCTAGGCCTTGCACTTCTTCTTCTTTGCTCTGCTGTTTCTGCCATAAGTTATAAAGTACTAGAAATTCCTTTCCAATACCTTACCAAGCTCTAGGACAAAACATTCATCACCTTTTTCGAATCCTTCTGGAATTACATGCTGAAATTCGACGATATAAATATCTTTCAATTCAACTACCGCGGTCTTACGGGTTTTGTGGTACCCAACCGCCAAGACAATCTTGTCAACTGGTTGTCGGAACTCGTATTCGCCATCTTTGTTCTTATCAAAGAACATTTTGAAATAATGATCGCTCAAACTTCGATATTCTTCGATCTTTTCCCCCGACAGGATCTGATTAAAAAATATTTCCTTAATGATTAGAACGGGTGTTTTTTGTGTTTTACTCATAAAAAGCTAGTAAGGCTTTGAAGTAACAAATTTACCTCAAAGCCATATATATACCGATTTTAACGTCTGATAATAAAGCTACATAATATTTTCGACGCTTATCTTATAGCTAAAGCGAACATGTTATTAACAACGTTTTTTGTATTATTCGTGATTTTTCGCTGCCAAGCACCATTGAATCTTGACCAGTTGAAAGAATTACGCTTTAGACTGTCAATCACCTCTCTAGATGGTTTCTCATCGTGCTTTACTTGGATCCTATCGTCGGCATAATTTACAATGACGATGCCGCCATCAATTTGATATTCTTCGTTTCGGCGTTCCGCTTGTTTTGCAATGTCAACTGCAACTTCTCGAAGATTCCACACTGAGTTACGGCTAGTAATAATGGGCTTTTTCTGAGAGGAATTTAGCTCTTCAAGAAGTAATAGACATTTTTCAACCAGCTCATGTTCACCGTTTTTTGCAAGACGTTCAATTTTACCTGTGATGGAAGAAACAAATAGTGCACGGTTATAGGGCTCAGTACCGTTATCTATACCCACAATAACGGCGGCAGAATGTATAATATCCTTCTTCAACAACTCGAATTTCTCATCCCTTTTTTGGGATTCGGGCTTGCTTCGCTCAATACGTTTTGCGATTGACTTTTGCGTTTTATCGCGCCATTCTTGAAACGTCTGGTACTTATTATGTTCTGAGTTTAGCGCTTTTCTGTTTCGCTCTACTGGAAAATTAGCAGGGCCTGTTACCATAGAAGATGCTGTACGACCTTTCGCGCTCAGCCAATCTAAATATAGCCTAATATATTTGTCTGTATACCAATTGTGATCTTCTTTGGGTAATAGATTCAAATCAGTGTTTAATTCAGCAATATGCTCGTTGATGTTCATTCCCGCAGCTCGATCGGGATTCATTGAAGTCCAAGTGTAAGCTAGTCTTGCTTTATCGTAAAGTGAAAAAATTGGGGATAGCGTCAGCTCGTAGATATCGTAAAGAAACGCTTTTACTGTCCCGAATTCACTAAAATTCTTGCCACCTGCTACTTTTTCTTTGACGTACTGATTTAGGGATCTGCCCAAAGGAATGTCCAAGTTGGTCATCCTGTTAAACTCGTATGTCACGATATCGCCGTGATCCAATACCGAGTCGATGATGTAGTTTGCGAAATCGTCGCAGTTTTTAAATGATGTATTCATGTGTGTGTTACTTTTAATAACACAAATATAGTTTTATTATACTATATATCCAAATAAAACTATATTGTTTATTCCCTCAGGAACTCATTAATATTATCACGTAGTTCTGTTAATGCCTTTTTGGCGGCTTCGACATCATGAGGAAGAATACGCTGGGTGCCGCTTCCAATTACATATTGTTTAATTTTATTGGTGAGTTTGTTCCGAGCGACATCCGCCGATAAATTCGGGTACATTTTAACGGCTAGCTCTTTCCGCACTAAGATGGGATTAGCTTCTAAAAATTCTTTCAGCTCCATAACACAAATATATGCAATTTATACTATATAAGGCCTAATTGTCTGCAACCTGTACGCCATAGTGTACGCATCAAAATATTTTTAAATAAAAAAGCGCTATAAATCAATGGTTTAACCATAAATCTATAACGCTTTTGTGACCCCGCTGAGGCTCGAACTCAGGACCCACAGATTAAGAGTCTGTTGCTCTACCAACTGAGCTACGAAGTCGATCGTTCACAAATGTAATAGCTAGCTTATAAAATAGCAACGGTTTTGCTCAAATTTTTGTGATGTGATAAAGCGCTGACAAATAGGTTTTAGGTAAAAATTCAAGTGTTCCATCTTTTGATTTTCTATACTATAGGGATGTGAGCTGGTAATCCGTTCTGAAATCAACTTCCAGCACTTATATCGCCAACTAAAAAGCGATGTATCCCATAGCAATGCAAACGCTCAACTTCGTTATATGCCCGGAATTTTCTATTTTAGTCAGGTGCTACAAATCATTAAACCATGAAAAATTTTCTTCTTGTAATCGTGTTGCTCATACCCTTTTTGTTTTATAGCTGTAAATCGGCCGAGCCCATAAAAGAGGAGCGACGCAAGCAGATAAAAGCAGAACTGCGTGAAATGGTAACAATTGATCAAGTCGCAGCAAAGGTGAGAACCGGGAAATACAAAGCTTATACTGAGGGGCAATGGCAAACCTTCAAAGACAGCGTTTTTCAGACCAACCAAAAGACCATTGAAAATTACTTTTTGCAATACGGCTATTTGGGCTATAATCAAGTCGGTAAAGAGGGCTCTAACCATTTTTGGCTATTAGTACAACATTGCGACCACGACCCAGCGTTTCAACGGCGCGTGTTAAAGGCTATGCGAAAAGCAGTAAAGAAAAAGAATGCCAACCCGGAAAACTATGCTTATCTTTTTGATCGCGTACAAGTAAATGCTGGCGAGAAGCAGCTCTTTGGAACGCAGGTCGATTATTTGGTGAGGACGACAGGAAGGGCAATTCCGAAGATTGGTTTGCTGGATTCCGCTCGCGTCGATCAGCTCCGACAGGAACATAATCTCGGAACGCTTAAAGACTATTTAAACCTAATGACCCAAATGCATTTTCAAATGAATAAGGCATCGTACACCGCAAAGGGAATTACCAAGCCAGATTTGTACTAAGGTTCTGTTGGATTTGCTACGAAGGGGACCTATTAAAACCGCGTCTACAGCGCTGCAACGTAAATAGTGAAACGCGTATTGTGACTTTATCAGCTCGAGGCATTACCGAAATGTTAATTGCGCTGATTGCGTTGCAACTTGGTCAGTTTTTATAGGAAATTAGCTGTAGTTTTGCAAGCAAACTACCAGCAGCATGAATTCACTTTCGAGCAATCCACCGTTACAAAGCATGAAGGCAAGCAAACAGCGCGTCCGTCTAGCCGTTTCCCTATTTTATTTCGGCCAAGGTATAGCGTTTGCAAGCTGGGCAAGCCGTATTCCTATTATCAAAGCAAACCTTCATCTTACAGAAGCCCAGCTGGGTACGATACTGCTTATGCTTCCCGTAGGGCAACTGATGACCATGCCTATCTCGGGCAAGTTAGTTGGGAAATACGGGAGCCATCGACTGATGCCCATCGGCGCCTTATGTTACCTTTTGGTTCTTTGTAGTATTTCATTTGCAGGCAATGCCTGGCATTTGGGGGGCGCTCTATTATTGTTTGGTATTTTTGGAAACATATGCAATATCGCGGTTAACACGCAAGGTGTTTTAGCGGAGCGGATGTATGCCAAATCGATAATGTCGTCCTTTCATGGTGCCTGGAGCATTGCGGGATTCACAGGTGCATTAATCGGGTTAGCGACGCTCAATTTAAGTATTGACACCTCTACGCATTTTTATATTGTCACGGGCCTTATGCTAATCAATATTCTCATGAACCGCTCCTTCTTAATTCAAGACCAGTCGGGCGGAGCAGAGAAAAAATCTTTTTCTTTCAAACCGGATAGACTCCTTATTTCACTGGGTGTGATCGGTTTTTGTAGCATGGCTACAGAAGGAGCCATGTTTGATTGGAGTGGCGTTTATTTCCACGATATTGTCAATGCGCCTGACAGTTTAACGACGTTGGGCTATGCGGCATTTATGGTGATGATGGCGGCAGGGCGGTTTATTGGTGATGCTGTAATTAGTAGAATAGGTCGGCAGCGGACATTACAGATTAGTGGTGTATTGATGTTTGTCGGCATGATGAGTGCCGTCGTATTTCCAACATTGATATTTTGCACGTTAGCCTTTATGCTCGTAGGACTTGGGGTGGCCTGCAATGTTCCATCTGTTTACTCTGTAGCAGGTACGCACAAGACAATTTCTTCGGGTGTGGCGTTGGCCATGGTGTCTAGCGTCAGTTATCTTGGCTTCTTAATGGGGCCGCCGCTTATCGGATATATCGCGGAGGTACTAAATCTGCGCTACTCCTTTGGTGTATTTGCTTGCTTTGGCCTGCTTATGCTTGTATTGGCGAGTCGGTTAGCCGCATTTAAAACTCCCAAAACCAGTGAATGACAAGGTGGGCAAAAGCTAATAAGAAAGGTAAATTTGGCTACCACTAAACGGTTGAGAGATTATCTAAGGAATGAAGAACACGAACCAACATCTTCTCGACGAAAAGTTAACTAAGCTTTTTATAGAAATAGGTTGTGCTGCAAAACTCCCCATCAGGGTATAGCGCATACTCTGGAATGTCGCCCACTTTTATCCAGCCTAGCTTTTGATAAAGGAAAGATGCCGGGCTTCCCGTTACGGTATCCAAAACAAGAATATGTTTGTTCCTTTTCTTAGCTTCTTTCTCAATAGCATGTAATAAAGCCTCGCCGATTCCTAAACGCCTTGACGCGCTATGCACATGCATTTTAGCCACATCAGCACGATGCGGTTGATTCGCCGGCTGATCAATAAGCAGTTGAACTGTCCCAATAACCGCCTTCGTTTCTGTATCTTCCGCCACTAATAAAATCACTTTTCCTGCAACCACTCGATCGAAAACATGCTGCCAGAAAGCTGAGGCATCTTCGAAATTTAGCGATGCCATAAACCCTATAGACGCGTTGTTTCTAACCACATCTAGGGTGAGATCGGATAATGCGGAGCATAGAGCTTCGTCTCCCGCAGTTATTTGCCTTATCGTATAGTTTCTTCTCATATTTCGCTTTAAAAATAGTTTGCGTGTTTAAATAAAAAGGTGCCTTGAGGGTAATAACAACAGCTTATTCGCCTCTACATAGTGAAGCCATAAGTCGTCATTCCATCACTCCAAAACAATCGCGGCGGTAGATGACTATTCTACAAACTTTCGACTGGCCGACGTATTATTCCCTTCAAGATATGGATTATTTAGTTACCGCGGATCAAAACTCTTTCTAACCTTTAAACAGCTGAGTCTGCGACAGCAATTAGCAATCATATGTCATGTGCTAATAGGAAAAACCCAAAAATTTATCTACTAATTTGGTAGATTAAATTTAATGTCGTTTATTTGTTTCTCCAAACTACATGATCTATAGAAAAACTATGCATTCATCTAACTTTATCTTATTACTAGCATCCAGCAACACCTTTTCGAAATCTAATAAGCCGAAACATAATGCTATTCTCACATCTTTAGGCGTCCGAATGCGCCAGCGGTCAAATGATTGTTTACCTAAATAGTCGTATTTGATCGCTCATCTATCCGTGCGTTAACATCAAATCAGCTTATCACAGTTGGATTCCCGGAGTCTTTATTTGCGTTCTTGAACAGCAGGCTATTAAGATACACGGTTTGTTACGTGCATGATTTAACAACTTCTGTAAAAAGAACGTTCATTCTGGATTAAAAAACGTGTGTAGGACGGAAGTCAGATTATTTAATTAGTCAAAATACTGCCTGATTTTTCACAGCTCGTACGGGAATACATGTGATTGGCATCTTGTACCTAGCTTGATCAATAAATAACGGATTAATTATCTAACGTTAAATGCTTAAAAAAGATAATCACACAAAATTTTCCGATTACTCATTTCAAAAATTAATGTCAAAAAAACTCATATACTCCATATTGATCCTTGTATGCTTAGCCTCGGTTTCTGTGGCATTTGCTCAAACATCGCGACAAGGTACTATCGTAGAAGCTGCAACCGGTAAGCCTATCGGCGATGCCACTGTTACGATCAAAGGAACACAAAGACAAACCAATACAAATGCCAACGGGCGTTTCACCTTAGAAAAGGTGGCGAGCGGAAGCACGTTAATCATCAGTTCTATAGGTTACAGCAGTCTGGAAATTCCTGCTGAAAGCGATCTTTCCGCTATACAATTAACACCGTCTACAAAAGATCTGGATGAAGTGGTGGTGATCGCCTACGGGACGTCGAAAAAGTCAGACTTTACAGGTTCCGTTTCTACAATTAGCGGTGAACAACTGCAGCGCGCTCAAGTAAGCAGTATCTCAAAGGCATTACAAGGCTTGGCGCCGGGCTTGCAATCGGTATCCAGCAGCGGGCAGCCGGGCACTGATGCAACGATCAGAATTCGTGGTATTGGGTCTATCAATGCATCCAGCGATCCGCTTTACGTTGTCGATGGTGTACCCTACGGTGGAAGTTTAAGCGCTATCAATCCGGCCGATGTGGAATCCATCAGTGTACTGAAAGATGCTACAGCCAGCGCACTATATGGATCAAGAGCCGCTAATGGCGTGATACTGGTCACGACAAAACAAGGCCGCTCGGGCGTGAAGCCAGCCGTTGATGCACGTTTTACGCAGGGATACTCATCAAGAGCAGTAAGAGATTATGAACACTTGAGCACAAACCAATACTTCGAGCTGTATTGGGAAGGCTTGTACAATCAGCTGGTTGCTACAAACACGCCAGCTACAGCTGCGCAACTGGCGAGCGGCCGTGTCGTGCAAGAGTTGGGAATCAACCCGTATGGTGCAAATTTCCCTCAGCCAGTTGGTGCAGACGGAAAGATCGTGAGTGGAGCAACGCCTCTATGGAATGATAACTGGCAACGCGAACTCGAACAATTGGCTCCACGGACGGAAGCAACCCTAAATATCAGTGGCGGAGGAGAGAATAACCAATATTATATATCGGGCAATTACCTGAATGATCAAGGCATCGGTGTAGGATCGGGAAACCGTCGCTACAACATTCGGAGCAACAGCACCGTCAATGTGACACCTTGGCTTGATGTAGGTGTCAACGTATCCGCTACAGCAACCAAACAAGATTACCCCCAATCCGAGGATAGTCAAGTATCCAATGTTATTAATTTTGGACGTCGTTTACCTTCCTTCTATCCGGTGTATGCGCGAAACCCAGACGGCTCTTATGTTACGGACGGTAGCAACGAACGCGTGATTGATTTTGGATCTTACAGGCCGAGTGCTGCTAATCCAAATTGGAACTTGCTTGGCACATATGACCTTGATCTGCGTGAAACATTAAAAGATGAAGTATCTACACGGGCCTTTGTGCAAGTGAAAATATCTGATAATTTTTCTTTTAGAAGTTCCTATAATATCGATTACCGAAACCAGACTGGTCACAACTACACAAATCCGCTACTTGGAGGCTCCGCTAATATCAATGGTTCAGTTTCAAAGAGCAATGCGCGAAACGTTTCGTGGACGCAAAACAACATCTTGACGTATGACAAGAGCTTCGAAACAGGTCACGGACTGAAGGTGTTGGTAGGACAAGAGCTGTTCAATTACAACTCCCGAAGCTTTAATGGTAGTAGACAAAACTTCGTATTACCATACCTTTACGAGCCGGTTGCGGCTTCGCAGCTGAATAGCTTTACCGGATCATCCCAAGATCATCGCATCTTAAGTTTTTTGGGCCGGGTAGAGTATGATTATAATAAGCGGTATCTATTTACCGGCTCTCTGCGTACCGACGGAACTTCCCGTTTCTCACCCGAACAGCGTTGGGGAACATTTTGGTCATTGGGCGGTGCCTGGAAGCTTGCGGAAGAGGGCTTTTTGCGCGAATCCAGCTGGATCAACCTGCTTAACCTGAAGGGTAGCTATGGCGGTCAGGGCAATGATAACATAGGAACCTACTACGCCTATGAAGCTCTCTATGCGATAGCCAACAACTTGGGTGAAGGTGGGGTCAGACCATCGCGCTTACCTACACCGGGCTTAAAATGGGAAACAAATTTAAACCTAAATGTCGGCGTAGATTTCGGATTGTTTAACAATCGCCTTAGCGGAACATTGGAATTTTTTGATAGAAGATCCAAAGACTTGCTTTTCTCCAGACCACTACCGCCCTCCAGTGGGTTTTCAGCAATTGACGAGAACGTCGGAAGCTTAAAAAACACTGGGTTTGAGCTAGATCTGAGAGCTACGGCGATCCGTTCTGCAGACTTTCATTGGGACATTGCTTTCAATATTGCCCATTTCCGAAATAAGATTACATCGCTTCCTCAAAAACAGATTATCAGTGGTACGAAAAGATTGGAAGTCGGGAAATCGGTGTATGACTTCTGGCTGCGAGATTGGGCAGGCGTGGATCCAGCAAATGGAAATCCGCTTTGGTACCAAGATATCACGGAGCCTGATGCAAACGGTGTTCAACAGGTCGTTGGTAAAACCACGACAAGTAACTATTCAGCGGCCACATTCTATTACACGGGTAGTTCCCTTCCTGATGTGTATGGGGGACTAACCAATACATTTGGATACAAGGGCTTCGAACTATCGTTTCTCTTTAGCTACAGCATAGGTGGGAAAATATTAGATGGTGATATTCCGGCTTTATACCATAATGGTACGGCAGGTGTAGCTTGGCACAAAGACATGGTAAACCGATGGACAGCAGACAACACCGAAACGGATGTACCTCGGCTAGGGGGCGCAAGCGCACAAGCAGCTAGCCAGTCAACACGGTTTTTATATGATGCATCCTACGTGCGCTTGAGAAACCTAAGTTTGAGCTATACCTTTCCAACACGTATCGCAAATAGATTGGGGCTGGGAAGACTAAGTGCCAATCTACTGGGAGAAAATTTACTTACGTTCTTCGGACATGAGGGAATGGATCCAGAGCAGTCGGTAGGCGGAACAACTTATTTCCGGTATCCTGCTATGCGTGTCGTCTCTGGCGGAATAAATTTTGGATTTTAAAATCAATCATATCTTATCAATAAAGGAAAAATAACATGCATAAGAATATATACCGACTTTTTACGTTTCTGTTTCTTGTTACCGGATTTAGTTCCTGTGATGATTACCTGGATACCATACCGACGACCTCTGTACCAGAATCTGTTGTCATTGACAATGTGGAAAATTTACAGACGCTGCTAAACGGTACATGGAGTACCTATATGGATACCTATTTTACATTCGCTAACCCCGGATACGCCTCTATCTTGCGTGCGAGTGATGCAATGGGAAACGACGTCGCTGTGGTTCGTGGGCGTTATGGATACCTTAGCCCGTATGACTATTTGGAGATGCATACACGTGTTGGCACGCGCGTAAATGCCTTTTGGAGCATCTTGTATACGGCCATTAACTCCAATAACATTATACTAGCCAATGTCGACAACATTCCCGGTGATGATGCGTTAAGACAGCAGCTCAAAGGACAGTCCTTGGCTTTTCGGGCACATAGTTATTTAACGCTTGCTTCGTTTTATCAATTGAGCTACCAAAAGGATCCAAATGCAAAAACGGCACCCATCTATACCGAACCTACCGGTCCGCAAACGGTTGGAAACCCAAAAGCTACATTAAAAGAAATTTTTGATTTAGTGATCCGCGATCTGACAGCGGCTGAAGCGCTGTTGGAAGGGTATCAAAGGCCATCCTCGCAGAAGTACAAAATAAATAAACAGGTGGTGCAAGCGCTGCTTGCCCGCGCGTACTTGCAAACAGGCAATTGGGAAGCAGCTGCACAAAAAGCGGGGGAGGCTCGTACAGGTTATCCCCTCATGTCGGGTGAAGAATATGGCGCTGGATTTAACGATCTGACCAATGCAGAATGGATCTGGGGGCATGGGCAGCGCCCCGATCAAAGCGTGGCCAGCTATCACTTCCATTTTTTAGATGTAACGACGCCCGCATCGTATTACTATAGTTTTATGGCAGACCCTCATTTTAAAGAATATTTTGAAGAGCAAGATGTGCGGTCAAGGCTTTTTTCATGGGATAATGCGGCACCGGCGCGATATGGGTTGTTACGCTATGCAAAATTTAAATTTCGGGAGGATATGACTGGTGATATTGTTCTTATACGTGCTGCCGAAACCTATTTAATTCAGGCCGAAGCCTATGCGAGACTAAATAGGCTGGAGGAGTCCGCTGCGGCGCTGAACCAGCTCCGCGTGGCTAGAAACGCAACGGCATTATCCTTGGTAGGCAGGTCACAAAACGAGGTGATTGCGGAAGTGCTCCTGGAACGCCGAAAAGAGCTGTGGGGTGAAGGTTTTGCTCTTGCTGATATTATCAGAACACAAGGCAAAGTCGAACGTAAGGCATATACAACGGTTAATCCACAAGGCGAAGCAGTACCCGTACGCGTCACGATCACCTTGCCTGACGGCAGAACGCAGACCGTAAATGCGATAGGACATACGACAACACGTACGGAAAATAATGCCGGCCCGGAATTTACAGTGAACAGCCCGTATTATATTTTCGGGATTCCGGAAAATGAATCGAACAATAACCCAAATTTGAATAACTAAGGGCGGATTAAAGACGCCCAAAAACAACATCAGTTCCCCTGCCATTTGGTGGGGGAATATTATTTTCTTTCGATCAGTGTGGTGGGTAATACCACCGTTTGGAAGTCGGTATCAGCTTGCTTGGATTCAATTTGTTGAATAAGAAGTTCCGCTGCACGTTGCCCCATGTCGAAAGCCGGCTGTCGTATAGCGGTAATTGTCGGTGAAAAGATGTTTACAACTTTTGAATTGGTAAATCCTGCGATGGCAATATGGTCTAGCTTATGGCTATCCTGCTCATTCATTGCTTGGAGATAACCCGTTGTCAATTTATCGCCCGATATGAAAATCCCATCATAATCCTGATCGCGTAATTCCATCACAACCTTTTCAAGCTCATCTTGGTGCAGGCCACCATATTCGCAGTATTTTACTAGCGCAGGGTTGAAGTCAAGGTTATGCGCTAGCAAACCCATTTTATAACCTTCTAGCCTTTCTTTCGTAATAGATAGCTTTTTTGCGCCGGTTACATGGGCTATCTTTTTGCAGCCTTTTTTAGACAGGTAGTTTACAGCATCATATCCGCCCTGCTTATTATCCGCAATCACTTTATGCGAGCGAATTTGCGCAGGGACACGATCAAAAAAAACGATAGGGAAGCCCTTATCCATTAGGCTTTCAAGGTATGAACAGTCACTCGTCTCAGCAGAAAGGGCCATAAGTAGCCCATCGGTCGACCGTGAGTAAAGGTGTTCCACATTAAGCCGCTCGCGCTCCGCAGATTCATGCGTCTGTGAGATAACGACCTGATAATTTTTGCTGTAGGCAACGGATTCGATACCGTCAATCACTTGGGAAAAGAAATTATTTGCTATTTCGCTAACTATAATCCCGATACTGTAGCTCTTTCGTTCTTTTAAGCTGCGCGCGATAGGGTTCGCCCGGTAATTAATCTTCTCTGCATAAGCCAACACGATTTGCTTTGTCTCTGTGCTTATCTCGTAACTGTCCCGCAAGGCTCGAGAGACCGTTGAAGGCGAGAGGTTTAAAGCTCTGGCAATATCTTTTATCGTGTAGTTTTCGAAGGCCATCTGCGTAAAATTACGTAATGATACCCAAAATAGACGAGAAAGGCAAGCATGGACACGCTAGAGCAAATAAGTGCGGGCAACATTGCTGTTACCCGCACAAAAAAGAAAAAATTAGAAAATATACTTTGTACTCAAGAAGTTCGAACTGTCGTCGCGAACGATTTCGTTCAATAACTTCTTGTTCTTATCCGTATTCTTGGTCGCTACCAGCGAGCGTATCGAAAACGAACGTAAAGCGTCTACTACAGACAATGTGCCTTCTGCGCTGTCTTTACGACCGGTGAACGGAAATGTATCGGGCCCACGTTGGCATTGGGCATTGATATTCACCCGGCTAACCTGATTCACCAATGGATCGATCAAGGAAGAAATGACTGCCGCATTGTTGCTAAAGATACTCACCTGCTGTCCGTGTGAAGATTCGATCAGGTATTCTATTGGCTCTTCCAGGTCGTCGAAAGGAACCACAGGAATAACCGGACCAAACTGCTCCTCGCGGTATAGTTTCATCTGTGCATTGACCGGGTAAACAATGGCCGGATAGAAAAATGATTCCAGTGTTTCGCCACCATGCTCATTGACAACCTTCGCGCCATGGCTTTTCGCATCTTCCAAACATTCGGTTAAATAGGCCGGCTTATTTACTTCCGGTAGCGGAGTTAATGCAACGCCCTTTTCCCAAGGCATGCCATACTTCAATTTCCCTACTTCTGCGCTTAGTCTTTTCAAGAATTCTTGTGCAACGCTTCTATGCACATAGATAATCTTTAAAGCTGTACAGCGTTGCCCATTGAATGATAAAGAACCTAACACGGTCTCTGAAACCGCCAGATCTAAATCAGCATCTTTCGTGATGATGGCCGCGTTTTTTGCATCCAACCCCAAAATAGCGCGTAAGCGATTTACACGAGGGTGCAATTTCTTCAATTCATCAGCCACTCTGCTTGATCCAATTAAGGTCAGAACATTGATTTTACCAGACTGCATTAATTGTGGAACGATCTTATTTCCACGACCGTATATGGTATTCACGACACCTTTTGGAAAACTGCTGCGGAAGGCTTCCAACAAAGGGTAGTGCAAAAGTGTACCATGCTTAGGTGGTTTAAATAACAAGGTGTTACCCATAATAAGGGCAGGAATAAGCGTGGTGAAGGTTTCGTTCAGCGGGTAGTTGAAAGGCCCCATACACAACACAACACCAAGCGGCGAGCGCCGGATTTGTGCAATGATACCCTGCTCGATCTGAAAGCGCGAAGAATCGCGATCTACGTCTTTCAACGCATCGATCGTTGCGTATATGTATTCAACGGTTCGGTCAAATTCTTTCACCGAATCAGCAAACGATTTCCCGATTTCCCACATGATCAGCTTGACGACGATATCTTTCTTATCGATCATTTTCTGTGTAAAGCGCTCTACGCAGATTATTCTGTCGGCAACGCTCATCGTAGGCCATTCGCCGCGGCCATTGTCATATGCTTTAACGGCAGCTTCTAAAGCTTCTGAAGACTCCTTTTCGGTACATACTGGGTAACTGCCGATGCGCTTTCGTTTAAGCCCATCTTTTGTTTTTACGCAGATCGGCGAAAATACTTCACTAACCTGGCCCGTCCAGGGCAACATCTCACCATTTGACAAGAACTCACGTTGATCGATTTGTTCTTGTAATGCATATTCCGCAGGGATATCTTCCTCCCCGTAAAATATGCTTTCTAAATCTAACTCCATTGTTAAAATTATTTAGGTATTAAAATAAGTCGATGTAATTAGTCTTTGATCAACTCCATGCGTGGCACAAGGCTTTTCATAACTATCCAAGCAATGAGGTAAGCTACGGCACAAAACGAGAATACGATAAAGTATCCTGCTTCTTCGCCCTGAAAGTTCAGAAATGTCATTTGCGTTTCTTTCGCATGATCAAACAGTTTTCCGGAGAAAAAGTTAATGAACGTAGACCCAACGCCACCCGCAAGGCCACCGATACCAGTAACCGTAGCAATGGCACGTCGAGGAAACATGTCACCTACCGTGGAGAAGATGTTCGCTGACCACGATTGGTGTGCTGCACCCGCCAAGCCGATCAGCAAAACAGGAATCCAATAAGAGATATGACCCAAAGGCTGTGCAAACAATACGGCTAAAGGAACAAAAGCAAAGATGAGCATAGACTTCATCCGGCCTTCATAAGGATTAAGCCCTTTCTTATCCACGAAGTAGGTTGGCAACCAGCCTCCGATAATTGATAATAGCGTGATGAGGTATAACACAAAGATAGCTAGCTGTCCTTCCGTATCCGATGATTTAATATCGTAAACGGCAGAAAGGTAGGCCGGCATCCAAAACAGGAAGAACCACCAAACACCGTCAGTCATGAATTTACCAAAAGCAAAAGCCCATGTTTGCTTGTATTTGAAACAAGTGGCCAAAGACATTTTCTTTTTTACGACTGGAACGGCCATTTCCGGTGTCGTTTCTTCTTCATGGTCGCCATCCTGCATAATGTATACCAGCTCCGCTGCATTTACCTTCGGATTTTTGTGAGGTTTCTTATACAAGAACACCCAAAATCCCATCCACACAAAGCCTAGTGCACCAATGATAATGAAAGACATTTCCCACCCCCAATAGGCGGCAATGACAGGAATAGAAAGGGGAGCCGCCAAAGCGCCTATTGTGGCGCCGGCATTAAAGATACTAGTGGCTAAAGCACGATCTTTCTTTGGGAAATATTCGGCGGTAGCTTTGATCGCGGCAGGAAAATTTCCAGCTTCACCGACAGCAAGCACAAAACGTGCAAAGATAAATAAGACAACACTTACATTGATTACCCGAGCGACATCCTGAACCTGTCCTATGGCATGCTTCGCACCTTCAAAGCCTACAAACCATTCACCCGCAACAATTCCTGAGGTAGCAATACCGCAGAATGCGTGCAAAATCGCGCCCAAAGACCAAATGCCGATGGCCCATAAAAAACCCTTCTTGGTATCCATCCAGTCTACAAACGGGCCGGCGAAAAGCATACTCACGGCATAGAAGATAGAAAATAAGGCTGTAATCAAACCGTAATCACTATTTGTCCAGTGAAATTCTGGACTAATAAAATCTTTCCAGGTCAGAGAGAGCACCTGCCTGTCCATATAGTTTATCGTGGTCGCAAAAAACAGGAGGGCGCAGATCGTCCACCTGTAGTTTCCTTTTTTTTCATTAGTCATTGGTAGCTTGGAAATTAAAATGTTAAAATAAAAATATCAAAAATTGTGGTCTACGAAGTATGTGATAAGTGTCTTTCTAAAAAAGGTGTTGAGTAATGTAAAAAACCGTCATAGCGAGGGAGTGTAACCATTTGATCTTAGCTTGATAAACCCAATAATACGTTGTCGTTACCTCTGCTGCTTACGATGACGATATGCTCCAGTCTTACGAGAGCCCTTCTAACTTTGTTGCGCCTGTTTTACAAGTGAGATAGCTTGCGCAGTTCTTTCTGCAAGTCTCTCTACGCGCTTCGGATCAATAAGCTTACTGCCCATGCCTACAGCACATACACCAGCTTTAAACCAAGATTTCAAGTTCTCAATTTCCAGATCTACGCCGCCTGTCGGCATAAAGAGCTGGCCTTTGAACAATTCCCGGATAGCGGATAGGAAACCGGGACCAAGAATATTGGCTGGAAATAGCTTTATCAAAGACGCTTCCAGTGTTTGAGCAAGTGTAATCTCCGTTGGCGTCATACAGCCCGGAATCCACAGAAGCCCTTCTTTGTGCACAAGTTCACCTACTGCCGGTGTCACGATGGGCGCTACAATAAAATCTGCTCCCAAAGCAATGAATTGGCTTGCTTCTTCAGTATTCTTTATGGTTCCGATGCCTAAATGTAGCCCGGGCATTTCCTCATCACGAGCGGCTACCAAGGCCTTGAATACGGCCGGAGCTTCGATACCCCTATTGGTAAACTCAAAAACCCGGATGCCGGCATGGTAAAGCGTACGCACGATATTGACGCTTTCCGCTGCATCGGTATGAAAAAACAAAGGAAGCATTCCTTGTGTTAATATAGCGTCTAGGACCTCTTTTCTTTTAGTCATGTTTTATTCTTTTTTCTATTGCTGATACCGAACTAACTGTGGCATCACTTGGAATAAATAATTTATCGTAGGCTGCTGCGGTTGCAAATTGCAGCGTATCATTGCTCGTATGTTGATGATAAAGCCCGTAGATTAAGCCTGCCATAAAGCAGTCGCCACTCCCAACCTTATCTACAATGCTTTCTGAAAGATACTCATTTGATACCAAAAGTTCATCATGCACATACAGGGAGGTATAGTACTTTATTCCCTGTTCCAGATGATCAAAACGAAAGGTGTTTGCAACATATTGGCAGCCGGTAAAACGTTGGATAATCTCTTGGCTTGTCTTGGCCGCCTGTTCCAGCAATGCTGTTTTAGGATATTCGGACTGGTTAACGGTAAATTCTTCATTTAAGCTAGTACCTAGCATTTTATGCGCCGCCCAGATATTGCCCATAATCAAATCGCAATGCTGCGCCAAAGCGGGCATCACATCAATAGGGTCTTTCCCGTATTTCCATAGCTTAGCACGATAGTTTAGATCTAGCGAAACCGTAATTCCTTTTTCTTTGGCTGCTTGGACAGCGTCCAAGCAAATTTTCGCGATTTCTTCATTAATGGCTGGACAAATAGCAGAGAAATGAAACCAACTTACACCATGGAACACGGCATCCCAATCGATGTCGCTTCTTTTAAGGTGAGCAAAAGAGGAGCCAGCACGATCATACACCACCCCCGCGTTTTTTACATCCTTACCTTTTGGAAGATAGTATATTCCTATCCGATCGCCCTGCCAGCGCATTTGCGTGATGTCTAATCCTTTATCTTCTAGATGTTGTCCAATACCGTCGCTGATCGTATTTTGTGGCATTGCTGACATGTAAGAAGAAGGCACCTCCCATAGCGCGAGTGCTGTAGCAACATTTAGTTCGGCCCCGCCGATATAAAATGGCAACTGCCCTGCGGCTACCCAATCAGTAGCCATGTCCGGGCAGATACGTAATAGTATCTCCCCGAAACTGAGCACGTTTCCTTTACTCATTATTTAAAATTAAAGTATTCTTTTGCATTGTTGTAGCTGATGTCGCTGACAATTTTTCCTATCCATTCCAAGTCATTTGGTAACTCACCTTTTTCGATATCTTCACCAAAAATATCGCAGATCAGTCTTCTAAAATATTCATGTCTTGGGAAAGATAAAAAGCTGCGTGAATCAGTAAGCATTCCTACTAAGCGACTCAATAGTCCCATGTTGGATAGAGCATTAATTTGTTTGGTCATGCCATCTTTCTGATCCAAGAACCACCATGCCGATCCAAATTGAACTTTACCTTTTATCGACCCGTCATTGAAATTTCCGATCATCGTAGCCATGAGCTCGTTATCGGCAGGATTTAAGTTGTATAAAATGGTTTTTGCTAAACGATCCTGGTTGTCCAGTCGGTTTAAGAATTTAGAAAGTGCACGCGCCTGCGAGAAATCGCCAATGGAATCCCATCCGGTATCTGGTCCGTTCACTCGCAGCATACGCGCGTTGTTGTTGCGCAAAGCGCCTAAGTGATATTGCTGCACCCAGCCTTTTTCATGATCCCATTCTGCAAACTGCACCAGCATCGCTGATTTGAACTTTAGGTTTTCGCTATAGCTCAACGCTTGGTTCCTGCGGATCTTTTGGAAGATACCTGCGATCTCTTCATCTGTATAATCTTCAGCGTAAATTTGCTCCAGTCCGTGATCGGAAACCGAACAACCATTTTCCGCGAAGAAGTCATGCCGGCTTTTCAAGGCATCCAAATATTCTTGATAGCTGCTGATCGATTTGTTCGCAACACCTTCTACCTGATCGATGTACGCGTTTAACGCCTCTACATCATCCGCATTCATGGCTTTATCCGGACGAAAAGCCGGTAACATCTTTAAGCTATGTTGCTCGTTAGCAAATTGCTGATGAAAGTTTAAGGCATCAATAGGGTCATCTGTTGTACAGACGACTTCCACATTCATCTTTTGTAAAAGACCGCGGACGTCATAACCCGGCTCCGCTAACTTTGCCGCGGTTTCTTCATAGATTTTTTCCGCTGTTTTTGGCGATAAAAGGTCGGTAATGCCGAAATAGCGTTGCAATTCCAAATGTGTCCAATGGTATAGAGGATTGCGTAAGGTATAGGGCACTGTTTCCGCCCATTTTAGAAATTTGTCTCTGTCGGATGCATCGCCGGTGATGTATTTCTCATTTACACCGTTGGCACGCATAGCCCGCCATTTGTAATGATCACCGTTTAACCACACCTGACTGATGTTTTCAAAGCGGCTGTTATTCGCGATCTGCTCGGGAATTAAGTGATTATGGTAGTCAATGATGGGCTGGTTCTTCGCATATTGATGATAAAGATCCTGCGCCGTTTTGCTCTGTAATAAAAAGTTCTCGTCTAAAAATGCTTTCATGCTTGGTGTTTTTATAGACTTACTCCGCGTTTCCAAGGAATAAAATCGTCTTGATTCAACTGTACAGCTTTGGGAATCACTTCGCCACTCGCTGCTTTTATACAATATTCAAGGATATCTTCGCCCATTTCGGCGATGGTTTTTTCACCATCGATGATCGCTCCCGTATTGATATCAATGATATCGGACATACGAGCGGCTAAGGCGTTATTGGTGGCTACTTTGATAACCGGACAAATAGGGTTTCCCGTTGGTGTACCCAATCCGGTAGTAAAAAGGATCAAGGTCGCTCCGGAGGCAGTTTTTCCTGTTGTTGCTTCGACATCGTTGCCGGGCGTGCAGACCAAGCTAAGGCCAGCCTTTGTGGCTTCTTCGGTATAGTCAAGCACATCCACCACCGGTGAGTTGCCGCCTTTCTTGGCAGCGCCCGTGCTTTTGATCGCATCCGTAATCAAGCCATCACGAATATTACCCGGTGATGGATTCATGTGAAACCCAGAGCCTACGTTTTCCGCGGCTTGGCTATAGGCTCCCATCAATTCCATAAATTTATGGGCAGCATCTGGTTCGATGGTTCTGTCTATGAGATTTTGCTCCGCGCCGCAAAGTTCAGGAAACTCTGCTAACAGCACTTTTCCGCCTAAAGCGACAAGCAGATCTGATGTATAACCTACAGCAGGATTTGCGGATATACCGCTGAAGCCATCGCTACCACCACATTTCACACCCAAAGTGAGCTTGCTCAACGGCACCGGTTGGCGACTGAGCTTATTAATTTCGACAAGGCCTGCAAAAGTCTTCTGTATCGCTTCTTTGATAAGCTGCTCCTCGCTTTTCGACTGCTGCTGTTCGAACACAAACATAGGCTTGTCAAACTGCGGATTACGCGCTTTGATATCATCCATCAAATCTGTAAGCTGCAAGTTCTGGCAGCCCAAACTCAGAACGGTTACGCCCGCAACGTTAGGATGATCGGCATACGCAGCTAACAACTTGCCCAGCACGGCCGCATCTTGGCGAATACCTCCGCAGCCACCTTGATGGTTAAGAAACTTGATACCATCCACATTTTTGAATACCCGATTCTTTGTATGCGAAGCTACACTCAGCGCGTCTGGAGAAAGGTTGGCAATATCTTGCCCTTCTTCATATGCTGCTAGCAGCTCATGCGTAAAAGAACGGTATTTGCCGGTTACTGAATAGCCCAATTCGTTGTAAAGGGCCTCTTTTATAACATCCAAATTTCTGTTCTCACAGAAAACAGTAGGGATGAACAACCAGTAGTTGGCCGTTCCCACACGCCCATCGTTACGTAGATAGCCATTGAATGTACGCCCCTCAAAGCGGGAAACATCGGGTGCTTCCCAATGGTAGTTATACGGTCTGAAGGTGTATGGATCTGCCGCATGCTTGGTGTTATCGGTATTCATAAGGCCACCACGTGGGATTGCATATTGTGCCTTTCCAACCAAGACGCCATACATATATATCTCATCAGCCTGTTGCATATCCTGCATAAAGAACTTATGCTTTGCGGGTATGTCGTCTTCCAAGACGTAAGTAATGCCCTCAAATTCTATCGCTTCGCCCTTTGATAGATCCTGCAACGCAACCAAAACGTTGTCCTTTGGATGTATCCTTAATATTCTACTTGCCATACTGCATTTAACTTTTCAATTGTCTTCAATACGCCGTTCTCCGCAATCTCATCTAGGTAGCGTTGTACGGTCGTTTCAAATTCTGGGTATTTGCTTAAATCTTTTCCCCATAGGCTCTCATCGCGTAACACATGGCGCACGACAGTATGCTTATCCTTCCAATATTCATGAAGTTGCGGTGCAAATTCATCTTGCAGCGCAATTGACGCATCGCCTATGGTTTGTACATATTTTCCATCGACATGCTGCGTATCCATAAATTTCAAGTACGCCGCAAAGCCAAGGGCAATATGCTGTGGTGGCACCAAGTTCTTATTGTACCATTTATCGAGCAAAGCAATATTACGCATGTTCATTTTCGATGTAAAATTCATCGCAATGTTTTCCCAGCGGTGATCTAAGAAAGGATTGCTAAACCTGTCGATAACGCTGTTGGAGAAGGTGTCTACATCGGATTGCTCGATGTATTGGTCCAAAATTGCTTTGCCTATCTCCTGTTGCATAAGTCCCTTAACGAAGTCATTGAAAGCTTTATTGTTCATGGCTTCTTTCACGGTGACAAATCCGCTCCATAGCGCTGCGGCGCAGCTTAGGGTATGGGTGCCGTTTAACAGGCGAAGTTTAATTTCCTTAAATTTATCGATGGATGGGACAAGTACAATGCCCGGATCTATTGTTGCAAAGGATAGTTTTTCGCGCACGCGTGAAGACGCGGTCTCTATCGCCCAAAGGCTAAAAGGCTCCGCCATAATCATCAACTCATCCTCGTAGCCCAACAAGTTTTCGGTCTCTTTTTGTTCTGCAGCAGGCAAACGTCCAGGAACAATCCTGTCGACAAGTGTGTTACAGAAATCATTAGCCTCTTCCAACCATGCAACGAACGCCGCATCCAATTCATTTTGTGCCGCAAGGCTCAATAAGATTTTCTTTAGCTTTTGTGCATTATCGGAGATGAGTTCCGTTGGTAAAATAACGAGACCCTTACCTGCATCACCCTTAAAGTAATGGTAGCGTTCAAACAAGAACGCCAGCAACTTGCCGGGAAAGGAGGCTGGAGGTACATCGGTCAATTTATCATTGCTCATCACGATACCTACTTCCGTAGTATTAGAAAATACGGCAACCAAATCTGGGTTTTTCGAAGCCTCTAATATGCTATTCCAATCCGAAGACGCCGATAGTACCCGTGAAATGGCGTTGTTGAGCGTGTATTGAATAACCTCTTTTCCATCCTTCTTTCCTTTGATACACAAGGTGTATAGCCCGTTTTGCTGGGCAAAAGCATCTGCGCCAGAACTGCTGGTCGATTTAACCACCAAAATACGTCCGTTGAACAGACCTTGTTTATTGGCTTGGTCGACGTAATAGTCGGGCAAACCACGGAGCAACACACCGGTACCAAACTGAAGCACACGCTCGGGCAGAGCAAAGGAGTCTGCCTGCGGCAGCTCCACTTTGCTCGTGGTTATTTTCTCTAAATTCTCTTTTGAAAGCAACATTCTCTATTCTACTATCTTATTTATTTTTCTCTTTTTCGTTGATATCATCTATTGGATATAATCTATGTAGCAAGCTATCCCAAACCAAATTTCCGATACCTTACTTTTTACTTTGCCTGTTTAACCAACCAACTAACAAGCTCGTTTGCCGCGTCAAAATTTTGATATGCTTTAGGCAGCTTTCTACCATCGACGTATTCATTATACAACCAAGGATCGCCAATGGCGAATACCGTTCCTTTGCCGTATTTTGCGGTCACGATGATAGTGTCACCTTGATCTTCAACAAGAGACTTTGCAGGATCTTTGATTTGCATGGTCGAGATCTCTTTGATATATATTTTCTTTGTTTTATCGAAGATGCCTGTGCCTGTAGGAATTTCTATGGCTCCTGTTTCGTATTGATTACCTTTTACGCGATTTCGGCTGTCTTCGTTAAATGTAATACCAAATTGTTGGGGAAGCACATTGAACTTCGTCAGCTCGCAGTTTCCTGCATCGTTTAATAACAAAACCAATACGCCGCCTTTATGCACCCATTTCGCAATCTCCTTCGCCTCGGCTTCGTTCATGAAGTTTGGCTTTTGTGTTTCTTTCTCCGTATCGGGGTCAACAATGATATAAATACCGCTCTTACCTAGCTTTTGGGCACTCGGTGCATCAGCAAGGGTATTTAATTTCGCACCATGTTGTTCGAAAATACGACCCAGAAGAAAAAAGCCATTGTTGTCATCACCATTCCATAGGTAGTGATAGGGCTCTAATTGGCCACTTGGGCCTTTCTTGAATTCCTTATTGTAGAAATTGTCCAGTGTTACCGTAACCGGCTTTTTCTTTTTCGGATGTTTCGCAAATTCCACTTCCGAAGAGGCGAGTATAAAAGCGCCTACTCCTTTAGGATCATTGGTACGAATGGGTTCGCTCATGTAATACTCGAAACTTCCGTCGCGGTATTTTTTTCCACCCAAGCCGGATACTTCCACCACACGGTTTAGATCCACCCGATCTTGACCGGCCGGCGTAACAAATTCTTTCAGTAAGCCTGCATACCCTTTGTCCACATTCTTTTGAAATGAAGACGAAACATAGCCTTTTCTGACTGCTTTAGCCATAGCATAGACGAACATGCTGGATGCCGAGGCTTCCAAATAATTGCCTTCACGTGTACCTAGATCAAGAATATCATACCACACGCCAGACTTTTTATCTTGAAATTTTGCGGCGGCTGTTAATGTGCGGTTTAAGATCTGAATAAGTTCTTTACGCCGAGGATGATCTTGTGGGAAGTTGTCCAGCACGTCAACAAGTGCCATGGCATACCAACCCATTCCGCGCCCCCAAAAATGCTTGGATAAACCTGTTTGGGGATCAGACCAACGCTCTTTTCGCGATTCATCCCATCCATGGTATAAAAGACCTGTCTTTGCATCGCGAGCATGGTTTTCCATGTAGGTAAACTGATTCACCACATCCTCATATATTTCCGGGATATTCATGAGCGCAGCGTATTCTGTATAAAAGGGCTGTGCCATGTACAAACCGTCTAACCACATTTGGTTGGGATAAATATGCTTATGCCAAAATCCGCCTTCATTTGTTCTCGGATGCGTTTTCAGCTGAGCGTATAGCTTCTCGCTCGCTTTCAAATATTTTTGCTTGCCTGTTACTTTGTAAAGAAATAGTAGGGAGCGGCCGTTTTTTACATGGTCTATATTGTATTCTGTCGCTTTGTAATTACGTATAGTACCATCTTCTCCTACATACTGATCCATCCAGTTTTCAATATATTGGAAATAGACAGGATCTGCCGTATTTCGCCAAACTTCAGCGATGCCTTCAAGCACCACGCCCATATCATACGTCCAGGTAGGACCTTTCTCCGGGTTTGTAAACCGTGCATCTTTAAAAAGCTTATCCATGGCCGTGATTGCCATCTGTTCGGAAACAGCTTTCTGCGCGTGAGTAAACGGGGCAATCAATAAAAAACAAACGATAACTATTAAATTCCTTTTCATCTATCCTTAGTGTATAAGTTATTTTTTGATGGTAAGCACATTTTTTTTGGCCCCATTTGTAAATTCACTTTGTTGCTTTACCTTGCTGAGGTCAGATTTACTCAACTGAATGTTTTTGTTTTCGTCACCTTCAACACGGAATAGCAAATCCGTCGCATTTACAGGCATTAAACCATCTATATGTATATTTTTAGCATTATGGATATAGACAAGCGGATTTGAAGACTTGCTGTTTAACTTCACGTTTTTCAACTGTATGCCCTCGGCCTCGATAATGTCAATGCCTTTTTTCGCGAAGATATTAGCATTTTCGATGCTAATGTTTTTGATATTCATCTCCGGCAATCCGCGTACAAATATTCCTTTATCGGCTCCATTCACGTGTACATTTCGGATGACAAAGTTTTGGAAACGCGGGGTCTCCTCCGTTACGGGAAGTTTTTGAACCTTGATCTCCTGCTTTTTGTCGCCAATCAAAGGCAGCGGGTCTACGGCAGCGTAATACATGTCAAATAAAATTGCCTCACCGGGAATATCGACCATATTGATATTGTTGATAAAGATATTCTCTACCACGCCGCCACGACCGCGTGTTGTTTTAAAGCGTAGCCCGATGTCGGTACCAATGAAAGAGCAATCATCCACCCAGATATTGCGTGCGCCACCGCTCATTTCGCTACCAATTACGAAGCCGCCATGTGCATGGTAAACGATACTGTTGCGGATAATAACATTTTCTGTTGGCATTCCGCGATCTCGCCCGGCTTTGTCTCGTCCCGATTTGATACAGATACCATCGTCACCCACATCGAACGTACAGTCTTCAACCAATACGTTTTTGCAAGACTCGATGTCTACACCATCACCATTTTGTGCATACCAAGGGTTGCGAACCAACAGTTTGCGTAGGGTTAAGTCTTGACACATCAACGGATGCAGGTTCCATGCAGGAGAGTTTTGAATGGTAACGCCTTCTAATAATATTTTTTTACATGATGTAAACACGAGTAAGTTGGGGCGTAGGTAATCCTTGACGTCGCTAAAATCTGCCGCCGTGGTGCCGGGACGCATAACGCCGGCTTTCTTTTGCTGTGCACCGCTTAAAGAGCTTTCAGATGGATACCAGATATTTGCTTTTTCATCAACTACGCCGCCGGATGAAATCAGGTTTTTCCATTGCGTTTCGGTCATCTTACTCCGTTTCACCATACGCCATGCGCCGCCGTTGCCGTCTATAATACCAGATCCGGTGATGGCTATATTTTCAAGGTTCTTTCCAGAGATCGGGTTTTGGTTTCGCCAAGCAGGCTCACCCTCCCAATTGGATTCTACCAGTTTGTAATGATCAAAATTATCGGAGAATAATACTATTGCTTCCCGGGAAACGTGAAGGTTCACGTTACTTTTCATTTCTATTGGGCCTGTGAGCCATAACCCGGCCGGCACCAATACTACACCGCCACCTTTTTGGCTTACGGAGGTAATAGCCTTATTGATGGCTTCGGTGTTGAGGAACTGTCCGTCGCCTTTAGCGCCTAACGTCGCGATATTGGTGGTGTCTTTCGGAAAACTGACTTGTTGTATCGTTGGTCGCGCAGGTTCTTGCGCCCAAACCGACGATAGGCTTAACAAGCTAAACAACATTGCTGCTGTTTGCTTCATACATTTACCTCTAATTGAATTTCTTATCATCATTGTATTGCTTAAAATTGGTAGCGATTCTTTTAACAAGTCTACACTCTTTGTTGATCATTGTAAAGAAAAAACTATGCAATCGTTACCGGAAATTAGCCTGATTGGAAACGGGAAAGTCAATCTCCCAATCTCCGAAAACCGCTGATAAAGAGATGTTTTGCCCTTGTTCATTTGAAAGCTGTTTTGCCCATTTGACACGACTTTGTGACAAAGCGCCTGCGCCGGTATTGTTATACTCTGCGAAAAAAACTGTCTGTTCGTTGCTTTCCTTACCCCAATTGTCCCAACCCGCACCGTTTATAAAGGCGGGCATTGTGCTATTCATGAATATGACTTTCGCGTAAGGGCGCCAAGGACGACCTAAATAGAATGTCTGCACATCGGAAGATCCTGTTATTGTGCAGTTGTTAAATACATAGCCGAATGATGAGGTGTCTGGTGTAGATGCCGCGGTGATGTAACCTTTGCTTTTGCAATGCAGCTCACAGTTTTCAAACCAAGCTGTGGAAGACCCGAAAATATAATCAACTGTGCCCTCGATATAACAATGTATATACAGCTGGCGAGCACCCTTTCCATAAGTGTATAAGGTATCTTGAAAGCCCAAAAACCGACAGTTTATAAAAGTAGCTTTGTCTGCAGCTACCCACATCGCCACAGCCTGGCCAACCGGACCGGCACTATTCTCAAAGCTGATGTTTTCTGCCGTAAAGTTATTCCCCAAACAATAGAAGCTTGCTGAACCCGAAGTTCCAATATCTTCTCCAAACTTGTTTTTACGCTGCGCGTAGTCATCAAACGTTATTATCGTGGACAAAACATCTTCCCCAATCAATTTGATATGTTGTTTTGGCTCGGAAAGTATGATTTTCTCTTTGTAAATGCCCTTCTTTATAAAAATAGTCGTTGTCTCTTTCCGAAAGGAGGGAACTGCATCTATCGCTTCCTGTACTGTCGTGAATTGCCCACTACCATCTTTCGCCACGACAAAGTCATAGTCTCTAGCCCAAATATTTTGGACAAAGAACAGGACACATAAAAGCAAAAGGCTTACATTTTTAATCATACAATTTACTTCCCATCAATTGGTTGCTCCGAAATTTAGGTATTAAATTTTGCTTTAGTCTCCTATAGGACCGAAATTAAGAACGCAAACGTTATCGGTAACGTTTGCGTTCTTTTGGAATGCCAGGTGGCCATCTATTTTAGTTGCTTAACAAATAAGCAGAAGGACAAGGGAGCGATTTTTCTTTCCCAATCCTTCCAAAAGCGAATTATTCAAACTCGATGACCGTCTTGATGCCAGAAGTTAGGGGAGAGGCAGGATCAGAAAATAATGCGGACGCTTCTGCAAACTTCACCCGCCGCGTAATAAACTGTTCGGGTTTTAAGGATTTATCGCGCAAACGCTCCATAACATATTGAAAATCTGTTCCCACCGCGTTGCGGCTGCTCATTAATGTTCCTTCGCGTTTATGAAACTCCGGATGGCTGAAGTGAATTTCCTCTTTTTGTAATCCCACCAGTACATACCGTGCACCATGCGCCATATATTGGAAAGCATTGTTAATTGCCGCGGTATTACCTGTTGCATCAAATAATAGGGTAGGCATATCTCCATTGGTAAGTTTTTGCAGTTGAGCCAAAACATCTGCATCACGAGCAGATACTACATGGCTGGCGCCGAGCTCTCTGGCGTGCTGCAAGCGAGCTTCATCCACATCAAGTGCAATAACTTTCGCTCCTGCAATAGTGGCTAATGCGATAATTCCTAAACCGATGGGCCCAGCTCCGATGACTAAGACAAATTCACCGGGGATAATACCGCCCCGTTGAATGCCATGTGCGCCGATGGCCAAGGGTTCTACCAAAACTAAGTCATCGTAATCAAGTCCTTCTTCTTTGCGAATTGCGTGCGATGGCACGACAACATACTCAGCCATTGCACCATCAATATGCACACCGAGCACGCGCATGTCTGTGCTACAGTTCGGTTTCCCCATACGGGATGCAATGTCCTTGCCCTCCGTGAAATAGGGTATTACCGTTACCTTATCTCCTTCGCTGAAGCCTGGCGCATCGCCCTTGACGTAGTCAGCAGCCACTTCATGGCCCAGCACCCTTGGATAGCTGAAAAATGGCTGCCGTCCGGCAAATGCATGAATATCGGTTCCACAGATGCCGATCTTGCGAACACGTAGCAACGATTGTCCTACGCCCGGCGTTGGAATTTCTTCTTCGGTATATACGAAGGTGCCCGGTTCTGCACAAATAAGTTTTCTCATTATATTTTGTATGTTTTACTTCTTCAATTCTTTCGCTAACGGATGTCTTTGCCTACGTAACTCCTTCGTGACTAAAGCAGCAATAGCTGCTGCACCCTTTTCGTTCAAATGTGTATTGTCGATCACCCCATCTGGGTAATTGGGTGCGCCTTGAGGCAGATGCAAAAAAAGTGCACTTGATTTAAGATCACCTTCTCGTCTAAGAAGATCGGTACTGAGCTTCGTTAGATCTATGAAGGAAACCTGTAGACTATCTGCAACCTTTTGAACGGCTTGCGGATAGCTCTTATGGGTGTCTTGCAATACTCCATCTACAAATGCGCGTCTGGCAATAGGGCTTAATAAAATAGGTGTTGCCGATTGTTTGCGGACTGCCTCCACAAATAAAGATAGGTTTTTCTTGTATTCGTCTATCGTGACGCCTGTGTTAGGCTTGTCGATCTTCTCATCATTGTGGCCAAACTGTATCAGCACATAATCTTCAGGCTCAACCCCACGGTACACCTCATCCCAAAGGCCTTCCCGCATGAATGATTTAGTACTGCGGCCATTTTTAGCAGCATTCACCACGGCCACATGCTCTTTAAACAGTTTAGCGAAGGGCACGCCCCAACCCGTTTCCGGAAATTTATCTGCTGCTTTGATAGCCATCGTCGAGTCGCCCATCATCCAAATGGTCAGTTTCTTTTTTTGCAGCGTTAAAGCGCAGCATAAAAGCAATACTGAAAAACTGCTTAACAATAGAAAAAATAGCCGATTCATTTCTGTGATTTATAAAATGGTTTACATCTCTTTATGCTGCTGAATTTCTACATTTTTTTGGATTTATCCATAAAATTAAACGCAATCGTTACCGGCAACGATTGCGCAAATCTTTATTTGTTTCACAGGCCAAATTGCGTATTCTTGTGAATACCACTATAAATCAAACCCCTACCCATGAATAAGTACGTACTATTATCTATTACTGCGCTGCTCATTTCTGGCTATGAAACCATAGCACAAGAGAAAACCGTTTCTTCCGTTTGGGTTGCCGATCTTGGCAATGGCCAATACAAAAACCCTATTTTGCATGCCGACTATTCCGATCCGGATGCCATCCGGGTGGGCAACGACTACTACATGATCTCTTCCAGCTTCAACCATGCGCCAGGACTTCCATTGCTACACTCAAAGGATTTGGTTAATTGGCGCATTATTTCTCATGTGTTGCCACGGCAGCAACCGGTTGCGGTATTTAATACCGTGCAACATGGCAACGGTGTGTGGGCGCCATCCATACGTTTTCACAAAGGTGAATTTTATATCTATTTTCCGGATCCTGACTACGGCATTTATATGACGAAGACTAAAGATCCGGCGGGTGCTTGGTCAGAACCGGTATTGGTTTTTGAAGGAAAAGGATTGATTGACCCTTGTCCATTCTGGGATGAAGATGGGCGAAACTACTTAGCTTTCGCCTATGCGGGAAGCAGAGCCGGATTAAAAAGTGTCTTATCGATAGCTCGATTGAATGACACTGGTGATGAGGTGTTAGATAGGGGAACGATTGTATATGACGGTCACGAACTGGACCCGACTATAGAAGGCCCAAAAGTGCATAAACGTAATGGTTATTATTACCTCTTTGCACCAGCAGGAGGCGTGTCGACAGGCTGGCAATTGGTACTTCGGGCTAAAAATATCTATGGACCTTATGAGCGGAAGGTCGTGATGGAGCAAGGGAGCTCGCCCATCAATGGCCCGCATCAAGGTGCTTGGGTAGATACGCAAACTGGCGAAGATTGGTTTATTCATTTCCAAGATAAAGATGCCTACGGGCGTATAGTCCATCTGCAGCCCATGAAATGGCAAAATGATTGGCCGGTCATTGGTGTAGATAAATCAAACAAAGGTATTGGTGAGCCAGTTTTGCAGCATCGAAAACCTAACGTCGGCAAAACATTTCCGATAGAAACGCCTGCGGAATCAGACGAATTTAGCAGCCCTCAACTCGGCAAACAATGGCAATGGCAGGCTAATCCCGATGGAACCTGGCTAATGCCCAGCAATAACGGCCACTTGCGGCTGTATACACAGCAACTACCTGAAGGGGCAAAAAATTTATTAGACGTTCCCAATGTACTGACGCAAAAGTTTCCTGCAGAGGAATTTATGGCCACAGCAAAGTTGCGTCTAGTAGGCAATGCTAAAATTCCAAATGAACGGGCAGGCTTTGCTGTGGTGGGCGAAGACTATAGCCAGCTTTACATCAAACAAGGAAAAGAATCACAGGCCTTGTACTTTGGGGTATGCAAAGATGGGCTGACGAGTGGAAAGGAAACGGAAAGAGAGCTTGCCAAGCTGGCTGATAAGGCATATATTTTCTTACGTGTATCGGTAGCGAAAGGGGGCGTATGCACTTGGTCTTACAGCTTGGATGGCAAAAGCTATATATCGTTGAAGGACACGTTCCAAGCCAAGCCCGGCAAATGGATTGGAGCAACATTGGGACTTTACGCGCTGCGCGACAATACCATCAACGATAGCGGCTATGCCGAAATAGATTGGTTTAGAATTGAACCTATACAATAAAAGATGGACACATATAAAATACTATTTCTAAGCTTACTTTTATTCGTTGGAAGTTTTTGCCATGCACAAACGACGGACAACAGGTATGAGTTGACGGTTTCTCAAACAGGCGACGCAGATTTTAAGACCATACAAGAAGCTATTAACCACGTTCGCGACCATGCGGAGAAACGGGTGACGATCCTAATCAAACCAGGAATCTATAGAGAAAAGATTGTTATCCCTTCCTTTAAGCGCAACATCACGTTGAAGGGCGAGGGGAAAGAAAAAACGATCATTAGTTTTGATGATTATTCAGGCAAGTCTTTTCGCGGGATCGATGTTACCGGGAATCCAAAATACAGTACCTACACATCCTATACAGTTTTAATTGCGGCAAACGACTGCGCACTGGAGGACCTAACGATAGAAAATACGGCCGGAAAAGTTGGACAGGCTGTGGCTTTACACACGGAGGGCGATCGTATTTTAATTCGCAACTGTGCGATTTTAGGAAATCAAGACAGCCTTTATCTCGCTAAAGGGGGCACCAGAAACTTGATTGAAAATTGCCACATCAGCGGTACAACAGATTATATCTTTGGCGCAGCAACCGCCTATTTTCTCCATTGCACCATAGAAAGCTTATCGAATTCATATATCACGGCAGCATCCACCACGAAGGAAGATGCATATGGCTTTGTCTTCAAATCGTGCAACCTAGTCGCGCACGATAGCACGGTTACCAAGGTTTTCCTCGGTCGGCCTTGGCGCCCTTACGCCAAGACGGTCTTCTTGGATTGTAATATGGGAAAGCACATTGTGGGGGAGGGCTGGCATGCCTGGCCCGGCGATAAGAATTTCCCGGATAAAGAGAAGACGGCCTTTTATGCGGAGTATGCCAGTCGGGGAGCAGGTGGTGAAGACCTTTCAAAGCGTGTCCCTTGGTCGAAACAACTTCGTAAAAAGGAAGCGCGATGCTATACACAAACCGCCGTGCTGGGCGGTTGGAAGCCCTTACTATAAAGCTTCGGTGGTGCCAATGAAGTAAATTTTTGCAGCGTGATAATGCCCTTATCAAAAAACTAAGGGCACGTTTGTGCTTGATTAATTTTTTAATCCCGATCACTCGCCCTGTTTTTAAGGCGGGTGATCAGGTGTTTTTGAAGAACTATCTCCCTTGCTTTGAAGAGGTCGATGTGAGATCCGAGATCCACATACTGTCTGCACCATAGCTTGATGGCTCCTCGCCGGCTTCTATTTCCAGTTGTCCGCCCTTTGCAATTTCTTCATGGCGAAGCCATAGGCGGTTGATATCTTTGCCATTTAAGCGCACGCGATGAATGTAGCGATTTTTATCCCCGAAATTGATGACATTTATGGTAAATGCGGAACGCCCTTTTCCCAGCGTGATAGAAGGGAATAAGGGCACATTAAGATAATAAATAGGTTCGCCCACCAAGGGTTGCTGTAGGCCAAGGGCAGTCATCACAAACCAGCCAGACATCGCGCCGGCATCGTCATCCATGGTGCGTACAAATGCCTTCGGTTCGTTTTTATAAATACGATCAATAAAAGGATCAATACCACGACTGTTGTCATTGAAATAATATTGCACAACGGTATCCAGCGCTAGCTCTTGCACGAGTGATTGGTATCGCCAAGGCTTGTCGCTCGCATAATAAAGGGTAGGCGATTGTATATCGGGCTCATTGGCTCGGTTGAAATAGTGGTTATCAAAAAAATCGTCTAGCTGCTTGCTAAGCGCGGCCTTGCCACCTATCAGTTTCGTTAGTCCTGCCAAGTCATATGGGACATTCCAGCGATATTGCCGGATAGTTCCCTGATACATATTTCGCGCTGACATACGATCTATATCTCTTTTAGAGAGATCTCTAAATTCTTTATTCCAAATGGATGTGTATGTTTTGCTGCGTTCTAGGAATCTTTTTTTATCACGCGGAACGAGTTGTGCCATGGCCCACATGTCATAAGCCGCTTCAAGATATTTATCAGGTTTTGAAAAGTCAAAACGTGTCGTATCTTTTACCAGAGAATCTGTAATGCCACGTACATCTATGTCAAACCCTTTATTTTTAGCATCCAGCAATACGATGGCCGCATGTTCTGTACGTACAGAATTTGCCGGTTCGTGCGGACCTGCGAAATCGTATTTGCCATATCTGTACAAGTCGGCGATGGAGTTGCTGATATCCTGATAGCGATCCGGGAAAGCTAATGCCAATAATGGCAGCTGCGTTTTGTAATTATCCCATATCGCCCAACCGTGATAGCGCTTGCCTTTTGCTCGGTGTACATTACCATCTGTGCCCCGGAATGCGCCGTTGTTTTCCGAAATTTGATAAGGCGATTGTAGCGTACGGTAAAATAAGCTGTAAAATAACTTTTGTCGATCTGCATCACCCTTTACCACGATTTGAGAAAGCAGCTCTTCCCAATTTTGCTGGGACCGCTTTTTCACCGATTGATAATTCTCCGCCGCATTTTTTCTTAAAGTTTGCAGAGCCGATGCTTCATCTACAGCAGAGAAAGCCACCTTCAGTTCCACATCTTCCGAGTCGACAGGTAAAGTAAGATCGATAAAATATTCACCTTGCTTTAAGGCTCCTTTAGGCAAAGCAATGGCGTAGTAAATGGTATAAGTTCCTACGTGGCAAGTCGTTTTCGCTTTGATTTGTCCAGAAAGCGTTCCATCGTGGAGTATGTTATACTGATTAGAAACAAATGCGCCGTTGAAAGCATGATTTAACACGAGCTTGATTCCCTTCTTGCCTTTTTTAAAGGTGTACTGATGAATACCTATATTCTCGTGAACAGCAAACCGTGCGTTAAGCCCGTTACCTTCCATGCTAACCTCATAGAAGCCGGGCCCGGCCTGCTCCTTCGCTTTATTCCATATATGCACGGAATCTCCTGAGTAAGGCTGTACGAAAAGCAGTCCTCCACTTCCCATGCACCCAACACCTTCAAACCTGTTGTGCGTGAAGCCAACAATTCTTTTCGCATCGTGCTCGTAACCCGCATGCAGGTGCGGCCACGTTTGTGGTGCAATATCCATTTGGTGAAAGGGCGATGAAGCGCCGGGAGACAATTGTCCGTGATCCCCAGAGGTGCCTAGAAATACGTTTACTTGATCAGCGAATGGCTGTTGGGCTTTTACGGGGAATGAACCAATAAACAGAGCTATAGAGAGTACGAGTAGGTTGAGGTTTTGAAACATGCAGAAGTTGATTTGCGACTAAAATAGGTAATTAAAACGGTTTAGTCAATCCTATTTAGGGGTCTAATGGTTCATCCGGATCAATAGTAAGCGCTTCTTGAGTTGGCTTAAATTCTATGATTACCGGACTAATGCGCTTGCCTAAAACGTAAGGCACATAGCCCAATTCGTGTATACAGCGTTGCTCCATCCGCTCTACAGCGTCAATATGTGCTATGCTGCTGTTTACTATGGCAAACTTATCTTTCGGAAAGCCATAATTGAGCATGATGCGAGCTGTATTACGAAGATTGGTCGTGGTATGACGCGCATGCGGATCAATCAATATTGCTTCTTCCGGAACGAGAAGTACATCCATCAAATATTTTTTCATCTCCAAAGCCTCAATGTATGGCGTTTTGTAGGGGTGCACGCGTCCGCCAGAAACCACAATAAAGGGAGCGAGGCCATCAAAGTAACTCCGTGCTGCCATTCTACTGCGGAGCATACCACCCGGACTAATGGGTTGATTATAAATTTCCGGACCAGCACCCAGGGTCAACAGCAAGCTATACGGATATCTGTCAAAATCTGTTTTTGCTATAGCCTCATATGCGGCCTTGTTTTCTTGGGAAATTAAGGGCTCCAACTGTGCCGCGTCCCAACGTTCGTTAATTTCCAGCAAGCGAACAGCGGTTAGTAAGGTCATGTTCCAGACTTGTTCAGGGGCTCTCGTGTCAGTAAGCACGTCCTGTCTGACATCTCTTAACAGCGACAGATAACGAGGATCTGCAATATTAAACGAGATGGAATCGATTTTTGGGTAGTTAGGTTTAGCTGCTCCTGCATACACATCAATGACATAATTCATGGCATGTAAATCCTGACGAATCGCCTTGGCGGCGTAATCCCCTATTTTTTTACCGGCAGAAATACCATAAGCATGGCTAGGTAAAAGTTTATTGTGGAATAATGTTGCTAAAGCTTTATCGTTTTCTAGGTGCTTCACGACAGTTTTTGTCAGGCTCTCGATTTCTTCTGACGTCCATTTAAAGGCCGCCAGGAAACAGGATAATTCCTTACAGCCCTCGCTCATTTTGTAGCGAAGTTCTCGCTTTTTTAGCAGATCGTGAAGTGCCTTATCAGCGGCAATGATATTTGGAAGGATCGATGTGTCTTGCATCAACACATAGGTCGCGAAATAATTTTTTGCGATCACCCAGTCTTGTGGGGTTTTATAAGTAGCATAATCCTGTGCTCGTGCTAGCTGTAAATAGCCAAGCACAAGCATCAGGATCATTGCTTTCAGCAAATTGCCCATTACCATATGAATTAATACCCAGGATTTTGGTACATCCTTGTTGGATCTAGTTGATATTCGTCAAATGGAATTGGATAATAGCGATCTTTTGTCGTGATGTTAGACAGCTGCGCATTCCCGTAGTCTGATTGACTTTTTGCTTTAAAATAGTTTACCAATCCTTGCGCATCATAGTTGCGGACTAGGTCAAACCAACGGTGATTTTCGAAAGCAAGTTCGACGCGGCGTTCGTGCAAAATTGCATCTTTCAATGTCGGGTATTTCGAATTGTAAGCAGGGATGTTTTTCGATGCAGCATAGGATGGTAAACCAGCTCTTTCCCGCACTTCATCGAGCAAAGCAATAGCTTCCGCCTCTTTTCCGAGCTTCATTTTTGTCTCCGCGAGTAGCAACATCACGTCAGCATAGCGAATTAAAATCCAATCATTTCCGCCCCAGCCTTGTGAACCAGAAGCCTCGCTGTTATCGCGAAACTTGGTGATAAACCAGTCGCTTACTTGCGGGTGTTCCGCAAATTTTATAGAGAAATCTTTTCTACGATCGCTTGTTTCGTAGTCGTTTACCAAATCCATTTTGACATTACCACCAATACCTGTTGATGGGTATCTCGAATTAATTGTTTCCCCTCGAGCTTGATTATTACGGGCTATGGATGAACTGTAATTTTGGTCGCCTTGCAGATATTGTACTTGAAAGACCAACTCTTTACATGTCATCTTGCTATCCACATCAAAAACTTGCTCGTAAGGTATTTCGTTGAGCTTGCCGAACGTGCGCATGCCATATGCTGCCGTTAGATATTGTTCTGCACGTTGTAGGTTTTCAGCACTTCTTTCAGCAGCAATGGATCCCATCGTTAAGTACACCTGTCCTAAAATAGCATTTATAGCTGCTTTGGACGTTCTTCCGACAGCATATTCCCATTGTGTATTTGGTAGATTACTATCGAGCGCCTCCGTCAAATCGGTAACAATCTGTGCATAGATAGCCGCTTCAGGTTGCCTGTAGGCCAATTCGCTTGCTTGCTCTTTATTTGTTACCTCTACCGTTGCGAGCGGTAGATCCCCAAATTTCCGTACCATATGGAAATACAGCAGACCGCGTAGAAACTTCGTTTCAGCAAGGTAGCGCTTTTTAACATCTTCGTTGCTAAAGGTTACTTGGTCGATTCTTGACAAAATCGTATTGCATCGCGCAATACCGTCGTACATATTTGACCAATGTGATTTTAAGTACGAATTACTTGGTAAAATAGAGAAATCATTGAATTGAAAAGGTTCGCCGGCATTTGACTGATTGTCGTCACGACCGGTGTTATCCGAGCGCTCTTCGCTAAATAGCGTGCTACCTTCGCCTAAATTGTTTCCCGAGCGCAACGCTTGGTAGGCACCATTGACGGCTAGCAAAACATCGTTTTCAGTCTCAAAAAATTTTTCGACAACAACCGCATTTGGATCGAGTTGGTTTAGGAAATCCTCTTTGCAAGAAGCTAAACTCAACAGAAGAAAGGGTAAAATATATCTTTTTTTCATTATAGTTTTTTTAAGAGCAAGCCATTTTCACCGATAGGGGCTTACGCAAACAATTTTTAAAATGTGACTTTCAAACCTAGATTATAACCTCTGACTAATGGATATAACCCGTAGTCTACGCCGGGTGTTAAGTTTCCGCGTTGGTTGTAGTCTGGCTCTGGATTATAGCCTTTGTATTTGGTGATGGTAAACGGGTTTTCAACACTTGCAAATACTCTTACGCCGGCAATTTTTAACTTCGTTGTTAACGATTGCGGGACATTATAGCCTAGCATCACGTTTGTCATGCGCAAGAATGAACCATCCTGCAGGTAAAAAGAAGAAAGGCGTGTGCTGTTACTTTGCGTACCGGCACGCGAGGCACGGTACACTTGGCCGTTTCCTGGATTAGCAGCAGAGCGATAGCGTTGTGCTACATCAGCATATTGGTTTCCGGAACCTTCCATGTTGTAGAGATAGTAATCGTAACCATCCAAGACCATATTGCCTTGTGATCCATTGAATGAAGCCCGGATGTCGAATTGTTTATAGGAAGCATTAAGCGCAAAACCGTAGGTAAAATCCGGATGTGGATTGCCAATTACACGTTTATCTGCATCATTCACGATGCCATTGCCATCCACATCTTCAAAGTACAGATCGCCGGGTTGCATAGGGTTTGTAGAGCTTGCTGATGGGGCTACTGTTTTGTAGTTTTCCTCTGTGGCTACACCCAAGACCTGGAACCCATAGAACATACCGATAGGGCTACCCTCTTGTGTAATATGTGTGATGTATGAGCGCTCCGCACCGTTTGTCATAATGGTCGCAGCTCCACCTAAATCAAGCACCTTATTTCGGTTCACGTTAATATTACCGCTAAAGCCCAATTGAAAATCTCCGGTTCTAATCAATGTTGCATCCAACTGTATGTCGAATCCCTTATTTTCCACCTTGCTGTCACGCAGATTTGTCAAGATTGATGTAGCGCCAGAAAGAGCGGATACGGGTTGATTGAATAGCAGGTTGAAGGAGCGGCTTCGGTAAAGGTTTGTCATAATATTCACGCGCCCGTTAAATAGGCCGATGTCTATTCCCGCGTTGTACTGCGAGGTTGATTCCCACCCTAATCCTGTATCTTGGAAATCATTCGGCCAATAGCCTGTCGCTACGTTATCTCCGATGATGACACCTCCCGGCGAGCTCATTGTTGTCATGTTTCGGTAATCCCCGATATTGTTGTTACCACTTAAACCCCAGCTTGCTCTTAGTTTTACGGAAGAACCATTTCCTAACCAGCTATTGTAAAACTCTTCGTTAGACAATGTCCAGCCAGCAGATACGGAGGGAAAAGTTCCCCACTTTGTTTCCGATCCGAAACGGGATGAGCCGTCGGTACGGAAGGATGCCGAAAGAAAATATTTAGCATCGTAATTGTACATGACGCGGCTAAAGTACGATTGTAATGTTGTAACTCTTTTAAAAGCGTCTTGTAAGGTAAAGTTGGTCGGATCTGCGCCCTTATCTGTAATTTCACCAATTTTATCATTTTGGAAACCGTTCGCCCTGACATGAATTTGGTCAATATCTGTCCGCTGTGCAGAATAACCCAATAATGCATTTATCTGATGCTTTTCGTTAAACGTTTTATTGTAATTAAGCGTGGTTTCTACCAATTTGTCGATTTCGCTTCGCGTGCGGGCATCGGCATAGGCGCCGGTTATTGCTTGTGCGGAATATGGTGGATTATTACCGTTAGAAATGCTGGTAGGACGATAATAATCATACTTTTCGTCATAGGTCGATAGACCTCCGTTAACTTTGAGGTTTAATCCTTTCAAAATCTCAAAGTCGGCAAAGGCATTGTACAGCCCCCGCTTACCACGACGGTTGTTTTTGATCATGGTTACATAAGCCAGCGGATTTTCCGGATTTTGAATCCCGAAATTGTTTGCAGACAAATCAGCCATAAGATACTGCGCGTAGCTGCCATCTTCATTATAGACGGGTAGCGTAGGCAGATAGAGCAATGCAGCCATAGACGGGCTGCGGTCATAGCGACCGGTGGTAACTTCGTTATTATCATTGTACGTGAAGGACACATTAGCTCCTACCGTCAAGCGATCATTTACTTTCGAATCAATATTCGTACGGAAGTTAAAAACCTGCTGATCTGTGCCCAGCATTATACCGTCTTGATTTTGATATGAACCGCTTATCAGGTACCTTGTTTTATCATTTCCGCCATATGCAGATAGGTTATGACGCTGAAAAGGTGCATTCCGGTACAAAGCATCTTGCCAATCTGTATCGTATTGAGCGCGTTTTGCAGTACCTGTCGCAAAATCATAATACTCTTCAGGAATGGATACCGACCCTGCGTTTCCAACCCGGCTTACACGCGTAGCGTTATCATCAGTTCGCATAGCGTCAGTCCAAGTTCCGCCTCTGTTGACCACCAAATCTTTGTAGGCATTGTTCCTGCCATCAATCAAGAGATCGATAAATTCTTCGGAGTTGAGTAGATCAATTTTTTTTGATAGTTGACCAAAACCTCCCAAAACTTCGTAATCTATATTACTTTTTCCCTCTTTTCCACGTTTGGTTGTAATTAAGACAACACCGCCTGCTGCTCGCGATCCGTAAATCGCTGCTGAAGCGGCATCTTTTAGCACATCAATTGTCTCGATATCATTTGGGTTGATGTTTAGGTTATTACCAGCGGGGTATCCGTCGATAACATACAACGGATCTGAACCCGCATTGATAGATCCCATTCCGCGTACACGAATCTTCGTGCCATCGTATGGCGCACCACTAGTTTGCATTACCTGCACGCCGGCAATTTTACCTACTAGAGCTTGCGACAGTTTAGGTGAGTTTAGGTTCAGCTCCTCGGCCTTAACGCTGGCAATAGCACCGGTAACATCTGATTTACGAACGCGTTGGTAACCGATCGAAACAAGAACCTCATCTATCGCTTGGGATTGGGATTCCATAGAAAATACGAGATTATCTACGGTTGTCGCCTGCTGATCCACTGGATTGAAACCAATGTACCGCACCGATAGCATGTCACCCTTAACGCCCGAAAGGGCGAATGTTCCGTCGCTACTCGTTTGAACACTTTGTTTAGTGCGCGCGTTGGTTACAGTGGCCCCAGCAATAGGGTTGCCCTGAGAGTCTAACACTTTACCGCGTAAATTTTGTTGATCTTTTTCAATGTTTGTTATTAAGCCGTTGCTTTCATTTATGTGTGCGCTTGCTGGGAGTGAAGCAGCACTTAGTGAAAGTAACAGCCAGAGTAATCTGGATGGTTTAGAATACATTTCTTCACTTATTAGTTGCCGCAAACCTAGCAGTCTAATGTTATGAAGACGTTAATAAAACTTTATAATATTATTAGGTAAATCGTATTAGCTAGACATGGCAAGATCAGTCCTGATCAAAAGATTTCAGCGAGCCGTCAGCATTGAATTCTATCGTGTATCTTGATCGATCACTTGTAAGAGAACGGGGATACCAGCTGATTTTGTTATTTGATGTGATTGCGTAAACGTTGTAATCTTTTGATTTGCTTTCAATTTCTATAAGTTTATCTTGTATAATGCGGGATACACGATGCGCATTCTGAAAAGGTAACTCGTTTATGTTGACTATATTTTTGGAGACAATATCCCTTTTAGAAAGGACGACAGGTTTAGGATCAGACCATCCGCCCTTATCATAATGGTAACTGTCTACATATTCTGGGTTGTCCGGGTTTTGAATTTTTAGATAAATGCGGTAGTCGTCATAAAAATGGATAGACATGTATATGAAAACCTCCTTGCCACGTAGCTCTGGACGATTTCGCAACGCTTTTTCCGCACGCAGCAAGGCGGATGTATCCATCAAAAAGCCATGGTTTGGCGTATCAATAGGAGCGCTATGTCCGTTTTGAGATTCCGCGTTAAGCGCATTTGACTTTTCGCCGGAAGTTATGTTTTCATTTCGGGTTGCTCCGCTTTTGGTTTCTTCAATCGTTTTTACAAACGAGTCACAGCCGTTGAATAAAACCAGCATAGCATAGAAAACCGTCATGAACAGGATATTTTTTCTCATACAATATTTAGTTCATTCATTAAGTCTTCCTCGAACGCCACGCGTTTTGGGTTTTCAGGGTCATAGAACAACATTTTTTCTTTGCCGTTTTTAATGGTTCCCAAATCTATCAACGCTACTATTTTCTTAATGGTTGGCGTATGAAGGTTTCCATGCGCATCATGAAATTGAACATGGAAGCGCACCTCAGGCTGATCATTAATAGATGTTCCTGTTTGCTCAATCTGTCCAATAGATGCAAGCGCTCTTTTGCCTTTGAATTTCAATACGGTAGCTTCTGGGCCAATGTTCATCTTTTTGAATACGACATATCTAAGTATTAAAAAGATGATCCCGGGAAAAAAAATAATGCAAGAAGGTATTACGACCAAGGGATGCCAAGTGGATAAAAAACGCCAACCATAGCCGCCATTTTCGAGATCATAAGAAAATGTAAAATAATACAACACCGCGGCTAGGAACATACACCATACGACCATGAGAAACCAGTTTACGCTCACCAAACTTTCTTCCAAAACAACATAGGGGCTAGTTTTAAACTTTGGATCCACACGTAAGTAGCACATCTTGCCAACTTGGTACCTGTTTTCCTCAGGCTTTGTATCTGTAAAACTCATGCTGTGCCAAATTGTTTCTCCGGCAAGGTTTGCTAATTTCAAAACAATAGTTTGCGTTTTAAATTTAGCATGTGCTGATTTAAGCGGTTTCACTTCTACAATTTCTCCCTGTAATCGCTTACCAGTATTTGAAAGCTTTTTGATATTCCTTTTGGCAATAACGCTGTATCTTAGGATGAGCCAAATAGCAATCGTGAATACTGCTGCCCATAAAATGAAACTTAGCGCTAGATGGAACAACGCGGCGTTCGGATTGACAAGATCAAGATTCGTATTTCTAAATTCTGTATTGTAATATATAATTGCCGGGTGCGCAAAAATAAAGTATAAAAAGAATAGTAACCAGAAAATTCCAAATCCCTTACGCATAAATTGACTTCATTTTGTGCAAGATTGTAGTGCTAAAAAAGCTGTAGCAAGATTTTATCAACATAACCCAAACGCTCCATCCAAATTAAGCGAATAAAGTATGTTTATCAAAAACTTTGCCAAGAGAATTGTGGTACGAAGGTTGCTGAATAGATGTGGTTTAGGAAAAATTATACGAGAATTTCTGGATCATATATCTTTTTGATTAGACTTTTATTTTTGAATAAAAAACGTGTATATTTAAACACGGAGATTAGTCAATAGTTTTCCACACTCATTCGCGCTATTACGCAATTTTGCCAAAAGATGACAGGTTGTAATGGTGTTGAAGTAGTGCTGTTGAAAAATAAAAACTTAAGAATTTTCTTTAGCTAAATAACCTTAAAAACTTACTTAACACATTGATATTCAGTGTTTTTTCCTTTTTTTGATTTTTTAATTTTTTAGCTCATATTTTTTTGTCATCTTCGTCTTAAGCGAAAGTTTTAAACAAATTTTTTGTCAAATATTGGTTTTCAAGTTATTAACAATTTAAGAATGGAAAAAACGTATACAAGTGTCTGGAATAGCTGTCTTCAAATCATAAAAGACAACATTCCTGCGCAAAGTTTTAAGACCTGGTTTGAACCCGTGAAAGCGGTAGGTCTAAATGGAAACGTTTTGACTATTCAAGTGCCGTCTGTATTTTTCTACGAATGGTTGGAGGAGCACTACGTCGGTATTCTACGCAAAACGATCAAAAAGTTCTTGGGCGAACAAGGTCGTTTAGAGTACAATATTATTGTCGATAAATCATCTGCCAATACCCCGTATACCACTAACATCCCATCTAATGGGAATGGTGCGGAAGGCAAAAAGCAATCTATTCCTGTTCCTGTGGCATTAAACAAGAATATCAAAAACCCTTTTGTTATTCCTGGATTGAAAAAGCTACAGGTTGACCCACAACTGAACCATCACTATACCTTTGATAATTTTATCGAAGGGGAATGTAATCGGTTGGCGCGCTCTGCGGGATTTGCCGTAGCAAATAAGCCCGGAGGCACCTCTTTCAACCCTTTGATGGTATATGGTGATGTAGGGCTGGGTAAAACACACTTGGCGCAAGCTATCGGTAATGAGATCAAAAGAAATCTACCCGACAAGCTAGTGATTTATGTTTCTTGCGAAAAGTTCTGTCAACAGTTTGTGGATTCATTGAAGAATAACACAATCAACGACTTCGTTAACTTTTACCAAGCTATGGATGTGATTATTATGGACGATGTCCATAATTTCGCAGGGAAAGAGAAAACCCAAGATATCTTCTTCCATATCTTTAATCACTTGCACCAATCAGGAAAGCAGATCATCCTTACGTCCGATAAGGCTCCAAAAGACCTATCAGGATTAGAGGAGCGCTTGCTGAGCCGCTTTAAATGGGGACTATCGGCAGATATCCAAATTCCAGATCTGGAAACAAGGATGGCTATCTTGAAGAAAAAAATGTATTCCGATGGTATTGAACTGCCAGAGAACGTGATGGAATACGTTGCTACACAAATTGACAATAGTGTACGAGAACTTGAGGGTGCTATGGTATCACTTTTAGCACAGTCTACCTTAAACAGGAAAGAAATCGACTTGAATCTGGCGAAGTCCATGTTGAAAAACTTTGTGAAGAATACGCACAAGGAGATATCCATGGAATACATCCAAAAGTTGGTCTGCGAGTATTTTGAGGTGCCTGTGGAGATGGTGAAATCAAAAGTGCGCAAAAGAGAAATTGTACAAGCTCGTCAAATTTCGATGTATCTGGCAAAAAACCACACGAAATCGTCTCTGAAATCTATTGGTAGCTTCTTTGGTGGACGTGATCATTCTACGGTGATCTATGCCTGTCAAACAGTCGAAGACTTGATAGAGACGGACAAAAAATTTAAAACGTATGTGCAAGATATCCAAAAGAAGCTTAAAACTTCATAGTGGAATTTTGTGTAATTTTGGAATGCAAAGATGCGAAACCGACTAAGGTTTCGCATTTTTTGTTTACGCAATGTTTGATGGGAGAGGAATTTTTTCAATTCATTAAAGAAACGATCCTATACGCTATAGGTGGATTCGTCAATACACACTAATTAAAAAATGGGTCCCTATGCAGGTTCCCATTTTCCATTTGTTCAACGTAATTCCCAAAAATGGAAATTGATTTATAGCGATTTATTAAACATGTATACTGTTTTGCTAACTGTTTATTTGGCAGGCTGATTAGGCTGGGGTGCTACGGGTACAGGTTTAGGAGCCGACTCTTTGGGACGCTCTGAAACCCATTTCACGAACAAAGATTTTTGCTCATCAGACAGTTTCTCCGCCACTTGCGCGTCTGTCGTTGCTTGTATTTTATGAAGTGATTCTGCTAAAACTTCCGCTGATAATGTTGCATCTTCCTTGATCGTTTCTTTTGCTTTGGCGCCTTCCCAGACAATCTTTAAAACACCTGCCTGTTGCTCTTCTGTAAGCGTCAATTTTTCGGTAAGCAATGCAACTTCTTGTTTGGCCGTCTCTTCCGGGTTGCCCTGAGCTACTGTTAGTGTTACAGCAAATAATAAACTGATACCTGTTAAAATTAATTTTTTCATGTTTTCAAACTTTATTGTTCAACTATTTATATTCGTTTCATTGTTATAATAACAGCAATATGTATGCATTTATTACTCCGATTGTATCAAGTATGTTACTATTTAACGTTCATTAACGAATTTGATAGCGCAAGTTTCTGAGATGGCTAATAATTAACACGTAAAAAAATAAGGCGATTAGTTGTCGTAATCGCCTTATTTTCGTGTATGATCGCTACGTGTAGACTAGGAACGTCCAGCCCTACCTGCTGACTGGCGTTGTTGCAGCTTGTCGTACTTTTTCGCCTGCTCGTCCGATAGGAACGCGCGTATCTTTTTTCGGTATTTCTCGCGGTTAGCTTGTATGCCTTGGCGAACGACTTGCCTATCGCCATGGCTCTTGCTAAACAATTCCTTTTCTTCCGACGCCTGTGCGAAGACCTGTTTATAGATCGAATCTTGCTGCGTGCTATTCAGTTCTAGCTCTGTTGTCAACCTTCTAACCGTATTTTTAGCTCGGTCAGCAGGATCCAATTGCTGCATGTCTCTTCCTTGCCGCTCTTGCGCAAGCCCCATCATACTTATCCCAAGCATGATAGATACCATTAATCAAGTTAGCCTTTTCATATGTTTATTAATTGAGTTTTTGAAAATATGCAAATGTTAGTGCTGCTGTTTATCCGTTTAATAGGCTGTTTTTAGTTGGGGTATGCTTGCGACAACAGCTAAACCTATTTCTATGTTTTCTCACCATTAACTATAGCTAGCGTGTCCCCCGCCTGTGTATTAGTAAAGATAGTGCACAACAATGTAATGTATTTATACATAGGGAGTTATTTAGGGAAGTTTAACCTCTATTAATAGTATTTTACACTTCCGGGGCATGAAAAGCCCTTTTGATCAACTGATTGAAGACTGCGCCCTCGCCAAACATTATTTCTTGTTCGATAGGAACGAAATATACCGGATACTGGGAAAGAAAGTTCGTGGGCAGGCGTTGCATATCTTTTTCGGTACAAACGATGATTTTTTCCGTAGTAGCTAGTTTGGTAAATTGCTCGCCAATCTTGGCCAAATCAGCCGTTGTAAACTGGTGATGATCGCTGTACCGAAGCTGTTCTAAATTTTTAAGCTTGGGCTTTAGGTATTGCGCCAACGGTTCCGGTTTAGCTATTCCCGTTACCAATAATGCTGTAGTTTGCGTGAGTTCAGCATCAGCGATAACCTCGTTCGCTGTATTTCGAATAGCTTGATAACCTATTTTGGAGAAGAATAATGGAGCCCGGCTGTGCTTTCTGAGCTTCGCTGTTAGCTCAAATTTTACTTCCGGATCGAGCTTCTCAGGGCACTTCGTGATGACGATGCAATGCGCGCGCCCACTTTCTCGCAAAGTATCTCTAAAGTTTCCTGTGGGTAAGGATAGTATTGGTTTCAACAGTGATTGGTAATCGAAGAGCAAGATAGCGAAACTTGGTTTCAAAGCGCGGTGTTGATAAGCGTCATCTAGCAGTACGGCTTCGCTGTTTGGAAGAAGTCGCTGAATACCTTTCACCCTGTTTTCACAAACGGCCACGGTAATCTCGGGAAATTTGCGTTTAATTTGAAGAGGTTCATCACCGCTATGTTGCGCATCATCAGCTACACTTACTTCCCGAAAACCTTTCGTTTTGCGTCCATATCCGCGGCTTAAAACAGCGACCTTTTTAGGAGAGCCAAGCGCACGTAATACATATTCGACCATCGGGCTCTTGCCCGTACCGCCCACGGCCAAATTTCCAATGACAACCACCGGGATAGCAAACGATGTGCTCTTTATCAAATTGAAATCGTATAGTCGATTTCGTAACCAAACAATGCTGGCATAAATTAGCGAAACCGGAAACAAAAGCCAACGTATCATGGATATCATGGTTTTTTCACCACTTTTAATCCCACATCAGCGATCTCCTTGAGTGGATTTTCGCGCATGTTCTGCTCAATACCGAAGTTATAGATGCCTGTGTCAGGAAAGACAAAGTCTTTCTTGACCAAGCGCTGGTTCGCGTAAAGATTTCCGGCGCTACTTCCTGTCCAGCGGCCATCCTGTTCCGCCAGCTTGATCTCGTAGCGCTGTACAGTATCCTTTAACCCCGGACCCTGTTGGCTAAATAGTATGAAGAGGTTGGAGTAGCTGTAGTCATTCGTATGGCGCACATTCACCCAAAGGTCGTATTTGCTCTTAGCATCGGTAATCTTAATAGCAAAGGTTGGTACATCGCTATAGCTCCAGCTGCGATCAGCAATGCTTTCATTGCGTTCAAACAATGCGGAATCGCTGCAGGCATTTCCAAACAGGAGAACGGATAAAAAAAGAAGTCGTGTGAAGAGATCTTTCATACTGTATGTCTAAACCAAATGAGCCGGAAGTAAAATAGCAAAAAGCAGCTGCTTAGACAGCTGCCCCAGCCGGTTAAGATTCGCTACCGGCCGCGCCTTTATTATTGTCTGATGCCTTGTTCCTATTTCTGTTTTTATTGCGGTTAAACCGTTTTTTTGGCTTATTCGCGTTTTCCGTACCTTCTTTTTGCGGCTCCCTATTTGGCGCAGCAACAGGTTTGTTTTCCTTTGCTTCCACTTTTTTCGGCTCTGCTCTCCGTTGTTCCGGCGCTTTATTTTCTTGTCCAGGCTCTCTTCTGCCTTTCGGTTTTTTCTTTTTCTTACGCTTGTTTTTATCATCCAAGCGTGTTAGTGAATCCTGGCCCACTACGTTTTCGTAATCGTAAGAAACAGGTTTTTGTACCTCATCCGGAACAAAGTTGATCGTGAGGTCTTGCGACTTACGGCCATCTTTGTTGATTTCAGCATATTCCCGTACTTTTTTAACCTCCACCGGAATCCAGTTTTCAGCGCCAGGGTAAGAGTACCACATGATCTTTTTGAAGATATCCGTCTTCTGAAGGTAAGCAGTGCCCACTTCCGTATCTAAACGTTCTACATTGGTCGGGATATCTCGCAGAGCATCCATGTAGCTATCAAGCTCGTAGTTCAGGCAGCACTTCAATTTTCCGCATTGGCCGGCGAGCTTTAACGTATTAAGTGATAGGTTTTGGTAACGAGCTGCTGAAGTAGATACCGTTTTAAAATCGGTAAGCCAAGTTGAGCAGCAAAGCTCTCGCCCGCAGGAACCGATCCCGCCTAAACGACTAGCTTCTTGTCGCATCCCGATTTGTCGCATCTCGATACGTATACGGAAGGCTTCAGCCATACGTTTGATAAGCTCCCTAAAATCTACCCGACCTTCGGCCGTATAGTAGAAGGTCGCCTTCGTCTTATCACCTTGGTAATCGACGTCAGATATTTTCATAGATAAGCCCAGCTCAAGCGCCAGATTCCGCGCGCGGTGCATGGTTTCCCATTCCAGATCCTTTGCCGCATTGTACTTTACTACATCTGTTTCACTTGCTTTGCGATATATCTTTTTGACGATATCTTCTATTTTGACATTGTTCTTTTTTAGTTGCAGGCGTACAAGTTCGCCTGTTAAGGATACATGGCCAATATCAAAGCCACCTGTTGAAGGCTCGACAGCGACCATTTCGCCCATTTCCAAATAAAGATTATCCGTATTGATATAAAAGTCCTTCCGAGAGCCTTTAAATCTTACTTCTACAATATCAAAAGGTTTATAATTTGATGGCAAATCCATATCGGATAGCCAATCGTAAACATCTAATTTATTACATCCGCTAGTCATGCAAGAGCCGTTATTTTGGCAACCTGCAGGGGTTTTTCCAGTAGTAGCTGTACTACCACACCCACCTCCGGATGAGCAACTGCCACATCCCATATTTTCTTCTTTTATATATATTGAGTCCCTTGTGGGAACGTTTGATATTTAAATATTAAAACCAATTGCAAAGATAAATCTAAAAATAAAATTTTAGGATTTGCATTGCGTTCTACTTTGTAGTGTGTTTTTTCCAGCAGATCAATGGCCATTTCCAATTGTTCTCCACTGAAATTTTCACTGAATTTCCGAACAAAATCTAACTCCTGGCCTTGTAAAAGCACTAATTGTTGCAGGCCCTGTTGTATCAGGATAATCTGCCGCAGCATATTAATGGCATAAAGTAAGAAATTTTTCTGGTTTTCGCGTCCCAACTTCGGAAAGTCATCTTCGCAAAAGCGAATGATGTGAAGCCCAGAATCTGTTACCACAAAGCGTAACCACTGTATCAATAAATCGAAATAGGGGTTTGCCTCTTCACCCAGTAAATTTATGGCAGCCTGTACGTTCCCATCAGCAATGAAGGCAATCTCATTGGCGCGTTGAGCTTCGACAGCAAAGTGACTGATCAGATATTGTTTCACCTTTTCATGTTCCAACTTAAAAACCTTGACCAGCTGCGTTCGCGAAATAATGGTATTTAATATACGATCTTGATTTTCCGCAACTAACAGAAATAGCGTTTTTGCAGGTGGTTCCTCGATTAGCTTTAGCAAGGCATTGCCCTGCACATCCAAAAACTCCGGCAACCACATGATCAACACCTTATATTCAGCCTCAAAAGCTTTCAGACTCAACTTTTTGATAATATGATGTGCTTCTGCAATATTGATATTTGCTTGCTTGTTTTCAGCATCCAACTGTTGACGCCAAAAATCCAGTCCCATATATGGGTTTTCCAAAAACGCCTTTCGCCATTCTTCAAGATACGTTACCGCGACCTCATCTTTGCCCTTTGCAAAAAATGGATACGAAAAGTGCAAATCTGGATGAATGAGTTTTTGGTATTTATTACAGGAACTGCAGACCCCGCAGCTATCGTTTTCTTGCTTGTTTTCGCAGTTTATGTATTGCGCATATGCCACGGCCAAAGCCAAGCTTCCCGAGCCTTCCGGTCCCAAAAAAAGCTGAGCATGGCTAACGCGGTTTTCCTTTGCCGTATGAAGCAAATGCGCCTTAATATCTTCGTGCCCTATAATATCTTTGAACTGCATATCCTGTGGTACAAATGTACTAATTAATTAAGTTGCGATATGAATTAAGACGCATTGTGTTTACAAAATGTAGATTCTTTTACGTAATATTGCATATAAAAAAACTATAAAATTCAGGAAATGAGATTTATTGTATCCACTTCAATTTTATTAAAACAGTTACAGGCAATTAGTGGTGCTTCAAGCAGTAGCACCGTCCTTCCCATATTAGAAAATTTCCTATTCGAGATCAAAGATAATTTGTTGACAATATCCGCGACGGACCTTCAGACGAGTATGGTTACATCCCTACAGATCGAAGCGAAGGAAGAGGGGCGTGTGGCAATGCCTTCAAAAATTCTGATCGAAACATTAAAGACTCTTCCTGATCAACCCGTAGCGTTTTCTGTTGATACCAATACCTTGGCTATTGAGATTAGTGCGGGTGATGGTAAATATAAATTAAGTGGCGAGAACGCGGATGATTTTCCAAAGATTCCTGTTGTGGATAATGTTTCAAGCGTTTCTTTGGACGCTTCAATTCTATCTGAAGCGATCAACAAAACAATTTTCGCGGTCAGCAACGATGAGTTACGTCCGGCGATGTCAGGTGTTTTGGTGCAGCTGGCCGAGCAAGGTATCACCTTCGTTTCTACCGATGCACACAAATTAGTGCGCTACCGCCGGTTGGATGTAAGCTCTGAAAAGCCGACTTCATTGATCCTTCCAAAAAAGGCATTGACCTTGTTGAAATCGTCTTTACCTTCCGATGAAACCGTGGTATCTATCGAATACAACAATACGAATGCGTTCTTTCAGTTTGGTAACATCCACTTGATCTGCCGTCTCATAGACGAACGTTACCCCGATTATGAAGCCGTTATTCCACAGGTGAATCCAAATAAACTTACCGTAGACCGCTTGTTGTTTTTAAACACACTTCGCCGTGTGGTGATCTTTGCTAATAAAACAACGCACCAGGTACGCCTGAAAATTTCGGGAAGTGAATTGCATATCTCTGCTGAGGATTTAGATTTTGCGAACGAGGCACATGAACGTTTGAGCTGTCAGTTTGAGGGGCAAGACATGGAAATAGGTTTTAATGCCAAATTCTTGGTAGAGATGTTAAACAACCTGAGCTCTAGCGAGGTGGTTATCGAGATGAGCACCCCAAATAGGGCAGGGCTATTGATTCCGGCAATCAAGGAAGACAACGAGGATATTTTGATGCTGGTTATGCCGGTAATGTTAAATAATATCTAAACGCAAAGTTTTGGAAATCATTTCTTCCGTCATTGATTTCATCTTGCATATAGATGATCATTTGGCCGCTCTTATTACCGAGTATCATTACTGGATTTACCTAATCTTATTTCTAATTATTTTTGTAGAAACTGGGTTAGTGATTATGCCTTTCTTGCCTGGCGATTCCTTATTATTTGCTACAGGAATGTTTGCCGCACAGGGAATGCTAGACATCTACACCAGTATTGGCTTGATGTTGGTTGCTGCCGTACTGGGTGATGCCTGTAACTACTTGATTGGTAAGTACGCCGGCGACAAGTTTGTAAAGCTTCGCCTTTTTGGCAAACAGCTGGTTAAGCCAGAATACATTGTGAAAACACATGGCTTTTACGCGAAGCACGGTCCGCAAACAATCATTATCGCGCGTTTCGTTCCTATCGTCCGTACATTCGCTCCATTTGTCGCAGGTGTCGGTAAAATGAATTACGGCGTGTTCTTGACATATAACCTTGTTGGCGGTGTGCTGTGGGTCGTTGGTTTAACATTGGCCGGATATTTCCTCGGCAACATTGCGTGGGTGAGGGATAACTTCGAAAAAGTCGTTATCGGTATTATCCTTATTTCGGTATTGCCGATTATCTTCGGTTTTATAAAAGAGAAATTTAGTACAAAAAAGGAAGCGATATAAAGCTTCCTTTTTTGTATATACAGCGTTCCTATAACGCTTTCGTCGCGAGTCTTTCAAAAAGAACGTCTTTTCCGAATCCGTTCTCCGCGATTTATAAAAAAACAGTTAACGTTAAACAAACGCGAGCAGCCACAGTCTATCTTAATAAAAAAAACGTGTATGCGTATCCTCTATGTTTTCGCCATGCTGTTAATTATGACAGGTTCATACGCGCAGCGAAAAAAGATAACCGTAGATAGAGCTGCGGCAAAGGAAGCGTATGAATACCTTCAGGCGTTTCGGGATAATCCGAAGAAAATGATGCGCGCATTGGGCGTACGGTTTGATGCGGGAAAAGTCTCGAAGATAAAGTTGCGTTGGAATAGTGATCTTGCAAAGGCGGCGGAGCTACGTGCCCGCGATATGGCAGAGCGTAATTATTTCGACCACAGCAGTCCTGAAGGCATTGGTCCCAATCATTACATCGTAAAAGCGGGCTACGTGTTAAATAGCGATTGGCTTAAGAAACGGTCTGCGAACAATTTCGAGTCTATCGCGGCCAATCATCCCACAGCTGTAGATGGAATCAAGGCTTTCATTATTGGCAAAGGCTCCCCGGGGTTTATGCATCGGAAACATGTGTTGGGGTTGGATACGTGGAATGGATCGTTGCAGGATATAGGTATTGGCTTTGTGCGCATTCCGGAAGGAGCGACTTACAAAACCTATCTCAGCGTGATCATCGCCAAACACGATTGGTAACGTTTCTACCTTACTGCTCATTGTCTAATTTCACATTTAAGCTTAATTTTCACTTTTTTAATTTCGACATTTCATACCTTTGCATATGATAAAATCTATGACAGGGTATGGTATCGGATCCCAAGAAAATGGGAAAGTCAAATATACCGTCGAATTAAAATCCCTGAATTCGAAATTTCTAGAACTAAATCTTCGTCTGCCCAAAGCTGTTTCGGATAAAGAATTTGCGTTACGTTCTGAATCGAGCAAATTGATTGAACGTGGAAAGGTCAATATTTTTGTAACGGCCGAATATGTAGATCAAACTGCGAAAGCTTCCTCCATAAATGCTACCCTTCTTACCAAATATTACAAGCAGCTTCAAGAAATAGCCCTTCAGGTAGGTGAGCAACAAGCCTCTCTTTTTGAGATGGCGCTTAATATGCCGGAAGTAGTCACATCCAATGAAGATACCGTTGACGAAGAAGAAGGAAAGGTTCTCATGGATGCTTATCATGCAGCAGTAAACCAGTTTAACAAATTCAGAGCAGACGAGGGGGAGATCCTGAAGGATGATCTCGAAACGCGCGTGCAAATGATCCTCTCTTACCTCAAGCAGGTGGAAAGCACGGAAGGAGATCGTATTCCACTGATACGCGAGCGGATCAGCCATTATTTAGACGAAACCGTAGGCAAAGAGAATGTGGATATGAACCGCTTCGAGCAAGAAATCATTTTTTACATTGACAAGCTCGATATTACGGAAGAAAAAGTACGCCTGCGCAGTCATTGCAATTATTTCGTGCAGGCGTTGAACGCGAGTGACTCAAACGGTAAGAAGCTGGCTTTTATATCGCAGGAAATGGGTCGCGAGATCAACACATTGGGTTCGAAAGCAAACGATGCTGGTATACAGCAGATCGTAGTGCGCATGAAAGAGGAGCTTGAAAAAGTAAAGGAACAACTGCTTAACGTATTATAGCATGAGCGGCAAACTAATCATATTTTCTGCGCCCTCCGGCGCCGGAAAAACTACTATTGTAAAACGCCTTTTGGAAAAGCACGGCGACAAACTGGCTTTTTCCATATCCGCCAGTACGCGTGCACCCCGTGGTGCAGAAGTAGACGGCAAAGATTACTACTTTACGAACAAAGAGGATTTTTTACATAAAATAGCGAAGCACGAGTTCATTGAATTTGAGGAAGTGTATGCAGGCACATTTTATGGCACTTTGCGTAAGGAAGTAGAGCGCATTTGGGCGGAAGGCAAATCGGTGATTTTTGATATCGACGTTGTCGGAGGACTTCGATTAAAATCCAAGTTTCCAGAAAAAGCGCTAGCGATTTTTGTGAATCCACCATCATTAGATGTGTTGAAAGAACGGTTGCGTGGTCGCGGTACGGATACCGAAGAGAAGTTACAGGAACGCTTTGCAAAGGCAGAAAGCGAGCTTAGCTATGCTGATAAGTTTGATGTGGTGCTCAATAACTTTGATTTAGATACAGCCTGCGGTGAGGCAGAACGGCTAGTGGTAGACTTCCTAAATAAGTAACACCACAATAATGAAAAAGATAGGTTTATTTTTCGGTTCCTTTAACCCTATCCATATAGGGCATCTGATCATTGCTAAATATATGATCAATTTTACAGCACTCGACGAGCTGTGGTTTGTCGTTTCGCCGCAAAACCCGTTCAAGGAAAAGAAGAGCCTGGGCAATATGTATGATCGGCTGGAAATGGTAAACCTCGCCATCGAGGGTGAAGATAAGTTGCGTGCCTCCGACATTGAGTTCAATCTTCCCCAGCCGTCCTATACCGTAGATACGCTAGTGCACCTGCGCGAAAAATTTCCCGATAAAGAGTTTCAACTGATTATGGGGGAAGATAACCTCCAAAGCTTTCAGAAATGGAAAAATGCGGATGTCATTTTGCGGGATTACAAGCTGGTGATTTACCCCAGGCCAGGTTATGATGCTGCCGAACTTAAAACACACCCATCTGTAATCATGACTGAAACGCCGCTCATGGAACTCTCCTCCACGTTCCTGCGACAATGTATTAAAGAAAAGAAGGATATTCGATATTATACCGTTGATAAGGTTCGTGAGTTTATCGACAAGAAGGGTCTTTACTTGTAAGAACGATTGTTTCTATTAAAAAAATACGTTCGTCAGTCTTTTTGAAATACACATCTTTCTAAAACGCGCGTACGCGGACATAATAAGCATTTTCCGATTTTAGCACGGGAAACCTCCCCCATGAAATCTTCCCGATACATCATCTCCCACTTTTTATTTCAATAAAAAGATATTTAAAGAAAATTATTTTCTTTTTATTGTCACCCCTAAGTTGACTTTGCGTTTCTTATTAACAGTACTATTGCTTGTCATACAAATGTTTAATAAATGGGCATATCTTCAAATCGTTTCTTACTGTGCCTATTGTTATACGGTTTAGCCCGACTAGGCTCATACTTACTTAATAGGTTTATTTTCGATAACGACCCACTCCCCATCACGTTGGAAATCATCGTGGGGGAACTCGTTTTTGCATTCATATACATACTGTTGCTGTATTATATAATAAGAAAAAAAGCGCGATAAACCCGTTTAGTTAGCTGATTGATGCATAGGGTATTCCTAACGATATTAAAAATTTTTGGGAGTACTATAGTTGATTCTACCGCACACATGCCAACATGAACTAAAAACTGATCTCTTTTTTGAAGAGGTCAATCGATCCGGACTATAGCCCCGAGAGTGTTTATAGTCTCCATGATAGGAGCTGCAGTGACCAATGGGGTAGAGTCAAGAACAATAACGAATTGATGTACAGAAAACCATATGATCAATAGAATTATGCATAAAGAGAATAGGATTGAAACATTGTCGGAAAATGAGTTAAATCGTGTTTTACATTATAGAGATGTTATATACGCCTTTGAGAGGGCCATATATTCAAGCATATATACTATAGATTATGAAAAGCAAACCTTTGAATACGTCTCGGAGAATCCTTTGTTTCTTTGCGGATTATCCGTAGATGAGGTTCGAGAAATGGGATACGCCTTTTATTTTAATAATGTGGTTCCCGAAGATTTAGATTTATTGATTAAAGCAAATAAGCTATGGTTTGAATTTTATGAGAAAATTCCGCTACCCGACAAAAAATTATACACGATATCCTACGACTTTCATTTGAAAAATGATAGTAACAAGGATATACTGGTGAATCACAAGTTAACACCTGTATTTATAACAGACTCAGGTAAGATACGGAAGGCGATTTGTATCGTTTCTTTATCGACGGCGAAGTGCTCCGGAAATATTAAAATTTTAAAAAAGGGTTGTCACCAGATCTTGGATTATGATCTTAAAAAGGATAGATGGTCTTCGGTCAAAAAGATTGTGCTTACGGAGAGAGAGAAGGAAATCATCCAACTCTCCATCCGTGGTTTTACGATAAATGAGATAGCTTCTCAACTATTTGTTTCTCCCGGCACCGTTAAGTTTCATAGAAAAAACATATTCGCCAAATTGGATGTGACGAATATGTCCCAAGGCATACTGTTTGCCGCTAACAACAAATTACTTTAGGGGAATCAGGAATGCCTTTGTAGCATTAAGGATTACCCACTACGGTGATCTACGTAGTTTGTAAGGTTAAAATCTTGTGAATTTGTAACGTACCGTTCCTCCAATCTTCATCTGTTGCATTCCGAAGGCGCCTACTTCAGCCTCGATAATGTCTTTATTTTTCAGCGCGAATTGGTAGCCGGCTCCAATACTTTTGTAAAAACCGTAAATTTCTCCGCCATCGCTTACCCGACCATCCATAAGCGTAGTCTTTATCTTGTTGTAGCCGACTCCGGCTGTCCCCCCAATATAGAAGTCTTTCATATAGTACCTTGCGCCAATGCTAAGTGAATAAACGTCATCATATACGTTATCTGCAAATACTGGAGCTACACCGGGACCGGCAAAGTTGAAGTCGGATATATCAGTTTGCGTACGCTCATAACTAAAGGCACTAATGAAACCTACCTTTTTAAAAGGTCGAAATTCATAAAGTAGTCCCGCGCCATAAGCTAAGCTCTTGCTGTCAAGATTATATCCGACAAGCGGTCCTGCCCCGATACTATGTACCGGTAATTCTGTTTGCATTTGTGCTTTGATGGAAACTGTACTTAGTAACAAAGCCAGCATTGTGTAGAGATGTTTCATAAACTATATATTTAATGAATTAAGAATAAAATCTATTCGTGTTTTCACGTTTTGTATAGCATAACAGTCTGCAAAACAAAATATTATTTTTCATTGTTGCATTTGGACTGAAAATGCTTTTTCATGTATTTACCCGTCCATTCTATCGTTCAAATCATCCTGGTTGCTGATATCATCTTTCAGGTTTATCCATTTAATGTATAGCTCTCTCAAAGATAAATACACAATGCAATTGTAAATAAAATATTGAAAATCAAGTTATTAATTAACCTTAATTAACTTTGTTGACAAATGTCACAACTAATTTTGTCATATAGCCTAATAAAGGATGGCGGTTTGGAGAGATTACACCGTCGCCCGAATAGCTTTCCAATTTTCATTTCCTTAAATAACTGTCGATAAAATCCGTATTAATAATGCCGGAAGCTACAACCTGTCCGTTTTCGGTATATAATCCTGACGGGAACCCTCTTACATTCTTTATTGCGGGGAATGCTTCTTTCATAAAAGCCTTCATCTTTTTATGTGGATTCCAAGAGGTGTAAACATCCGCGTCGAGAAAATACACGCTTTTTGAATAGTCAAGTTCTGCCCGATACTTTTCGTAGTTTGATTTGAAATAGTAATCATCGGGCGTGATCAATACGATGTTAATATCCGAGTTTCGCAATGTAGTGATCACTTTGGGGATGTTTTCTTTGCTGCCTGGACACCAAGAGGTGAAGAAAATTATCAAATTCCTATTATTTTCGTGTGTAAGCGTGGGAATGTCCTCACTTGTGATGGCAAGTAAGTCGTCAGCAACTTTAGTTGAATCCGAATATTTGAAAACCTGATATTTTCGCTTTTCCTGATCTGACAATCCGTGAAAAGGAGATTTGCAAGCGGTGAAAAACGCAACGGTAACAATTATGTATAGGGATAATTTCATAAAGATTAAAGATTAAGAACGGCTAGGTATTTGTCAATCCTTAGCCCAACAGGTTTTTAAAACTAACGCTTTCTTTTTTTAAAGGCCTTGTCCTTTTGTGTAGTTTTAAGCTATACCAAAGTAAAGGATGGTTACTAGAGTCACCTTAATTTAAACGGATAACATTGACCAAGAGGGAGATTTTTTGCTGGAAAAATAATATAGACACATTCTCTATGGATGAGCAAAAACATAAGCACTGCTTTACATTCACACCATCATTTAGGCTGAACGGAACGCTATACTATCAATAGGAATAACAGATGGGGAATGGGGCACTTCGTTTATAATGGGTTAATCATTCCGCGAACGCCTGTTCGCGGAATGATTAAGTTACCTTCCCATCCAGCCGCCGTCGACGGTGAGGATAGTGCCATGCACGTAGTCGGAAGCACCTGATGCGAGGAATACAGCAGGCCCTTTAAAATCTTCGGGTTGACCCCAGCGCGCTGCCGGAATCCGTGATAGAATAGATGCGGAACGTTCCGGATCATCGCGTAGCGCTTCCGTATTATCCGTTGCGATATAACCTGGAGCGATGGCGTTTACATTCACGCCTTTGCTCGCCCACTCGTTAGCGAAAGCTTTAGTCAACGACCCTATCGCGCCCTTTGAAGCGGCATATCCCGGTACGTTGATTCCTCCTTGAAATGTTAGCAACGATGCTGTAAATACAATTTTACCCGTTCCACGTGAAAGCATTTCTTTGCCGATTTCCCGGGTTAAAATAAACTGCGCATTTTGGTTGATTTCAATCACCTCATCCCAAAATTCGTCGGAATGCTCAGCCGCAGGCGTACGCAAAATGTTGCCAGCATTGTTGAACAAGATATCGATTACCGGATGATCCGCTTTCACCTTATTTATAAAAGCGTATAGCGACGAGCGATCCGAAAAATTACATTGGTAGGGATAGAAGTTTCTGCCTAGAGACTTGATGGAATCCGCGACTTTGGAATTTTCCAATTCCAATGATGCGGATACACCAATGATGTCTGCTCCGGCCTCAGCTAAAGCCTCAGCCAGCGCTTTTCCAATTCCGCGTTTACATCCTGTAACAAGGGCGACCTTTCCGGTTAGGTCAAATTTATTTAATATGGACATGCTTTATATAAATCAATAAGTGAGTTAACGTAAATCAGTGATGGCGCATTTATCCATGTCGTCGTAATCTAGGTTTTCACCCGCCATGCCCCAAATAAATGTATAGTTACTAGTACCCGCGCCCGAGTGGATCGACCATGGTGGTGAGATTACGGCCTGCTCGTTCTGCATCCAGATGTGACGCGTTTCGTCGATTGGCCCCATAAAGTGGGAAACAGCCTGCGCTTCGGGCACCTCGAAATAGAAGTATACTTCCATACGACGATCATGCATGTGTGAAGGCATTGTGTTCCATACTGACCCCGGTTTAAGCTCTGTCATGCCCATTTGTAACTGGCAGGTGTCTATTACCTTATTTAGCAACATCTGATTGATCGTACGGTGGTTTGCCGTTTCCAGTGAGCCGAGCTCAATTTTATTCGCATCAGCTTTGGTAACGCGTTTTGTAGGGTAGCTTTGGTGTGCTGGTGTAGAGTTCAAGTAAAACTTAGCCGGATTGGCCGAATCGTTGCTACTGAAAAATACTTCTTTTGCTCCCTTCCCGATGTATAGCGCTTCTTTATGATTGACCTCATAGGTGGTGCCGTCTACTTCAATCTTTCCGTCACCACCGACGTTGATGATCCCCAATTCGCGGCGTGAAAGGAAATAAGGCTCTTTCAAAAGTTCGTCAATCGTTTCAAGTTGTAACTTCCCTTGAACGGGCATTGCCCCGCCCGCCATATAACGGTCATAATGCGTATAAACAAAGTGTATCTTATCTGCTGAAAACACTTTTTCGATAAGGAAATTTTCGCGAAGGCCTTTCGTATCTAATTGTTTACTCTCGTTTGGACCTATGGCGTAACGACTTTCGAAAATGGTATGGCTCATAACAAAATATTTAAAAAACAAAGTTTGATAACTTCTAAGATAAGGCTAAATCGTGAAGTCCAATACACCAATCTTCGGAATCGTTGTCATTTCCCGATTTGAAAGTTCAATGTTCCCCGCTAGCACGCTGCTTTTTCACCCCATGTTTCTGGTCTCGATCGTGTTGCTTGTTGATGTGTCCTCCCTATTACAATTTCTCCGAAGTTTTTTTGCTAAATTCGCATATGGCGAAAAAGAAACCAACTATTTTAGTGGTGAATGATGATGGCATCACCGCACCCGGCATCAAAGTTTTACTCGAAGAGATGCAAAAAATTGGGGACGTGGTGGTCGTGGCACCGGATAGCCCTCAATCTGGCATGGGGCACGCCATCACAATTGGAAGGCCCCTTCGTTTAGATAAAATTGATCTTTATGCGGGTGTGGAAATGTATAAGTGCTCCGGCACGCCGGTCGACTGTGTAAAGTTAGCCGTCAATAAGATATTCAAAGGTAAAAAACCCGACCTATGTGTTTCTGGCGTAAACCATGGCCTAAATTATTCTATTAATGTGCTGTATTCCGGAACGATGTCTGCAGCGGTAGAAGGTGCCATTGAAGATATTCCTTCCATAGGCTTTTCCTTAGATGATTTTTCGCACCAAGCGGATTTCTCGCATTGCCGCCCTTACATTCGTGCTATTGCCGAGCAGGTGCTTGAAAACGGGTTGCAAAAAGCAACCTTGTTAAACGTAAACTTCCCACATCACAGTAAAGAAATCAAGGGTATTAAAATTTGCAGACAAGCCACCGCAAAATGGTTTGAGGAATTCGATGAGCGGGTAGATCCATACGAACGCGAATATTTTTGGATGACAGGTAAATTCCAGTTGCTGGACAAAGGAGAAGATACCGATGTTTTCGCTTTAAGCAATGGGTATGTATCGGTGGTGCCGACACAATTTGATATGACGGCTCACCACGCCATCACCGACTTGAATTCCTGGACCTTTAACGTAGCTAATGCGAAATAGTATATGGATTGGTGTAGGTCTGGGAGCGGTATTTCCATTAATAGCGTTCGCCCTTACGACCTACAGTGACTGGCCCGCACGAATTTTTCCTACAAAACCATTCGCCTTCTACGTCATCTCGGCGGCGATCAACCTCCTGTTGATTCGTGTGTTTTATAGAAAAGCAGTGCCATATGATCAGGTGGCTAAAGGAATAATATTAACAACATTTTTAGGCATGTTGCTGTTTTTATACTTTTTCAAGCTTCGCATGTAAAAAGAAATGGCTTCCGTAGCTGTGCAGATCAGAGCCTTTTTTAGAAAAAGCAATAGACAGCGCTGCACGCCTTAGTGACATACCCCTACTAAACGAATAGACATGAATTTAACACTGGGATTTTCTCCTTGCCCCAACGACACGTTTATATTTGATGCGTTGATACATCATAAAATTGATACACAAGGACTAGCATTTGACGTAACTTATCAAGACGTGGAAACACTAAACCAAAAGGCCTTTCGCGGAGAGTTAGATATTACCAAATTAAGCTACCACGCTTTCGCATACGCAGCAAAAGATTATGAACTGCTGGATGCGGGAAGCGCACTCGGCTTTGGTGTAGGTCCTCTGCTTATTACCAAGGATGAAGCATTAGCGGAGCGGCTAAGAAAGTTATTAGAAGGCGGGGGAGAGATGCCGGAAAGCGAAGCAAAGCTTGTTGTTGGGATTCCTGGACGCTATACTACCGCGAATTTTCTATTGGGCTTGGCGTTTCCTGCTTTACAAAATAAGGTAGAACTTGTTTTCTCAGATATTGAAAATGCGCTATTGGAAGAAAGGATTGACCTCGGACTGATCATTCATGAGAACCGCTTTACCTACCATGAAAAAGGCTTGCATAAGGTCGTTGACTTAGGCGATTATTGGGAGCGTAGCACCGGAAGCCCCATTCCCTTAGGCGGGATTGTCGTGAAGCGTAGCCTAGATAAGGATATAAAGTTGCGAATAAATTCGCTCGTTCGGGAGAGTGTTCAGTTTGCTTTTGAAAACCCACGATCAAGCCTAGATTACATTCGATCGCATGCGCAGGAAATGGAAGAAGAGGTGATGTTTAAGCACATAGACCTTTATGTCAATCAATATTCTGAAAATTTGGGAATCGAGGGCCGTAAGGCTATCCAGCAGATGTTTGATAAGGCTGTCGCGCTGGACATAATTCCGCCATTTGCGCAGGAGCTTTTTTTAACGCGATAGACCAAGCGATGTGGCACAAAGCTGCCGTAAACGTCAGCGTAACAAAACAAAAAAATAACTTGTAATTCTGTTAGTTATCACATCTAATAAGTAAATTTGCCCGATTGGTGCCAAAATGTCTGCAAAATAGGATTGGAGTCATTATTGCACAGCGGTAAACGGAGAAAAAAAAATAGTATGTTACAATTTCTAAGTAAATTATTTGGCAGTAAGTCTGAACGCGATATTAAATCCATACAGCCTATTGTAAACAAAATAAAAGAAGAATACGAAAAGCTGTCCTCATTATCTAACGATGAGCTACGTGGCAAGACCTTAACCTTCAAAAATAGAATCAAAGAATATTTAGCAGAAATAGACGGCGAGATCGCATCATTGAAAGCAGAAGCTGATCAAGATGAGGTTGATATGGGCAAAAAGACAGAGCTTTATGAACGTGTGGATAAGCTTTCTAAAGATCGCGATAAAAAATTAGAAGAAGTTTTATTAGAGATCTTGCCAGAAGGGTTTGCTGTTGTTAAAGAGACTGCTCGTAGGCTTTCAGAAAATAAAGAAATTGAAGTTACTGCAACGGAATTTGACCGTGAAATCGCTGGACGTAAGCCTAACGTGACGATTCAAGGCGATAAAGCCATCTGGAAAAACTCCTGGTTGGCTGCCGGAACTGAAGTTACCTGGAACATGGTGCATTATGATGTGCAGCTAATCGGTGGTATTGTCTTGCACCAGGGAAAAATTTCCGAGATGTCTACTGGTGAAGGTAAAACATTGGTTGGTACGTTGCCAACGTATTTAAATGCTCTATCTGGACAAGGTGTGCACATTGTTACTGTTAACGATTACTTAGCACGTCGTGACTCCGAGTGGAACGGACCGTTATTTGAATTTCACGGCTTAAGTGTAGACTGTATTGATAAGCACCAGCCCAATTCTCCGCAGCGTAGGAAGGCATACCTTTCCGATATCGTTTACGGAACAAACAACGAATTTGGTTTTGACTACCTGCGTGATAACATGACGCAATCACCCGATGCCATGGTACAACGTAAACTGCATTTTGCCATGATTGATGAGGTGGATTCCGTCTTGATCGATGATGCACGGACGCCGCTTATTATCTCTGGACCGATTCCGCGCGGCGATCAACACGAATTTTATCAGTTAAAACCACGCATCGAGCGTTTGGTGAATGCGCAAAAAGCATACATCAATACAGTTTTTAATGATGCAAAGAAAGCGATAGCGGCAGGAAATAGCGATACGGAAGGCGGCGGGATGTCTTTATTACGCGCTTACCGCGGACTGCCCAAAAACAAAGCATTAATTAAGTTCTTGTCTGAAAGCAACCACAGACAGCTTCTGCAGAAAGTAGAAAACTACTACATGCAAGAGCAAAACCGCAATATGCCGAAGGTAGATGCTGAATTGTTTTTTGTAATTGATGAGAAGAATAACCAAGTAGAGCTTACAGAAAAAGGTATTGAATTAATCACCGCTTCCGGAGAAGATCCATCATTCTTCATCCTACCGGATGTAGGTTCTGAGATCGCTGATATTGAAAGATCGGGTCTTACCCTTGAAGAAAAAGCACAAAGGAAAGAAGAATTGCTTCGTGATTATTCGATAAAATCTGAACGTATCCACTCCATCAACCAATTGTTGAAAGCATATACATTGTTTGAGATTGATGATCAATATATTGTTGATGAAGGCAAAGTAAAAATCGTCGACGAGCAGACCGGCCGTATTATGGAAGGCCGTCGTTATTCGGATGGACTGCACCAGGCAATAGAGGCGAAAGAGAATGTGAAGGTAGAGGATGCTACGCAGACCTATGCCACCATTACCTTACAAAACTATTTCCGGATGTACCACAAGCTTTCCGGTATGACCGGTACAGCCTCTACAGAGGCTGGTGAGCTTTGGGAAATCTACAAATTGGATGTTGTTGAGATTCCGACGAACCGTAATATACAACGTGACGACCGTCAAGATTTCATTTACCGCACAGCACGTGAGAAATATAATGCAGTGGCACAAGAGATACAACGTCTTACCGAAGAAGGAAGACCGGTATTGGTAGGTACGACTTCGGTAGAGATCTCAGAGTTGCTTAGCCGTATGTTGAAATTACGTGGTATCAAGCATAATGTTTTGAATGCGAAACTTCACCAAAAGGAGGCTGATATCGTTGCAGAGGCTGGTCGTCCGGGCCAGGTGACTATTGCGACAAATATGGCAGGTCGGGGTACGGATATTAAATTGACAAGTGAGGTTATCAATGCGGGCGGTCTAGCCATCATAGGTACAGAGCGTCATGAGTCTCGCCGTGTAGACCGTCAGTTGCGTGGTCGTGCCGGTCGTCAAGGTGACCCAGGCTCATCGCAGTTTTTCGTATCATTGGAAGATAACTTGATGCGCTTATTTGCATCTGAACGTATCTCAAACATTATGGTCAAGATGGGCGTTGAGGAAGGCGAAGTAATGCAACACAGCATGTTAACCAAGTCTATCGAAAGAGCACAACGTAAAGTCGAGGAGAATAACTTTGGTATTCGTAAACGTTTGTTAGAGTATGATGACGTGATGAACTCGCAGCGTACGGTGATTTACTCTAAGCGTAAAAATGCACTTTTCGGTGAGCGTTTAGATGTGGATTTGAATAATACAATCTTCGATGTTGTTGAAGATGTGGTAATAGAGGCAAAAGAGGGCGGAACCTACGAGGATTTCCAGATAGAGGTTATTCGTTTGTTTGCTGTTAACCCTGAAGTGACAGCGGAAGAATTCGCACAATCTAATGCGACGAATCTAACGGATAATTTATTCCAACAAATTATCAATCATTATCACAATAAGGCATTGCAGATTGCTGAGCAGACGCTGCCTGTGCTTACAAACGTGCTTGCAGAGCGCGGTGCAATGATCGAGAACGTCGTTGTTCCGTTCAGCGATGGTATTCGTGGCATACAAGTTGCGACCAACCTACAGAAGGCTGTTGAGTCTAACGGTAGAGAGGTTTTCAAGTCATTTGAAAAAGGTATTGTGTTAGCGCTTATCGACGAAGCTTGGAAAGAGCATCTTCGTGAAATGGATGATTTGAAGCAATCTGTTCAGAATGCCGTTTATGAGCAGAAAGACCCGATTATTATTTACAAAATGGAGGCTTACAACTTGTTTAAAAGTATGTTGGCGTCCATGAATAAAGAAATCGTTAGTTTCTTATTCAAAGGCGAAATACCAGGGCAGCAGCAGCAGCCGCAAAATATCCAGGAGGCACGTCCGGTTCCTGCGCAGCCGGCACAGGTGAAAGCATCTAAAGCAGAGTTATCATCGCCGACGGGTGTTTCTGAAGAGGACAGCGACACGCGGGAGCAACAGATCACGCAGCCTATCCGTAAAGAGCAAACAGTAGGTCGCAATGATGAGTGCCCTTGCGGTTCAGGATTGAAATATAAAAACTGTCACGGAAAAAACAGTTAAAAAGAGATATTGAAAATGTTATATAAAGGGTTGATACTAGGTTTTGTTCTTCTTGGATACATTCAAATAAGCAATGCCCAAACGGGGGTTGTAGAAGTCCAAAAGGATTCGCTGATTGGTTTATTGCAACAGTATAGAGCAGAGAATGGTATCAACCCAACTACAGCCCGTATGGTTAGCCTGGGTTCCAAAGTGGTAGACAAGAAGAATGCGAAGCGGGTTAAAGTGCGTGGCTTTCGTGTACAAATCTTCTCGGGGGCCAGCAGAAATGAGGCCTATGTTGTGCAGTCAAGGTTCCAAAACGCCTATAAAGATATAGGGAGTTACGTGACTTACAACGAGCCAAACTATCGCGTTAAAGTGGGTGATTTCCGCAGCAGAGCGGAGGCGACCAACTTTATGCGTGTCTTACGATCTCAATATAGCAACGTTTTTGTATTTACCGAAGAAATTTGGGCTTACGAATAAAACTTGGATGCACCATGTTGAAGGATAGAATAAAACAACTTGCCGAAGTATTTTTTGATGAAACGGTGGCCGTAAGGCGTCACTTGCATCAAAATCCAGAACTTTCTTTTGAAGAGCATCAAACGGCTGCCTTTGTGCGGCAGAAGCTGGATCAATTAGGCATACCTCACGAAAGTATGGCTAATACCGGAGTGGTAGCGCTTATTCACGGCGAGAAACCTGTAGGTAAAGTTTTGGCGCTTCGTGCTGATATGGACGCACTTCCTATACAAGAGGTGGAAGGCCGGACCTATGGTTCACAGAACAAAGGTGTCATGCACGCTTGTGGTCATGATGTTCACACCTCTTCGCTGTTAGGTGTGGCAGCGATTTTGCAATCCTTGCGAGCAGAATTTGGTGGAACAGTGAAGCTTATTTTCCAGCCAGGTGAAGAGCGCCTTCCGGGTGGCGCATCCATAATGATCAAAGAGGGCGTGTTGCACAATCCAGCTCCTGAAGGAATTATCGGCCAGCATGTTATGCCGCTGATCGAGGCTGGCAAAGTCGGATTCCGTTCCGGCAAATATATGGCCTCTTGCGATGAGCTCTTTATGACTGTGAAAGGACGCGGCGGACACGGCGCACATCCACACCAAAACATAGATCCTATTGCGATTACTGCGCAAATTATCACAGCACTGCAGCAGATTGTCAGCAGAAATGCAGACCCCAGAATACCGTCTGTGCTTTCTTGGGGAAAGATAGTCGGGAATGGTGCTACCAATGTGATTCCCGATGAGGTTTATCTAGAAGGTACTTTTCGTACGTTTGATGAAAAGTGGCGAGCAAATGCGCATGAGCTCATGGTCAAAATGGCGGTTGGTATTGCCGAAAGCATGGGGGCAAATTGTGAATTCGAGGTACGTAAAGGATATCCTTTTCTTATTAATGAACCGGCGATTACCGAAGCCTCTCGCAACAGTGCTATTGAATATTTAGGTAAGGAAAATGTTGTCGAGCTGGACATTTGGCCTGCAGCCGAGGATTTCTCGTACTATTCTCAAGAAATAAATGCATGCTTTTATCGGCTAGGCACAGGCAATAAAGAAAGAGGCATCACCTCCGCAGTGCATACACCGTCGTTTGATATTGATGAGAACGCGCTTAAAACAAGCATCGGCCTGATGGCGTATATCACCTTAAAGCAATTGGGTGAATAATTGAATTACCTGGTAGCTGCAAGCACACAAAAGTATATTTATAGCATCTGTTCAACTTGAATTTTATCAAAATATGTCATCGCATCATATTGTCAAAGAAAATCAAGAACCCGCACTTATCGTAGCTTCCAGCAATGCGTTGGATAGTGAACACCTCGGTCAACTTCTGGAATGGAGCCCTACTATTCTTACAAATGATTACGCTATCGACTTTCTATTTGCCGAAGGTATAAAGGTTGATATTGTTTTTACCCATCAGGAGACAACCTATGCGCAAGAGCAGATTAAGCAATTTTCCATCAAAGGTGATTTTATTACCGAGACCCTGGATTATCTCATCGCCCATAATTATAAAGCTGTAAACGTGATATGCGATACCCTACACCCTGTTTTTTATCGTTTCGCAGCATCGTTAAATATAGTCGTATTTGCCGCTGGCAAAAGAATGGTGTTTGTACAGCACAATTATGAAAAGTGGAAGGTGAAAGGCGACCGGATCTATGTGGATGAGACACAGCTCAAATCGGTAGTCGGCTTACGAAAAGTAGCAGACAACGTTTTCGAAGTCGAGCAAGATGGCTTTTTCTACCTTGGTTTTAATTCGGACAATTTTGTAGCTGTAGGAGAGCGGCTGTAATGCAGTTTTTAGAGGCACGGGAATCCGACTGGGAAATTGTTCAACAGGTAGCGCAGCAGAGTTGGTGGCATGGCTATACGAACGTGCTTTCGGATCAACAAATTCAGTTTATGCTGCAGAAATCGTATAGTGAAGAGGGCATTATTACGTCTATGCGCTCTGGGCAAAAGTTTTATTTAGCGTTGGAAAGTGAGCATGTGGTCGGGTTTATCGCTCTACAGGTTAAGGATGCGGATGTTTTACGTATCGAGAAATTATACTTGCTACCCGAAGTACAAGGAAAAGGTTACGGGAAAGATTTGATAAATTTTGCTCAGGAAAAAGCGTTGGCACTTGATATTCACAGTATCGAGCTAAACGTCAACCGTAAAAATAAAGCCTATCATTTTTACATAAAACAGGGCTTCCACGTCATCCAAGAGATCGATATCCCGTATTTCGATTTTATACTGGATGATTACATCATGCAGAAAACCATTTAAGCGCATGAATGATTAGGCGCATGGTTTCCTGCTATTCGCTACTTCAGTTTTTCTACCCGCGACGGCGTTTGCTCAGCTTTTACAATCCCTTCTACACCTTTGGCGATCGCTTCTATACTAGACTTTATGTTTTGCACATCAAGGGTGGTAATCTCGTCTTTCACGGTGTGGTAATAGCTATCTTTATCGATTTGTGAGGTGGAGAATGTATGTGCCGGAACGCCTAAAGCAGCTAACACCGCATTATCGCTTCTATAAAAAAGATTTTGCTGCGGGTAGGGGTCTGGATGGAATGTGAATTGCGTTCCTTGCAAATGTTCCTGCATTAGCTTCGCCAGATTCGAGTTTTCGAAGCCCGTTACATAGAGCGAATTTGGCCCAAACTTGGAATCTTTACCAATCATCTCGATGTTGATCATCGCTACAACTTTATCGGCATCAATATGGTTGGAAAAGTATTTAGAGCCAAACATACCGATCTCTTCCGCCGTGAAGGCGACAAAGATTAATGTCCGCTCATTGATATCTGCTTTCTTAAAGTACTTCGCGAGCGCAATCATGGCCGTTGTACCAGAGGCATCGTCATCTGCACCGTTCGCAATAGAATCCTGCCCGACGGCATCTAAAATGCCGATATGATCGTAATGCCCTGAAAATACGACGAACTCTTCTGGTTTAGACTTTCCAGGTATTACAGCAGCAACATTAAATAAGGGAAAGTCTACACGTGAATTGGAAGCATTGATTTGATAACTGTTTGCTGGCGTCTTTTTTAAAATGAATACCTTACTAGGGCCGTCTCCAGTATTTTCTTGTTTTGGCACCACGTTTTCTCGCGAAAAGATCTTTTTAAAGCGAGCAAGCATGGGCGCAAAGGAAGCATCAACCCATACAACGCTATTGTTCGGATTTTCCCGCACGATAGCGCGAAAGCGTTGCGAAAAATCTTCGCCGGCTTTAATCTCTAGATTTTCTACGCCTGATTGCGTATTCCACGAAATTAGATCCGCATTACTAAGCACAATGAACTCGTCATCTTTTAATGCTTTGCCATTTACTTCGACGGTCTGGTTGCCCGTGCTAATCTTTGTAACATCAAACGATTGTCGGTAATTATCTTCGGCATAAGGCTGTAGTCCTGCTTGGCGAAATTCCGATGCGATAAAATCGGCCGCACGAGCGATATCGGTACTGAGCGAAGCTCGCCCACGCATGTCGTCCGATGCTAATGTCTCTACGATACGTTGAATATCCGATAATTCCACAACTTGTGCCTGTGTAGACGGCATCAGTAGTGCAGAGTGGAAAAGGGCAAGGAGCGCGCTACATACAAATTTTGTTCTCATGATTGTCTCTTTCAGTTCATGCGGCGATTCTTGATATAGATTAGCTATACATCACCAGGGCTAAAAGTAGTACATTTACCTTATAACTGAAAGTTTGGCCCTCGTTAAAATCGTAATCAACACCCTTCCGATACGGTAATTATAATTGCATATCCACATAACTTTACTTAAGTTTATCGTAGAAAAAGCAAAATAATATGAAAGAAGTTACAGTTCAAGAATTGAAAGACATGCTGGATCGCAATGACGAATTTCAATTGATAGATGTTCGCGAGCCGTTTGAATATGAGGTTTCTAATCTAAACGGTTTAAATATCCCCTTAGCAGGTATCGTAATAGAGTCGGATAAAATTGACAAAGACAAACCGGTCATTATCCAATGCCGAAGCGGCAAGCGCAGTGCACAGGCGGTGATGGTTTTGGAGCAACAAGGCTTTGATAATTTGGCCAATTTAAAGGGTGGGATTCTTGCTTGGAAAGAAGAGATTGATCCAGAATTGGATGTTTATTAGGATTTATTAGAAGGACAAACGTAGGAAGGAGGCTTTTTTTGCCTCCTTCTTTGTTTCAATTTGGGCAGATGTGTTGCGAAATTGCTATTGTAGACCGCTATTTTTTACCTCTTCTAAAACAAAATCGTTTCTAAAACGTAAAAAAGGTAAATGTTTTATACAAGCACGCAAAAGACAAATAGATTAGGTAAAGTTTTATAAATTTAATTTCTGAAATAAAACCAACAATAAACACAAAAATCGAAGGTATGGCAATAATGAACACAGAAAACAATACATTTTTTGAAAGCGTTCAGCGGAATTTTGATAAGGCGGCTGCACATACACGCTTTGACAAAGGCGTATTAGCGCAGATAAAAGCGTGTAACTCTATCCTACGGATCAAGTTTCCGGTGAAGATCGGCGAACAGGTGGAGGTAATAGAAGCTTATCGGGTGCAGCACTCACACCATAAATTACCCTGTAAAGGAGGTATCCGTTTTAGTATGGAGGTAGATCAGGAAGAGGTAATGGCACTTGCCGCCTTGATGACCTACAAATGTGCTATTGTCAATGTCCCATTTGGAGGCGGTAAAGGAGGTATAAAGATCGACTCAAAAAAATACTCAGCCTTTGATCTGGAAAAAATCACACGCCGCTATACTTCAGAGCTTTGCAAAAAGAATTTTATTGGTCCCGGTATCGACGTTCCTGCACCAGACTATGGTACGGGCGCGCGTGAAATGAGCTGGATATTAGACACCTACTCTTCCCTAAATCCCGGCGATATCAATGCGCAAGCTTGTGTGACGGGTAAACCGATATCGCAAGGCGGGGTGCGTGGCCGTACCGAGGCGACAGGACTTGGCGTTTTTTATGGCCTTCGTGAAGCGGTTTCGTTTGCGGATGATATGGAAAAACTGGGCTTAGAAACAGGTGTTGAAGGCAAGCGAATAATCGTTCAAGGACTTGGAAATGTGGGTTACCATACGGCGAAGTATTTTCAGGAAGCCGGAGCTAAGTTAGTTGGCCTCATCGAATTTAATGGAGCAATTTATAACGAGGATGGATTAGATTTGGATGCTGTGCAAGCGCATAGACAAACAACCGGCGGCATCTTGAACTTCCCTGGCGCCGTGAACTTCGCTGATCCTGCTGAAGGGCTAGAGCAAGACTGCGACATCCTCATCCCGGCCGCATTGGAGAGTGTTATCCATAAAGACAATGCGGATAGAATTAAAGCTAAAATAGTGGGCGAAGCGGCTAATGGGCCTATAACCGCAGAGGCTGACGAGATATTACATAGCAAAGGTATTTTAGTGCTGCCCGATGTTTATCTTAATGCAGGGGGTGTAACGGTCTCATACTTCGAATGGCTTAAAAACTTGAGTAGGGTACGTTACGGCCGTTTAGAAAAACGCTTCAATGATAACATGTATAAAGAGCTTATCGATATTATTGAATCGATGACGGGTAAGCGCGTTTCCGATCTGGAAAGAAAGACCATTTTGCGCGGACCAGATGAAATTGACCTCGTGCATTCCGGCTTGGAAGATACCATGATTGGCGCATACCGTGAGATCCGCGACATCCATGTTTCATTGGAAGGTAAGGGAGATTTGCGAACGGCGGCCTTCATCTGCGCGATAAATAAAATAGGCGTGGCGTATGAAGAGTTAGGAATATTCCCATAGTGAAAATTCACGCTAAGAGAAATTTATAACACCAATAAGCGACGCCAGAAAGAAATCTGGCGTTGTTTATTTTAGCGAATGATTCCGTAATTTTATCCCATGCGAAATCTAGTGCACCAAACGCGGCAGGCGTTTTATTTCAGCCTTGGCTTTTATATTTTGGCTATCGTGCTGAAGCTACTGCAATTTGCTTTTGCTGATGTGCTTATCAGCATTGCACTTTTGCTTTCCCTTGTTTGGACAGTATTGGTGCTCCGCGAGATTATGCTTTCCGGCAATTTGACAGCTATGGAGCGAATCTTATTAATTATTTTTATGATATTTGGCAACATCATTGCCGGCATCGCCTATTTTTTCTTTATTCGGGAAAGGGTCATACCGAGACAGGGTAACAATAGATCATGACAAAATTCTTTATATTAAACGTTGTTTTAAACTTTGCCATCGCTTTTTTAGTGTATAGTGGCATAAAGTCGTTTCAAGCAAACAACCATCTTTTCCTCTTTATCTCGATCGCCGTTATGATCGTGCTAATCTATCTTAAAGTAGTTTTGCTAAAAATTGTCAAGAAGGACGCAGCGGCTAAGGCGCAGCTGCCCACGAAAGAGAAAAAGCAGAGAAAGTAGCCTAAAACATCATTGGCCCAAAACACGCACATTGCGAGAGCGACGAACACAGCAGCGATTCCCTTTATAGCTAGTCGCTGCCTCAGCTTGCACCATCTCGCAATGAACGTATAGTAGTCGCGTTATAATTTCGCGTTATTTGACGAAGGGTGCTTTGCGAACCACCGCCTTGATAGGTTGGTTCCGTATCGAAATAAATATTTCAGATCCATCTTTCGCGAAAGCCGTGTCGACATAACCCAAGCCAATTGATTTCTTTAGTGTTGGCGATTGTGTACCTGAGGTCACGCGGCCAATTTTATTACCGGCAGCATCCACAATTTCATAATCATGGCGGGGAATTCCTCTGTCGATCATCTCGAACCCAACAAGTTTTTGCGCTACGCCACGTTCTTTCTCCGCCTTCAGATTTTCGCTATTCACAAAATCTTTAGAAAATTTAGTTACCCAGCCAAGGCCAGCGGCTAATGGGGATGTGTTGTCATCAATATCGTTACCGTACAAGCAAAAGCCCATTTCCAAACGTAGTGTGTCGCGAGCGCCTAAGCCGATAGGCTTGATACCATAGGAAGCACCCGCTTCAAAGATAGCGTCCCAAACTTTTTGCGCATCTTCATTAGCGACATAGATTTCGAAACCTCCGGCTCCCGTGTAGCCGGTAGCAGAAACCAATACATTCTCTACGCCTGCGAAGACGCCTTTTTGGAAAGTATAATACTCCATCGGAGCAAGCTCAATGTCAGTCAGGGATTGTAGCGCCTCGGCTGCTTTAGGTCCTTGTACAGCAAAAAGCGAGGTTTGATCTGAAATATTTTTCATTTCGACGCCATCGGTATTATACTTGCTGATCCAGTCCCAGTCCTTATCTATGTTAGAAGCGTTTACTACTAAAAAGTAAGTCTGCTCATCAATGCGGTATGTCAAAAAATCATCCACGATTCCGCCAGTTTCATTAGGTATATAAGCATATTGAACTTTGCCATCATACAGCTTGGAAACATCATTAGAAGATATTTTCTGAAGCAAATCCAACGCTTTCTCGCCTTTTAAGATAAATTCACCCATGTGGCTAACGTCGAAGACGCCCACAGCAGTTCGTACGGTTTCATGCTCATCATTTATTCCGGAGTATTGCACAGGCATAGTGAAGCCTGCGAAAGGAACCATTTTTGCACCTAATGTTTGATGGTGCTCGGAAAGCGCAGTGTTTTTAATCATAGCAATCTGATAAATTCTGTTTTTTTCAAAAATAGGCAAAAAACGGGCATTAATTGATGAAAATAACCGTTAGTTTAAAATTGCGCAATCGATTTACCGCTTCACTTCCACCTTGTAGATGGTTGATGTATTATTTTCGTTGTCTGGATCTTCGCACAGTAGGAATTGGATAGCCTTTTTTGTTTTCCTGTACGGCGCTATGCCTTCAAACTTATGTCCTAAAGCCAAAGTTTTGGTATATTCTACGATCCGACTTTTCGGATCCAGCCGTCCTATCAAGGTTCCTTTCACCTCGCCATCGTGATAGCTGGAATTGCTGTCTTCAGCAGCTGCGATAAAATAGATCTTTCCGTCGACTAGCGTAGCGTCTGTAAACCCCGTGCTTACGCCTTCTAATTCAGGGAGCGAAACATGAAAGAACGCTTTACCAGCAAGGGTCTGCTTATCCAATATAAATACCCCATTCTGTTTGGCGGGACCGTTTCCACGGTTGAACAACCAAAGCTCGTCGCGATAATATACTGCGCCTTCAATATTGAAGTCTTGCTCAGCAACAGAATGATCCGCTTTTAATTTTTCATAAACCTGGCCCAAGTCCACACTGTCTTTTGTGCCCTGCTTCGCATTATATTTTACAAGCGTGTTCCTGTTTTTGGCAGAGCCGGATCCAAACACATAAAGCTGACCGTCAATTGCTGTAATCGCCTCGAAATCGGATTTTTCTTTCTTTGGAATATTCTCCAGGACATTTCCCGAAAGCAACGTCGTGGTCGTGAGTTTATCCTGTGGTATGCTGTATGTGTATAGTAGCTTGCTGTTGTCCGAGATAACGTGTATGGCGTTGTCTTTGTAGATTAGTCCTGACGCAGCAGCGATACCTTGTATGGTCAAAAACACGTTGATGATCAATTCATTCATGCTTGCAGATTTAGCAGATTAAGTACACGCCGAAATTCGTTATGTAAAGGAGCCTCAATTTCAATTTTTTGTTGTGTCCTTGGATGCGAGAAAGATAGTTTTTGCGCATGTAATAACATGGTGTCCATATCAAAGCGGTCTTTCCACATTTTATTTTGCTTGTTGCATCCATGTGGCCGGTCTGCCAGGATAGGATGAAAAACGTGTGCAAAATGTTTTCGGATTTGGTGCATCCTTCCGGTTTCTGGGATAGCTTCAACCAGTGAATAGCGCGATGTATCAAACTTACCAAGTGGCATGTCAACCTCTGCTCGGGCAAGCGTTTTAAAATGCGTTAATGCCTCTTGTAGCGTTCCATTTTCTTTCCGCAGGGGATAATCGATGCTTCCGGAATCGTCCATGTATCCGCGCACGACAGCTAAATAAGTCTTGTCGATATTTCTATCAGCAAAGAGATTTTGCGCAAGGCTGTCCATCTCCTTGTTTAGCGAAAATAAGAGTACACCGCCCGTCTTCCGGTCTAAACGATGTGCAGGGTAGACCGCTTGCTGAATTTGATTGCGGAGCATTTGCAAAGCAAATTCAGCTGTGTCGGCAGCTATCGAGGAGCGGTGTACAAGGAGGCCATGCGGCTTGTTCACGGCAATAAGTTCCTCATCTCGATAAAGAATCTCTAGCATCCTACTTGGCTTTAATCATCTTAACAATCTCTGCGGCCTTTTCGTCGATCTTTTTGCTGAGCCAAACGTGTTTGAAAGCACCTACACCCAGAATATTTTCCTGATTCTCCCAGTGTACCTTCGTAACGGAAAACAAGTAATAGTTATCTGTCTTGATGTGGTTTTTCATGAATTGGTCTATTAGCGTATTGCCGAATAGCTGTACGCCGAAATCAACAATGCTTCGGTTTTCCGTACCAGCCTGCTCCTTCAATAACATAATAGCTTTTTCGCGCACAGCATCCTCGTGCTGCTCCTTCGTTGGGTTTGTCCAAAACGCCACTACCATCAATAGAATGACCGTGAGGGCGAATACTCTCGTTTTGCTCATCTCTACAAAAATACGATTTTACTTGAGCAAAGTGAGGGGTAGGAATTTATAAGGGGCTGTCCAAAAAGATAATTGATCAACTTCAAAAGGCGCCATTGCGAGGAAGTATGACGACCGCCGAAGGCAGCTCCGAAGGAAATCAATCTGCATTTTTATTTTCTAAGATTGCTTCGCCGTCGTTCCTCCTTCTCGCAATGACGAAAGGTAGTTAGTTTTTAAACAGCCTCTTCTGAATTTCTTATCCTATGTGCTTGAAAAAGGCACATCATTGACTTTAATTTATAATAGTTCGAAGATGCCATCAATATTGCACGTAAGCTTGATCGGCCGGACACTGATATCAAGTCCTTGTTCCATACCGCCGGCTGCATCAGCTGATTCCATCTGTACTTTGGCCATGCTGTACGCCCGCGGAGAAGGCATGATGTCATTCCAGCCGAAAGAACTATTGTCATTGATAGCCAATACTTTCCCGACCTTATCGCCAGTGGCTGTTGCTATAATTTCTGCATTAGCACGTGCATCTTGTACGGCTGCCACCTTCAATTCCTTTTCGATCTGACGCTTCTGCGAATGATCGTATCCATTGATGGATGTGCTTTGTACGCCTTTCGGATCTACCTTATCCATCATGCTATTTAACCCGTTCAAATTCGATATCTTGAGGCGATACTGTTTGGCCTGAAGCAGTTCGTTATTGCCTTTTTTCTTGCTGTCGTAGTTATAGCTATACACATTCTGTATCGTGAAATCTTCCTTTTTAACACCAATAGCGAGTGCCGCGTTGTAAAGCTGTTTTTCCAAAGTTTCGATGTCGACCTTTTTCTTATTGTTTCCATCGACAAAATACTCCCTAAGTGAAATCGACAGGTATACGATATCCGGTGTAACTTCCCGTTCCGCGTAGCCACGCGTAGAAACCTTTCTACTAGATTCGTAATTGTTGTTTTGTGCGCTGGCAATTGTTGCCATGCAGAGGGCTAAAAGTAAACCTGCAAATTTTTTCATGTTCTTTGGTTTATACTTCTACAAAAATGTTTTCGATTTGTTTGACCACTTAAAAACCTTTTCGTTTAAAATTTTGAAAGAAATAAAGAGACATTGAAAAATAATTTATACCTTTAGTTTTAATACAAAACAAAATTAACAATGCAAGAAGGCGTAGTAAAATTCTTTAATGAGACCAAAGGTTTCGGTTTCATCATTCCTAACTCTGGCGAGAGCGAAATCTTCGTTCACGTGTCAGGTTTAGTAGACAAAGTTCGTGAGAATGACCATGTATCATTTGAGATCGAACAGGGCCGTAAAGGTCTTAATGCGGTAAATGTAAAGCTTATCTAAAAAAGATTTCAAATATATTTATTGTGAAAAAGCCAGATCGACATGATCTGGCTTTTTTTAGTATTAAGGGTTGGGATTGTTAAACGGATTGTTCGGTGTTGGCGGGAAATTAGTAAATGGATTTCCTCCATTATCACCTGCTTTCGGATCTGGCCCAAACTCGTTCGGCCCCACATCGCCTTCCTTAATCATCAAATACAAAAAGTAGATGTTAACCAAGGGGATGAAGTAAAATACTATATACCAAGTCGGACAGCTTGTGTCGTGAAGGCGACGTACACCAACAGCAAGCGTCGGAATAAGGACAGCTAAACCGACTAATGAAAGAAGGCCAGTAAAGATCATTCCCAAAGTATCACTTATGAAAGTGAAAATACCACCAACTATTAAAAGGGCAATGTATATGCCGATCAATACAAGCATGTACATCCAGTACTCTTTGCGTCGCGCTCGTCCTTCAAAATTTGCGTAGTTGTCTCTCACAACCTTTAGAAACCATTCCATAGCTATTATTTAGTTTTTATAAAAAATTGTTACGTATTCTGTTTTTCAACAAATTAGGTTCCAAAATGTTTGTTCAACTAAATATTTATTGAAAAATTTCCTCAAGGATGTACAAGGAATGAACGTTTCCAAAATTTTCAGTATGAAGTTTATAAAATTCTAGGATCTTCTCCAGCAGGTATTTTCGGTCGGCTTTAAGCATTCGTATCTGTTGAGCTTCTTCAAAGCTTGTTTTTAGCAGCATTTGAAAAAGCGTTGTATGGGGTTCCTGAAGAATATGGCTGTGGGCGGGTAGGTTGTTGCAAAAGACGCCATCCAGCAGGTCGAAGTAAGGGTGAGATCGATCGGATTGATGGAGCGGGAGAAATCCTAAAAATCGGCTTAATCGCACCAAGAATATGAGGTGAAAATTTGCTAATCCCTCTTGCGTTGAATCAAGCCAAAGGATAGCTTGCACAATGAAATGGAAGAGAAACGGATCTGCGGATTGCTGACGAAGCACTTTGTAAAGAATCTCATTGATAAACATTGCCAATGCGCTTTTTTGGATATCGAAAGGGATCTCGTGCAAAAGAGGAAGTTGGCGAACTTCCTGTATACGTTGTAGACCGCCTGAATCTTTATGGTACACCACCATGTCGAGCGGATGCAGTGGCTGAAAAAGATTTGCGGAAATTTTAGCTTTGGGTTTTTTAGCGCCGTTGATAAGAAAAGCCTGCATGCCGAATGCCTCCGTAAACACATGAGCCACAATACTACTTTCTGAATAGTTTGTCGTCTTTAAGGCTATTCCCTTTGTTTTGTGGAGCATCTTCGTCTGTTAATGTTGTAAATATACGAAGGAATCGGAAAGCATAAGAAAACGATAATGTTAATTGTGGAAAACTATTTGTTTAGCTACTGCTAAGTTGCGGGCTGAAAAAAGCTTACTTTTGCTAGATAGCGCAAGGTCTTCCCCAAAATTTAAAAATTATTATTTTCCTTCCTTGCAATTCCCAAAAGAAATAATGATATTTGCAAACTCTTTGTGAAAAGAGTAAAAAGACAATAGATAACATTAAAAATCAAATATCATGTCAAGAATTTGTGATTTAACAGGCAAGGCGGCATTAAAAGGAAATAACGTTTCGCACTCAAACGTAAAGACTAAACGTAAATTTTACCCAAATTTACAGACTAAGCGTTTCTACATTCCAGAAGAAGATCGTTGGATTACGTTGAAAGTATCAACATCTGCAATCAAAACTATTAACAAGAACGGTATTACAGCAGTTATCAATAAATTTATCCAAAAAGGATCTATTTAATTAACACCGCCTGTTATCAAAATATTCATGAAATCTATCTGTCAGCTGGCGGATTAAACAACGTAAAACAATGGCTAAAAAGGGAAATAGAGTACAAGTAATCTTAGAATGTACTGAGCACAAGGAAAGTGGTCTTCCGGGCATGTCTCGTTATATCACTACAAAGAACAAAAAGAATACAACTGAGCGTTTAGAATTGAAAAAATTCAATCCTGTGCTTAGAAAAGTAACTGTTCACAAAGAAATTAAGTAATTAACGTTTGAGCATTTTGCTCGTTTAAAAATATAAAACAATGGCAAAGAAAGCAGTTGCATCGTTACAAAAAGGGGGTGGTAAAGAGTTTACTAAAGTTGTCCTTACCGCTAAATCTGCAAAAACTGGAGCATATACTTTCAAAGAGAGTATGGTGCACAACGATAAAGTAAAAGAGGTTTTAGCAGGAGCTTCTAAATAAGCTGAGCAGGAACTTTCCTTTTTTTAAGGTTTATCTTTAAAAACTAAGAAGCCGTTTTGGTATACGCCGAAAGGGCTTTTTTAGTATAGCTGATTTTGCCTATATTTGGCAGGTTGTAAGCAAGGCATAACCATTTATATTAGGTTACATATGGGATTATTCGATTTCTTTAAGAAAAAACAGGAAACAGAAGAGGCACAGGAAGCTCTTGATAAAGGTTTGGAAAAAACTAAAGAAGGCTTTCTTTCTAAAATAACCAAGGCTGTAGTTGGGAAATCAACTATCGACGATGAGGTGCTGGATAATCTCGAAGAGGTACTTGTAATGTCCGATGTAGGCGTGACAACAACGCTCAAAATTGTCGATCGGATCCAAAAACGTGCCGCTCGCGATAAGTACGTCGGAACCGATGACCTGAATCGTTTGCTTAAAGAAGAAATTCAAGACCTCCTTGCGGAGAACAATAGCAATGATTTCGAAACCTTTGAATATGGTAGCCATAAGCCCTATGTCATTATGGTGGTTGGTGTAAATGGGGTTGGCAAAACCACAACTATCGGGAAGCTTGCTCATCAGTTGAAAGAAGCTGGAAATAAGGTGGTGTTAGGTGCGGCAGATACCTTCCGTGCTGCTGCGGTAGACCAGATTCAGCTTTGGGGTGAGCGCGTAGGTGTACGCGTCGTTGCACAACCTATGGGCTCTGATCCAGCGTCTGTTGCTTACGATACCGTGAAGTCTGCTGTTGCAAATGGCGATGACGTAGCGATTATAGACACCGCCGGGCGTTTACACAATAAGGTCGGCCTGATGAATGAGCTGACCAAGATCAAAAACGTCATGCAAAAAGTGGTGCCTGATGCGCCCCACGAAATATTGTTAGTACTAGACGCATCAACTGGACAGAATGCCATTGAACAGGCCACACAATTTACGCAAGCGACGGATGTGAATGCGCTGGCCTTAACGAAACTTGACGGCACAGCAAAAGGTGGCGTTGCCATCGGCATATCTGATCAATTCAAAATTCCCGTCAAATATATTGGTGTAGGAGAGAAGATAGGCGATTTGCAGCTGTTCAATAAGAAAGATTTTGTTGAAAGTTTATTTAAATAGGGAATTCTCCTACGTTTAAACGAAATAAATAAGCTTCTTCGGGAGCGCAATAAAGGAAATAGAGGATACGCTCAGGTGCTGGCGACTATGCGAGCCACCTGGACGCTGAAGAGAAGAAGATGAAAACAAAATATGCAAAGGTAGCTTCGCCGGTAAGTAAACCGCGAGTCAATGTCGTGACATTGGGCTGTTCCAAAAACATACATGACTCTGAAGTCTTGATGGGGCAGCTGAAAGGCAACCAAATGGAAGTTGTACATGAAGCTTCCAATATTCGCGCGAACGATATTGTTGTTATCAATACCTGTGGCTTTATCGACAATGCAAAGCAGGAATCTATTGACACGATTCTACAATATTCCGAGCTTAAAGATCAAGGAAAAGTAAATAAAGTCATCGTTACGGGCTGTCTTTCTGAGCGATACAAACCTGAACTAGAGGCCGAGATTCCGAATGTAGATGCATACTTCGGCACGAACGATCTGCCCGAATTGTTGTCGACGATCGGGGCTGATTATAGGCACGAGCTATTGGGCGAACGTTTACTTACTACACCGTCTCATTTTTCATACTTCAAAATCGCAGAAGGCTGTAATAGGCCATGCTCATTCTGCGCAATCCCCTTGATGCGCGGCAAACATGTCTCTAAATCGATAGATGATTTAGTGAAAGAAGCGAAATTTTTGGCATCGAATGGCACGAAAGAACTTATTCTTATTGCACAAGATCTTACCTACTATGGTCTTGATATTTATGGTAAAAGAAACCTTGCCGATTTGATGCGCCACTTGTCCGATGTGGACGGTATCGAATGGATTCGCCTGCAATATGCATATCCTTCGGGCTTCCCTATGGATATTTTGGATGCGATGAACGAGCGCGCTAATATTTGCAATTATCTTGATATGCCTTTACAACATATTAGTGATAATATGTTAAAATCGATGCGTCGTGGCACAAGCAAGCAAAAGCAAATTGATCTCGTGAATCAAATCCGGGATAAAGTGCCTGATATAGCATTGCGCACGACACTTATCTGTGGTTACCCTGGCGAAACTGAGCAAGATTTTGACGAGATGCTTGAGTGGGTAGAAACTTCCCGTTTCGATCGTCTAGGTTGTTTTACCTACTCCCACGAGGAAAAGACGCATGCGCATAGCTTGGTAGACGATGTTGCCGAAGAGGTGAAAGAATCACGTGTGGAGCAGATTATGGAGGTACAGCAAGGGATTTCCTTTGAAAAAAACCAGGATAAGATTGGTAATAGCTATAAAGTATTAATAGATCGTGTAGATGGAGACTATTTTATCGGCCGTACCGAGTATGACTCTCCAGAGGTAGATAACGAAGTCGTTTTGAATGCCAAAGATAATTACGCGCGCATCGGTGATTTTGTTCACGTGCAGATTGATCGGGCTGAAGATTTCGATCTTTATGGAACGATAATCAAGTAAGGAAAAGCATGCCTATTGTACAAATCGCGAGCTAAAAGTTCGCGATTTTTGTTTTGTGTATGGCCGATTTTACAGCGATGTATAAAGCTATTGTCAAATAAGCGCTAAAATAGTATCTCACTACCTACCTTTTCTGAAAATTATGTAATTTGACGAGCTGTTCGGTGATGCGCAAATTCATTTTATCCATTTATGGATATGCGTAAGAAGTTCTTTCTTTAACATCTTTTGATCCCGAAGCAACAAAGTAGAAGAGATAAATGAAAGCAACATATATCGATTACAGCGATACCGCAAGTTTTTCGAACACCTTATTGGCCTATTTGTCGAATGACGAACAGCTGAGGCCGTTTTATGGGGAGCGACCAGATTTAAATGGGTTTCGCGCACAGATAGATCGCCGGCAAGACTTCGAACATCGCAAGCTGCTGGTTTCGCAATTACAACAACAATATGGGGAAAAGCTGGAACAATCCCCACGCGTGGCGGCAAATGTATCGATGCTTGGCGAGCGCAATACCTTCACCGTAACCACAGGGCATCAGCTAAATATATTTACCGGCCCCCTCTATTTTATCTTTAAAATCGTGACCGCCATTCGTTTGGCAAAAGACTTAAAGGCAGCTTTTCCGGAATATAACTTCGTGCCGGTCTATTGGATGGCGACTGAAGACCATGATTTTGCCGAAATTAATCACACCCGTGTTTTCGGAAAGAAGATCAGTTGGGATGTACCGGCAGTCTCCGGAACGGGTAGGATGTCAACGGAAAGCATCGCGGATGCGGTAAAGCAATATTGTAATACTTTTGGGCTGTCGCCCAATGCTGAGCGACTTAAAGCTATTGTTGAACAAGCTTATCTGCAAGGACTCTCCCTGGCCGATGCAACCCGGTCTATGGTGAATGAACTTTTCAACCAGCAAGGGCTCGTTATTATCGATGCCGATAGAGAAGCGTTTAAACATGTTTTTATCCCCTGTATTCAGCAAGATATATTGGGAGAAAAGAGCGTCAAGGCAATAGCGAATGCATCGAAGAAATTGGAGGATCTGGGCTTCCAAACGCAGGTGCATGCTCGAGATATTAATTTCTTCTACCTCACCGATGAATTTCGCGAGCGTATCGTGCGACTGGACGACGGCCGTTTTGAAGTGCTACATCAAGATATCTACTTCACGGAAGAAGAGCTTCGGGCGGAAATTGAAAAACACCCCGAGCGCTTCAGTCCAAACGTGGTTATGCGTCCACTCTATCAGGAAATTATTCTGCCTAATTTGGCTTACATCGGTGGCGGTGCAGAAGTTGTATATTGGCTGCAGCTGAAATCTAATTTCAATCAATATGACGTACCCTTCCCGATTCTCGTGCCCCGCAATTCGGCCATGATAACCGATGACGGAATTACCGGAAAGATTTTCCGTTTAGACTTGACATTCAAGAGTATTTTTAAATCGGCAGATGCTCTTAAAAATGAATATGTACGCAGGCATACCAAGCATCGGCTCAATCTACGTGATGAATGGATGGAACTCAATTCTATCTTTGGAAAAATCAAACTACGCACGCATAAGATAGATCCTAGCCTGAGCGCCAGCACAGAAGCCGTAAAAGCACGGCTGAAGAAAGCAATCAACAGCCTGGAAAAAAAACTCCTTAAAGCGGATAAACATAACTACGAAGACGCGCTGATTCAGATCGAGCGCGTAAAAGACAAACTTTTCCCCAACGGCGGTCTGCAAGAGCGATCAGAAAATTTTGCGTCGTTGTATGTGAAGCATGGTGAGTCGTTGATAGACGAGTTGGAAAAGCACTTCAATCCGCTCGACTTTAAATTTACAATTTTATACTAGTGGAAAACGCTACGCATAACCTTTTAGAAAGTCGATTTTATGCTTACTATAGTGAGAAAGGCGGCTTATCAGCAGATCATTTTGAAGAGCTTAAACCCTATTATTCATTTAAAACCGTACCGCATAATACATACTTATTGCGAGAAGGTGAGATAGGGCATTACGCATTTTTTGTGGAGAGCGGCTTATTACAGTCTTTCTCGCTGGATGAAAAGGGGGGCGAACATATCCTGCAATTTGCACCAGAAAATTGGATTATTGCGGATCGGGCAAGTCAGTATTTCAATAAGCCTTCGGACTATTATATTAAAGCTATCGAACATTCTACTGTTGTGTTTATCCAGCCAGCGTTTATGGAAAAGGCGTCGCAATGGAGCAATGAATTTGCCTGTTTTTTAGAAAATTCGCTACAGCGCAATATCTACATACAACAAAAGCGGATCAATTCGCTGCTGGCGATGACGGCCAAACAACGCTATCTTTCATTTATGGATATGTATCCAGGCCTGCTTTTGCGGGTGCCACAATGGATGATTGCTTCCTACTTGGGCATTACGCCGGAAAGCCTCAGTCGGGTGAGGCGTGAACTGCTTAGCGATCGATAATTAATAAAACACTTCGGCGATCATGCATCGCGCGCTTCCACCGCCCCCTGTTTCTATGGTAGATAGTGGCGAGTGAATAATCTCTCCGTACTTTTCAAGTTCTCGTATTTGTTCGGAAGTGAAGCTCTGATAAGCCTGTGTGCTCATCAGAATATGGGGCTCGCCTGTTATGGCATGGAGTTCTAAAATATTTCCGGCAAAGTGTTCCATCTGCTGTTCCGTAATTTCGATAATGCTTTTTCCACTGTCTTGTAAACGCATAATAAGTTTTTCCCGGGCAAGGAGGTTATCGACAGCGTCAAGACAAACGACGGCAAATGCCGTCCCTATAGAAAGCATCACGTTCGTATGATAAATTGCTTTGCGCAGTCCACCTACGGTTTGATTTGCTTCAAAAATAAAGGGGTCATATCCTAAATCCAGACAAAACTGGTGAACGATGCCCGCATCTGCCCGAGGAGACAAGGCGCAATATGCTGTTCGCTGTACCCGGTCCAGGATAAGACTTCCTGTCCCTTCCAAAAATCGATGGTCCTGCTCGAATGCTGTGTAATCCAATATATCATCGAATCTTAATCCCCATTTCTCTAATGCTTCTAAATAATTTAGCTGCCTTTCCCGACGCCGATTTTCAGCAAACATCGGATAAAGCACAGCCGAACGCTTATGAAAAGATATACAGTTGTTGGGAAAAATACTATCCGGCGTATCGAAAAGACCTTCGTCCTGAATAACTAGCGTGTTTATTCTATGGTCGTTGAGGTGTTGAACAAAGCGATCAAATTCTTGCAAAGCAAGTTCTGCCGCATTATCAACCATAATGTCTTCTTGAAAATAGTTATTCACTGCGGTTTCCTCATTTTTCCGGAAACGGTATGGTCGAACCATTAGGATCGTGTCGGTCGTCTGTTTCATGGTGTTAATCTCGATAGAGTGGAAGTGTGGAGCACCGCAATAACCCTTCTTGTTTCCCTATTTCATGGTAAGGAATCTTCTCTACGGCGAATCCTTTTCTGCTTAGCCATTGGTTAAGCCGGTCAAACCGCTCTTCTGTGACGACAACCTTTTCGGAAATAGAGAATACGTTACTAAACATTTGGTACATTTCATCTGCGGTGATATGAAGCAGATTTTCTTCGCCAAATAGATCATGTAGGTATTGGTATTCATCCGGATTACGAAAGCCGCCTTTAAAAATAATTGCCTTATCCGTGCCAACAGGTTGAAAGCAACAGTCGAGGTGCAATGCATTCTTACGGGCATCGGTCATAGATTTTATAAGATCAAATGCAAGAACTTTTTTATCTGGAAACAACTCCTTCAAAAAGTGTACCCCCTGCATATTGGTGCGCGCCGTATTTAGCGCGGCATAATCGGAGCCGAGATAGGTACCCACGAAAAGGTAGTCGTTCCAAACAATCACATCACCACCTTCAATATGAACATCTTCTGGAGGAATAATTAATTTAGAGGGCTCGATCTTTTTTACGATATGTTGGATCGCTTGCCATTCTGCGGCACGATCGGGCAGTATGTTTGCTTTGATAAGGATATCGTCTATAACAAAACCGATATCGCGAGAGAATATCTGATTTAAATCAGGGATGATATCGGGACGATGGACGGTGACTTCATGCCGCTCCAAAACCTGGAGGAAGCGATTTATCTCTTCCTGCATATCCTTCTCTAGAGGGTAAGTTCCCGCTAAGATGTGCTCTCGGGATTTTGGATCATATGCGTCCGCTGCGTCAGGAGTGGGGCCGTTTTTATCGACTGTTCCTAAAATGACCGCACGTAATTTACTTGTCTCGTTTTTGACTGAAAGCTTCAACATAAAAATTAATATAGGTCGCAAATATGATATAAAGATAGTTAATTATTTTGATCGTAACCTGTAGCGTAGGTGCTATTTTTATCGATTTATAGGTGGTTTATAAACAGGCGAATTATGAAAAATAACTAACTCGCTTTCTCTCTATTACCTTTGGTTTTTATATAAAAGGCTATTCTAAAGGTACTGTTACGGAACTAGAGCTCGCTGATGGATTGGAGGTGAAAATTGTATAAGGAAAAGGCATAGCAGCATTTCGAAAATTTATTGACAACCTGTAGGAGGGGATGACCTCTGAAGTTACAAATAAAGGGGAATTACGCGTTCATAATCAAGAGTTTGTTGCTGCCAAGGGCCACGCAAACGATTGTTATATTTTTGTCGTAAAGAAATGAAATGTCCAGCTATTTATTCGCAGATAAAATCGTATTTTTGCACTCTCAAAACGTATATGAAAAAGTGTCTTTCTAAAGACCGCATAGGATGGGTTTAGGATGATGCGAAGGAAAAAGTTAAGCGCAACAATGAGCAACGTATTTTATCAAGAAAAATTTCAAGATCGTCATAACGGCCCGAGGGCAGAAGAGGCGCAAGAAATGTTAGCCTTCTTAGGCGTATCGTCGGTAGATGAACTTATCGAGCAAACCGTTCCCAGCCAAATCAGACTGAAGAAACCACTGGCTTTACCGGAAGCGTTGAGCGAGAAAGGTTATTTAGCCAAGGTGAAGCAGCTTGCAGATAAAAACAAAGTATTCAAATCTTACATAGGTCAAGGTTATTACGACGTGACTGTACCCGGCGTTATTCAGCGCAATGTGCTGGAAAATCCAGGTTGGTATACGCAGTACACTCCCTATCAGGCAGAAATCGCGCAAGGACGTTTGCAGGCATTGCTTAACTTCCAAACAGCCGTTTCCGATCTTACCGGTTTGGATGTTGCGAATGCATCATTGTTAGACGAGGCTACTGCTGCTGCAGAAGCTATGTTTATGCTTTACAGTGCGCGTAAAAACAAGGCAGCTCACGTTTTCCTTGTAACGCCTAATGTATATCCACAAACATTGGACGTTTTGCAGACTAGGGCCACGCCTTTTGGAGTGGAAATCCGTATGGCAGATTTGGTAGAGGCAAACCTTACCGATGATGTCTTTGCGGCCTTTATACAGTATCCCGCTGCTGATGGTACAATTTCAGATTTTACGAACTTCAGCACCGCAGCACATGCAAAAAATATCACTATTTGCGTTGCAGCAGACCTTCTTTCGTTGACCTTGCTCACGCCTCCGGGCGAATGGGGAGCTGACGTCGTTGTAGGTAACTCGCAGCGCTTTGGCGTGCCTATGGGATTCGGTGGACCACATGCTGCTTTCTTCGCTACAAAAGATGCATTTAAGCGCAATATCCCCGGTCGTATTATCGGTGTAACGTCTGATGCCAATGGCGACTATGCGCTACGTATGGCGTTGCAAACGCGGGAACAGCACATCCGTCGCGATAAAGCATCATCAAATATTTGTACTGCGCAGGCTTTATTAGCTATTATGGCCTCTTTTTATGCAGTATACCACGGCCCGAAAGGCATAAAAAATATTGCTAGCCGCATCAACGACTTGACCAAATTATTGGATCAAGCCCTACAGGAACTCGGCTACGAACAAACAAATAGCGCCTACTTCGACACGCTGCGCGTCGTAGTAGGCGACCAAGTTGGTGCGCTGAAAGGCGAAGCGCTAAACAACGAGCTAAACTTTTTCTATAGCGAAGGTACCGTTGGCATCTCCATTGATGAAACGACCACCTTTGAGGATATACAGACGATCGTTAAGGTTTTTGCAAAAATCAAGGCGAAAAGTTTAAATGATGTGGATTTAAAAGGGTTGGCTGCAGAGCTTTCTTCATCCATCCCAGAATCGCTCGTTCGTACGTCTGATTACTTGACACATCCGATATTCAATAGCTACCATTCGGAAAGCGAAATGCTGCGTTACATCAAGTCGTTAGAATCCAAAGACCTATCGCTTTGCCATTCTATGATTCCGCTAGGATCATGTACCATGAAGTTGAATGCAACAACCGAGATGGTGCCTTTAACGTGGGTGCACTTTGGTGGTCTGCATCCTTTTGCTCCGGTAGATCAAACATCGGGCTACATGCAATTGATTAACGAATTAAACGATTGGTTGTCTGAGATTACGGGATTTGCGAAAATGTCCTTCCAGCCCAACTCTGGTGCACAAGGCGAATATGCCGGCTTAATGGTTATTCGTGCATACCACGAAAGCCGTTCGGAAGGCCACCGTAATATCTGTTTGATTCCTGCATCAGCCCACGGAACAAACCCGGCATCAGCGTCTATGGCTGGCTTGAAAGTGGTCGTTGTGAAGTGTGATGAGTTAGGTAATATAGATGTGGCAGACCTTCGCGCACGTGCAGAAGAGCATGCTGAAAACCTTAACTCCTTGATGGTGACCTACCCATCTACGCACGGTGTGTTTGAAGAATCAATCATTGAGATTTGTGAAATTATTCACGCCAATGGCGGACAGGTGTATATGGACGGAGCAAACATGAATGCTCAGGTAGGCTTGACAAGCCCTGGCTTCATTGGAGCTGACGTTTGCCACTTAAACCTACATAAGACGTTTTGTATTCCACATGGTGGGGGCGGGCCTGGCATGGGACCTATCGGTGTTGTTGAGCATTTGGTACCCTTCCTTCCAAACCATGAAGTAGTAGCGGTTTCCGGCGAAGAAGGTATTTCTGCTGTTTCTGCTGCTCCATTTGGATCGGCATCTATCCTGACCATCTCATATGCCTATATCGCGATGATGGGTACGGAAGGATTAACAGCGGCGACGAAGATTGCGATCTTGAATGCAAACTACATTAAAGCACGTTTAGAAGGACATTACTCCGTTCTTTATGCTGGAGCAAACGGACGCTGCGCACACGAGATGATTTTGGATTGCCGCGGATTCAAAAACGTAGGTATTGAAGTTGCCGATATAGCGAAACGTTTAATGGACTACGGTTTTCACGCACCAACAGTTTCTTTCCCCGTTGCAGGCACCTTGATGGTAGAGCCAACAGAGTCTGAATCGAAAGCTGAACTAGATCGTTTCTGTGATGCATTAATTGCCATCCGCGCGGAAATTGCTGCCGTAGAGGCTGGTGAAGCTGACCAAAAAGAAAATGTTTTAAAACATGCGCCGCATACCGCAGAGGTAGTCACAGCAGATGAGTGGAGCAGACCTTACAGCAGACAGACTGCAGCGTATCCGCTTCCTTATTTGAAGGCTAATAAGTTTTGGCCTTCCGTAGGGCGAGTAAACGACTCGCAGGGTGATAGAACGTTAATCTGTTCTTGTCCATCTATTGAAGAATACGCAGAGGCTTAATTAGAATATTGAACCTTAAAGTGCGGCCGTTTCAACTTATTTGAGGCGGCCGTATTTTTTGTGTTGAAGGTTATACGTGCTGAATGGTGCATCTGTTTTTGTTTTCGTATGGTAAGCTAAATGTCTAATGCGAACACAGCGACTTCAACGTCTGTAGATCGGATTTCCCCGATTACATTAGCATTATGATCAACATCTCGAACTCAGTGTGGGGTCTTGCTAACAGACGAAACGTCCGGTCATTGTTTGTTTGTCGCAATAGCCTTCTTGGTTGAGAACAAAAAGGACGTTGCCCATAGGTTGGGCAAGGAAAAAGACCTCCTGAAAAAATAGAGCATATAAACGACGCGGAAAGCACATATAAAATCTTTGAGAATCGATTATTTAGTACATGTATATAATAAACGTTTTCAAATAGACAAAGGAAAAGGGGTTATGAATGTAAAAATTCATAACCCCTTCTTAATGGATTAGCTTTTAAGTGTCCTAACCACAGGGAACCTCCTTTATAAGTAGGGTGAATGATGTCTATTGATAACCATCGTTCTGTTCCGTTCTTAATGTTGGATTTGAATCGATTTCTGTTTGGGGAATAGGCCACAAGAAAAGATATCCGGTATACGGCTCGGCTGCTTGGGATGGATTTAGGATTGTAGTCCCATCGTATACGGCGCTGGTAAGTTGAGCCGGTAATACCTTCGCAGGAATCCCTGCAGTGCCGTAGCTAGATAATGCCAACCGGTGGATGTCAGCCCATCTTTTGCCTTCGGCAATGAATTCTATTCGACGTTCTTGGTAGATGGCCTGCCGCAGATCTGCTGGAGCACTTGTCCCGAAAGAATTTGCCGCCCCTACTGATCGGTCACGGACAGCATTCAAAAGGCGGAGGGCCTGTGCATTGTCCCCGGAGTAGGCATAAGCCTCAGCTGCGTTCAGCAGCACCTCAGCATACCTTATGATTGGATTCCAGTCGTCCAGATTTCCAAAACGGCGATATTTGTACGCGTAGACAAAGGGCCGGGCACCCCCGGTTTGCTTATAGGTAAGGGTTGTTTTGCGCAGATCGGTCGCTAACCAGAAACTCGCGTTATAAAGATTTGGGCTGATAGCGATGAGGTCACGCCCTTGTAGCGCCCCAGGACCATACATATTGGTGATCGCCCCGTTTGTTCCCGCATTGGAATTTACGCTCTGTGCGATAGAAAAAATGGATTCCGGATTATTTGTGTAACTGGTGAACGGTGTTAGGGGGTCAGGCGTTAATGCGTAACCTCCTATTGGAGAGCTAAATGAACCCGTTGCATTTGCGCCCAGCTTCGTACTTTCCACAATCACGCCGGGATAGTCCGCCATATGTAACTTTACCCGCGCCTTAATGGCAATTGCCGCACCTTTGGTCGCCCGGGAAATGCTTAGGTCGGCGGCGGAACGATCTATCGGCAAAAGTCCTTCAGCTTGATCTAGGTCTGCAAGTATATTTTGGTACGCCTGCTCCACGGTTCCTCTGCCAAGCGAAAGGTTTTCTTCAACAGCGGCAGGAGAGGTTGTTGCGACGACACGGTAAGGAACTCCTTTATTGGATGTAGGATTATCGGCATAGGGACGGCAAAAGTGTAGCAACAATTCATGGTGAGCCAATGCCCGTAGAAACAATGCCTCACCTTTATAAGGATCAGCTATTTCAGAAGAAATAACACCCCCATTGGCAGCGCCTTCTACGCCTTCGATAATCACGTTGCATTGATTGATTAAGGAGTAAAGTTGCTCCCAGTGGTTCTTATTGTTTGCAGTGGTAGGCGTATACTGGTTCATAAAGGTGATCTGAAAGAATGCCTGTAGATTGATCATATCCTCTCCACGCATGTCACCTTGTTCCGTATTGGCGGCTCCAAACGGATACCCTCTTCCCGCTCCACCTTCATACTGACCTACAGCTGCTTGGCGATACATGCCATTCACGGCGAGTTCGATGTTGGAAGGTGTCGTAAAAGCCGTGGATTCAGATAGTGAAGCTAGCGGATCCAGTTCTGTATAGTCTTTGCTGCAACCAGTCCATAGGGAAACCGCCAGTGTTGCGACGCTCAGTAGTCGATAGTATTTTGATATATAAATTTTCATAGTCAAGCGTATTAGAAATTAACATTTAGTCCAAAAGTGAATGTTCTGGGGATGGGATTTGACATAAAGTCAATAGCTCCTTGGGTATTTGTGGTAAAACTGTTGGCAGCTTCAGGATCGATACCGCTGTAGTTGGTTATCACAAAAGCATTCTCGACATTTGCGAACAGTCTGAGATTTTTGACGTGCATATTTGTCAGCCAGGCTTTGTTGTCAAAGGTATAACCTAAACCGATCGTACGGGCGCGTAGGAAATTTCCATTTTCCAGGAAACGCGTCGTGACGGAATTGACCTGGTTAATATTGGCCGCCTGACCGTAAAAGAGTTTAGGAACATCGGTCTGCTGACCCGGGGTTGTCCAACGATCCAAAAGCTCCGTACCAGCATTAGTGAACGTCTGGCTATTCAATACCTCTTGGCGTGTACGGTTAAACACCTTATTCCCGCCCGAGAAGGAAAAATTAAGCGCTAGATCAAATCCTTTATAAAAAAGAGTGTTATTGAATCCACCGTACCATGTGGGCATCGAATTTCCCAAAACCTGTTTCTCTCCCAGTGATCCCGCCTGACTTACGTCGGTTTCATCTTCGGGATTGTACACTTTCCAGCCTGGTGTATTGCCAGTAGAGGAAACCACAGCATTATATTGCACAAGTCCTTCGACTAGATTGCCTTGTGCATCGCGGTTATGCGATCTATATACCGCATTACCATTGGCAGAATTTACACCGTAGTATTCATATCCGAAAAATGATCCTGCAGACTCCCCCTCCCTGACGATATGGTAGGGGTATGTGATGTCATTGCCATCGAACAATGTCTGTACTTCATTTTTCACGAAGGTTGCGTTGATGTTTGTGTTCCACCTGAAATTTTCATTCGAAATAACGTTTCCTCCCAGAGTGATCTCGAAACCTTGGTTATACATAGCTCCTACGTTTTGACTAATCGAGTTGCCAGGTACACCTAAAGACGGAGGGGTGGGCACACCGAGAACCATGTTATCTATGTTGTTCCTGAAATAATCCGCAGTCAAAGTGAATCTGTCATTGACGAAAGCCATATCCACACCCAAATTATATTTCTTGCTTGTTTCAAACTTTAAATCTGGATTTCCGGTCTGTGAGTAGTATATCCCGGAGTAATCGCCGTAGATTGCTGCGCTGAATATTCCCGCATATGGGTAATTTCCGATAGCTGTGTTACCCACGGTGGCATACCCGCCACGAAGCTTAAATTGGCTGATAAAACTACTCTGAAAAAACGATTCTTTAGCAATGTCCCACCCCAGTGAAAGTCCCGGAAGAAGTACACTTTGGTTTCCGTGTGGTAGTGAAGAAATCCTATCCTGTCTCAGGGAGGCGGACAAGAAGTAACGATCTCGTATCGTGTAGTTTGCACGGCCAAAATAAGCCTGAAAAACATTTTCGTTTGCAGTACCGCCGATCAGTTGGCTATTTAGCGATCCAGAGATGATATTCTCATTTTCCGCGAAATAGGTGGAAGAAAGGTCAAACCCATGGGCAAAAAAGTTCCTGCTAGTGCTTTTTTGCGCCTCGATTCCAGCGACTACGCTCAATTTGCTCTCTGCAAATTCAACGTTATAGCTTAGGTAGTTCTGCCAGTTGTACCTCGATCGAGGGATATAATACTGGTAAACACGGCCGTTGACCGACCTGCCATCCCCATGCACCGGATTCCAGTATAGGTAGTCCTCTCCGGCCATATATTGCACACCGAGCTGTGATTTGAAATTCAGGCCCTTTAGAAGCTCCATATCAGCATAGGCGCTACCATTGAAGGCGAAGACTGAACTTTTGTAGATATTTGTTGCTAGCGTATAGGCTGCATTGGTATAACTTCCATCGATCCCTCTGGTGTTATCACCCTGCCCTAGGGATGCTCCATCTGAGGAAAAGTTGTATGAACCGTCTGCCCACTGAGAAGGCACGTTCGGCAAAGCGTATAGAGCAGAGGCGATGTTTCCCGAGAGAGCGCTACCACCATCGTTAAATCCTCTGTCTGCGACATAGGAAACCTGTGTGTTTATTCCCAATTTGAGCTTGTCGTTTAACGCTTTTTGATCAACCTTACCCCGGATGTTATATTTTCGCTGGCTGTTGGCAACCGAAACGCCTTGAAGATCTGCGAATCCGCCGGAAAAATAGTAGGAGGTCTTTTCTGTGGCTCCGTTGAGCGCCAGTGCGTGGTTCTGCTGGAATGCATTTTTTCTGAGTACGAGATCTTGCCAATCAGTGTCGTATTCCTGATTGCTTACGGGGTCAATCGTGGGAAATGCACCTTCGGTGTTTCCCGCATTGCGTAATTTTTCATTCGAGATCTCGATAAATTCGTTAGCATTGAGCAGATCGTAACGCTTCGATGGGGTGGCCAAAGCGAACCAATTGCTGTAATTAACACCCGAGGTGCCGGCCTTCCCTGATTTTGTGGTAATGTAAATTACCCCGCCTGCGGCGCGGGAGCCGAAGATAGCCGTAGCAGCACCATCTTTAAGTACCTCCACGCTCTGAATGTCGTCTGGATTTATACTAGATAAAGGGTTGTTGTAAAAAACACCGCTTCCGTCCCCAGTGATAAAAGGTACCCCATCGATTACGTAAAGGGGATCTGAAGAACTGGATAACGAACTTAGTCCCCGGATTCGAATTTTTGCTGGTTGGCTCAGGTTCCCAGAAGTGACAGAACTCTGTACCCCGGCTGCAAGTCCCTGCAGGTTTCTGTCGATAGAAGAGGCTGAATTGTTTGTAAAACTCTCTCCGGATAATGAAGTTATTGCTCCTGTGGTTTCTCTTTTGGTCTGCGTTCCGTAGCCTACGACTACAACCTCATCAAGCGCCGCCTGATCACTAACCAGTTCCACATTCACAACAGTTCGGTTTCCGATGGCAATGCGTTGCGATACAAATCCGATGTAGGATACGGCCAACGTGCCTTCTGAGGGAGCGGAAATAGAATAGCTCCCATCAGGACCGGTTTGTGTAGCGCTGTTTGTACCAATGATCAAAATGGAGACCCCGGCAACGGGAGAACCGTCTACTGACGAGGTCACTATGCCTGTCAGCTGACGGTTTTGTGCAAACGAAATGCCTGTTAGACATGTAAGCACAAGGAAAGTAAAAATTAATTTTTGTTTCATTTTGGTATTATTGTTTAGTTAAGTATTCTTCATCTAAGATGTCTTTGGGGAATATGGGTTCATTAAGACAAATACAGTCCACTTTGGAAGCGTATGCTATCTGATTATTTAAGTTCTAATAAAGAATGTTTCTCAGTGTTATTTGGCAATAAGTGTCCAAACCCCCATGCTTTGATATAGAATTTCTGAAAATGCGGTAAAAACGGAGCGATTTAAGCTATTTGTTATTACAAAATCGAGTAGTTTGAGTAAGTTGGATCGTGTTTCATATTTTATTTGTTTAGTTTTTTAACGTCTTTGGCGAGAAAGACTCGATTAACATGCAGTAGTAGACGCTTGAGTTTAACGATTAATTGCTCTTACTTTTTCTAAAGTATTGAATAAAAATGTATGATCAAAATAAAAAAAGATAAAAAAAAGCCTTTTTGTCGAATCCGAGAGAATTATCATTTAATGAGCCGATATAACGGATATTTTAAGCCTCCTTAAATGAATAGCCATCAAATTATTATATACGGTGTTTGATTTATGAGTGAATTGATTATTGGACTTCAGATTGTCTTAACGGCTCGCCTTTAATTCGGATTTTGGGCAATTTTTCTGGATCATGAGCTTTTCATTTTACTGATAATCTCTGTTCCTTGCAAATAAAACAAAAAGCAATTTGTACGACATGAAATCTTTTTCGAACAAATTTTATTTCCCCGTTGCAGGCACCTTGATGGTAGAGCCAACAGAGTCTGAATCGAAAGCTGAACTAGATCGTTTCTGTGATGCATTAATTGCCATCCGCGCGGAAATTGCTGCCGTAGAGGCTGGTGAAGCTGACCAAAAAGAAAATGTTTTAAAACATGCGCCGCATACCGCAGAGGTAGTCACAGCAGATGAGTGGAGCAGACCTTACAGCAGACAGACTGCAGCGTATCCGCTTCCTTATTTGAAGGCTAATAAGTTTTGGCCTTCCGTAGGGCGAGTAAACGACTCGCAGGGTGATAGAACGTTAATCTGTTCTTGTCCATCTATTGAAGAATACGCAGAGGCTTAATCCGCGGTTAGTCTTTTGCTGACAAGTCTGTAAAAAGGTGATTAGTTTTCGTCATCGCGAGAAGAAGTAACGACGACGAAGCAATCTTACCATATAAAAAATGCGTCATTGCTAAGTATGACGAAGCAATGACGCATTTTGAAGTTAATTAAATATCGCTTTAGCCTTTTTGCGATAATAAGCTATGCTACAAATACTTCTTAAAAATAGCGTACAAAATTTTCAGGTCTTGCGCTGTTAAGATTGCGGTTGTGGTATCGCGTTGTATATAGTGAATTTTAAAAGCTTTTACGGCGGCATCTATATTTTTTACATCATATCCGATGACGCGTAAGGCTACCTTCGGATCGAAATTCACAGGAGGCTCTTCCAATATCTGGTCATACCAAAACCCGAATCCACGGTCTGCAAGTGCCTTCCAGGGGAAGCGCGAGGGATCGTTCTTACGTGTAGGTGCATAGTCCATGTGGCCAATGAAATTGGCTTGCGGAATTTTATACGTATCTTTTAGCTGTTGCAATAAGCTGAGTAGTGCTGCAATCTGCGCGTCGGGCCAAGGATCTGTGGTGCCGTTGTTATCCAGCTCGATCCCAATAGACGAAGAGTTTAGGTCGGTATCATTTCCCCAACGGCCTGCACCGGCATGATGCCCGCGATAGAGGTCATTGAGCATTTGTACAATCTTGCCATCGCGTCCGATGACATAATGTGAGCTAACGCCTACTTTCTCATTGTGAAAGGTTTTTACAGTTTGCTCCAACGATTTCTGCGCCGTGTGGTGTATCATAACATAGTTTGGCTTGCGCACGCCGAAGTTTGTAGAGGCGATCCACTCTTTGTTGTTAGAGAGAACCCTATCCAATTGCCCTTCTACTGGAGCTTGACCATATTGAGCGGCGAAATTCTTTGCTTTTTCTTTATAGATTTTTTCAGTAGCTGCATACTTCCCACCACCACATGAAGCAATAAACAAAAGTAACGCAGGTAGCGCATAATATATCCGTGTCATACTTATTCTTTTCTCAAATGTACAAAACAAAGGTCGAAAAGGTTAAGAAGATTAATACGGTTAAAGGGAAGTTGATACAAAGCAGCAGGAGGAATACTTAACAATCCTCCTGCTTTATGTGTGGTATTATACAGTCTTAACGTATTTCTCGTCGTAGTTTTCAATATCGACGATGTATTTGTTTTGTATCAGAAAGTCGAAAAGGTGCTGCGCTTCATCAGCTACTGGCATATTTCGTGTCGTAACGATTTCGTTGGATTTCTTATCCAAATAAGGGTACGCATATAGCCTTACATCTTTACTGAACATCCCGGAAATGTAGGAAAGCAGTTCGTTTGTATATTCCTCTTTATTATACTGATGGGTATTAAAGATGTTCTTCAAGTTGGAAACGTTGGTTGCGATACCTACATGTTTCGGCTTAAATGACTTCACGAACTCGGCCAGGTAATTATTACGATGAAAGTTGGAAACCATAATATTGTTCCCTGTCGAACAAAGGTATTCCGCGCGCTCAGCGAAGTAACGGAGATCATCGTCCGTGATGGCGTTATCTTCATCTAATGCATTACTCATTAAAACCTCGATCAAAACAACGGTATCTTCTGCAGTGGCACCGCTATTTTTTTCAAATTGCTCTACGGCGAGGTTAAAGAGGTCGAAGTTTGGGTTAGACTTTTGCCGGTACTTTGTCCGTAAAATAATGATGTTTTTCTTGTATAAGTAATCCTTTATTTGCGCGGCCTTCGCGTCTGGTCTGAAGATCGCTGCTTTCGCAAATCCTTTCGCGATCAGATACAGGTTGAGCAAACGCTCATTTGCTTGTTCAAACACGGGGCCGGAAACTTTAACCAAGTCAATTTCAACGGATCCAATAGATAAATTGTCTACCAACGACTCAATCATGGTTTGTGGATCTTCGGCATAATAATAGGCAGCGAAGATGAGATTGACACCTAGGATGCCTAATACTTTGGACTGTAACCTAGAATCACTATCAAGCAAGCGTACATGGATCACGATATCGTTTACCGGGCCGCCCACTTCATGTTGAAAGCGTACGCCAATCCAGCCATGCGGCTCATTGGTTTTTGTGAAGTTTAGTGTCGTTACGGTATCAGCAAAGGCGAAAAATTTCTTGGAGCCGTATTTCTCGCCATGCAGACGTTCGGTAAGTAAATTAAATTCATGGTGGAGCATCTTATTTAAGCGGGTGCGACTAACATACCGGCCAGACTCTTCGACGCCATAAATCGCATCGCTAAAAGCCATGTCGTATGCAGATATTGTTTTAGCAATCGTGCCGGATGCAGCACCCGCTTCGAAGAAATTACGAGCCACCTCTTGCCCGGCGCCAATTTCCGCAAATGTGCCGTAAATGTCTGGATTTAAGTTAATTTTTAATGCTTTTCGCTTTGTTTCAAAGATTTCTCTCGCCATATGGCAAAGGTACAAAAATCATGGGGATTATTCGGGGAGCGGCAGTTTTTAGGGAATAAAATTAGGTTTGCTTAAAGCAAACCTAATTTCTGAAAAGTATAAAAGAGAGCAGAAGTATGAAGTGCCTGGCCGATTTTATTAGCCAGTAAAAACTGTTTTGCTTCCTCGATAGACATGCGAACGACATCTATATCTTCGGAGGCGTCCAACTCTTGCTCCTGCACTTTACGACCGCCCGTAAGCAGATAGGTGTGGGTTAGGTTTCCGCTGGTCGCCGGATTAGCATAAAGCTCACAAATCTTCTCTATGTTCTCAAATGCGTAACCTGTTTCCTCTAGAAGTTCCCGACGAGCCGCGAGTTCTGGCTCTTCACCGGCTTCTACCACACCCGCCGGCAATTCGACCATGATCTGCCCGGCGCCGTGCCTATATTGCTTTACAAAGAGTACCTCATCATCTACCGTAATGCCCACCATATTTACCCAAGTGGGATACTCTAATACATAGTATTCGTCTTTAATAGTGCCGTTTGGCATCTGCAACTTATCGACGCGCAATGTTGCCCAAGGCCTTTGAATGATGTATTCCGACTCCAACAACGTCCATTTATCCATGCTTAGTCTTTTACGATATCAGCCATGATATTCTTTACTTTCTCTTCTAGCTTCTTAGCCGTTTCCTCATACGCTGAACGGTTTGCCAAGCTTTCCTTTACCGAGCAGTAAAATTTGATTTTTGGCTCTGTGCCGGATGGGCGAGCAGAGATCACGTCGCCATCAACGGTAATAAACTGTAGCACATCTGATTTGGGTAAGTCAATGTTCGATTGGCTGTTGTCCGCAAGAACGTTTGATACGCTATTTTCATAGTCGCGTATTTCCTTAACGGCTACTCCACCAAGAGATTGCGGGGCATTTGCACGCAAATCGGCCATCATTTGTTTAATTTCATCAGCCCCCGCTTTTCCTTTTTTTGTCAACGAAATTAATTTCTCTTGGTAAAAACCGTAGGTTTCATAGATCTCTAATAGCACATCAAAAAGTGATTTTCCTTGGTTCTTGAAGTAGGCTGCCATCTCGGCAATGAACGCGCATGCGTTCACCGCGTCTTTATCACGCACTAAGTCGCCGACTAAAAAGCCATAACTTTCTTCTCCACCAACAAGGTAGTTTTCTTTACCCTCCACTTGCGTGATCACTTCACCGATAAATTTGAAGCCTGTCAGCGTCTCATAGTTTTTAACGCCGAAGCCCGTACCAATATCGCTGATGAGATTCGAAGTAACAATCGTTTTAACGATGAAATCGTTTTCTTTTAATGTGCCGTTCTCTTTCTTCGAAGACAGTACATAATAGGTCAATAGACTCCCGATTTGATTGCCGTTCAACAGTTGGATTTCGCCGTTGTGGTTTTTAACCGCCAAACCTACGCGATCGGCGTCCGGATCGGTCGCCATCACGACGTCTGCATCGATATCCTGCCCTTTTCTTTTGGCCATACTCATAGCCTCTTCTTCCTCGGGATTTGGATATACAACTGTTGGAAAGTTTCCGTCTGGAGTCGCTTGTTCATCTACAACTTGCACGTTTTTAAAGCCCCATGCTTCGAGCATTTTTGGAACGATGGTGATACCGGTACCGTGTATAGAAGAGAAAACAATTTTTAGATCGCTCTGCGCCGCCACGGCCTCTGGGTGAATGCTGAGTTGCGTGTTCGCATCAATGTAAAGTTGATCGAAGTCTTCACCTACCAGCGTGATATTCTCTGATATGCCGTCAAATTTTATTTCTGATACAGATTGTATCGCATTAACTTCCGTAATTACGTTTTTATCATGTGGTGCGACAAGTTGTCCACCATCATTCCAGTAGGCCTTGTAACCATTATACTCTTTTGGATTGTGCGAGGCCGTAAGCATTACGCCTCCCTGGCAACCAAAGTGGCGCACAGCAAATGAAAGCATAGGTGTAGGACGCAGTTCTTTAAAAAGATAGACATGGATGCCGTTCGCTGCGAAAACATCAGCCACCAGCTGGCCAAACTTTTGCGAATTATTACGGCTATCGTAGGAAACCGCTACCTTAACGTCCTGATCAGGAAACTGTTGTTTGAGGTAGTTGGCTAAGCCTTGTGTCGCTTTCCCAATGGTGTATTTGTTCATGCGGTTGGATCCGACGCCCATGATGCCGCGCAGCCCTCCTGTTCCAAATTCTAATTCTTTATAGAAGGAATCAATTAATTCAGTTTCTTGTTTATCATCCACAAGTTTTTGTACCTGTCCAACGGTCTCTGCGTCGTATTCAGCGCTTAACCATTGTTGTATGCGATTATTTGTGGCTTGGTCAATAGTATTCATTATGTATAGATATTTAATGCCTAAATATAGGCGTTTCTTTTCAATCAATGTTGCCGTATATATTAAATACGGTATAGTTATGTACAAAATTAAGATCGTTTCACGTGCTTAAGCGTCACACCAACCGTAGGCGCGATCCAATACGGTTACATACCAAGATCCCTTATACTTTTTGATATGAAAGATAAGGTTCTCTGCGTTTGTAAGGATCACGCGGTAGCTATCTTTCTCCAACTCTTTTATAGTATTGACGGTGGTCGCATCTATCTGTTCAAACTCCTGTTTGAACGCCGTGATTTGAGCAAGCTGATTTGCCTGTTTGGTGCTATCGCAGAAGAAGCCCAATTTGTCCCACTTTTCACCGCCACAGTCATAATGTGGGAGTTCAGCAAAACTAAGCACATAATCGTTCTCAAAGCTGGTGTAGGGGAAGTGCTCTGGAACGGGCTTTTTAAAATCTAAACGCTCGACCTGTTGGTAGTTGTCCATAGCCCCGGGGCGGTAAATGATATACAGCCCGAGGTCCGGGTGAATTAAGGCATTTGCCTTTTCACTGTCCTGACTGAGGTAGGCCCGAGTAAATCGGGTAATCACCTCGGTCATCGCTTGCGCCTCGTCGCTAGGGCGCATGGTCGTTGACACGGAATCTTTTGTTTCTTCACTTTTTTTGTTGGATGAATTGCAGGCCGCAAGTAGTGTTGCCACGCAGCAAAAAGCCAAGATTATTTTTCTCATGATTTATTGTTTTTTCTGATGGTGTCTGCGATAGTATCCCACATATCGGTGGGGATAGCTTCCAGATTATTAAATTCGCCGGCACCTTGCAGCCATTCGCCACCATCAATAGTGACGACCTCACCATTTATAAATCCTGCAAAATCCGAAAGCAAGAAAGCTGCGAGGTTGGCCAGTTCCTGATGTTCACCAACGCGCTTTAGTGGAACACGATTTTTGAAGTCGAACTTTTCCATAAGCTCGCCCGGCAATAACCTGTCCCAAGCGCCTTTCGTCGGAAACGGACCGGGTGCGATGGCGTTGTTTCGAATACCATACTTTCCCCATTCTACGGCCAAAGATCGTGTTAATGCCAAGACGCCCGCTTTGGCAATGGCTGATGGCACGACATAGCCTGACCCGGTGAAGGCGTATGTAGTTACGATATTTAGCACCGATGCTTTTTGTTGCTTGGCAATCCAGTTTTTTCCGAACGTCAGTGTGCAGTTTACGGTACCTTTTAAAACAATGTCGATCACGGTGGAAAAGGCATTGGCAGATAAGCGTTCCGTGGGCGAGATAAAGTTCCCCGCGGCATTGTTCACCAACAAATCTACTCGAGAAAATTCCTCTTCGCTTTTGCGAAGAAGATCTTCGACCTGTTCAACATCGCGAACATCGCAAGCGATAGGCAGCACCGGGTTTCCTGTAGCAGCACTTATTTCTTTTGCCGTTTGATCGAGTACCTCTATTTTGCGGCTCGTGATAATCACGTTGGCGCCTAGCTCCGAAAAATAATGCGACATGGCTTTGCCCAATCCCGTTCCCCCGCCGGTAACCACGATTGTTTTACCGCGCAAAGCGTCGGCCTTTAATGCACCTTGTACCATGTTTTACCCCCTGTTTTTAGTAAGATTATCGATTATTGTTTTTAATATTTGACGTGTTGACGGTCGCCACCACTGTTCTAACACCTGTTGTATGGCTTCTGTTTTGTTTTCTTTAACTTTCTGTAAAAGTTCTTGCCGCAAATTGATTTTTGTTTCACCCCATGCGGAACGATCAAACTGCGTCCAGCTTTTTGCTTTCCGCGTGGCAAGTGTATGAATACGGTCTGCTGATGTAATCTCGTCAATAAGACCAATGTCGTGTGCTTCGGCCGGGGAGAGCAATTTTCCTTCCAACAAATTTTTGTAGGCGGTGGGCTGGCCGATCCAAAAGCTGTAAAGTGCAAAAATGCTGTGGGGTACCACAATACCGACCGGTACCTCGTTTAATCCGATAACGTAATCACCTTCCGCCATAATCCGGTAATCGCAACATAACGCTAACACGCAGCCGCCGGCAGGGCTGTGTCCTGTAATAGAAGCGATAACGGGTTTCGGGAAAGAGGAGAGCCCGTAGATGACATCCATAAAAGCTTCCCAAAAGCGAAGCATGGTTTGTTCATCATATCCGTAAAGGGTGATAAGATCAAGTCCAGATGAAAAGAACCCTTCTTTGCCATGTAAAACAAGAGCCTCAATGGCTGGATTCTTTTGGTGCGTTAAAAGCTCTGCATGCAGCTCTTGTAGCATTTCTAGATGCATCGCGTTTGATTTACCTCGGTCTAGACCAATGTAGGCAATATGATCGGTAATTTGTGTTTTTATGAATTCCGCCATAATCACTTTATAATAGTTTATGGAAAAATACACAAAAAATCATCCAAAATTTAATTAACCCTTGTTTTACTTTTAAACAATACGATTATGGCAGAATTGACAAACGGCAACCGCAATGGAGGAAGTAAACAGCGAAGAAGCAGCCGCAATAGGCCTATGCCAAAGGTAGATTTGACTGCTATGGTCGACTTGGCCTTCCTTTTAATTACCTTTTTTATGTTAACCACTTCGCTACAAACTCCTAACAGCTTAGATGTGGCTATGCCCGATAAAACAGGCCCGCTTAGCGCACCGATACTTTTGAGTGAAGAGCGCACGTTGAATCTTCTTTTGGGGGCCAATAATGAGTTGACTTATTATCAAGGAGCTTCCGATTCTCCCAAATCTAACCCCCAAAAAGTGAGCTATGACAAACTGGGCTTGGGGCAGCTGCTGCTGAAAATGCGCGAGCAGGTAAGGCAGGCGACAAATGGGGACGATCTTATCGTGCTGATTAAGCCTAGCGAATATGCGATTACCAGAAATCTCGTAGATGCATTAGATGCTGTGCAGCATGCATCGATCAAGCGATTTATGATTGCTAAGTTGGACGCCGAAGAGCAACGGATGGTTCGGTAGGCCAAATAAGATTTTGTGGAACATGGAAAGAGAGCATCAGCTCTCCTTCTATGTCTTGCTATTATTTCACATCCAGTGTAAGCGTTTTATGGACTAGGCGTCCATCAAAGTCTAGGCCTTCAATTGTTATCAAGTATTGGCCGGCCTCTTCTGCCGTGTAAAAATCAAAAGTCGCTTTCCCTTCTTTGTTTGTAATCAGGTTTGGTTCCCAATGAATTGTTGTGCGGAAATCTTGATCTAAGGTTGTTTCCGAACTTGGCTCATAAACGGGCTTATAAAATGTTTTATTGAGATGAAAGCCCTTAGGTTGCACCGTCAATATTCCTTTCGGTGTGTAGTTGCGCAAGGCATCTCGTCCTGTTTTGGTCGTAATGATTAATAACCCATTTCCTCCGAATGATCCGTAAATAGCGGTATGGTTTACGTTGCGTAAAACCTCGATACTTTGCACATCCATAGGCGTAATCATCGATAGCTGGTCACCTTCGATGTACATGCCATCAAGGACTACTTGCATAGGGCCGCCACCGCGCGTAGTGTAAGGCACGCCATTGCGGAACGTTACGCCCATTAATCGCCCATTAAGGCACATGTCTAGCGTAGGGCAAGTTTCAAGTTCTTCCGCAGAAATAATCTGATCGGCATTGCCGGGGCCGTTCAGGTTGGCCGAACTTTCCGAGGCTTTATGTTTCGGCCGTTGCGCCGTGACAATGACTTCCTCTATGGCAATGCTTTTTTCCATTAATCCCTGCGACTCTAAGCCGGCAAAATATTTTTTGCTTTGCAATAGCTCATCAAGCAAGAGGCTGTTTACATTGTTTTTTTCGGAAGCTTCGTTTTTGTTAATCCCGATACTCGGTCTGCTATCTGGTGTAATGTTAATATCGATATTGTTTTTACCCTTTTCATCTTTTGCCGTGATCAAAAACTTTATACTATCTGGAAATGCGAGGTCATCAAATACAAATTCTCCTTGGTCATTAGCAACGGTATCGATAAAATCCATAAAATTTTGCGTGGATATCAGTGTCATTTTAGCGCCTGCAGCAGGGGCCTTACGCCCCAACTTACGCGCTTGGCCGTTAATGCTGATGGATTCTTCCGGCAAAAAATCGGTTTTAGTGCTATCCAGCGTGCCAGACCAATCTATTTTACGCCATCCTTGGGTCAATAGGAGATTATCAATATCGTTAAGGCGGCCTTCTTCAAAATAGTAGCGTGGATTTTCAATGTAGCCTTTTAAATCTGCGCTTAGCAGCAAACTCGATAGTATACTAGGTGAATTAAGACTATCAGTGGATGTTTTGTTAAGATTGACAACCGATGCCGACAAAGCTGCATAGCGAACGCTATCGGCAGCGTTTCCGCTTTCTAAGGCGACAGATACTTTAGACCGGGGGGCGGCAGTATTGGTACTTAACTTAGCCTGCAGGGGCAATATCTTCTCTTCGTTATGGATAAAGATCGGGCGCTCTAGTACAGGTTGAAATTGTGCGTTTAGAATACTGATCGTCAAGACACCGCTTGGGAGCTGCTCTTTCGGGAGCGAAAAGATAAGCTCTGCTTTGGAAGCAGACTGTTTGGAAACATAGTAAACCCGACCTAAATACTGCAATACGAAATAGATGTCGCTCTTGTCTTGCTTGTCGGCGCTAAGATTAACTTGCGCATAGAGCTTGGCGCTGTTGCCATTGTTTACTTGAATATTATAGCCGGATTTTTGGATGCCTTCCAATTTATTTTCCGTCCCTGTTCCATCAGCGAAGTTCGTGTGAGCGGTGAACGTTTCGCCATCGGTAATAAAAATCGGCGTCGCCCCCATTCCCAAGGCATTGCTGGCTAGAACGGCTGCGGTATCACCCTTTGATGTAAGGATGTACGTTGTGGCGCCTATCCCCATGCCGTTGGGCTGCAGTGCCTTTATAGCAATTTTATTGATTGTTCCGCTTAGCAGAACCCCGCCTTCCGGAAAGAACTGTATGCTGTTTTGCGACGTTTGGACCGCTGGAAGCTTAAAGATCTTTTCTATAGGTGCTTGCTCTTTGTTCTCGAAACCGATGGCCAATTTTGCGCCCCCATAATCGGGGCGAAATGGAATGTCAATTTTTCCATCTGCATTTGTTTTCACCCGACCGCGTTTTAGGCTTTTGTCACTTTTTGTGATGTTGTAGCGTATATTAGCGTCGGCGAGTGGTTTCTCATTCAGGTCTAACAGCTGCACGGTATAGCTTTCGCCCTGTAACCCTGACTTTGTAAGGACATTGTCTAAACGACCATTGCTGATCTCAATATTTTGATTGAAGAAATAAGCGGTGCTATCGTTGCGCATCCAGTTGCTATACGCGCGGAGGCGATATGTTCCTTCGATTAGTGTATCCTGTAAGGAGATATCTCCCACTCCCAAGCCGCTTGTTAGCGGGATTTTAATAGCGGAAATGATGCGGTCCTTCGGATCGATAAGGTCGACGTAAGCAATCTTACTTAGGTTGGACATCATGTTTTCAATGCCGACGACCTCATAGGCTTTAAACCAGATTGTTTCACCGGCTGTATACCGGCTTTTATCAAGATGGAGGTGTATTTTTTCAATAGGTCTAGAATCATGGTAGGCATTGATTTTAGCCAATAGGCTCTGTATATCTTGCGACTTGGAAACGCTGATAATGAGCATAAAAAGGAAAAGCAGAAATGGTCTTATCCACATCATAATGGTTAAAAATTTACGGAATTTACAAAAAAAAACGTACACGGAATTAATTTTTGTTGATTATTGATTTACATCGGTATCTTTGTTGATATGAACATTTTAATTATTGGATCAGGCGGAAGAGAGTCTGCCTTTGCATATAAATTATCGAAAAGTCCGAGACTAAACCAATTATTTATAGCACCGGGAAATGCCGGTACGGGTCAATATGGGCAAAACATAGATTTAAAGGTTACGGATTTTGAAGGAATAGCTGCTTTCGCTTTGGCCAATGCTATTGATATGCTGTTGGTGGGCCCTGAAGAGCCATTGGTAAAAGGTATTCATGATTTCTTCTTGGGTAGGGAAGATTTGAAACATATTCCTGTTGTGGGACCGCAAAAAGAGGGCGCGCAACTGGAAGGGTCGAAAGATTTTTCGAAGGAGTTTATGTTCAGGCATAATGTGCCTACGGCAGCTTACAAATCGTTTGATAAATCAAACCTGGAAGAGGGGTTGGTTTATTTGGAATCGCAAAAGTTGCCTATTGTTTTGAAGGCGGATGGCCTGGCAGCAGGAAAGGGTGTTCTGATTTGTGAAACCTTGGAGGATGCAAAGGCGGAGCTGACAGCAATGATTGCTGATGCAAAATTCGGCGACGCGAGTTCTGTAGTTGTTATCGAAGAGTTTTTAAAAGGGATAGAGCTTTCTGTCTTTGTATTAACGGATGGTAATTCATACAAAGTATTGCCTTCGGCAAAGGATTACAAACGCATCGGGGAGGGGGATACAGGCTTAAATACTGGTGGAATGGGTTCTATTTCTCCAGTTCCATTTGCCGATGAGACGTTTTTGACCAAGGTGGAAGAGCGTATTATTAAGCCTACCGTAGAGGGGCTTAAAAAGGATAACATTCCTTATAAGGGTTTTATCTTTATCGGATTGATGAATGTGGATGGCGAGCCTTTCGTTATTGAGTACAACGTTCGGATGGGTGATCCGGAGACGGAATCGGTGTTGCCACGCATCGATTCAGACTTGGTTGATTTATTGGAGGGCGTTGCGCAAGGGAATCTGCACGAGCGTTCATTTACGGTGAGCCCGAAGACAGCAGTGACGGTTATGCTGGTATCCGGTGGTTATCCTGGCGATTATGAATCAGGAAAGGAGATCACGAATATAGAAAATGTAGAAGATTCTATTGTGTTCCATGCCGGGACAAAGGAGCTTGATGGGAAAGTGGTCACGGCAGGTGGTCGTGTGCTGGCCGTAACAACGCTTCAAGATAACCTGTTTGATGCGCTGCAACAGGCAACAGCAGACGCTGGTAGGGTGTTTTTCGAGCGCAAATACTTCCGTAGAGACATCGGATTTGACCTTATTTAAAAAATAATGTTTTCAATTTCAGCCTATTATAAATAGGCTGAAAAAAACATTTTGGAGTTAGATTTAGAGCGCTTATATTTGCATCACCAAAAGCAAATGGCCCGTTCGTCTAGGGGTTAGGACGCAAGATTTTCATTCTTGAAACAGGGGTTCGATTCCCCTACGGGCTACCAGACTTGAAGTCAAAACTTACAAAAGCCTGCAAACGTGTTGTTTGCAGGCTTTTGTGTTTTTACGGAGAATCGGTTTTTTCAAAAATTCCCAAAGAAAAAGCGCGTCATTTGTGACGTCATTGTTTTGGGGAGTACTGACGCGATACAGATGCGTAAATCTCTGGTATCGAACATGTTTCGGATTTAGACGTCTTGACAGATTTTAGTTGCATGGCTAATTTTGTTTAACTTTTTAATGATGTATCATGAGTACAAATTATTCCCTGTCCTTCTTCCTTAAGAAGCCAAAAAATTACAAAAGCGGTCCGAAGCCCATCTACCTGCGGATTACCGTGGATTGCCAGCAAAAAGATATTTCGGTCGGTCGCCAGTGTGAGCCTTCCCGTTGGGACTCTCATGCCAACCGTGTAAACGGATCTAAAGAAGACGCCCGTTCCATCAATTCCTATCTCGATACCGTTGCGCATAAAGTTGCGGAAATACATCACACATTCGTTAGGAACGAGACAACAGTTACTGCGGAAATCATGAAATTGAAATTTCTAGGTAGGGACATTGAGCGTAAAAAGTTACTGGAGGTGTTCGCTGAGCACAATGCGCAGGTTAAAGCTTTGTTGGGTCGCGGTTTCAAACCCAATACACTCAAGGGCTATAATACTTCCATTTCTCATCTGCGGAGCTATTTGGAACAGGGGCTCAAGCGCAAAGATATTGAAGTCAACAACATTGATCATTCATTTGTGGTAGGGTATGAATTTTTCCTACGTGCAGACTTAGGTTGTTCGGAAGTTTCTGCAGCCAAGTATATCAAACATTTTCGCAAGGTTATACGGATATGCATAGCCCATCGCTGGATCAAAGATGACCCGTTTACATTTTATAAGAACAAAGCAAAAGCAACCCCAAAGGAATTTTTAACAAAAGATGAACTCCGCAGAATAGAAGAGAAAGAGTTTACTGAACAACGGCTAGCACATGTCCGTGATGTGTTTGTATTTTGCTGTTACACGGGGCTGTCATATGCAGACGTGAAAAAGCTTACACCGCAAGAGATCGGGGAAGGGGTAGATGGAAAACTCTGGATTTTGACTAGTCGAGAAAAAACAGAAACCACGTCGAATATACCGTTGCTTAAAAAAGCAATGGAATTAATAACCTTGTATAGAGACTATCCTCCTTGCTCATCGAAAAATGTTGTTCTACCGGTTCCGAGTAACCAAAAGGCCAACGCTTACCTAAAAGAGATCGCTCAATCATGTGGGGTACATAAGGCGTTAACATTCCACATGTCGCGCCATACATTTGCGACGACTGTTACACTGGCTAATAATGTGCCTATTGAGACCGTTTCAAAGATGTTGGGGCATACGGATATTAAAACCACACAACATTATGCGAAGTTACTAGACAGCCGAGTAGCGCAGGATATGTCCAAGCTTGAGCGGAAGTTGAGAAGAGGATAATGAATTTGTATCAAAATGAAACACCTTTGCTAAAGTTTTTTGGATTTAAAAGTTACAGGGATATTGCTTGTGGTCTACAGAGAGTTGTTGAAGCCTATCTGTAGATCATATAAATGAGTGTTGTGCATCGTGGTTCTCTTTATGTGTGCTTAATTTGTGATTTTTAAATTCCGAAATTGTTCCTCTCCGGCGTGCAGACTTATTATGCCAGGCAATCTAGCTGGTGTCATAAATGTTCTTTATATGAGATAAATCAGTTATGCGTACATCTGTATTTCTGAAAGCCTAAACATCAGCGCGGAGTGCAATGCCAACTATTAATTTATTTCAATTCTGATCGAAGATGTGCTGATGAACTTCCAAGTTAAAACGCCCCATTTTCAAGGGGTTGTGTCTTAGTTTTTTAAAGGAAAGCGAGCTTACAAGATGTACCTTGAGAAGCTCGCTTTATTATGTGAGGCAAAAACTATTTTTAATGTATTAAGATTGCCTCTTTTCAAAATCACTATCTCTTTTTATTCGATTGAGATAGAATGGAACCAGCTAAAGCCTTTGAAGATTCGCTATATTTGTCACTCTGAAGTACTTTAGAAGCTTTGTTTTCCATGGTTTCACCTGTTTGGTTCCCTTTGTTCATTTGTGAAAGTGCCGATCCGGCCAACTCTTTGGATATCTTAGAAGAGTTTGGGTCTGTCAAAATTTTTGAAGCTAGACTCCCGATTTTATTTGATGTTACTTTTTTGTTCATATTTTTTCTGTTTAAAAGTGGCGAGAAGTTTCTCGCCACTGAGATTTGATTATACGTGATTAAGCGATATTCCTAACCCTACAATGTTGTAGCATTTCGAGGTCGGCATCGGTCATGGGTGAAACTTTTTCTAAAGCGGTCTCAAATTGATCGATAATTGCATAATCTCGAAGGACATACTCTCGGATTACAGCTTTCTGATCTCTTCCTTGACTTTTTAGAATTTCGCGAAATTGTTTTTGCGTAATAAAGTCTTTTCCTTCGTCCCAATATGCAGCATATTGTAAATCGAATTTAATGTAGCGATCAAAAAGAAACTTTTTAAACGAGCGAAATATACTGTCTAGGTGCGAGTTCGTGTTAATAAATCTTTTTGGAAATAGAATTGCAGGTTTACCATCAGCTATCGGAAGCTGGGCTTTAACAGATATCCATTTTCGAGTGGCAACATCATAAACATTGTCTATTACCGTCGTGACTGTTGTCCAGCCTTCTGAGATCGCCAAATCTTCCGTGTATTTGATTAATGCACTTTTTGTTAACGCGGTTATTATGTCTGAGGATCTATCATGCCGAATGTTGTCTAAAGCAAATGGAATGGTGAAATAAGAATAGTTTCCTTTTGCAATAGCTTGATTCATAAAGATTAAGCCTTCTCTTAAAGATTCGGCAATAATTTTTCCCACGCCATTTCCGTCATAATTACCGGATGCATAACCAATCCCTGTGTAGCGAGTTTCACCAAGGCCATTTAGTAAATAGTCAATTCTATTTACATCAGATTTTACAGATGCTGCGTATAATTCAGCAATAAATGCTTTGACACTTTCACTCATTTCTCTTGCCAGCTTATCACCTTGTTGTGAAAGTTTGACTATGAGTGCATAATCTAAAAATGCAAGGACGTCACCGTAAAGGCATCTGTCCAAAAAATTAATGTCCGCTTGGGACTTTTGAAAACCATAAAGGCTTTCTGAAATCGTAGAGTTTTTCATTCGTTGTAATTCTAGTGAAGAGCTTTTTAAAGCTCATTGAAAGGTTCTTTTGCATAATTTTTTATTATGTTAAAAAACATTAATATTATTTCGGTTTTTAGAATTACTTTTTATCTTTGCAGACCCATTTAATGCGTAGATAAAAAGTAATTCAAAACAAAATACTCTAAACCTTGTTTATAGTATTGAAGTGTGGTAATTATTTCTATGTCATATAATTCTCCTTTCGTATAGTTTTTAACTATGCATTGTATCAATAATGTTGCCGTTTGTGTATGGCATTTCATTTTGATGTGTTATAACTCAATTTGTGCCAATCTGTCGTGCCTCATTAAATAACTTCACTGTCATGTAGTTGTCATTGTGACAGTTCTGGTCGGTTTAATTTTATTTAAAAGATTATTTGCACGTTTTTATAAGGTATTTTGCTTGTACTAATTCCATCTTAAGGAGTCAAATTAGTGGAAATAGTATTGCAGATCGAGGTGAAAGCTGCAGGAACTATGGAGAGTGTAGTTATACAAGGTTCTGATCTTCTCACCGTTTCCTAAATACTTAAAATGGCGATGTAAGAATGCGTATATCTATTCTTTCCTTTTGGCCAACTCAACGCCTTTTAAGCAGATTATTCTTTCCAACGTCAATATTGCTGAATCTCGGATATACCCAAACAGTATAGAAATCCATATTAGAATTACCAAATTGAAGTAATTTAATGCAGCTAGACCTACTTTTAGCAAAGATGGCGGTGGGTACACTATGATGATAATAAGCTAATTATGGACACATGCCAGTTTGTTAAAGATTAAACAATATCAGAATTACTGAAGAAATCTGTTAAAGGGAATATTTATGCGGTATCAGTCTAAAAAAGTATTTAACGAAGGGACTTAGAATAATACTGCTTCGCTAGCTAAAGTATGTTCACTTTTATAATCCGTTCACGTTATGTGAACGGATTATAAAAGTGAACGAAAAAAAGCAACAGGAAGCCGAGATCGTAGACCTAGCATTGAGCAGTCTTGAAGCGGTCGTGACAAAATTTTTATTGTCACTCTTATAGCAAATAAGAAAGATAGTAAAGATCAAATATAAACCTTAAGAACGCTCTCCTAATTATTTTTTATCGAAACACTGTAATTCTATTAAATTTGTACTTTAGTATATAACGGTAGTAAGAAGCATGACAGACATCGAACAAATCCTTGAACAAATCCGTATCTTTCGCGACGATCGAGATTGGCAACAATTTCATAACTCCAAAGATTTAGCTCTTGCTTTGAGTATTGAGTCTTCTGAGCTTTTGGAGCTTTTCCTTTGGAAAGGCAACGAAGAAGCTGATCTGGAAAAGCTTAAAAAGGAACTTGCAGATGTATTCATGTATGCCTTTTTGCTGGCAGATAAACATAAACTAAATATCAAGCAGATTGTTGAAGAAAAAATCCGATTAAACAACGAGCGGTATCCTATTGATAAGGCAAAGGGGACGGCAAAGAAGTACAACGAACTGTAAGTGGAAATGCAGCAATTTGATTCCAAGGATATTCATATAGTGCCTGTTAATAAAGGTGGAGATTATGCCGGTGTTTTTGACTCCGAATTAGAGTTTTATTCTAGTGCGCTCGTTTACTTGCTAAATGATAGACGGTCGATTTACATTGGTGAATCCGTGAACATAAGGAGACGCTTTGCAAACCATAATGCCAATGATTCCAAAAAAGCGCTCTTGAGCCGACATGCGATTTATTCGCCTCTTTTTAACAAGTCTGTCACACTACATCTCGAGGCATTTTTGATAAATCATTTCTCTGCAGAGCCAACTATTAAACTCCTAAATGCCAACCTCGGTAATAATAGCCATTATTATCATAGAAAGAATGACTACGAAGCTCTTTTTAAACATGTGTGGGAAGATCTAAAAAAACTAAAGATCGCCAAAACGTCTTTTGAAGAGATTATCAACAGCAATATTTTTAAATATTCGCCATATAAGAGTTTAAATATAGATCAGCAGCAAGCCGTACTTACCTGTTTGAGGACTTTGGTCTCTTCAAGAAAAGGCATTTTTATCCAAGGCAATGCGGGTACGGGCAAAACAATTATTGCAATTTATGTCCTTAAACTATTGGTGACACCAATACGCTACTTCGAACAATTTGAGATGGAAGATGAGTTTTCCAACGAAGCGTTTAGTTTATTGAAAATCTATCGGCAGCAAGAAGGAATTACGGAAGCGAACGAAGCTGGATTACGAGATGAGATCGCTATTGTTATATCTATGACATCATTACGTGGCACTCTGCAGAAAGTGTTTTCTGCGATTGACCAGCTACATTCAAGTATGGTGATCTCGCCCACTGACATATCGAAACGTCACTATAAACTGGTCCTTGTTGATGAAGCTCATCGGCTTCGCCAACGGAAAAATATCTCGGGCTATGGAGAGTTCGATAAGAGCAACCGTCGTTTGGGACTTGATATGCATAGTGGGACAGAGCTGGATTGGATTTTAAAACAGACGGATAGGCAAATTTTCTTTTACGATAGTGCGCAATCTATACGTAAAACCGACCTGTCATCGGGACGTTTTGACGAACTCATGCAATCAGCTAAATACAGTACGCTACAATTGCATACACAAGTACGATCGAACGGGGGCCAGCCCTTTACTGATTTTGTGCATCGCCTGTTTAATATGGAACTATCAGACGACGAACGTTTTGAGTCATCGAATTTTACGATTCAATTGTATGAAGGATTTGCCAATTTACGCGAAGAGATATTTCGGAAGGAAAGTGAATCTAAACTTTCTCGTCTTGTAGCAGGATTCAGCTGGGAATACCGTACGAAAGAAAAAAAGAACCGAGAATTATATGATATGAACATTGAGGGGATCGATTTGCGTTGGAACTCTGTTGCTAAAGATTGGATCAATTCAAAAAACGCTTTGAATGAGGTCGGGAGTATTCATACTGTCTTTGGAAACGATCTCAACTATATTGGTATTGTGTTTGGAAAGGAGATCGATTACGACCCAAATACGAACAGTATTATAGTTTACAGAGATGAGTATAAGGATATTAATGGTAAAAATAACACTAACGATGAGGAGCTCTTGTTTTATATCAAAAATATCTACAAAACCTTAATGTTCCGAGGTATCAGAGGGGTGTTTCTGTATGCGATGAATCCTAGACTTCGGGATTATTTTAAAAAACATATGAAAGTCGTTATTAAGAAAGTGACATTAGAGAATTAGATGAAGAGAATCGTGTACTCGACATCGTTTATTTCAGAAAATTTAATAAAAATTTTTGTCCGGAGCATCAATATGCTCCGTTTTTGATTTCATATCTCCTCATAGGTAATCCTAGTCTAAATTCAGCTCATACCTAACAGACCGTCCGCCGCCCGCTGCGATCAATGCGCCTAAAGCATGCAGGTGCTGTAAGTCACGTGTCGCAGTTGCTTTGGATACCTTCGTGATAGCCATATATTTTTTTGCCGTTATTCCACCTTCAAAACCAGCAGGCCCTTCGCTAAGCATTCTACCAATGACCTTCATATGCCGCTCATCAAGCTGGTTTTTATAATGATCATAAAATTTAGCTTTCTTTAGCGTGAACAAAACCATTGCTTTCGCATCACGTTGCGCGTCCAAAATTACCTGTGCAAAATATGCAATCCATTCGGTGATGTCTAGGGTGCGCTGTGCTTGCTTCAACGCATTATAATAGGTCTGCTTATTTGCTTCGATGGTTTTGGATAGACTTAACATCACCGGACGATTAAGTGATTGGGACAAGGCTTTCTCTGCTACTGCGCGACCGATCCGTCCATTGCCGTCTTCAAAAGGATGGATAGATTCGAAATAGAGGTGCGCGATTGCCGACTTCAATATCGCCTCTGCTAATTGTCCTTCCGAGGAGAAAGACGTCGAGTTATACCAACGTTCAAAAGCTTCCATTTCCTGCTGCATCCTATCGGAAGGAGGAGCTTCATAATGAACGACTTCTCTGCCGTATGCTCCTGAAACGACCTGCATAGGTGCGCTGCCGTGTCGCCAATCTCCGGGCGTGATGCGACTCTGATCGGGAAATAGCAACTGATGCCATGATTTAAGCATGTCCAGTGATAAAGGTTCTTGGAAAGTTTCCCGCACTTGCACCATGAGTTGCGCCACACCCGAGGCCTGTCGATCTCGAACATTTACCGGAATGTCATTTAGTCCCAAGTTATTGCGGATGGAGGACATTACATCCTCTCGGCTGATGTATTCCCCTTCAATTTCAGATGTCTTGATCGCTTCTGAAAGCATAAGCTGGAGCATGGTTTCCTGCTTAAGCTCTTCGGGCAATCCCTGTATAAGGCCATTCATTTCGCCAGTCTCCTGCGCAAACGCAAGAATTGTCGTTTGGATTTGAGCCACATCATAAGTGAATTCGGGCCAGCCCGCTAGTTGCCAATTGTATGCCATGAGCCGATTATTTTGATTAATCGGCTCAAATATAAGGAATATATGAGCCGAATAAAATATTTATTCGGCTCATCGCTTAATTTGGGTAAAAATGGGATACGGTTATTTTCCTTTTCACTGCCACAAAAAGTCGCGAGTCATCCGAAAATTAACGGATTACTGGGCTGTAACAAAAACAACAAAGTCTGCACGGCTGCAGACTTTATAACTAAACTAAACAATGCAATGTCTCACGACATGGCGGTATTGAAACAAAAATCTTTATGCTATTATGGGTAAGTCGTCACAACCTTGCTCACTTTCCAACCATCCTGATCCTGACTCAACGTGATGTAATCCACACGCGTAAACTTCTCAAATGCCATCGTTGCTTTTGCCATACAAGCCTTTCCACTTTGATCCAAGATCTCATAGCTTGTCTTACAGTCAAAGTTTACACCTTTGTGTGCTTTTAAAAAAGCGGTGTATTCGTGCTTGTTGAACGTGTCATCATTCGCACTGTTGCTGTACTGAAAATCATCCGCAAAAAGGAACTTGTTCAGTTCGATGCTGCCAACCGTAGTTGCTTCCAAATAGGTGCCTATAACCTTTGCTGATTCTACATTCTTTAAAGGATTGTTTTTCTCCGCTGCGAAAGAAGAGAATGAGCTGATCATGATGATGGCTGCTGCGATGGTTGTTAATGTCTTTTTCATGGTAGTGTTTTTTTAATGTCTTTTAATATTTTTATGTTATTATTTCCTATTTGATACCTCAAAAGTACAGCGCTGATGCCTGTTGATGAATACCTATTAGATGGGTTGCAGCTGTTTCTCGGTAAATGCAGAGCTTGGGTCGGTGAAATATTTACCGATGAGCTAAAGCGTACCTCTTCCCGGCTTATCCATCTGTTTAAGGGGAATGCAACAGCTTTGCCAAAAGGCGTAAGTGATAGTTTGTGAGGCTATTATGTTTTCGGGCGTTATTTTAGCTGTTCGATAGCGGACAAAAAGATGTTCGTCTTTGAACAAAAGGAAGATAATGAAGCACCAACGATGCACATCGTCATCATTTATAAAAAAGAAAATGCCAGAGTTAGCGCTAGGAATAGTGAAAAATATCTACCGTTGCATATATACCCATAAGGAGTATTAACAAAAAAATCCTGAAGCGGGGAGCTTCAGGATTTTTTACTAACTAACCAATTATTAACCTAAATTATGAATACTAACATACATCCAAATAATGTGCCATTGAATAAATCGCGGTTACATTTTACAGTTTTTAACATTATTCAACGCAACACCGTATCGATCATTATGGTAAAACGCAATTATTCAAATAGCAAATTCTAGATAACGGTTTTCTATGAGACGCCTAACGCAAAAATTCGGCGGTAAAATTGATGCTAATAGGCAGGCCTATCCGCCTAACCCTCCCTGCCATGTCGGTCAACCTGTTTTCCGTTGCTTCGCTAAAGCTTATCGACGCGCCCGATAAGGGCTTGCCGGAGACGGAATCTAGTAGGGTAATCGTGAGCCCAGTTTCTTGCGCGCGCAGGCTACTAAAGGTAGCCCCGCAGGCTAGAGCCAAAAGAAATATCATGTAGTAAACTCTCATAATGAAGCCCCCCTTTCGCTTATTTCCAGAAAGCGCATAGTGCGCGTCTCGCTGTTAACTTTTTTCGTTAAATGCCATTATATCGTTTCGAAGATCTGATCAAACAATAATTTCAAGCCCTTTTGTACCTCGTCAAAAGCGGGCAGCTTTTTCGTAGAAATTTGATGTCCCAAGCTTGATTTCCAAGCTCTTTTCACCGTATTTTCACTCCGAGCGTTGAGTAACTGTTCTACTCCTGTAAATTCAAGTCCTTTAAATGCCATTTTCGCTAAGAAAGCCTGCTTAATCGTTGCCCAATCAAGATCACTTGCATACTTGGATAAATACCATATATCGTAATAGTCACGAGGTGCTGTATACGATAGTTGTATCAAAGCTCTTAACTTTTCAGACAACACTTCTCGTATATCATAGCAGGCAATTGCGTCTATTGCAGAACTCAGCTGATCGGAATAATCATGATAGATCGTTTTCAAAGTCGGTTCGAACAACATCTTCTCGTATAGAATAATTTCAATCTTAACAGAAGTATTCCATCGGGCCGGATCTGGCGGAATTTGATTTTTAGAATGATCAGCTCCCCAAAACTTGACGACGGCAGCATATCCAGTAGGCATATCATTATGACGAAGATTGGTCAGCTTTCCCAAATATAATTGCATTCCAGTACGTTCTTGTACTAATAACATGATTTGCCGCAGCAAATCTTCATCCAATTGAAAATCTGGATTAATGGATGTAAAATCTAAATCTTCTGAAAAACGATAATCTGGGATATAACATTTCCTTAAACATGTTCCTCCTTTGAAGATTAATGCCTCTCTGCAAGAATCTAGCGAAAATATTGCATCGACAAAATGTCCCAATACCCAATCCTTGTCGATGGTACTTCTGGACACTTCGTGTTCCAAAGCTTTTTTCTCTATTTCCTTTTTCAGTATCATTAGTATTGTTTATTGGATATGTCTAACAATTCCTCCCGGCTGATATTCAATCGCAATCGCCATTCTGCGACAAATTCACCTTCTTCCAATCCCTGGGGATCAAACAAATTATATTTATTTTTTACCTGCATCTTGGCAAAATCTATAAAAGATTCCATGCTTGGAATTTGGAGAAGCTCAACCAAATAGCCAATTCGTTTGGTAACCGCAATATTATTTACAGCCTGACAGTAATCGACTAATTTAGAGGCTTGCATTTGCGCTTGACTAACTGCTCGAATCAATTCTGCATAGCCCCCAGAATGTTGAGGTAGATCAAAGCAATCGACTATTGTTTTCTCTACATCCGTGATTGGATACTGAAGGTTTCCGTAACCATTTTGTATAATTCCTGCTTTTTTATTAGGTGCTATCCTAACGAATTTATAAGAAGTGCCTAAGATTGACTTGTCGTTTTTTTGATTAGTCGTCTGAATAAAAACGGTATTGGAAAATTGTTCCGTCAACCCATGTAAATTTAGCGCCGACCAATATGCTACGGCACTATTCTCTACGATGAACGTTCCTATGACATATTCATCCCTAAAACTTTGTCTACAAAATTTGCCTTTCTCGATCCGTACAAGAAGCTCTTTATCAACCAGATTTTCTAAGACTTCACTTAAGTTATCAAACTTTTGTTCTAGCAACAGCTCAATTTCGGAGAATTTGAACAACTGAATTTCATAGTCGTCCAACAACTTCAAGAACTCCAGTTGGGGCTTAGTAAGATGTTCTGATATATAAACGCTGTCTGCCATATTACCTTTTGTGTTACGATAAGACCTAAAAATTGGGTCTTATCGTAACACGATTAGTAAAGATAAGGAACAGTTATCCAAAAAACAACGTTTAATACTAAATCTCAATAGCCACTTTGAATAAACTTAAGCGTACCAGATATTAATATTTTTAAGATGTATATTCCAATTCATTATCTTAATACCAAAATAAAAATAGGTGGAATTCACTAACGAGGACATAATCTATCTTCTCAACCTTTTTAAAGGTCGTGAAGACGTATTTGCTTTACGCTGGGAGAAGGGAAATAAAAGCGGGTACATGCCGGCCTATAGCTATGATCCATACCATTATCGACTACATAAAGCTAATGGCGGCACTTTTCGAAGCTATGCCCACAAAACATACCTTCCATTGTCAGAAATAGAGATTACTAAACATCTTAACGGCCTTCAGCAGATCGGAATTTATCCACTGTTGCAAGATAACACTTCTCGGTTTCTAGTAGCTGATTTCGATAAATCCGATTGGCAACAACAGGCTTTGAAATTTCTCGAATCATGTATAGCCAAAAATATCCCTGCTTACCTTGAACGTTCCCGTTCCGGCAATGGCGCACATATCTGGATTTTCTTTGAGAAAGCATATCCAGCAGCCAAAAGTCGTAAGTTATTTATGCATATCCTAGAAGGATGCGGTGCATTCTCGCCATTTGATAAAAGCTCCAGCTTTGATCGTTTATTTCCAAATCAAGATTACCTGTCTGGCAAAGGTTTAGGAAATCTAATTGCGCTACCCTTATTTTTTCCTGCTGTAAAGAATGGCAACAGTTCCTTTATGGATTCCAAAACGATGACCCCATTTCCTGATCAAATCGCATATTTAAAAGAAATTAAAAGAGTGAGTTTGGATTGCTTAGAGGAGCTCTTCAATCAAACAGGAAGAAGTAAAGAAAGCTATATACCCGTTGTTGATGGAAAACTTAAAATCGCCCTGAGCAATTCGATCCGTATAAATAGTCACGCTATACCATTTGTACTCATCAATTTTTTGAAGGAGCAACTTAATTTTGCTAATTCAGCCTTTATCATTAAGAAAAAGTCAGGGAGAAGCACTTTCGAAACACCTAGGTTTTTTAAATTGATCGATGAAACCGAAAATGAAATCCTTATCCCAAGGGGATTTATTGGGAAATTGCTAAGATTCTGCAGAGAAACACAGGTCGCGCATGACTTTGTTGATAATAGATGTAAACTCCCAATAATCCAATTCTCTTTTAATGCCGCGTTGCGACAGCATCAAATCAATGCTGTCGCCGCAGTAGAAAAAAAGGATTTCGGAGTAATCGTCGCACCGCCAGGAACAGGAAAAACTGTTATCGGTCTGAAAATCATTGCAGACAAACAACAACCGGCACTTATTGTCGTACACCGTAAGCAATTATTGGATCAATGGGTGGAGCGTATAGAATCATTCCTAGGGATACCGAAGAAAGAAATTGGGATTATAGGCCAAGGAAAAGCAAGATTGGGTGTGAGTAAAATAACCGTTGCAACGATACAAAGTCTTCCAAAACATATTGAAACAATTCAGGACAAATTTGGCACAATCCTGATCGACGAATGCCATCATATTCCAGCGGAATCTTACCGTACCACCGTCGGAAAACTAAACAGTGTTTATTGCTACGGTCTCACAGCGACTCCTTTTCGGAAATATAATGATGATAAATTGATCTTCACCTATCTCGGTGATATAATTACGGAAATCCGACCAGAGGAAATTGAAGATTACAAAAGGGCAAATATCATCGTCCGGAATACCACACTCCATGTTCCCTATAATTCTAAAACCGACAGTTTCGAAACACTTTCCCAAATTCTAATTCATGATACAGCAAGAAATCGATTAATAGTAGACGATGTATCCGCCGAGCTAAACCAAGGAAAAAAGGCAGTTATAATTACCGAAAGAAAAGAACATATCGAGACGCTGAATCTATTGCTAAAATCAAATTATGAAACCATAACGCTCAGCGGAGATGATTCAGACAGCAGTAAGAAAGCGAAATGGAAAACATTGTCAGAAGGTAATTTTCAGGTACTAATTACGACAGGTCAATATTTTGGAGAGGGTTCAGATATTCAACATATCAGCACACTACTTTTGGCTTATCCCTTTGCTTTCCATGGGAAATTGATTCAATACATCGGTCGGGTGCAGCGATCGGAGATCAATCTGACAATATATGACTATCGGGATGTACAGATCGATTATCTAGACAAAATGTTTCTCAAACGAAATATCTATTATCGTAAAATAGCGAAACAGGCAACGCTTTTTGATGAACCAACGATGGATTACCAGCCTCAAATAGGTCACTTATTTACTTTAGAAAAAAGTACCAAGGTATCCATTGAGGATCTATCGTTTCATTATGGTCACGTGGCCTTCATTTATAAAGTAGAAGAGATGCATACGGTTTTGGAATTTCAAATCGAAAATTTGGAGATTAGGCCTGAGTTTGAGGTGTTAAAACCTTATTTTATCAAGATACTTAAATCTAAAAATATCAACGTTCAGTTAAATGCAGAATTTGAATACGGAACATTGGTCGCACAAATCGCTACATCCGACGATATAGAACGAATAAATAAAGAAGTTGTAGAAGGTGTGAAATTCCAGTTTCTGAACAAGGGATTATTAGGTAAACTACCTTTGCAAAAACAAAATATATTGACTTCGGACCAGCTGCAAAGTGGTGAGACTGTATACGCAAATGCCGAAGAATTACTATCTGAAATCCTTAAACTACGGAAATACAAGCATTCTCGACAAGTTCAATTCTTAGCCGATCAACACCTAAGTAGTATTATGAAAATTAGGTTCGTGCTTAATCCCTTTGCATTTGTATTTCTAATATCGGGAGACAGCCAATACCATATCATCCTTGAAACCCTAGATACTGAGGAGGCAACTTATATCTGGCACACCGATAAAAATAAAATAGTCTTGAAAGACGCTGTTGCGATGATAGATAAGGATCTGCAAATCATTCGGGAAAAAGGTAGGCAAAGATTCTTAGAGAACAATCTTCCCCAAAACTTTAGCCGTATTATACATGATTATGGCGATCGGGATAGAGGTTTTATTCTTTGGAAAGCATTTTTAGAAGAGATAATTCATTGAGAAAAGACAGCTTCAAGTCAAAGCCAATAACATGCTCGTGAGGATATTAAGACGTCCGTTACGTAATACGCTTCTAACCTTTCCAATTTTACTAGGTTTAAAAATTCACATACCCTATCTGATAAATAAAAAAACAACTTATTGTCAGTAATTTTATAGGACTAACAGACTTTGTATTACTGAAATTCATCAAAAACAAGTAATTTCACAATTAAATAATATTAATAAAAATTATTACATTTATCTTATAGCACTTGCAGCTAAATAGTATGTCAAATCAGCGCGTCAACTGTAGCTTAACTGAATTTAAAATTTTATATAAGACTGATAAAGAGATAAAAAGTCCGACGATAGGATTCCCCTACGAACTTTAAACAAAAGGAGTTACAAAATACCATTAAAACAGCATTCGTTCAATAAATGGCATAGCTTTATCAGCTTCAGGATTTCAAGACGGCTTTTCCCATAAGGCATTAATGCTTTATAGCATAGGTAAAACGAGTGCTAATCGTCATTTCGTTTGAAATGTATAACTTTACAGTAAAGCAGTATCGTTGTGGATTTGATGGCTCACTTTGATAGATTTACGGTTATGGAATGGATTGTATTCAGTCTTCTTTCCAATTGTGCGCTGTATCTTCTTTCGATCGGGCTATATATTTTCATTGACCGATCTTGTCCGAAAAAAAAGATTCAACAAGAGGATTTCCCCATTACTCAGTCTGATATTTACCTAAGCTTCCTCACCGTTCTCTTAAATACGATAGTCATGCTACTTGCTGTTTATCTTTGGAAAATGGGCTGGATCGTGATACGAGAATTCACCACGGTTTTTGCCTCCATTGCTGAAATTATATGTATCATCATCGTGATGGATTTTTTAATGTTTGTATTTCATTATTTTGCTCATCTACCGGTTGTTTATCAGCTTTTGCATCACAAGCACCATGAACATAGCAGTACAAATTATTTGAGCTTATTTGTTTTGCATCCTTTCGAAACCCTCGGCTTTGGACTCCTGATGATTACGCTGTTTTTAAGCTATGATTTTTCACTTATTTCTATTTCCGTATACTTGTTTATTAATTTAATATGGGGCACCATCGGCCATCTGAACCGCGAATTTTTTCCCAGTTGGGCGGATCATCTGTATTTAGGGACAACAAAGTTTCATAATAAACATCACGTAAATGAAGGTTGTAATTTCGGGTTCTATACAACAATTTGGGATCGGGTTTTTCGTACCTATAAAAATTAGGAGAAGTGTTTTGTGTTTTCCACAAAGCGTTGACCTAGGCAGGAAGTATTCCGGATAAAATATCACATTTAGAATCATTGGTGATAGCATACGTATACGTGAGGTGTTACTGTACTTCCTGCACTAAATGTTCGATGCAAAGACCGTCTATGTTTTTTAGCAATGAAGGATTTTGCTAAAGCATAAGAATAAAAATTCCGTAGGCTAAACAGTTCCTTATTCACATTTTAATGTGCGGCACGCCACCAGTTTAAACTTTGGTAATATGGGTAGAGTACATTATCTTCTGCTATAGCTGTGATAGCCACTCCGCTGTATTCCGTTATCGGGTTTCCAATGAAATGACTGGTGTTGGCTTTGTAGAGAATCGCTTTGTCAATAGCCTTCTCAAGCTGCTCAGAATTTGCAAAATCAAAGTTTTTCCGAACTAGACTTGTTAAATCGTATAGCGGGATTGGGAACCCGGCAGTGAAATCAAAACGCTGTACATCGTCAACTGTAAAATGTTCTGATAACCTACCTTTTTTGGCATAAAACATGGCGGGTAAACTATCAATTTTGTTTAGATCGGTCACTGATACCGTTGCAGAACGGAACAATCCGGAACGCTTTCTATAGAAATCGAAATATTTTCGTGCGATATTGATGGCAGCACCCTCCTCATCGGATAAAAAATCTATTACAATATTGTGATAGGGAAAGCCGTCAGAAAGGACATCGGTCGGTGAGGCTATGATTAAATCAGCGACATCCTTAAATTCATACAAAACCTCTATACTGGCCATACTACATGCGTCGAAAATGATGTAGTTAAATTTCATTGGCAGGGCTTTGCTTAAATCTTTAATGTCCATCTGCATGCCTCTATCTTCACCAAACGATTTCACCCTTGGCTTTGATGCGCTGTTTGTTGCAGGAGCCCAAGATGTTCCGTGTGACCAAAGAACGAGATTATATCGTTTGTCCATAAAGCTACTTTTTACATAGCGTAATACCTCCGATACCTGATCCGCAAGGGATGATGATTTCAAATCAAAAGTCTTTAAGGTGTCACTGTTTACGATAAGGGCATCGTTATCTGGCATCATCTTCAATAGATAAGCTTTTTCGCTATTGTCCTTAATGTATGCCAGTACCGTTCCTTTATCTTGATCCAAGCCGATGAGGCCTTGTTCTAGTTGATTAAGCGCTACATGCGCTTCGGATTTTAAGTCATTGTTCGCCTCCAGATAGACAATAGTTATTTGCCCCCCATCTGTGGGTTGCGGTATACCAGGATCTTTTTTGCAACCAAAAAGGAGCAAAATCAACGAACTAATTGTTAGGTAATTAGTATTGCTGTTCATAGAAAAGTATATGGTTTTTTAGCTATTGCCCACCGAAGCTAGTTTTTGCAACTTTTGATTAATGTGCGTGTATGTCCCTTGTTTATATTCGTTAAGGATCGTTCAACCGAGTATGTTTGCTGTTATGTAAGTGATAGAAGTGCCCCATTTCCCTTGGGGCACTTCCTAAAAATAACAGCTCCTAATACTTCCTGCGATCTTTTTTAATTTCGGCGAATGCCGCAACATAGCTATTGCCGTCGGCTGTTGCACGGAGTTTACCATCTACGTAAATTTCAATAGTAATTAAAACGGTTCGTTCTTCACAAGTTGCGACGATGCGTGTAGCGTATGATTTGCTGACAACTTCCTTCTCCCAGTAATTCTTTATGTAAATGGATTCGCCACCTGGGCCGACCCCGTCGACCAACACAGGTATGTCGGGCGTATTACTATACACCACGACTTTTACCAGATGTTCTTTATTTCTTTGATCTATGTACTCATCATCATCGGAACAGGCGCTTGTGAAGCCCCCAAGAAGAATAATTAATAAGTGGATGAGTAATCTTATATTCATAAAAGTTGTGTTATATAGCAATTGATTAGTTTATCGGAAGTTCCCCTCCATGTTTACAAAAGTCGGATACACTTGGCGTGGAGCGTTTTCTTTTGCATGAAGATATCGTATGTTCGATCGCTATCGTCATGCATTTCGACTCCTACACATCCGTCAATGTTACGCTAGAAACATCTGGTCAATCAATTGCTGGTTTGTTTAATAATTTATGTTAATTATCTGTGAATCCAAATTGTTCCGCTTATATGTTGTCGCGACAGCGTACGCATTGAATCTATTAGCGAATATAAGTTTATGTTAATGAATAAGCAAATTTAGTGTTAATTAAATTTCATTATTTTTCTCTGTGAGATATAATATATCAAAAAATAAGAATTTATAATGATTAGTATTTGTGTTGAAAGTGCAGGGTGAAGCAAAAGAATATAGGTTGGCGTGAACGTCACTTTCAAAACCTAAAAATGAAATAATGTATCTCTGTTATTTGGAAAAACATTGTTTCCACTAAAAAATAATATCAAATACTGTAAGACATCTCCTAAGCCAAGAAAGGGTGCGGCTTGCAAAGGTGCGATTAGAAGCGCTTCGCACCAAGCTAATGAAGCTAATGGCCATATTAGTTAGAAGTTTGCTCTATCGATAATAATCATGTGTACTCTCAGCATCTTACTCATAGGTCAAGCATCAATGGATTGGAGGAAGCATTAATAGAGCGTGATGTTTAGAGGCGCCTTCACCGAAAAGGCATAAAGACGCACGAGGCGTCTTTATAATTAAATATTTTAGTCGTGGAGGATTATTTCGAAGGGCCGTTTGGAGCTGTAGGTTCCTCAACTTTTAAGTGCTTTTCATTACGCTCCTTCCACTCGGGAGAATTGTAATATTCCGTGAGTTGTTTCGCATTTTCCTCGATTTTTTGAATTTTTTGCTTCCATTCGGGAGAGTTGTACTGCGCTTCTATCTTTTTCGCATTCTCTTCAATTTTGGCGACATGTTGTTTCCAAGCGGGACTATTGTAGTAATCCTCTACGCGCCTGGCATTTTCTTCAATTTTGGCGATATGCTGTTTCCCGGCGGGGCTATTGTAGTAATCCTCTACGCGCTTGGCATTTTCTTCAATTTTGGCGACATGTTGTTTCCATGCGGCGCTGTTGTAGTAATCCGCTACACGTTTAGCATTTTCTTCAATTTTGGCGATATGCTTTTTCCATGTAGGGCTATTATAGTAATCTTCCACACGCTTGGCGTTCTCCTCAATTTTGGCGATCTGCTGTTTCCATGCAGGACTGTTGTAGTAATCCTCTACGCGCTTGGCATTTTCCTCCACTTTAGCAATGTGTTGTTTCCACTCGGCAGAATTATAGTATTGCTCGATGCGTTTCGCATTGGCTTCGATTGCCGCCACCCGTTCTTTCATTTCAGGTGAAGACTGTTGATTCCTTGAAAATCCATTATTTTCGCTTTCCTTTGCCACTTCTTGAAGGGGCATACCGGGGGATTTCGATTCCATCGTGCGGCTACTATCACCACCTTGTTTCTTCCGGTCTTCGGTAACCTTTGTCGTATCGACGACACGCTCATTTAATGGTTGATCCATTGCCGGAGCTACCCATTTAGTGTCTATGGTGTTTGATTCCTCGAGATTTGACCACCGCTCTTGCTTTTCTTGTGGCGCGATCCACGCAATGGTGCCCAGCGCTATTGAGCTTAATAGCAAAGCGAAGAGATGCTGTTTTACATTGATATAGTTCTTTTCCATTTTGGTGATTCTTTGTATTCTGTGCAATAAATGATATTTATGATTTCCCGTAGCGGCCATCGCATAGTTTGGCGATGCCTCATTACGGAGCAATTCCACTGACATCAGTGCCTGCGCGTAAGCTATGGGAGAAGGTACCCATGTAACAACGATATCATCACAGGCGTGTTCCCGCTCGGTTTCCATGTGTTTAGATAGTAACCAGACAAAAGGGTTGAAAAACATAGCTGTTTCTACACAGACTTTGAAGAGATTAATGAGGTAGTCATGCCGTTTGATATGGGCAAGCTCGTGAATTAAGATGCTTTCCACTTGTTTGATATCAAGGTTGCTGGCGTAAGCAATAGGGAAAAGGATAATTGGCTTCAAGTGCCCCAATGTTAGTGGTACGTCAACTTTCTCCGATAAGTATAAGCTGACGCCCGACTGTATATTCATCTTTCTATACAGCGAATCAAAGGCTTCTTGCCAAAGAATTGGCGCATCATGTAGTCCTCGGGTTTTCAGGTAATGAAGTTTAGAGAAGTTATTTGTGAAGACAATCAATTGTATAAAAAGTCCAATAACGTAAATTGAGCTAAACCAGGGAAACAGCGGCTCCAACCTGTTTAAAAAACCAACGGATTGGTATTCACTAACTATAAATAGTGCCTCATTGAATTCCGTAAAGTGAACGCCTGCCCCTACAGAGAAATCAAGGTAATGGATAAGTGTGCCTGCGAATGCCAGAAAAACTAACGATTGGCCGGAGACAGCCAATATATATTTGCTTCGGGCGGGTATTTTTGGAAGCACGATATAAATGGTGCATAATACACCGTAGATCAATACGCCTTGCCAAAGCGAATGCACAATGCTCCAGCCTAGAGCGTGTGTGATGTTTTGAAATAGACCATTCATTACTTATGAGTTTTCAAGGTTTTTTAAATATTCTTTAATCAAATTGATTTCTTGTTTGCTAGCACGTTTGTTTCCCAAAGCTTGCATCACAAGACCCGCCGTAGATCCGTTATATACAGCGTCGATCATTTTATCCAGAAATTGATGCTGCGTATGCTCTTTGCTTAGCAACGCCTTGTATACATGCGTTTTTGCTGAGCTGTCCCGGCTAACCATCCCTTTGTCATGCATGATCTGCATGAGTTTCAATGTGGTTGTATAGCCAACATCTTTCCTGTCGAGCTTTTCATGTACACTTCTCACGCTGCATTCCCCCATTTCCCAAAGAATCTGTAGGATCTCCATTTCACTATCTGTCGGCTTCATATTCATCTACGAATTTGTTCGTAGATCAAATGTACGAAGTCTTTCGTATATTCCAAATCTTTTTTTATTTTTTGTAATGTTGTGCCAGGAATTCTTTAAGAATATCCCATAAGACGCGGCTTATCAAGATTGCGTCTTATACTAAATGAACTGTGGCGGATAGGGGAGGACTTTTTATTAGCGGTTTAATCGCAGTCAAATATTTGATAATTCCTTGTTTCGTAAACCTCTTTCGGTTCGGTGCGCTGTCAGATGGCTAGAGAGAACATATTGATGCCTTAGGGTTGTGGAAATTTGTCTTCAAAGTTACCGTCAGGCACCACCTATAGGCAAAGGAGGTAGAAAACAACGGTAGCGTATAAAAATATCCCGCAGATCCACAGGGTCTTGTGGGGTTTAGGGAATAAATAAGCGGGGATTGTTTGCAAGATATATGCCAAAGTTCCTATCTTTGCACCACTCCGCAAGGGAGGGACGATTGAAAAGCGATAAATAGAAG
>NZ_JJMU01000025.1 GCF_000757725.1 Sphingobacterium deserti
AGGTGGGAGAGTAGGTCGGTGCCTAATTTAATACGAAGCCCTTCAGGAAACTGAGGGGTTTTTTTTTGCGCCCTAGCCGGGCCGCTGGTATTGTCCGCCAGCTGGCGGATGGGAGAGTAGTCCGCCCACTGGCGGATAATTTAATACGAAGCCCTTCAGGAAACTGAAGGGCTTTTTTTGTTTTAGAAAGTAAAAATTAAAAAGTAAAAATTTAAAAGTAGAAAGTCAAAGCCGGGCCGCTGGTATTGTCCGCCAGCTGGCGGATGGGAGAGTAGTCCGCCCACTGGCGGATAATTTAATACGAAGCCCTTCAGGAAACTGAAGGGCTTTTTTTGTTTTAGAAAGTAAAACGTTAAAAGTAAAAATTAAAAAGTCAAAGTCGGGCCGCTGGTATTGTCCGCCAGCTGGCGGATGGGAGAGTAGTCCGCTCACTGGCGGATAATTTAATACGAAGCCCTTCTGGAAACTGAAGGGCTTTTTGTGTTTTAGAAAGTAAAAAGTAAAAATTCAAAAGTGATAAGTCAAAAGTAATAGAGTTTGTATCCGTTACCGGTTCTGCATACTAAGTAACTAAAATCTATATACCATCTATTCTCAATCCGCATTACCCACTACGCAATACCCAATAACAAAATCCATCCCACAACCTTTCCGCCGCATGCCGCGGCAAGGCAAATACTT
>NZ_JJMU01000026.1 GCF_000757725.1 Sphingobacterium deserti
CAAAAATTTCTCACTACGCACTACTCATTACGCACTACCAATCAATCGAACGAACAGCCGCATGTCCTTAAAATACCGAATAACGGCATTTTGTGTTTCATCAAGTGATGGAAAGAGCAGAGGACTGCCGTCGCCTAGTGGGTATGGACAGGCATGAGATTATCTCCCGAAATCCAATCTAAAAGGATTTTGGGATGTCATCTAGCCAGACAGGCAGCCTGCTGCTGTGTGTTGGGTGTTGGGAGAGATCGCCTCGATGGAACAAAGATTTTTTGTATACTTTTTCATCTGAAAAAGTATGGCCCAGTCCCGGCAAGGGACAAGCGATCTGCCGCATGCCGCAGCAAGTTCAAGTTTCTGTTTATAAAACGGATTGTCCGACGCACACCCCTTCCGCCGCATGCCGCGGCAAGGCAAATACTTTTGTAGGGCAAAAGTATTCAAAACCCCGTCGCTTGAAACCTTTGCAGGGGAGGTTTGTGCAATGGCAAATGTCTACATATTGCAAAGCTTTCGAGGCGACATTTCGGTTAAAATTGGTAGGAAGCAATAAAGCAAAGAAAGGTTTAACATCTCACTACGCTATACGCATTACGCAATTCTAAATACTAAGTACTACATACTATCATCTAAAAAAGAGGCGACATTTCGCTTAATAACTACGCATGTCTTTACTGTCACCCCGTTAAGTTTACTGACTTAATCTTCTTCGTCATAAAATTCCTCAAGTGACGCCATATAGGTATTATCCCAGCCATCGACGATATCGGCGTAGGCCTCGTCTGGAATGTTGACATGCTGAACCTCAAATGAAGTTCCTTTTTTATGTTCGTGAAGCTTAATGGTAACAATTGAGGGCTCATTTTGATCCCCAAAATACCATTGCTGTACGATCCTTTTGAAGGGCTCTAAGGTTATAAACTTACCCGTTATAGCACCGTCCCACATAGAAAACTCGCCGCCTTCCTGCGGATCTATCTCGACAAGATCGCCGGTCCACAAGCGGATCGTAATCTCTGTAGTCAACGCCTTGTAGATATCCTCTGGGGTGGCTCTTATAATATAGTATTTTTTAAAATCCTTCATTTTCGGGTGTTTTTGTAATTCCTTTCCTAATGTGGTAAATTTACAGAGAATTAAATGATATATCGATGAGCAACTTCCTTCCGAATGAACTTATTAAAAGATTAAGTGAAGATGAACATTTCAATCAGGAGTCTTTTTTGGAAACCCACGAGTCAGGCGAAAAGGTTACCTCTATTCGTTTAAATCCGCTGAAGAAGCCCAGGGAAGCTTATGATGAACTTGCTGCAGTACCCTGGTGTAATGATGCCTATTATTTAAAGGAGCGTCCGATATTTACGTTGGATCCTCTCTATCACGCCGGCTGTTACTATGTGCAGGAGGCCTCATCGATGTTCTTGGGATATATTCTTGAGCGCATTGGTTTGCGAGATAGTGCGATCAGGGCGCTTGATCTATGCGCGGCGCCAGGTGGAAAATCAACACTATTGAATAGTTACTTGGGAGAAAAAAGCTTGTTGGTGTCGAATGAGGTGATCAAAAGCAGAGCCGGAATATTGGTAGATAACGTGACGCGTTGGGGAATGCACAATGTCGTGGTAACAAACAATGATCCATCAGCATTTGGTCGACTTCCAGGCTATTTTGACCTGATGGTTGTCGATGCCCCTTGTTCGGGCTCGGGCATGTTTAGAAAAGATCCGGCAGCTATTGATGAATGGTCGTTGGCAAATGTAAAGTTGTGTAGCGATCGTCAAAAGCGAATCCTAGCGGAATCCATTTCAGCGCTCGCGACCGGCGGCTATCTCGTTTATTCTACATGCTCGTATTCAAGGGAGGAGAACGAAGATATTGTGGATTGGATTATGGAAGGCAATGGTTTTGAAAGCGTGAAAATAGACTTTAATTCAGCATGGGGAATAGAGGAAACCACCTCTACATCTAAAGGTGCCTTTGGTTATCGGTTCTATCCACACAAGGTGAAGGGAGAAGGCTTTTTTGTCGCGGTATTACGCAAAACAGGAGAGCAGGGCTCTTTTGAGATGAGAAGGTCAAAACCAGAAAAGTCGCCAGTATCCAAAGTTGTATTGGAGCATTGGTTGGACAATATAGCGAGCATACAGCACTTTCTGCATGGCGATAATGTGCATATTTTCCCCGCGATATACAAAGATGACTTACGGCTATTACAGGATATGCTGTATATCCGAAACGCAGGGACCAATATTGGAAAGTGGCTGGGCAAGGAACTCATCCCTTCGCATGATTTGGCAATGAGTGTACATGTTAAGGCTGATTTACCTGGGCAGGAAGTTTCATTAGCTACGGCACAGCAATACCTTCGTAAAGAGAATCTAGATAGAAGCAACTTCGAGGTTTCATCAGGCTGGTGCCTAGTGCAATATTCAGGGGTGAATCTGGGTTGGGTGAAAGTCTTACCAAATAGGATAAACAATTACTATCCGAAAGAATCTAGGATTGTTCACTTATAATGAGCTGATGATCTACGATGATTTCGCAAATATCTCGAGCAATTTCCATCTTGCTTTTAAGGGGCAGGTGGATTTTGTTTAAATCTTTACCGATGATGGTAACTTTATTTGTATCAACGGCAAATCCTGCGCCTTGGTCTTGCATAGAGTTCAAGACGATATAATCTAGGTTTTTACGCGCTAACTTTCCTTTCGCGTTTTCCAACTCATTGTCTGTTTCAAGCGCAAAGCCTACGAGTGTTTGTTTTGAGGATTTTCTTGCACCTACAGTTGCCAGAATATCTGTCGTCTTCCGTAATGAAATAGTGAAAACGTCCTCTTTTTTCTTAATTTTTGTAGTTGCCACCTCAATGGGCGTATAATCTGCTACGGCGGCGCTCATGACGATGATGTCGGCATCGTCAAAGTGATGTTCCACTTGCGAGAGCATTTCCGCTGCGGATATTACATGAAGCTGTTGCACATTGTCAGGTGTTTTAAGGGCCGTAGGACCGCTCACTAAAACCACTTGCGCTCCAAGCCTTTGAAGAGCTTCTGCAATAGCGAAGCCCATTTTACCGCTCGAGTGATTACCGATAAATCGAACAGGGTCAATGGTCTCATGCGTTGGGCCTGCAGTCACTAAAGCCTTTTTTCCCTGCAGGGGCAAAGCGTCGCTAAAAAAATTATAGATGGTCTGAAAAATATCCTCAGGTTCGGCAAGTCTACCTTCACCTGATAACCCGCTAGCTAATTCACCAGAAGTAGGAGCGATGATGATATTCCCAAATGATTTTAATCGCGAAACATTATCCTGCGTGCTGGGATGAGCCCACATATCAAGATCCATCGCAGGAGCACACATAACGGGGCACTTTGCTGATAGGTAAGTTGCTAATAGCAAATTATCGCAGCCACCATGAGCCATTTTACTAAGGGTGTTGGCTGTTGCCGGAGCAATTAGCAAAAGATCCGCATGAAGACCTAAATCTACATGGTTGTGCCATACGCCTGTATGTGGATCAAAATAATCGGAATAAACGGGATTTTTAGAGAGGGTGGCAAACGTGAGCGGTGTGACGAAAGCCTTAGCCTCTGCTGTCAGGATTACCTGCACATTCGCGCCTGCTTTAACTAGCGATCGGACAAGGTATGTAATTTTATATGCGGCTATTCCGCCGCATATACCAATTACAATATTTTTGTCTTTTACAGACATCAGAAATTAATCTTGTTCTTTAGAAGGGTTTCTAAAGTAAACTTTATCGTTCAAAAATTCGTCAACAGCTACTAGAGATGCTTTTGGCATGCGTTCGTAATGCTTCGAGATTTCGATTTGTTCACGATTTTCAAAAACTTCTTCCAGATTATCGTTGTTGCTAGCAAATTCCGACAGTTTACCGTTCAATTCTTCTTTTACGTCTACGGCGATTTGATTGGCACGTTTAGAGATAACAACAATTGATTCATAGATGTTATCCGTCCCTTTATCCAATTGTCTTAAATCACGGGTAACTGTTGAACTTGGGACAGAAGTGTTTTTATTTTGACTCATTTTGTAGTGTATTACGAATTTTCTAATTTATTTCGAAGACGAATTAACTTCGTTAACTTCTTTAGCTTCAGCTTCTTCTTTACTTATTCCGAGTTCTCTTTGCTGTTCTTCACGCATTTTGTTTATTGCGTCCATTCTTTTAACAACAAATGCTATCTCTTTTTCTGCGCTGGACCTTAGATGGTCGGCATCGCTTTTAAACTTGCTTTGTGGGTAATGGTCAACAAAGGATTGATAATAATCAATAGCTTCATTGTATCGGGCTTCCTGGCGGTAAGGCATGCTATTCTGTGCGAATAGATATTGCGCTTTCACTATCAAGAACTCAATTTCCTCGGCGTATCTAGTATCCGGATATTCTCGGAGCATGCTCTCGAAAGCAATGACAGCGGCACGATAATCATCGGGTTGGCCCATATCGAAATATAGTCGAGCATTAGCGTAGGCTTTTTGCTCCAGCTTATCCCGTAATTTTTGTATCAAATCGCCAGCTTCCTTCGCTTTTTCCCCATCAGGATATAAGTTGATAAAGAGCTGCAATTCATCGATTGCTTTCCGCGTGTTTTCCTGGTCTAAAGAAAACCTTGGTGAGTCCTGATAAAAGCAATAAGCAGACATAAATCTACACTCTTCGGCACGCGGACTATTGGGGTAAGTTGTTGCGAAATTTTTAAAGTTAAATCGCGCAGATGTATAATCGCTCAAGCGATAACTTGTGTAAGCTGTGTAATAGTAAAGATCTTCAGCCTCCGATTGCCCCCTGTACTTACTCATTAGCTCGTCAAAAAGAACCAATGCTTTAGCGTACTTCTTTTTCTCGTAATACTTCACAGCCTCTTGGTACTTCATAGCAATATTGTTGCTGGCGCGAAGTTTTTCGAACCTGCTTTTACAACTTGTCGCGAACATTACCATTACTACGCAAGCAATTATGGATACTATACGTCTATCTAAAAACATTTTACAAAGATACATCAAATTCAGATAAGATTCAATTAAATTTTAGTGCTGCAAGTTACCGCTTAATTTATCGTAACCCCGCTTATTTAAAGCTGTTTAACATTCTTTAACTTGAGCTTCGTTAGAGATGTCAACGAAATGTTGAATTAACGAGCTATGATTTGGTTAACCCAAATAATTTTAATAATTTGATTATCTTTACATCATAAAAATTTACTAGAGAAATGACATTAAAAGAGCGAGTAGAACAGGCATTAGATACCATTCGTCCTTACTTGGAGACGGATGGGGGGAACGTTAGCGTGGAAGAGATTACTCCTGATAATGTAGTTAAATTGAAACTTTTGGGGACTTGCGCGAGTTGTTCGATGAGCATCATGACTTTCAAGGCGGGCTTAGAACAAGCGATCAAGAAATCTGTTCCAGAAATTACAGCAGTAGAAGCTATCAATTTAACAGACATCAATGATCCCAACGCAATAACGCCCGAACAATTTTAGGGTTAACACAATTTAACAGGCTTTTGCGTTAAGTTTGTATAATTTTGGAGTATGGTAGGACGGTTTCTTTTTGCGGTTGTTGTGATTCTGATTTTCCTTTTCCCGGCTAAGGGTCAAGAAAAGAAAATTATACAATTCAGCGGTCTCATTAGTTCGGTGGGAGGAGAGCTGCCCGTACCCTTCGTTACCGTGACAAACAAAAGCCACAACAACCAGGCGCATGCTGCAGATAATGAAGGTTTTTTTTCGTTTGTAGCCCACGTAGGTGATACGATTGCTTTCACCTCTGTAGGATTCGATCCGCTGACGTATGTTATTCCGCACACACCCACAGATAAATTTACCGCACGAATCAATATGAAGAGCTTAGTAATTGAGCTTCCCGCCGTTATGCCCTTCCCATGGGCCAGCATCGAGGAGTTTAATTTAGCGTTCTTAGCCTTGGATGTAAGTAACGATGACGCTTCTCGAATCAAACGAAGCCTGTCGCCCGAAGCATTAGCTGCGCTCTCGCAAGTTACTCCGCGTAGCGCAGAGGAAATTCAGACCTTTAATTCCATGCGTCAGCATATTAATATGACGAATAAGAATATGAATCAGCGCTTTTCCAATCCTTTATTTAGTCCACTCGCTTGGGGATCGTTCATTAATTCAATTGTAAAAGGGGACTATAGTAGAAAGCGTCTGCAGTACTAATCTGCAGCGCGTATGGCATCATTTCGAATTTCTCGGACACTTAGCGAGGAAGCGAGGTAAGAAATGAGGATAGCAACCAGCATCACAGTTACAAATACAAGTAAGAAATCTAAAGGACGTATATCTACAGGATAGACATCCATGATCGCATTTTCGCCATCACCTGTTCGAATAATACCGTACCTGTCCTGCAACAGGCAGAAGCCCAAACCCATTGCGATTCCTATTATTCCCCCAATAAAGGCAATCATAACACCTTCGTAAAAAAATATGCGTTGAATAAGCCAATTGTTTGCTCCTAAGCTTTTCAATACTGTCATGTCCTGTTTCTTATCGATTACGAGCATCGTCAAAGATCCGATAATATTGAATATGGCTATAACCCCTATCACGGTAAGAATAAAGAACACGATCCACTTCTCCGAACGTACCGTTTTGTATAGTAAAGGGTTTTGCTGTTCCCTACTTTTGACGATGAAGTCATCGCCTAGAGCTTGTTGCGTCTGCTTCTGAAGTTCTTCAGACTGATTTGGGTCTTTGGTATAAAGCTCTATGGCCGACACTTGATCGTGTTCGTTAAGTAAATCGCGAGCGAAGTCAATCGGCGTGATTACCAAATTATCAAAGCCTTGTTGATATTGAAGCAGGCCGCAGGGTGAAATGTTCCGAATATTAATTTCATCCATAGGGTTTACGCTGTTACCGGAGCTTCCTTTTCGAGGTGAAAATAGTTGGATAGTATTATCAAGGCCTTGCAAAGGAATACGAAGGTTCGCTTGGACTTGTGCACCGATTAAAGCAAAATTTGTGCTATCTGCATAGATATTCAGGTTGCCGGCATATAGCATATCCTGATGGTCAGCTTCGGTTAGGCTTTTCGGTTCTACGCCTTTTATTTGCGCTATAAATTGTTGATGCTCGTATTGTATAAGCACCTTTTCTTCCAATATTTCAGAATAGCTCTTGATTGCTTTGTTCTGTCTTAGCTTTGCAAAAACCTCTTGTCGAGCGTCAAATACCTTTCCCTTTGCAGGCTCTATTCGCAGCTCTGGCGCAAAGGTGCTATATAAGGAGAGAATAAGATTTTCCATCCCATTGTAGAACGAAAGCACAATAACTAATGCTGCGCTACTAACTAATACACCAACAACGCTGATTGTGGAGATGATGTTGATCGCATTTAAAGATTTCTTGGAAAAGAGATATCTCTTTGCAAAAAAGATAGGCAGTTTCATTCTTAACCTTTTATAAATGGATTGGTCGACTTTTCGAAGCCGACTGTTGTCTGCGGCCCATGCCCCGGATATACTACCGTTTCATCAGGTAATGTATATATTTTGGTTTTGATATTATCCAACAGTTGCTGATGATTCCCGCCAGGCAGATCCGTTCTTCCGATGCTGTTGCGGAACAGCACATCGCCACCAATTAAGAACTTTTGGTCAGGCTGGTAGAAGCAAAGATGAGCAGGCGAATGACCGGGGACTAATAATAAATGAAGCTGGTGCTGCCCAATATGGATAATCTCTCCTTCCTGTAAAAACGTTTCTGGGATTGGGGATATTTCGTAGCGTATGCCGAACATAGGCGCTCGATGTTCTACATCGACCAATACTGGTATTTCACCTTCATGCATCTGGGGAATTAGATTATATTGTTCGTAAATAAACCTGTTGCCAAGTACATGATCGATATGGCAGTGGGTATTGTACAGTGCAATAGGACGAAGGTTCTGCTCCCCTATGAACGACAAAAACTGTTTCTCCTCGGCAGCATTGGACATACCAGGATCAAAGATTGCACAATTGCCTAGTTCATCATAAACGATATATGTATTCTCCTGAAAGGGATTAAAAGCGAAAGTCTGAATTGTCAACATAGTTCAAAAATAGGAATTATTTCCAAGTAAAGGAGCGGATCATTAAGCGCATTGTCCTTTCCCAGAACATTTAGCAGCAGCGCCAAGAGGTAGGGTTACAAATATTTATTTAGGGATTCGCTACGCTTGGATATTATTTACATGATCATAAACAAAACACTTGCGCAGATTAATAATATACATGTTTGTCTATCTACTTTATCAAGCGTACAAGAGTAGATGAAAGTGACTCTCAACGTCCAACACATAGGCAGCATCAACTTATGTAATAGGCGCGTGGTCATTGGCTCTCCAAAGCATAGTGAAGATTCGCTTAGTGCTCTACCAGCAGCCATAGCAAAGTGCTACAAAGCGCACTTCATACCACATGCTCATAACCCTATCGCCGAAAAGGATCAAAATTGCCTTCTAAAAGGCCTCGTTCCAAATTGCCCAATTCCTTTCAGCTTGCAAAATCAACATCTCATGTCCGTTTTTTATTGCAGCGCCTCGCTCACGGCCTTTTTTCAAAAATAACGTTTCCTCGGGATTGTATATTAGATCATACAGTAGATGTGCGTCGCCAATGCCATCGTAAGGAATCTGCGGACATTGATCGGTATCCGGGAAAGTCCCTACTGGCGAACAGTTGATCAGCAGCTTGTTGTCTGCGATGATTTTTTCGGTCAGCTCGTCGTATGTTAAATCGCCTGTATCTTTATGGCGACTAACGATTTGATAGCTGATGTTTAATTTTTTTAAGCTGTAATAGACTGCCTGCGCAGCGCCGCCGTTTCCAAAAACGAGCGCTGTTCGATGTTTTTCCGTTAATAGGGGATGAAGCGAGTGTTCAAATCCATATGCATCGGTATTAAATCCCTTCAAGCGTGTTTTGCCATTGTCCCGCTGTATAGTTACACAATTGACAGCGTTAATTTCTGTAGCTTCGTCCGATAGTTCGTCCAATAGCGTCATGACATTTCGCTTGTGGGGAATGGTCACGTTAAACCCAACGAATTGCTGATCACGTTCGTAGATATTACGGAAATCGTTTAAGTCTTCAACAGGATACAATTCATAATCAATATCCGTTATACCTTCCTTTTCAAATTTATTGAGGTAGTATTTTTTTGAGAATGAATGACCTAAAGGGAAACCTATAAGACCTAATTTTTTCATGGGTTATTTGTGTATTTCCTAATAATATCAACAATGATCTTGTTCCCTTGCAATTGCGGTAGATAATCAAACAAAATATAGAATTTGTCCGGATTAGTGGCTAGGCCCAATTCTAGGAAATTCAATGCCTCATTATACTGTCCGTTTGCAAAAAGATAAGCGACAACTCGGTAATACAGTTCAGAAGCCTCCGGATTTTGCCTGATCGCATCTGCCATTACATCGATAGCTTGCACGTACTTTCTTTGTTCAAAATAAATGGATGAAAAGTCTAACCACGCTTCAATATCCGTGGGATTTAGTTCCACAACCTTGTTGTAGGCAAATTCAGATTCTTCAAACTGATTCAGCTTATACCGGGCGTCAGCTATTGCAAACCAATAGTCTGGATTTGCATCATCGAGCTCGAGAGCCTTTTTATAAAAGTGCAAAGACTCAAAATGACGATCGTCAAAATCCAACGTAACCCCTATACCAAACCATCCATCGGCAAGGTGCGGATCCAATTTGACCGCTTTTTTATAGTTTTCGCGGGCCTCTTCCATATGCTCCAGTTTCTCATAACATTCACCTATCGCACAGTATACGTCTGCTGTTGGTGTCTCATATTCAAAACTCTGTTTATACACATCGATGGCTTCGGTGTACTTTTGGGAACTAACAAGTACATTCCCTTTATTGAAGTAGGCAGGAACAAATGCTTCATTGATGAGTATGGCATAATCATAGGCATCAATGGCTTCTTCAAATCGATCCAGCTTTTCATATACCATACCAAGATTAAACCAGGCGGCGTAGGAATAAGGATCCTTATCAATATACTGTTTATAAAACTCTATGCTTTCCTCCGGCTTTTCCAATACCTCATAACAAAAGGCAAGCGCATGTAAAGCGTCATCGTTTTCCATATTAATTTCTAACGACTTTTTGAGATACGCTATGGCTTGTTCATAATCTCCTTTTAGCTGAAAAAGTTCTGCCGTTTGCAGGTAGGCCTCAGCGGTATCTTCACCAAGCTCAATAGCGTGTAAGAACAAACTTTCGGCCTGTTCGATGTCGCCCTGTAAAAGATGTATATTGCCTTTTAAAAGATATACTTCGCCACTATTCGGCTCCAGTGCGGTAGCTTTGTCTAGCTGCACAAGTGCGTTATCGAATTGATTGATACGACCGAATATTTGTGCTTTTTTTAGTAGAAATAAGGTTTCATAGGGGTGTTGACTAGTCGCATATTCAGCAACCTGAAGAGCTTTCATCGGGTCATTTTTTTCGATATAGTATTCAATTATACTTTCGAAAGCCTTTGCATCAAAGAAATATTGATCTTGGTTTCGAAGCATTTCTTCGTACCGATCAACAGACAGTTTTTGTTCTTCGGGCGAGCCAAATTCGAAATCTTCTTCCATATCACTCCTTTCATTTTAATTTACAAATCGCTTGAATCCTCACTGCAGAAGAAATTTATAAAGAAAATACGACTTTTATTTGTTTTCTTTTCCACATGTTAACATGTCGCCGTGCAAATATACAGTAAAAGATTGATTATAAACAGAAAAGCCGATCCATCACTGGATCGGCTTTCTTATCATTTAACTCTTTTTAAGAATTATTTTTTGATTTCAACGCGACGGTTTTGTACGCGGCCTTCCTCAGTAGAGTTAGAAGCAATTGGATTAGCTTCACCGTAACCGTTAGCAGAGATGCTTGATGCAGAAACACCAGCGTTTACTAAGTATTGTTTTACTGCGTTAGCGCGGTCTGTTGACAAGTTCATGTTGTAAGACTCAGAACCTTCTGCAGAAGCATAACCATCTAAAGTGATAGATGCATTAGCATCACGTAATTCTTTAGCTAATTTGTCTAATGTAGAGTATGATTCAGTTTTCAATACAGAGCTATCAAATTCGAATTGAATAGGAGCATAGTAAGCACCTGAAGTTGCACCTGGAGCTACTACTTGCTCAGGGAATTTGATAGGACATCCTGAACCATCTACTGCAGTACCTGCAGGAGTACCAGGACATTTGTCAAATTTATCAGATACACCGTCACCATCAGAGTCTTTGCTTAATTGATCAACAGTACCTTCTAAAGTAGATACGCGTTGTTTCAATGCTTCAACTTCGTTACGCAATGATGGATCTTTCAACTCATCATACAATGTAGCAACTGGGTTTGTGAATGTTAAACTTTCTTTATCACGTGAACCTAAAGTGAATTCTAGACCACCGTAAACGTTAGAGAATTTACCTTTAACATCTGAACGACCTGGGCCGAACAATAGGTTGTCATCAGTGAAGTTCATTGTGTAACCTAAGTTCAAGGCAACAACTTCAGATAATTTGAATTTCACACCAACACCTACTGGTACGTAAGCTGCCATTTTGAAATCACGGTCACCAGTGCGCTCACGATCTCCGAAGATTTCTTCACCCCAGTTTCCTTCGTTGTTATATACTACAGCACCTGTGAAGTCGTTGTTTGCATATTGAACAGGGTTGTTCGCCAATACACCCAAACCTACTTTAGCGTAGAAGTTAACTGCATTTTCTCTTCTCATGAAGTCGATAGTACCTAATTGGAATACACCATTTAAGCTAGCAGCCCAGTTTACTTCTGTTTCTGCAGATCTTGCAGTACCAGCGCCATTCAATCCAGAACCTGCCTCGAAAGCTGGACCAGATACATCGTGGTTGAAAGTTTTGATGCGACCACGGTTACCTTCCAACTCTAAACCGAATAGGTGAGAGAATTGCTTGCGTACAGTTAAACCATAGTATTCACCTACTTTGTTTTGGAACATACCAACTTTTTGACCGAAGTTGTTAGATCCACCAGTAAGTACATTCGGCGCAGTGATACCACCTTGAACACCGATCGACCAAGTTCTGTATTGTGATCTTCCACCAAATACAGTTGGAGTTTGTGCTTGAGCGTTCTCAGCAAAACCTAAAGCGGCGACTAAAGAAGCTGCAACAGCTGTTTTTTTAATTGTAGAATAGTTCATACTCTTGTTTTTAAGGTTATTAAAATTTTTAATTGTTTTCACTTTTCCAATTTTAACATAACTTAACAATAACGATGCCAAAAAATAAAAGCATCTTAAAAAGTTTTGTTATGACTTGATTTTACTGACATTCAGCAAAAAATCATCGCGTAAAAGTATGTATATATTTTAAAAACACAAAATTTTTTGAGTTTTTTTACTCGAGAGTCAATAAAAAGATCTCGCTATACGTTTAAATATCCTGTTATAGAATAAAATGTATAACCGCAAGCGACAATCCGCCTAATATCGCACTTACCGGTATCGTCAATATCCAAGCCCATAATAAGCTTATCGTGACGCCCCACCGCACTGCGGAAACACGCTTCACGACACCAACCCCGATAATAGAACCTGTTATCGTATGCGTAGTGGATGCTGGAATACCGAAGTGCTCGGTTACGCCAAGTGTTACCGCACCCGCAGTTTCTGCAGCTACGCCTTCCAAAGGTGTTACCTTCGTAATCTTAGTACCCATCGTTTTAACGATTTTCCATCCGCCGCTCATTGTTCCAGCAGCGATAGCGATATAACAGGATAGTGGAACCCAAGCTGGCATGGCCTCGAAGTCGGGAATGACTTGCTCTGCTATCAAAGCTGTTGCAATAATACCCATTACTTTCTGTGCATCATTTCCACCGTGGGCAAAGCTTAATGCTGCGGATGATATCAACTGACAGATTTTAAACCACTTTTCTGCCACAGCAGGTCTGGCTCTGCGTGCCAGGTTCATAATAATCAACGTTATGATTACCGATATAAACATACCGAGAATAGGCGCTAAAACAATGAAGGAAACGGTTTTAAGAATAGCACTTTGGTTGACAGCAATAAGCGGATTGGCACCCATTATCCATGCGTAGGCCATTCCTGAACCAGCAAAGCCGCCAATCAATGTGTGGGAAGAACTGGAAGGAATACCATAATACCAAGTGAAAAGGTTCCAAGATATCGCGGCGACAAGCCCTGCAAAAATTACCTCGAGCGTGATATATTCCTCAAGTACGGTTTTTGCAATAGTATTGGCCACCTTATGATCAGTAAAATAAAAATATGCCGCGAAATTGAATATAGCAGCCCACAAAACCGCCATAAAAGGAGTCAATACTTTCGTCGATACCACCGTTGCAATAGAGTTCGCTGCATCATGGAAACCGTTGATGTAGTCAAATGCAATCGCTAGAATAACGACGACAATCAATAATGTTGAAGTCATAATAAATTTGTTTTCTTGATGCCTTTATTAAGCATTCTTTACTAGAATGCTTTCCAATACGTTCGCTACATCCTCACATTTATCCGTAGCGTCTTCCATAGCTGAAAGCACTTCTTTATTCTTAATCAACGTGATGGCATCTTTTTCATATTCGAAAAGCTCACCCACCGCTTTATCGAAAATATAATCCGCTTTGTTCTCAACACTATTGATACGGACGCACGAGTCCGTGATATTCCGAATGTTTTTAAGATCTTTTAATTCATTTACTGCTGTAGCAACATGCTCTGTTGCTTCGACAATTAAATCTGTAATTTCTTTCATCGCTTGGCTAGGCGTAACGACTTTGTATAATTCCATGCGGTTTGACGCACCATGTATGAAATCTGCTACATCATCTAAAGAGCTTGCCAAAGCATGAATATCTTCGCGATCAAAAGGAGTGATAAAGTTTTTACCTAATTCAAGGTGTATTTGGTGAGTTATGTTGTCGCCCCGGTGTTCAAGGTCTTCTAGTTTTTTATTCAGATCAGCGCGTTTAGCCAAATCTGTAGAGTAAACCGTTTCTTGTAGCAGTTTTGCCATCTCGATAAGGTTTGCGCCTGCTTGTTCAAACAAAGGGAAAAACTTTTTATCCTTTGGAACGAAATACTGAAAAATGCTATTTAAAGACATATCGATTGAATTTCTGCAAAATTATGAATGAAATGTTAAGTTAATGTTAAGTTTTCTCTGTCAATCGTAAGATGAATCTCCTATTTACACGTTTTTCGCGGGTACCAGCGTAAAGCCAAACGTTGTTCCGATACCTTCTGTACTTCTTACGTTTACATTTTGTTCATGTGCTTCTATAATATGTTTCACAATCGCTAAACCTAAACCTGATCCTCCAATTTCGCGCGACCGGCTCTTGTCGGTGCGATAGAAGCGTTCGAAGACGCGGGGGAGGTTTTTCTCCTCGATGCCAAGGCCATCATCCGTTACCTCTATTAATATTTGTTCAAAAAGCGGGTATATAGAAATGCTGGTGTGGCCATTCCTTCTTCCGTACTTTATAGAGTTATCGATAAGATTGATTAATACTTGTTGAATGCGTTTTCGGTCGGCCTTTACAAAAATCGGATGATTGGCTTTGCCTTTATATTTTATTTGGATGTTGCTTCCGCTGGCTTTGCCTTCAAGATCTTCCATACATTCTTTTATAAGTTTTACCACATCAAATTTCTCGATCGTGAGCGCTATTATTCCGCTTTCTAGCTTAGAGATCTCGTCTAGGTCTTGAATGAGGTAGCTCAGTCGGTCGAGATTGCGGGAGGCCTTCTCCAAAAAATTCTTAGCAATATCTGGATCTTCATCGATAAGGCCATCCTGCAAGGTTTCAATGTATCCTTGTGTCGCAAAGAGCGGAGTTTTAAATTCGTGCGAAATATTGGAAAGAAACTCTTTTCTAAATTGGGCCTGTTCTTTTAACGTATTGATTTCTGACGCCTTTTGTTTAGCCCAGTCACGAACCTCTTTTTCAGCATTGGCAATCGGATCATCGGCAATCTGCTCCCCGAGAGCATCTTTTAGATCTTTGCCTAGCTTTAAGTTGTGAATTAGCTTATAAACATTCCGGATACGTTTATACACGAATCGTTCAAACAAGTTAAGCAGTATCACAAAACTCAATACACTGATGGCAATGAATATGAGTGCGGCTACCGAAAAATTTGCGCGGTGCATGTAATCTGTAGCGGCAACCAGTAAGCCGAAGCTGCTGGAGATAAGAAGGACAAAAATTCGAAAGTTCATAAAAAAAGCTTCGTATAACGAAGCCTAAATTACGAATACCGTATTAAAATAATGTTAAAATGTCGCGAGAACTGTTTTACCGCCTACGACCTTATCACCAATATTGACATCGACTTTGGTGCCTAAAGGAAGGAAGACATCCACCCGCGATCCAAATTTTATAAAACCGAATTCTTCACCTTGTGTTACAGCATCCTTTTCATTTACATACCAAACAATACGGCGTGCCATCGCTCCCGCAATTTGCCTAAATAATACCTCTACATTGGATGTGTTTTTCACAACAACGGTGGTACGCTCGTTTTCGGTTGATGATTTAGGATGCCAAGCGACTAAGAACTTGCCGGGATGATATTTAAAATATGATACAATACCGCTAATTGGATTGCGGTTCACATGAACGTTGATAGGAGACATGAAAATGGAAATTTGTATCCTTCGGTCGTTAAAATATTCTGTTTCCTCTGTTTCTTCGATCACCACGACTTTCCCATCTGCAGGGCACAAAACGATGCTTTCATTCGCTGTCACTCGTTTGATCGGACTACGAAAGAACTGTACAATGGTGATAAACAAAAAAGCCGACAAGAGGTATAAGAACCATTTCAAATACAAAGAAGCATCGTAATAATCTGCTATTGCATTAATAACGAAAATGAATAAGATCACGATCGCTAAACTGGTATATCCTTCTTTGTGGAATTTCATGCCTAATTTTTTTTGCAAATATAAAACATTCGTTGAATTTGCCTAGGGTTGTTTTTCTCTTTCAATACGCAGGCTGTGGAAATTAAATACGCCAGCCTCGCTAATCGTGAGTTTTCCCGATACTGTTAGTGCATCTTCAATTGGCTCTCCTGCTTCATCCAGCGAAGGAAAGTAAAATGGAATGTCTTTAACCACCATTTCTAGGTATTTATTAAGAGCCTGCGTCTTCAATGGCTGATTTAATGTAATCAATTCAGGCTCGCCCTGCTTGTCTAAGGTCACGCGGTAACTAAATTCATCTTCTGTATTCTGAAAGCTTGGATTTGCAGCAAAGGCAGCATTTAGCCTATCCGATAAATACGCGTTAAATCCGCTATAGTCGTCAAAAGTACAGGGTTTTGATATCAGGCGCTCACCATTTACGAAAGACTGTGTAGGGATAATGGTAAGCGGAATGCGGTATTCACGATCTTGGAAAAGGTTATAACCTTCTGTCAACATCCCATTTTTATCGTATACTTCTTCTGTAAACAATACCTTCTTGTTTTTTTCGTCAACCATGTTTGTTGTCCAGTATCCAGAAGGGAGACCATTTCTGATTCTACCTTTACGCTCAAAGAATGGAAAACCGTATTCGTTGTAAAACTCAAAAGGCATTTTAAATTCATAGCTGCCGTCCCCTTCAATAACCCGTTGCCGACCCAGCCTATCCCAAAAGGAAGTAATTAATCCGGTTCCGTTGTCAAAATTTACCGTTAACATGGGCTTGCCGTCTGGATAATAGTATTTCCAGTCGCCAACAGGCTTATTGTCTTTAAATGTTACTTGCCATTGCAGTACTCCATTAGGATGGTAAGCACTAAAAAGACCTTCCTTTGCGCCCTGGTTGTGGTAGCCGGTAAGCACCACGGTACCCCGACTGTTAAAATCTTTAAATTCGCCATGGAAGGCATTCTTTGCGACCACAAATTGAGAAACTCGCTCAATGGATTTAAAATCGCAATCCTTATCTACTAAATAGTAATGATTATCGTAATAGAAGCGAACGAGACCTTCTGCTGCCTTTTCGAATAAGGTGTCTCTAGAAACTGAGTCTGTCTGCCCCCAGCTACATAAGTGTGCTAAGCATGCAACAATAAATAAGCTAACTTTCTTCATCATATAATTAATGTGCTTCTAACCAATTATCGCCTTTTCCCACTTCAACCTCTATCGGTACTTTCAACGCTATAGCATGCTGCATTCTGTCGCGGATAATTTTAGAAAATTGTTCAACTTCATGCTGTGGGACATCGAAAACCAACTCATCATGCACCTGCATAATCATTTTACCTTGCAGGCCGGCAGATGTTATGTCCTGTTGGATGTTAATCATGGCCACCTTTATTAAGTCCGCAGCAGAACCTTGTATAGGCGCGTTAATCGCGTTTCTTTCTGCGAAGCCCCTTACCGTCATGTTGGCGGAATTGATGTCTCTTAGGTAACGTCTTCTTTTCAAGATAGTTTCTACATATCCGTTTTCTTTGGCAAATTCCACGGCTTTTGACATGTACTGCCTAATGCCTGAATATTGTTCAAAATACTGCTCAATCATGCTGGCAGCCTCTTTCCGGGGGATACCAAGGCTTTGCGACAAGCCAAACGCAGACTGGCCGTATATGATACCGAAGTTGACTGCTTTGGCATTGCGTCGCTGATCGGAACTTACCTCATCCAATTCCACCCCATATACCCGAGCGGCAGTCGCCCGGTGTATATCATGCCCAGCGGTAAAAGCATCAAGCATATTTTGATCCTGGCTAAGTTCGGCAATGAGGCGGAGCTCAATTTGCGAATAATCTGCAGATAATAACACCTGCGATGCATCTCGCGCTATAAAAGCCTTTCTCACCTCTCGTCCTCGTTCCGTTCGGATAGGAATATTCTGTAGATTCGGGTTTGTAGAGCTTAACCGGCCGGTGGCAGCTACCGCCTGATTATACGAAGTATGTATAAGTCCAGTTTGCGGATTGATAAGTCCCGGTAATGCATCAACATATGTAGATTTCAGCTTTTGCATTTGTCTGAAATCTAAAATGTCCTGAACAATGTCTGATTTATGCGCAAGGGTCAGCAATACGTCTTCACCTGTTTTATACTGTCCGGTTTTGGTTTTTTTTGCCTTCGGATCTAATTGTAGTTTGTCGAACAATATTTCTCCCAATTGTTTGGGCGAAGCGATGTTAAATTGTGTGCCTGCTTTCTCGTAGATAGACTCTTCCAGTCGTTTCACGTCATCTTCCAATAGCTTAGAAAAGGTACGTAAGGTGTCTACATTTATTTTAACGCCATTTTTCTCTACTTCGGCTAATACATAGATCAATGGAAATTCGACATTTTGTGCTAATTCCAAAGTCTTGGTATCGACGAGAAGCGGCTTCAATACCTCGTGCAGTTGCCAGGTGATGTCCGCGTCTTCAGCAGCATATTCCGTTATCTTCGTTAGCTCCACGTCGCGCATACTTAACTGATTTTTCCCTTTCGGGCCGATGAGTTCTGTAATGGAGACCGGTGTATATCCAAGATAGTTCTCTGCTAAGACATCCATATTGTGACGCGTATCAGGATCGATAAGATAATGGGCAACCATCGTGTCAAAGAGCGGCCCATTTACCTTTATGTCGTAAGAGGACAAAAGCAAGATATCATATTTCAGATTTTGGCCTACCTTTTCTATGCGGGGGTCTTCCAATACGGTTTTAAAAATATCTGCCGTAGCCTTTGCTTGCTGGAAATCTGCGGCGGTAGGTACATAATAGGCTTTTCCTTTTTCGAATGCAAAGGAAAGCCCGACGATCTCTGCCGATAGCGCGTCAAGGGATGTTGTTTCTGTATCAAAAGCAAAGCTTTTTTGAAGCGATAAGGTTTTTGCTAACTCTTGTTGCGCCTCGATAGTTTCCACCAAGATATATTCGTGCGGGGTATTGTGGATGTTAAAAGTGGGAGCAATGGGTTCAGGAATAAGATCGGCAGCGGAATTTTCTATGGCAGCAGGGGCGAATAAATCCATTTGCGCACTTCCTTTATTCCCTGATTCAGCAATGCTAAAATCATCTCCAAATACCCGCTTGCCCAAGGTTCTGAATTCCAGCTCTGCGAATAAAGGTTCTAGTGTTTCCCGATTTGGATCTTCAAGCTCAAGAGCTTTCTCATCAAGTTCGATCGGCACATCAAGTTGAATGGTGGCTAGCTTTTTAGAAATAAGTCCTTGCGCTGCGAAATTCTCTACATTTTCCTTCATTTTTCCTTTCAACTGCGCACTGTTGGCAATGATTCCCTCAACAGATCCGTACTCCTGAATGAGTTTCTTTGCAGTTTTCTCACCGATGCCCGGGATGCCTGGAATATTATCTACTGCATCTCCCCACAGCCCTAAAATATCGATCACTTGAGAGACGTCAGCAATCTCCCACTTTGCGAGGATCTCAGGAACGCCTAATGTTTCAGCGCCATTGCCCATGCGTGCAGGTTTGTAGATAAAAATATTATCGGATACCAACTGTCCAAAGTCTTTGTCTGGCGTCATGCAATATACTGTAAAGCCACTTTGCTCGGCTTTTTTTGCTAAGGTTCCTATGATATCATCAGCTTCGAAACCATCTTTCGTGATGATCGGAATGTTGAAGCCTTCTATTAAACGAAAAATATAAGGTATTGACGTTGCTAAATCTTCAGGCATTTTTTCGCGGTGCGCCTTATAGGCTTCAAACTCAATATGCCGATTTGTGGGGGCATCGGTGTCGAAAACAACAGCAATGTGACTGGGCTGCTGATTTTTCAAAATCTCTAAGAGCGTATTTGTAAAGCCCATTATTGCTCCGGTATTTAAGCCATAGGATGTCAAACGTGGAACCTTATTCAATGCGAAGTAAGCCCTATATATAAGAGCCATGCCGTCGAGAAGAAATAGTTTTTTCACCAAAATATAATTTAATCGTCTTTCACAAATGTAGGAAAATAAAGAAAGCGAGCCTGCCGATACAACGGAAAAAATCGGTCTATGTTTTTAAATCCGTTTAAAAATAATTGAATTGAACAGCTTTTCTAACGTTAAATTTCCGATTTTTGTAAGATGATGGACACGATGGTTGAAATAGGGTTAGCGGTATGCGCGGGCTAGTTACTAAATCTACAGGCAGTTGGTATCTTGTGCTCGGTGAGCAGGGTCAACGTGTGGAATGTCGTATCAAAGGTAAATTTCGGACCAAGGGTATAAAAACTACAAACCCCATAGCGGTAGGTGATTGGGTGAATTATGAATTGGAACCGGATCAAGATAGCGCGATAATCACCGACCTAGAACCTAGGAAAAATTACATCATTCGCCGGTCTGTAAACCTCTCAAAGCAAACGCAAATTATCGGCGCCAATCTGGACCAAGCGATACTCGTCGTGACATTGGCATCGCCTCCTACATCATTAGGTTTTATCGACCGGTTTCTCGTAACAGCTGAAGCCTATGACATCCCGGCGATCCTGGTATTTAACAAACTCGATCTTTTTTCAGAAGAGGGTTTGGAAATTTTAGCAGAATACATGGCCATATATGAACAAATAGGCTATCCATGCTATGCCGTGTCTGCGCATACGGGAGAAAATATTGAGCTAATCCGGTCGTTACTTAAAGATAAGGTAACGCTGGTGTCCGGACACTCAGGGGTTGGAAAATCCACATTGATCAACGCGCTCGAGCCTGCCGTCAAACTGCGAACAGGAGAGATTTCCGATTGGTCGGACAAAGGAAAGCATACCACAACTTTTGCCGAAATGATTGAGCTTTCTTTCGGGGGAAAGCTTATTGATACACCAGGTATCCGCGAGCTGGGTATTGTTGATATAGAGAAAGGAGAACTCTCGCATTTTTTTCCGGAGATGCGCGCGCGATTAAACGCCTGTCGTTTCCATAATTGCCGGCATATAAATGAGCCTGGTTGTGTTATTATCGATGCGGTAGAAGAGGGGGATATCGAGCACTCCCGCTACGATAGTTACCTAAGTATTTACAATAATCAGGATACCCGTAACTAACAAATTGTCAAAACTTTTACGGCATTATCTTTGTTTTGACACACAAGGAGATATCGTATAGTACTTCAATAAACCAAAGTTCTTAACCTATCTTTCCGTTTGCTTTGGGTGATTTTAAAGAGAAGTAAAATTCATCTGGGCTGAAAGTTGTTACCACGTATAAACAGACTATTTGTATGAAGCCAATTTGGAAATGGATCATCGGCATTGTTGCTGTAATTATTGTCGGTCTTTCAGTAACTGCGTGGTATCTGTCACGCAATTGGAAACCGATCCTGGAGGAAAAACTGAAGGAGGTTATCAAAAATTCTACCGATAGTTTGTATACCTTACGTTACGACAAGCTCGATTTGAATATTGCGCTGGGCAATGTGACGTTGGAAAATGCGGTATTATCGCCGGATTCTAACGTATACGCCGAATTAGAAAAAGTGAAGGAAGCGCCAGATAATGTATACGATATTCGGTTAAAATCTTTAAAAATCAAGCGATTTGGAATCATCAACATTTTGACCAACAGAAAGCTGAATGTCAAATCCATTTTTCTAGATGCACCAAATGTACACCTAACAAATAAATACCACGCTTACAACGATACGCTATCTGCTAAGCCAAAGAAAACGCTTTATGAAAGCGTAAAGGACGTGCTTAAATCTGTGAATGTGCAGGAAATCCAAATGGATGACGTTGCATTTAAATATTCCAAACTACAAGATGGCAAGAGTTCAGACTTTGCCGTAAAGGATATTGATATTAAGGTTCATGATGTATTGATCGATGAAACTTCGTTATCAGATACAACTCGTTTTTACTACACCAAGATGGTGGAGGTGATTGTTCCAGGATTCACTTACAATTTAGCGGGTGGACTTTACAGTGTGAAATTTGATGAGCTAAAAATCAATACGCAGGATGAAAACGTCTTGTTGACCAATGTTGATTACCGTCCTGTAATGAATAAAGCGGCATACTTTAAAAAGTTGGGGAAAAACAAAACCATGGCAGATCTGCATTTCGACACGCTACGCATGGAGAAGTTGGACTTTCGCGCGCTGCTAGATAACCAACAGACTGTAGCAAAAAAGGTACAGATCAAAAACGGTTATGTGAAATTATACAATGATAAGCGATACCCCAAGTCGCCCAAAAGTCACATTGGAAATGGCCCGCATCAGCAGCTGCTCAAAGTTCAGAAGCTGATCAATATAGACAGTGTTTTTGTCGAAAATATCGATGTGCTTTATGGAGAAATGAGTGGGAAATACTACCGGGAAGGTGTTATTACGTTTGATAAGGCCACTGGCTTCTTAACGAATGTCACAAACGACTCGGCTAGATTGGCAAAAAACAAGTATCTGAAGGCAGATCTTCGCGCGAAGATTATGAATAGCGGAAATCTACACGCTAAATTTTCGTTTGATATGCTGAGTAAAAATGGCTTCTATACCTATTCAGGAGATTTAAAACCTATGCAAGCAACATCTTTTAATAAGATATTGACACCACTTTTAAATGTGGGCATCGGCTCCGGAAATATCCGCAGTGTTCGGTTTAACATGGAAGGCAACGACTATCGGAGCTGGGGCGATTTTCGTTTTGAATACGATAACCTAAAGATAAACCTACTTAATAACGATGGCGAACGGGAAAAGAAAAAAATCCTGTCATTTTTAGTAAATCAATTGGTTATTAACGACAGCAATCCGGATGCGAATGAGAAATACCACATAGGAAAGGTAAACCATAAACGTGTTCCTGAACATACCTTCTTTAAGAATCTTTGGCAAAGCTTGCTGGACGGTATTAAGCAAACGGCAGGGATTAGTCCAGAGCGAGAGGCACGCCTCATGAATTCCGCGCAATCAGCCAAAAAGGCCGTCGAAGAGACCAAAGGATCGGTTAAGAAGACCAAGGGCTTCTTTAATAAATTATTCAAAAAAGGGGAAGATAAAGAGACGCAGGATAAATAGCCGCCGCTGGACGCGCCGAACATTCTCCGCAAATTATCGCTATGTTTGTAGCGCATGGATAACATTATCGGTTTCTTTAAGTACTTGATTAAGTACAGGACTAGACGGGTGGATCAAGTCATGTTTTACGTTAGCATGGCATGTGCGCTAATTACAATAACCCACATCGGCTATATAACCGATCGCGAGATTGCCAGCTTTTCTGAAAAGACGATCGTTGGCTCGTTCTACGTTCTATTTATATTGGGTACTATCCGCACCGCTGCTGCAATACTTGTTCAGCGTAAACTTAATGTTTCCAATTTTACAGGTGTTGTAATCGCTGTGTATTTCTTGTTTATTGCGCTATCCCGCTTGAATAACGTTGTTTTTTTTGCCAAAATGGAATGGATATATTTCGGCATCGCTGTGACATTTCTTTCCGAACTATCTCGAAACAGCTTATTTTTTGACAATTTTTATTTCAATCCCACGATTCTATTTGTCATTAGTTTTATCGCGTTGATACTATTAGGCACTGTGTTGCTCATGCTGCCTCGCACAACGCTAGTTGCTCCATTGAGTTTTGTTGATGCATTATTTATGGCGACGAGCGCTGTTTGTATAACGGGCCTCACCGTAACCGATATTTCAACCAACTTCTCCATCTTCGGCCAAACCGTGATTATGCTGTTGGTGCAAGTAGGCGGGCTTGGTATTATGACATTTACGGGGTTTTTTGGCTATTTCTTTTCTGGGGGCTTCTCCTACAAAAATCAGTTGATGTTTGGCGAGATTTTGGGAGAAAATAAACTAAATTCCGTCATCTCCACACTTCTTACCATTATTTTTATTACGCTATTCTTTGAATTGATTGGCGGTCTTTTCATTTACTTGTCGCTCGATCCTATTGAATTTGATGGCGTTGGCGAACGGGTTTTCTTTGCTGCATTTCATGCGATATCTTCCTTTTGTAATTCAGGATTCTCTATTCTCCAAAATGGAATACATCACGATGCCTACCGTTTCAACTACACATTTCAGTTGTCCTTGGCAGGGATTTTCATTCTGGGAGGTTTGGGTTTCGGTACCGTGTTAAATTTCTACACGTATATCAAACAAAAATCTCGACAGTTTATTCAAGAATTTATTTTTGGACGACCTTTTGTGCACAAGCCACAGTCCTTCTCATTTAATACGCGGTTCATTTTACTTTGCAATGCTGTGGTTGTCGTATTAGCAACGGTCTCCTATTTCTTTCTTGAACAACGCCACACATTGACAGATGACTCCTCCACTTTGGGGAGGCTAATCACCTCATTTTTCATGGCAAATTCTTCACGATCAGCGGGGTTCAATAGCGTTCACATGAGTTTCTTGGCCAACCCAACGGTGATTATGGTGACGATGCTCATGTGGGTTGGTGCTTCGCCGGGTTCCACGGGGGGCGGGGTGAAGGTAACTACGGTCGCTTTGGCCTTGCTTAATATTATCACGTTAGCACGCGGGAAGGAATCTATAGAGATTTACAAACGCAAAATAGCCTCAGAATCGGTCAATAAAGCTTTTGCAATCATCTTGCTATCTATCGTCACCATAGCATTTAGCTTTATACTGCTTAACTTCTCGGATCCGGATAAGTCCTTAAAGTCACTGCTTTTCGAGACGGTTTCTGCCTATACCACTTGTGGATTAAGTTTAGGGATTACGCCATCGCTTTCTTCGGCGAGCAAGATGATTATCGTTTTCACGATGTTTGTTGGGCGTGTGGGCATGCTGACGCTGCTTGTTGCCTTTATTAAGAACACAAGAAATAAAAGTTATATTTATCCAACGGAAAAGATTTTATTTTAGTCATGAAGTATATTGTATTAGGACTGGGACATTTTGGAAGATCGCTGGCAGTGCACCTCACTGAGCAAGGCCACGAGGTGATTGCAGTGGATAAGAGCCTCATACTTGTCGAACAGCTTAAGGATAAAATAACACATACCGTCTGTATGGACACGACGGATAGGGAAGCCATGACCTCTTTACCTTTGAAAGATAGTAACGCCGTCATTGTTGCTATCGGTGAAGATGAGGGAGCTTCTTTATTAACAACCGCTTTGTTAAAGCAGCTACAAGTACAGCGAATAATCGGACGCGTTGTGTCAGAACTTCAAAAAACAGTGTTACAGGCCATGCAAATCGATGAATATATTATGCCGGAGGAAGAAGCTGCAGAACGACTTGCCATGCGTCTGGACAACGCAGACATTATCGATTCTTTTAAGGTGTCTGATCGCTACAGTATTGTCGAAACCCGCGTGCCTGATAAATATGTCGGCATGAGCTTAAAAGAGGCTAACCTGACCAATGTTTACAAAGTAATCGTACTGACGACGGTGAAATCATATGAGAAAGCGGTGAAAGGTAAAATGGTACAGTATAAAGAGGCTTCCGGTATCGCTAGTTCCGATACGATATTGGGAGATGATGATCTTTTGGTCCTTTTTGGCGAGTTATCCGATATCAAGCGGCTTATCCAAAAGGCGGGCTAAACAGCACATTTTCATCACCCTTCAATTACTAGATTTATACTGGTAATTCCAATTCATTTCTATATTTTTGGCAGGTAATAAACTAATCATTAAGATTAAATCTGTGCGTTGATTGGCTAAGACATTAAAATGATCTGCAGGGGTCATGCACAGAACCAAAGAAGTAGCAAACGATATAATAAGTATATGAAACAGTGGTTTAAGGAAAACTCAACCCATCTCGCAATAAGCGCCCTTTTTATTGTTCTGGTGTTATTTTATTTCTCCCCTATATTTGACGGTAAGACACTTGTCCAAAGTGATGTTATGCAGGCTGAAGGTAGTCAGAAAGAACTTTTCGATTATCGGGCAAAAGATGGCCACGCTCCGTTATGGACAAACTCCATGTTTGGAGGAATGCCAACCTATCAAATATGGTATGAACACGCGAGTAACGTCGCCAGTTACATCAATAAGGGGATTCGTGCACTTGTTCCCGTTCCTGCGGATATTGTTTTGCTGTATCTTTTTGGTGGATACTTTTTGTTTTCTGTATTAAGGTTAAAACCTTGGCTTGCTGCGGTAGGTGCTATAGCCTTAGCATTTACGTCCTATAATTTCATTTATATAGAAGCTGGCCATGTGAATAAAGCTTATGCTATTGCCTATCTCGCGCCCATTATTGGGTCAGTATTGCTGAGTTTTAGGGGAAGCCGATTGTGGGGGCCTGTGCTTTTATGTCTGTTTTTGACATTAGAAATTCGTACGAACCACGTACAGATTACCTATTATTTGTTTATCGCGCTTTTGGTGTATGTATTGATTGAGCTTTACTATGCCATTCGCGATAAAAAACTAAAGGGATTTATGCGTGCTGGCGCGGTTCAAATCGTCGCTGCAGTGGTCGCCGTATTGGTGAACGCTTCGGTGCTATTTCCTACCTATGAATATTCGAAGCTTACCATCCGTGGAAAAGCAAATATTCAAAAGGTTGATTCAGGCTCCCAGAGTAGCGGTTTAGATAAAGAATATGCGTACCAATGGAGCCAAGGTGTCGGTGAAAATATTACTTTTTTAATTCCTAACGCTTATGGTGGACGCACAGGAGGCGTGCTGGATAAGAATTCCGAGGTGGTGAAATTCTTCACGAAACTAGGAGCGCCCGAAGCTCAGGCGGTACAGTTTGCAGATAGAATCCCGACATATTGGGGCGAAAAGATGTTTACCTCTGGGCCATGGTATTTCGGCGCAGCGACCTTCTTTCTATTTGTGCTTGGACTTATTATTGTGAAAGGCCGCGTTAAATGGTGGATTTTAATCGCTTCCGCCTTGTGTATGTTACTGGCTTTCGGTCGGCACTTCCCATTGGTTTCTGACTTGTTTTTTGACTATTTCCCTATGTACAACAAGTTTAGAGCGGTAGAGTCGATTCTTGTCATACCAGCCATATTAATACCCATGTTGGCCATGCTAGCGGTGAATGAGCTTTTTGTGCGCGCGTCGGAAATTCCAAAGCTTGACAAAAAAGTGCTTTACACCTATGTAGGGATAGGCGGATTTTGCCTCTTGGTCGCTTTAATGCCGAGCCTCTTCCTGGACTTTAAAACTTCAGGACACCAAGATTTTATTTCTTCCATTAGTCAACAATTAGGCGGGCAAGCCGCTGGCAACGAGTTCGCTAATGCATTGATCAAAGACCGATCATCATTGGCAAGTGGCGATGCCTATCGCTCTTTCTTTATCGTTACCATTGCCTTCGGACTTGTTTGGCTGTTTTTGAAAAAGAAAATAACGGTACCTGTTTTCATCGGTGTGCTCGGCATAGTCATACTTGTTGATCTTTGGGCCATAGATAAACGGTACCTAAATAATGCCTCGTTTATTGAAGAGCGGGCAAAGACACATATCGTAGAGCGAGAGGTTGATCAACTGATTCGCTTAGATAAGGACCCAAGTTACCGGGTGATGGACTTGACAACAAATCCTTTCTCTGACGCGCGGGCTTCGTATTTCCATAAGAACATCGGTGGATACCACGCTGCGAAACTGATGCGTTTCCAAGAAGTGTTAGAGCATCAGTTTAACGGCGCTATTAATGAAGACGTTTTGGATATGTTCAATGTCCGCTATCTAATCACACAAAATCGCCAAAATGGTGCAGAACAGATCCAGCGGCGCAGTACGGCTTCTGGCAATGCGTGGTTCGTGCAAAAAGTGACTTTCGTGAAAGATAACGCGCAAGAAATGCAAGCGATCAGTAGCTTCGATCCGAAAAGAGAAGCATTTGTGCATGAGTCATTCAAAAATCAATTAAATACAGCGAAGCTAGGTCAACCTTCTAACGCTGAAATCAAATTGGTTTCTTATCATCCCGATACCTTAAAATATGAGTCTACATCACCTAATGATGCTTTTGCCGTCTTTTCTGAGGTATATTACGATAAAGGTTGGAAAGCTTATATTGACGGCACCGAAGTTCCCATTATCCGTGCAGACTATTTATTGAGAGCATTGCAGGTTCCTGGTGGAAATCATAAGATAGAGTTTATATTCGCTCCTGCTTCAATACGTATCAGCAACTTGATATCATTGATAGCTTCTATCGTTTTGGTGCTTGGACTTGCTGCTGCTGTATTCGTTTCTTGGCGAACAAAGGGTCAGAAAACGGCTCAGGATAGCGTTAAATAAGAAAACGAGTAACGCTCAATCTGCTACAATTGCAATACTTTAAGTATATCGCCACTGATCGGAAAAGGTCAGTGGCTTTTTTTTAAAACAATTTTAGCTGTGGGTCTGAAATACGAAATGTTTTGCGGTGATGTGGCGTTATGCCGAACTCCAAGACCGCTTTTCTATGGCTAACCGTGGGATAGCCCTTATTGGATAGCCAGTCATAGCTGGGAAAATCCAAAGCTAAGTTGTCCATATATTCATCCCGATAGGTTTTTGCAAGTATAGACGCCGCCGCAATAGACAGGTATTTTCCATCACCCTTTATAATGCATTGGTGAGGAATATCCTGATAAGCTTTAAACCTGTTTCCGTCCACGATAATATATGCCGCTTTTGTTTTTAGCATGTCTAAGGCTCTATGCATGGCTAAATAAGACGCATTTAGTATGTTGATACTGTCAATTTCTTCTGCTGAAACACTGGCTACCGCAAAGTCGAGCGCTTCACTTTCAATAATAGGCCGCAATGCCATTCGCTTTTTTTCCGACAGTTGTTTCGAATCATTTAACAAAGCGTTGCAATAATCAGGAGGAAACACCACTGCCGCGGCAAAAACTGGGCCCGCCAAACAACCGCGACCAGCCTCGTCACAACCTGCTTCGACAAATTCTTGTTGGAATGTAGAAATTAACATATTACGAAAGTACAAAAAAAAATATGGAGGCGAATTCCCTTCTCTCTCCGGGTCTTTATAAGCGCATGTTGCTGTGCTTAAACAATGCGGGTGAACATGTAACTTCTCTGTGATTCGTAAGCATTTACACTATTTTACACTTCTTATATTTTTATTTGTAGGGTATAAAAAATCATTGTGAAAAGGCATAACCCATAAAACTTTGAAAAGCATGACGAAAATTTTCGCAAGTTCAATGCTAGTCCTCATGGTCAATTTTGCTTTCGCGCAGAAAAAGCAACGGATCAATATTGATGTGGTGCAAGATATAGTCGTTGATGCGAACCTAGACGAGTGGTCTGGATGGGTAGATGTGGCTGACGAAGGCCTTTGGGCTTACCAACTACTGTAGCGCTATCAAACAAAGATATGTACGGGCGATTCATACGCCAAAAAAGTAGGCAGACATTGGTGGTATTGCTAGAGACATCGATAAAATAGAAGAAGAGATAATGAGAGATATGAAACAAATTTTTGCATTAGTTTGCAGTTTAATACTACTGATTGTTGCGCATAACGCATTTGGACAATCTGGAAAAACGGTACAAGGCATGCTACGTGATACCGAGTCTCGCGTGGTCGCGGGCGCTTCGGTACAATTGGTTGCAGGGAACGATACACTGGGGACGAGTTCGTCACCCGCGGGCATATTTACATTTGCAAATGTGAAAGCCGAGACATTTAAAATTAGGGTATCCAGCTTAGGCTTTGAGCCATTTGAAAGGCAATTTACATTACAGGCTGACGGTGATAAAATGGTTATCCCATCGTTTGAGTTGCAGGGAATCGCAAATATGTTGGAGGAAGTAGTTGTGGACGGCGTGCTTACCGTTCAGGTGAAGGGCGACACGCTTGAATATACCACGAAAGATCTCAAACTGCGCGATAACGCACTCGTAGAGGATGCTTTAAAGCGCTTGCAAGGGGTAGAAGTGGATAAGGATGGAGCTGTTACGGCACAGGGTGAACAAGTGGTGCGCGTCCGTATAAACGGGAAAGATTTCTTTGGAGGCGATGTGAAGACGGCCACGCAAAACCTGCCGGCTGATATTATTAACAAGATTCAGGTGATTGATGATTATGGTGATATGGCAAACCTCACAGGAAACAAAACGGGTGATGCCCAAAAAATTCTGAATATCGAGATCGATCCGGAGAAGAACAAGGGCTTTACCACCACGCTTCGTGCAGGTTATGGAACGGACGACCGTTACCAGGCGACGGGAAGTGCTATTATTATGCGCGATAAGATGCAGTTCTCTATTTTAGGAAACTTAAACAACATAAATGCACCGTTATTCGACTTTAATACGCAAGGTGGCGGGGCACGTCGACGGATTGGGGGTGGAGGTGGTCCCGGCGGGGGAGGTATGTTTGGCGGATCTAATGGTATCACCAATACAGGGTCTTTAGGTCTGAATTATCGGCAAGACTTCAGTGACAAAATCACAGTTTATGGTAGTTATAGCTTCGGCCATGATGATAACGTGGCACTCTCTTCTAGTTTGAACAGATTTCTATATCCTGATTCAACACTGGATCGAAATACGGAATCAAACACCAATACTATCGGAAATTCGCACCGCTTTGAAGCAAATCTGGAATGGAAGCCCTCTGAGAAGGATTTCATTAAGATTACACCACAGCTAAGCTATCGCAATACAAAAACCAATAGTTTCAGTTTTAATGAAAATCTGTTGAACGGAACGCTTTACAATACAGAGGATAATAATTTAAGCGGTGTTGCTAAGTCGCCCAATGTTGGCGTAAGTGCATTGTACAATAGACGATTAAATGATAAAGGTCGGAATTTATTTATCAATATGAATATTTCATCGTCCGGAACAAGAGACGATCAGGACCGTATTATTGAAACCTTGGTGAGCGATCCGAATAATAGTGATATGACTATGGATAGTCTCTACCGACGAACTTTGTCGGAACTGGATAACAGCAGCTGGAATGGTGGTGCGACAGTATCCTACCTGGAACCTGTTAGCAAATATGGTAAAATTGAGCTTTCGTATGATTACAATATCAATAGCTATGATAACAACCGTCAGCAGAATGCTTTTCAGGCAGATGGAAGTGAGTTGATGGATCCGCGGTATGTATTTAATAGAATGTACGATTACTCGTTTTCTACACATCAATTTGGCGCAAATTATAATTTCAACAACGATAAGATCAAATATTCGTTGGGCCTAGCGGTACAGCCTACGCTATTGGATGGAGATGCATCTATAGACGGCGAGGAAATACACATTAATAGAAATGGATTCAACGTTGTTCCTATTGCGCGCTTTGAATACAAGTTTAACAGGCAGAAAAATTTGCAGTTGAATTACTCAGGACGAGCTAATGAGCCTTCCATAACCCAAATTCAACCATTTACCGATAATTCAAATCCTACGAATATCATAACGGGAAATCCGAATTTGGATGCGGAGTTCCAACACAATGTGCGCCTACGTTTTAATAGCAACGATTTCCAAAAGGGTAAAACATTCTTCATGGTGTTGAATGGAACATTGACTAGCAATAAAATTGTTTCTAACAACCTACGCCAAACGGATCCGGCACTGGGGGTTATTCAAGAAACCAGTTATCTAAATGAAGATGGTGCGTACAGCATGCGCGGCTTCTATCATTACGGGCGATCTTTTAAAAATAAGGTATACAGCCTCAATTTTATGGGAAGCTTGAATTTTAACAATAATCCATCCTATACAGAAGGAAACCTCAACAAAGCACAAAACTGGGTATTGATGCAAGGAATGATGTTCCGTTATCTGCCTTCAGAAAATCTTGAAATCAACCCTGGCATTCGTTACACGTGGGACCATACCTACAACACGCTAAACGCACGCTCCATTACGATGCAATCGTGGGCGCCAACGCTGATCGGATCTGTCAATATCACACCTACCATCGTCTTTGGCGCTGATCTTTCCAAGACTTTTTTCCAAGGCAACGCCTTCAGCGAGAATCCTTTTATCATCAATACGTATCTGGAGAAGAGAATGCTGAAAGGGAACAGAGGAGCTTTGCGGTTGCAAGCCTTTGATTTATTGAATGAGCAGACGAACATTTCCAGAACGGCCAGTGATATCATGATCTCCGACACGAGAGTAAATAGATTGGGACGTTATTTTATGCTGCAATTCACGTTTAAATTACAAAAGTTCGCGAGCGGCGTCAATCCTTTTCAAGATAATGGAGGGCCTGGCGGAATGCGACGTCCGCGTATGTAAAGGCATTAAGATTAATGGTCTATATAGCGGCTGTAGTTTCCGGAAACTACAGCCGTTTTGTTTGGAATTTGTGTAACTTTGCTGCCTGGTTTTTGATTGTAAAGGTGTAATTATCATCTATTTTTCTTTAAGCCATTGACTTTTGCTGGTTCATTTTTGGCTAGTGAAATTTTAAATTATCCACAAAGAGCTAACAAGCTCGGTTTTGACTTTTTGATTTGAAGAACATAGAATATGAAATCATCCGCTTGAATAATGGTATTCGTGCGGTATTTCACCGCCAAGCATCACCTATTACGCATACCTGTTTAGTGGTGAACGCAGGATCCCGTGATGAGCAGGAGGGGAAGTTTGGGATCGCGCATTTTATTGAGCATTTACTTTTTAAAGAAACACAGCGGCGATCCATGCAGCAAATCCTAAATCATCTAGAAGCAGTAGGCGGTGATTTAAATGCTTATACCACGAAAGAATATACCTGTATTCATGCATCCATCCTGAAGCCGCATTTAAGTAAAGCGTTGGATTTGTTTGAAGATATTATATTCCACTCCACATTTCCCGAACACGAGATGGAAAAGGAGAAAGGTGTGATCGCAGATGAAATGGCATCTTACCTCGATAGTCCAGAAGAGTCTATCATCGATGATTATGAGGATATGGTCTACAAAAATTCGGGACTCGGACACAATATTTTAGGGATTGAGAAAGATCTCCTTGCGTTTCAACAACAAGATGTGCATCAATTTCTACGCGACAATTACGACACGCACGATATCGTGATCGGCATTACGGGCGACTATGAACTTAAAGTCGTAGAAAAAATGTTGAAGCGCTATTTTGAAGGAGTGCCAGATAATCAGCCAAAGAGAACGCGCGATCTTGCCTTGTCAAATGTAGCCGAACATATCGAGGTGCCTAAGCCGATCAATCAAGTACATTATATGCTGGGTGCGCCAGCCTATGGCATGTTTGATGAGCGGAAAACCGGATTATTGCTTCTTAACAATATGCTGGGAGGCTTTGGAATGAGCTCTATTTTAAACCTCTCCATTCGTGAAAAATATGGTATCGCCTATACCATCGAATCCAACTATACTGTATTTTCCGACACGGGACTGTTCACTATCTATTTTGGTACCGATGAGGAGAAAGTAAAGCGGGCAAAAAAGCTTGTCTTTAGGGAGCTGGATAAGTTAAAAGGTAAAGGTGTCTCTGAAGGACAGCTGCAAAAGGCGAAAAACAAATTTAAGGGCCAGATAGCTTTAGCGGAAGAAAACCGTATGAGCATGATTATCGCTGTGTCCAAAAACGTGATGGACTACGACCGCGTGATTTTATTGCCGGAAGTTTTCGATAAAATCGATCAAGTGCGTACAGGAGAATTGCTAACGATCGCTCAAGATGTTTTCGACGACAGCAAATTGAGTTCTTTGGCTTTTGTTCCCGAGGATTAGCTGCCTAGCGCCCTTTTTCGACTTTATTTGTTTAATTTTGATCTTTTAAAACGGGCGCGTGCGCTCATCGTTTACCAAAATAATTTTTGATGAAAACAGCTTATATTTTTCCAGGTCAAGGTGCTCAGTTCGTAGGAATGGGGCAAGATCTGTATAATTTGAATGATGAAACGAAAGCATTGTTTGAGAAAGCAAATGACATTTTAGGATTTCGCATTACAGATATCATGTTTTCTGGCACTGATGAAGATTTGAAACAGACGAAGGTTACCCAACCGGCTATCTTTTTACATTCTGTCATTCTCTCAAGAGCTTTAGGAGACAGCTTTCAACCAAGTATGGTTGCAGGGCATTCTTTGGGCGAATTTTCAGCATTGGTTTCTGCCGGAGCATTGTCTTTTGAAGACGGACTAAAATTAGTATCTCAGCGCGCGAATGCGATGCAAAAGGCCTGCGAAGCTCAACCATCTACAATGGCTGCTATTTTGGGTCTTGATGATGAAACTGTAGAGAAAATTTGTGCGCAAGTTGAAGATGTTGTTGTTGCTGCGAACTACAATTGCCCCGGTCAATTGGTTATCTCTGGTTCTGTAGAGGGCGTTGATAAAGCTTGCACCCTGCTTACCGAAGCAGGCGCCAAACGGGCGCTTAAATTGAATGTGGGGGGCGCATTTCACTCGCCACTGATGGAACCCGCGAAGGTGGAGTTGCAAGCAGCAATAGAAGCTACAGAAATTAACGCTCCTATTTGCCCGATCTATCAAAATGTGGACGCAAAACCGTATACCGATCCTGTTGCGATCAAACAAAATCTTATCGCACAATTAACGGGAGCTGTTCGTTGGACACAAACCGTTCAACATATGCTTGCAGATGGTGCTGAGGCCTTCGTGGAAGTAGGACCTGGCAATGTATTGCAGGGTTTGGTGAAGAAAGTCGACCGCGCGGCACAAACATCGGCTGCGGTTGTCGCTTAGTATTACATATGCACATGAGCCTCGAGTCTATCGAGGCTTTTTTATACTATCATATTTCATGAAAATCTCGCTACTTCTTTTATTTGCAGTATCCACCCTGCACAGTTTTGCCCAAGACCAATTTGGGAAAGCTTATACCCGCATTGTTTCCGACGTGAGGGAACATTCCAAAGCCTATACGAATTTAAAGCAGGCTACGGAAAGTCTGGGACATCGTTTAACAGGATCCGACCAGGGTGCGAAAGCTGAAAAGCTAGCTTTCGATTTGTTAAGGTCTTACGGCTATGACGTGCGTTATCAACCATTTGACATGGTTTCTTGGCAACGAAAATCTTTAAGTGTAACAATCAGCGGAAAATCTGTAAAATCTGTGGCGCTCGCACATTCTCCAGTCGAGGCGCGAACGGAGTCGTCCCTTATAGATTTAGGCAATGGGCTGGAGCGAGATTATGCAGGCAAAGACGTTAAAGGTAAAACGGTGTTGGTTTATCTCCAGCTGCTGCCAGGATCTGCCACGGGAACAAAAAATCTCCATCGTTCGGAAAAAACTGCGATTGCGGCTCTGCACGGTGCCGAAGGCATCATCTTTGTTAACGCGGTGCCGGGTGGCGTTCTGTTGACAGGAACGGCGTCCATCACGGGAGATCTGATTGCTATCCCGGCCGTGTGTATCGGCTATGAAGATGGTATGGCTTTAAAAGCACGGCTACAGAAAGGCGATAAGCTATCTGCCGCAATAAACATGCAAAATGAGTCTGCGCGTGTTAAAGCGCGAAACGTTATTGCTACGTTAAAAGGTAAAAGCAAACAGAAAATTGTGGTAGGAGGCCATTTGGATTCGTGGGATCTAGCAACCGGCGCCATAGACAATGGAATAGGCTCTTTCGCCGTTATTGACATGGCCCGAACATTAAAACAGCTAAAGGTAAAACCCAAACGTACCATGGAGTTTGTACTGTTTATGGGCGAGGAACAGGGGCTCTTAGGATCAAAAGCCTATGTAGCATCGGCGGAAGCAAAAAATCAATTAGATGATATCGCTTTTATGTTGAACTTTGATATGACCAATGCGCCTACAGCATTTCATAGCTCTCGGGAGGAAATGCAAAACCTATATCGGGAATGGATGATACAGCTTAAATCCGCAGACAGCACCTTCAATGGAAATGTATCTTTTGCTGCGGGTTTACACAGCGATCATCAGCCTTTTATGCTGGCAGGCTTACCCTATGGCGGCGGTGCGGGAGGGAAACTTCCAAACAACGCAGGAGCCTACTACCACTCTGATAAAGACGTTTTCAGCTTGGTTGATAAAAAAGGATTGGAACAAACGGTGATGTTGGGTGCAGCGTTAGCTTATAGTTTAGCACAAACGCCACAAATCCCTGCCCAGCGGCTAACCGATGATGCTATAAAGGCTTACCTTGAACGCTACGGACTCAAAACGCCCTTACAGGTATCCGGCGAGTGGCGATGGCAATAAAAAGAAAACGGTAGGATTTACAGCCTACCGTTTCTTTTTATACCGTTTCCTTTGGCGGGAAGTTTTTATGCTTTCTTTTGCTGATTTTCTCTAGATTGACAGGTTGCGGCACTTTGATATAATAGCCTGTACCATCGTACTCCCTTTTCCGCGGGTGTTCCATGCAAGTTGTTGAGCAACAGCCTTCCAGTTTCTCGCCACAAGCATCACACTGCGTGAAATGCTCATTGCAATCGGGGTTCGCACAATTAATCATCTTCGGCGTTACGGTACCGCAGTTTCTACAGGTAGACACTACCGTCGGGTTTACGGCGTTTACATCTACTGTAACGCGGTTGTCGAACACGTAACATTTGCCATCAAAATCTTTTCCACCTGCTTCTTTACCATATTTGATAATCCCGCCGTGCAGTTGGTAAACGTCCTCAAAACCTTCTTGCAAAAGCAATGCAGAAGCTTTTTCGCATTTTATTCCGCCTGTACAATAGGTCAATATTTTTTTTCCTTTATACTGCTCCAGCTCTTTAACCTTCTCCGGAAATTCGCGAAAGTTGTCTATATCCAGCGTGACAGCATTCTTGAAGCGTCCCACGCTATGTTCGTAGTTTGATCGCACATCCAATACAACCACATCATCCTGATCTTTCATCGCCAGGAATTCTGTCGGTTCAAGGTGTTTTCCCGTTTGTTTGTTGGGGTCGATGATCTCTGGATTCCGTAAACCTGAGTGTACGATCTCTGGCTTATACCGGCAGTGCATTTTGATGAAAGAGGGTTCTGCAACCTCATCAATTTTAAACTCCGTTTTTGCAAAACGGGCGTCGGCATGTATGGCTTCCATATAGCGCTTACAAGCGTCTACAGTGCCTGAGACAGTGCCGTTAAGCCCTTCTTCCGCCACGATAATGCGACCAACAAGTCCAAGGGATTGACAAAATTCTAAGTGCTTTGCCGCAAAATCTTCGGCATTTTCGATAGGGCTGTAGCAATAGTACAGCAAGGTGTGGTATGTATTCATATGCATTGATACCGCTGCAAACGGCGTTTAATGTTTAAAATTTTATGCGGCAAAGGTACGAAAAAAGAGCTGTTTAAAATTGATGGCTATCATTTTTTGATCAATGGCCTCAAAAGATAGTCCAATCCGTTCATTTTGATTTCATGAAGCGCAGCGAGTTGCGTTCCTAATTTCCCTTTTGGAAATCCTTTCTGTCTGAACCACACAAGATAGGGCTCTGGTAAGTTACATAGCAACCAGCCTTCGTATTTACCAAAGGGCATCTTACTATTTGCTAGCTCGATAAGTAGCGCCGGGTCAAATAAATTAGTCTCTGGTTTTTCCATGCTTTATGCGGTGTGAAATTAAACGGAGTGCAATGATTCCGTGGTTTATCAAATTGGGAATCGCTCCGTAGTATTTTTTAAAGATTTGATAACGCTCTCGAAGACTTTGCTTATGGCGCTTTTGCGACATGCCGCCGACGAGATATTTCGCTACATAAGCATGCACATTCACAATCTTTTGCGCTTTTTTCGAAGCCCGAATGATCCAGTCGATATCTGCACTTAATTGGTAAGTACGATCGTAAGGCGCGGTTAAACTTCGTTTTATGTAGATCGCTTGATGGCAAACATTCATGCCATATTTAAACGATCGCCAGTTGAAATTGCGCGGTGCTTTATGGCGTCTATCACCAATTTCATAGCGCTCTTCATCGACAAGTCTTGTTTCGCCATAATAGATATCAGCATCTATTTCTGCGGAGAAAACGCGTTCCAAAGTATCTGCTGCATAGAGTTCGTCGCCTGAATTGAGAAACAAAACATAGTCGCCCGTAGCAACGGCTAGCCCTTTGTTCATTGCATCATAGATGCCTTCATCTTTCTCAGAAATTAGCGTATCAATGTGCGCTGTATATCGATCTATAATAGCCAGCGTTCCATCAGTAGATGCCCCATCAACAATGATATACTCTACGTTGCTGTAGCTTTGACTGATGACCGACTTAATCGTGAACTCAATATCCCGCGCATTGTTGAATACGATAGTGATGATAGAAACCTTGGGTGTAAACTTTGTCATGCAAAAAGCCTTATTTGCAAAAATACGAATATCTATGTTAGTATGGTCGATATGGATTCGCCTATGGCGAAAAATAAAATGTTAAAATTGAATTATTCGCACAACCATTTGGAAAATAATATTAATTTATTTTCGTTTTAACTTAATGAATCGCACCGTGTTATTACTAAAGCAGGCGATATTGAAACATATCCCAGTGCATAAGTTTTTCCATTACTGTTCATACGCGCAAGATGGAGAGGATATGATCATCCGGAGCCTCTACGAACATCTGAAAGGATACAAAGGTTACTACGTGGATGTAGGGGCGCATCATCCTTACCGCTTCTCAAATACCAAATATTTCTATAGTAAAGGTTGGCGTGGAATAAACATTGAGCCATCTCCAAAAGCCCTGCGACTATTTCGCATCTTTCGGAGCAGAGACATCAGTCTCAATATCGGCGTTAGTGATAGCCCACAAGAATTGACATACTATTGTTTTAATGAGCCGGCGCTAAACGGCTTTTCAAAAGAACTATCCGAATACCGAAATAGTGCACACGCTCGTTATCATCTTATTAAAACGATCGTGGTAAAAACACTTCCTTTGGCGCAGATCTTAGATCAATATCTACCGAAAGGCCAAAAAATTGATTTTCTTACGATTGATGCAGAGGGCTTTGATCTGATTGTACTGCAGTCCAATGATTGGACACTTTATCGTCCAGCCTTCGTTTTGGTAGAGGATGCCGTTGATTTCTTGCAATTGCGGGATTCTGCTATCTATCAGTTGATGGCTAAGGTGGGGTATAGTCTAGTTGCAAAAACGGTTCGTACGCTGGTATTTCAAGATAAGGCCTAAACTAGTTTTTTTGTAGTTTTTTATGGAGGTAGCGAACTAATCGCTCCATGATGGAACCTTTTCTTGTGGCATAAAATTGTTTGATAGCCTCGTATGCCTTTTTGTTTTCCTCTACTTCGTTTGGGAAATATTTCATTTTGCTCTGTGCAAGTTCCACGCGATATACATTGTCGCGATCGGAATGCGTGCCAGAACCGTCGGTGCCAATGTTTTGCACCATAGAATTTCGCGGATAAAGCACGAGTCCCTGCGCATTAAAGACTGACAAATACCAGCGGATAGCCCAAGAGTTGATCTTTCCGGCTTTGTAGGCTTTCACCTGTTTCCAAAAGTTTTCAGACCGTTCGATGCTAAATTGCTTAATATCGGCCCGATCAAAATTTTCCGTCAACGCCTCGATATCCGGATTAAATTTATCCCAAGCCCTTTTCCAGGTTGCCCAACCCCAGCTATTGGCGACACGGAAAAAGAAAGACTTTGGCAGTCTTTTAGGGTGCTGCACAGGATACATATAGCCGCTTATTTCCATAACGCGTTCTTCCGCCTGATAGCGTAGGAGGGCGTCGTTAAAATATGTGAGGGCATAAGGCGATGTCTCCAAATCATCTTCCAAGACGATCACCTGACCATACTCATTAATAATTTTAGTGACGCCATCAATTACATTTTCCGCGAGGCCCCAGTTGCGGTTGCGCTCCATAATCGTAATGTGCTTAAAATTCCAAGGTTCACGAATAATGGATCGTACTTGGTTTACGGCTTCCACAGCATCTGCATTTTTTGCTGCATCGGAAATAATAAATAGGAGGGAGCTGGACGCCAAAAGATTTTTTTCCAATGCCGCCAGTGTCTTTCTGGTATGCTTCGGTCGGTTGTAAACGAATAATACGATGGGCGCTAATGATGACATAAAAAAATGATCCTGAATTCAAATATAAAAAAGTTATTCTCGCTTTGGATTCATTTCCACTCTTTTTCTACCTTTTCAATTAATATCTTTGTTAACTTATTGGATTAAGATCTTTCATGAGCGAAAATACCAAGCAAAATACACTGAAGGGGTTGTTTTGGAATGCTATTGACCGTTTTGGTAACCAATTCGTCATTACGGTGGTCGGTATCATCACTGCGCGCATACTTACACCAAACGACTTTGGTGTACTAGCCGTTCTGATGATTTTTTCGACTATCGCCACAACCTTCGTTGATAGTGGATTAGCTACTTCCCTTGTGCGCTCGCCAAAGGTTGAAGAGGAGGAATACGCCACCATGTTTGTGTTTAATCTTGCTGTCAGCGTCCTGCTATACGGTATCCTGTTTTTTGCAGCTCCTTATCTCGAACGCTTCAATGACATCGAAGGTCTTGCGCTGTATGCACGGGTACTTTTCTTACAGCTCATTGTACATTCTTTTGGGATCGTACAGTACGTGAAACTGCTCAAGAACTTTTCATTTAAGCAAACTGCCCGGATTAACGTATTCGCTATTGTTTTTTCAGGTACGACGGTGGTGTCACTAGCATTGTTAGGATTTGGCGTATGGGCGATATTGCTCCAGCCGGTTCTCTATTCGAGCTTCAGAACAGCTATGCTGTGGCTTTGGGGTGATTGGAAGATCAATCTATCCTTTTCATTTGATGTGCTCAAGAAGCATCTTCGATTTTCGGTATCTTTTATGGTCGGGAGTATGCTAGGGAAAGTGTTTTCACAAGGGTACTACGCATTTATTGGTAAGCATTTTTCGCTCGCAGAAACAGGTTTTTATCTCCAAGCGAACAAGTGGGGCGAGACGCCAAACATGCTAATCTCTTCTGTTATTCAAGGAACGACACTTTCTACCCTCACGCCTATTCAAGACGATTACCCCAGGTTTTTAAATGCCTGTCGGAAATCGATGAAGACCTTAGGCTTCCTGTTGTTTCCAGTGAGTCTTTGCGCGATAGCGATTGCTGAGCCGGCATTCACTTATTTTCTGTCTGATAAATGGGCTGCTTCCATCTGTTATTTTCAACTATTGTGTTTCGCAGGCATGTTTATCTCCTTGACAGATTTGAATGTTAATTTTTTAAATATCAAGGGAAAATCTGACTATACACTTTGGTTGGAAGTCATAAAAATAGCAACCGCAGTTGCGGTGTTATTAGCGACATTCAGGTTTGGGATTTTGTCGATTATATTCGGGCAAATTGGTATACGTATAGCATTCTATTGTGTTAGTACGTTTTTCAGCGGCAAGATCTATGGCTATCATTTTTTTAGACAGCTGCGAGATTTATCATTTAGCTTTTTCATCAGTGTGGTCGCGTTTTGTTTAGCCATGCTTTTTAGTCATTTCTTTCCAAATATCCACGACCTAATCTTGCTGTCGTTACAAAGCATTATATTCGTAATGGTATACATCGTTGGGAATCATTTAGGAAGGAATGAAATTTGGATGGAGTTGGTAAACATGGGTAAACGAAAATTAGCAAGGAAATAAGAATGGAAGTTGCAAAGGGCAATTGGGTAGGATACGGAACAATTTTTTACAATGAGCGTACGGCGAAGTACAGCACATCAATTGACGAGGTAATAGACTATAACCGCCTAGAAATTGATATGCAAGGCTTGTCAGCTTATTTGGATTATGGTTATTGTGTTTTTGGACACAGTCCGGTAAAGCATGTCAAATACCTTCTTCCAAATGAAACGTTACATCTGGAAGATGGAAAGTTGCTGGTTAAGCGCGAGGACGATAACATTATCCAAAGAATTGGCGTACGAAGTCACGAAGATGGTGTCTTGTCGATGCTTTCCGATTCATTGAATACGTGGAGCACAAGTTTTTCGGATGATATTCTAATCCCGACAAGTGGAGGCTTCGATTCCCGACTGCTGAATGTCTTGCTGAAGGATAAAAGTAGAATTCGTTCCTACACGTATGGAACATCGTTCAACCAAAACCTATCGCGCGAAGCGGTATATGCAGCAGCTTTATCAAAAAAAATCGGGACACACTGGATGCGCGTGGATTTGGGAAAATTTAACAACTACGTTCAAGACTGGTATGAAATTTTCGGACCATCAGTAGGCGCTTCGGGTACGTACCATATGGAATTTTACGGCGCGATTGCCGACATGGAAAATCAAAGAAAGCTGCATTTGTTGAGCGGTATCATTGGCGATGCATGGGCAGGCGCAGTAGACGTTCCGCCAATTGCAGACCCGCAATCGTATTTAAAGTTGGGGTACACGCACGGCATGAGTGCCGAATCGTCTCTCGCCACGGGAATAGATTATACATCCTTGGTGGAGCCGATATTCGACCAACAAAAAGCGCATCTTGAATCTCCCGAATATAGAATCATCACAGCGATGCGTACAAAAATGATGCTTTTACAATACCTCATAAAAGTGCCATCCGTTTACGGATTTCCGGGATATTCGCCGTTTTTAGAGGAAAATATTGCTTTGGCTATGCTAAATCTTCCAGCAGAACGTAGAGCTAACAGGCAATGGCAGCGCGATTTTTTCAAATCAAACGGCGTATTATTTGAAGAACAGCAGCATAGCTATACCTATCAAAACTCCCTGAACTACTACGCCTTGATGCATACTCCGTTGGAGCCGCTCAACGTAGCGGTTTTGAAAGAGGTCATTAAGCCTGCGTATCTAAAATGGATCAATGATCGGATCGCGACAATAGGAAAAAAAGAAAAGCTTTTCCAGCAATTAATGCATACGCCTAAAGTAAAAGAACTGTTGAAGATGCTTGGATTTAAAAACGGTTTACTGAAAGCGTATTTTGCATACATTACGATTAAGCCTATTGAAATCATGTTAGTAAAAAGAAATGCAACATAAATTACTTTTTGTAGGTGATGTTGTCCTGCAATCGGAACCATCTTTTTCATCGGAGCTACGGGCATTAATTGCCGAGCAGCATATTTGCTGTTGCAACGTAGAAGCACCATTGGCCGGGGTTGGCGCTGCGGATGCCAAAACAGGGCCTACCATACAACAAAGGAAGGAAGCTCCTATTTGGTTGCGTAACTTGGGGTTCAACCTATTTGCGATGGCAAATAACCATATTCTAGATTATGGTAAAGAAGCCATGTTGCAAACTATGCAAGCATTTGGGGAGGACGCAATTGGAGTAGGGGATGAAGATCAAGCATACGATATGCTTGTTAAAAACATCGATAATATCCGCTACGGTTTTTTGGCGTATGCCGAAAATGGATATGGTGCGCTGAACGGTGATAGGTCTCACGGCTACGCTTGGGTGAATCACCCGCGGGTCAATAAAGATCTGGCGCGCTATAAACAGCAGGTAGATGTTCTTATTGTACAGGTGCATGCCGGCGTAGAAATGGTGGATTTCCCGATCCCAGAATGGAGAAATAGGTATCGCGAGTTGGTTGACCACGGAGCAGATATCGTCATTGCGCACCATCCGCATGTTGTGCAGGGACAAGAAATTTATAAGGGGAAGCATATTATCTATAGCTTAGGCAATTTCTATTTCGATGGCATTACAGATACGCTTGCTTGGAGAACGGGTGCGGCGCTGCAGCTAACGGTAGAAAGGGGTGTTATCCAGCAAGCAGAACTCCGTCTGACACGCAAAGATGATACTTCTGTATCGCTTCGGTCCAAGGAGGAAACAGCTTTGCAGTTGAGCGCTCTAAATGAAAAGCTATTGGATGATAGCCATTATACAAAGCTTGTGGATGATATAGCTGTTGACCAATGGCAGCGCCATCATAAAAATTATTACGCAAAACCGTTCAATGGCCTATCAAGCTATTCTTTCAAAGCATTGGCAAAACACATCAAGCGGATGGTTTTTAACAGAGAAGTCGACTATAGCTTGCTGTGGCACAATATGGAAATTGAAAGTAATTTCTGGATTGCACGTCGAGCAATCCGGAAACTGCAATCAAAAAAATAGCTATATCACTTGGATTTGTTTCGCAAATTCCGTCAATTTTGGATGTTTTGGATCTAGGTCTGTGACAAGATAGGTGACATCCCTTAATGGCGCTACGCGCATCTTTTGGTTGGAGTTTAGCTTTTCTGTGATGCTTAAGATTGCAAGATTTTTCGAACACTTTATCATCGCTCGTTTAATTTGAACGACTTCCCAGTCCGAATCGGTGATACCCTCATCGAGTGATAAACTGTTTGTGCCCAATAGGCACAGATCTACGCGTAAATCGGAAAGCTCGTTTATAACCTGCGCTCCAGTAACAATATTTGTATTTCTGGACAGTTTTCCGCCAAGCAAGATCACGTCAATGTTCTCTTTTTCCGCAAGTTCAAGCGCAACCAGCGGGCTGATGGTGAAAAATGTGCATTGAATTTCATTAGGGACAAGTCGCGCAAGTTCAATCATTGTTGTACCACCGCCAACGAGTACCGTCATGCCATTTTGTATAAGAGAAATGGCTTTCTTCGCAATGTCTTTCTTGGATTCCTTGGCGTAGACATTTCCTTCTTGAAAAGGGAACTGAAAAGACTTTGATAATGCCCCGCCATACACCTTCAAAACTTGTCCATTTTCGGCTAGCTCATTTAAATCTCGCCGTATGGTGTCTTCTGATACATTGAGCTGTACACTCAAATCTGACGATAAAACTTTGTTATGTAAGTTTATTTGGTGAATGATATAGGCTTGTCTTTCTTCCTTCAACATAATTCAAATTTTAATTTTTGATAGCTAATTTTTAATTTACTCAGACGGATTTTCGTCCGTAGGCTTATTCTTTGTTACGCCCGCTTTAAAGCGCGGTTTGAATCCGGTAGGCTTGCTGGTCGGCGCTTCTGCTGGTTTATCTTCTTGCGCGGGATCTTCTGCTTTCGGGGTCTCCGGTTGTTCATCAGCAGGCTTTGTTACGCCCGCTTTAAAGCGCGGTTTGAACCCTGCGGGTTTACTGACCGGCGTTTCTGTTTGCTTATCTTCTTGCGCGGGATCTTCGGCTTTCGGGGTTTCCGGTTGCTCATCAGCAGGCTTTGTTACGCCCGCTTTGAAGCGCGGTTTGAACCCTGCGGGTTTACTGACCGGCGTTTCTGTTTGCTTATCCTCTTGCTTCGGTTCTTCCGGCGATGATGTTTCCGGTTGCTCATCAGCAGGCTTTGTTACGCCCGCTTTAAAGCGCGGTTTGAACCCGGTAGGCTTGCTGGCCGGTGCTTCTGTTGGTTTATCTTCTTGCGCGGGATCTTCGGCTTTCGGGGTTTCCGGTTGCTCATCAGCAGGCTTTGTTACGCCCGCTTTGAAGCGCGGTTTGAACCCTGCGGGTTTACTGACCGGCGTTTCTGTTGGTTTATCTTCTTGCGCGGGATCTTCGGCTTTCGGGGTTTCGAGCTGCTCATCAGCAGGCTTCGTTATGCCTGCTTTAAAGCGCGGTTTGAATCCTGCCGGCTTACTAGCCTGTTCAGCTATAGGATCTTCTTGATTCGTCGATCCGGTTGTCGTAGGCTTCTTGTTTTCGGTTTCCAACGTTACACCTGCTTTAAAACGAGATTTAAAAGCCGGCTTTTGAATTGCAGCAGAATGAACTTCTTTGTCTGCGTCGACTGTATTTTCTTTATTTTCCTCTGTTGTTGATTTTTTGAAACGTGATTTAAAGCCCGTCGGATTGTAGATTGGTTGTGCAGCGTTAGCTTCCGACTTCTCTACAAGTGGTGCGGCCTGTTCGGACGGCGTAGTTTGATTTTCCTTATCCAGCAAAAGGTATTTTTTTCGCAAGTTATTGAACCAAAACTTTTTTGTATGGTCGAAGCTTTTTTCACCCATTTGAGCATAGTGAAGCCTAAACTCTTCATACAAAGAGCGCTCGTTTGCCTGCAGAAGCGAAATATCTATTCTTTTTTTCGCAAAAAAATCTTCAAATGTCATCATGTCCAAGTGCTAAATTTAATAAATAATACCAAGCATGTTTAAAATTATCCAATAATTTTTCTGAGCAACCGTATTGACCATTCATTCGTTAATTTTTCGACGTAGCTACGTATCATATCACGATCCAGAGATGACCTTAAACCCGTAATAATTTTGAGTAACTATTCGCAAAAACACGTCTTCGATCGGAGGTGTAGGATAATGGATTGGTAAGATCCGTGAGACGCTACTCGCGTAGCACAGCAAAGGGTATATCGAAAATACGATAGGCGCAATTTCTTAAAAATTAGGAAGGAAGCTTTGTTTTGCTTCCTTCCTATCAATGACTACTTTAGTCCATATTATGATAAACGGCCTGTACATCATCATCTTCCTCAATCTTATCAATCATCTTGAGTACTTCAGCGGCTTGTTCTTCGTTTGTCGAGGTGTGGGAGAGGGCTATACGTTCAAGTTTTGCTGATTTCACCTCAATTCCTTTTTCTTCCAGCAAGCTTTGCATATTTCCGAAATCTTCAAATGATGTTTGTACTACAACTACATCATTACCCTCTTCGTCTGCTTCCACATAGAGTTCCTCAAGACCGCCATCGATCAATTCCAGTTCCAGCTCTTCTACATCCAGTTCTTCGGAGGCATCAAAGCGAAATATTGATTTACGTTGGAAAATAAAATCCAGCGAGCCTGTTTTGCCCAATGATCCGCCTGCTTTTGTGAAGTAGCTTCTGATGTTTGCTACCGTACGGTTTGTATTATCTGTCGCCGTTTCAATTAGAACAGGCACACCGTGCGGGCCATATCCTTCATACACATATTCTTCATAACCCTTCGCATCTTTTTCTGAGGCTCGCTTTATTGCGGCTTCGACACGGTCTTTAGGCATGTTCACCGCTTTCGCATTTTGTACAGCTGTGCGTAGGCGCGAATTGTTTTCCGGGTGAGGGCCGCCTTCTTTAACCGCCATTGCGATTTCTTTCCCTAAACGTGTGAACTGAACGGCCATTTTGGCCCAGCGTTTAAATTTTCTTTCTTTTCTGAATTCAAATGCTCTACCCATTTTTATACGTGTGTTTTGAGGTTTTCAATCATGTTTTTTGTCATGCCTTCCAAATCATAGGTTGGTTGCCAACCCCAATCGTTTCGTGCGTAAGAATCATCTATACTTGCTGGCCACGAGTTGGCAATAGCTTGGCGGGGATCGTCGTCGACATAAGACATCTCAAAATTAGGAAGAATTTTTTTAATTTCCTCTGCGATTTGCGCCGGCGTGAATGATATGCCCGCAATGTTGTAGCTCGAGCGGATAGTGATTTTTTCTGCTGGAGCATCCATAAGCTCTATTGTTCCGCGTACTGCATCTTCCATATAAAGCATAGGAAGTTCCGTTTCAGCGGATAGAAAGGATGCATATTTCCCATGTTTCAGTGCTTCGAAAAAGATGTGTACAGCATAGTCTGTCGTTCCCCCACCAGGTGAAGTTTTCCAAGAGATGATTCCCGGATATCGGATACTGCGGATATCAAGTCCATATTTATTGTGGTAGTACTCGCAAAGGCGCTCGCCGGCTAGTTTACTGATCCCATAAATGCTGGACGGATCCATGATGCAATACTGCCCAGTATTTACCTTTGGCGAGTGCGGGCCAAAAACGGCAATAGAACTTGGCCAAAATATTTTTTTGATGCCTAAGTCTAGCGCTAAATCAAGCACATTCAAGAGGCCATTCATATTCAGATCCCATGCTTTTTGCGGGTATTGTTCGCCTGTGGCTGATAGCATCGCCGCGAGCAGATAGATCTGTGTTGGTTCATATTTTATCAATAAGGATCGCAGCGCGTCCTTATCCAATACATTAATCGACTCGAAAATCAGCCCTTCTTTCAGGTCGTCCGGCTTTCGGATGTCTGAAGTGATAACGTTTTCATCACCAAATTTTTGGCGGAGGGCCATTGCCAGTTCTGATCCTATCTGGCCATTTGCTCCAATAATTATTATACGCTCTTTCATTGCTGCAAAGATAGCTCATTTTTCGCGCATCTCTTTACACTATTTCCCACTTCACCTAAGTAAAAAGCCGCCTTTAAATCATTGATAATGAACTTTTGAACAATTAATATCTAACTTCTACAGGCAAACTCATTGTTTGCAGAAAGCGCTATTTCTACAATTCTAATGCCGTGATCTTCAGCCTTAGAAACGGCCGTTTTATAGCGAATCAATCGATTGACTTGATTTCAAATATGGCCATATGCTAGGTACGATTATCCTTGCAAATTCGTTTCAAAAGTCTGCTTCATGTCCAACTAGAAAGGCCTCGCTAAACCTACGTACCAAAAAAGTTTAATAAATGAAGTTTTTCATCCGGTGGATATATGTGACAATAAGTTTATGAAAGCGTATGGGGGGGCTTTACTAAAGCTATGTATTGAACCATTACGTCTCTATTTAGTAAAACTATTTATGGTACCGTAGCGTGCAGATCTGCCACGCGGAAATTTAGATAGGTAACGGCCGGAGTATATTGTGGAGGTATCCAATAAGTTTTTAAAATTGAAAAAATCAACCAAAATTATTGTGTTATTTTTATGAAAATAAGCTTGGCTTTGATAACTTTTCAAAAATATATCCTGCGCACCGATAAATTTTGCAGAATTAATTATAAAAGGAGCTGCATATTTCGTATGTTTGATACCTTGAAATAAATCTATAGAATTCAATAATTAATAATACAAACAAAATAAGTTTAACTATGAAAGTTGCAGTAGTAGGCGCAACGGGCCTTGTTGGGTCAGAGATCTTGACCGTTTTAGCAGAACGTAATTTCCCGGTAACAGAATTGATTCCTGTCGCTTCAGAAAAGAGTAAGGGTAAGGAAATCGATTTCAAGGGGAAGAAGTATAAGGTCGTGACACCAGCTGAAGCTATTGCATTGAAGCCACAGGTGGCGCTTTTTTCTGCGGGTGGTACTACCTCGACAGAATTTGCACCGCTGTATGCCGAAGCAGGAATCACGGTCGTTGATAATTCATCTGCTTGGCGCATGGACCCGACGAAGAAGCTTGTCGTTCCAGAAGTAAATGGAGATGTTTTATCTGCTGATGATAAAATTATAGCCAATCCAAATTGTTCGACTATTCAAATGGTTGTGGTTTTAAAGCCGCTACATGAAAAATATAAGATCAAACGTGTAGTCGTTTCTACCTATCAATCTGTAACTGGAACAGGTGTGAAAGCTGTTACGCAATTGATGGACGAGCGTGCTGGTAAAGAAGGTGAGAAGGCGTATCCTTATCAAATTGATTTAAATGTGATTCCTCATATTGACGTATTCCAAGAAAATGGCTACACAAAAGAGGAGATGAAGATGATCAAGGAGACGAATAAGATTATGGGAGACGATTCCATCCGCGTTACCGCAACTACCGTGCGTATCCCAGTTATGGGCGGCCATTCTGAATCGGTAAACATCGAATTCGAAAGTGATTTTGATCTTGATGAAGTTCGCCAGCTGTTGGCGGCGCAAGAGGGTGTTATCGTCGTTGATGATCCTTCGAACCTGAAATACCCGATGCCGAAAGATGCTCATGGAAAAGATGAAGTTTTGGTTGGTCGTATTCGTCGCGATGAGTCTCAGGACAATACCTTAAACCTTTGGGTTGTTGCTGACAATCTGCGGAAAGGCGCTGCTACAAACGCCGTGCAAATTGCAGAACTATTAAACAAAAAGGGATTGATTTAGTAGTCCCGATTATACAACACGTGAAGGCTATTCGAACGAATAGCCTTTTTTAATTCCTTCCCAACTTATAGGCATGCCCTGCGGCGCTATGTGTGCAAACGGCTCGCGTAGCTGCAGTTTTCGCTTATCGCGTCATAATGAATCATGCGCGATGTGCGCGAAACGCTTCACACGCGTCGTTACGTTCGGCTACAGGCTTATTGCAGCGGGGATACCGCATATTTTGGATACAAAAAAAGGTGGCCTAGACCACCTTTTCGACTGTATATTAAACGTCTTTGACTAGCGTACTTGCGTAAACTGCCAAGTGTTATCGAAGTTAAATGCACCATTTATACCGGTGCTGATATAGCCTTTTCCATCCAACGCAAAACCAACGGCTTTCTCGCGGGCATCAGCTGGAAGCGATTGGTGTTTGTCTGTCCAAGAATCGGAGCCAGGCTCATATTTCCAAACGGTGCTTGTTATACCTGATCCACTACCTCTTCCACTTACTACGTATCCTGCGTTGCCGATAACAAATGCGCTGGCATTATATTTCCGAACGTCGTAAGTATATGTGTCGTCGCTGCGGTTCAAATCAGCAAGTGGCGCCCAGTTTGTTCCGTCGAACGAATAAAAATCTTCTGGTAATGTCGGGCTATTTGCGTAACCACCACCTACGTAAGCTTTGTCGCCAATAACAAAAGAAAATGCAAACGCTTTTTTATACCGGAAAGGCACCGGGATCTCCGTCCAAGTATTCGCTGCTGGATCATAACGGTAAAAATCACTAAATTTAGCTTCTGTTTTTGTTGAACCTAAGCCCACATAAGCGTAATTTCCTAGAGTAAATGCTACGGCACCATAGCGTGCTCTGCCCGGGAAAGGAGCGATTTCTGTCCAGGTGTTCGTTTGCGGATCATAGCTGTAAAAATCTGCTAAATCATCCGTACCAGTAGATCCAGTACCGATATACCCTTTGCCATTGATCGAAAAACCGACAGCCATCTGCCGTGCCTGGCCAGGAAAATCAGAGATGTCTGTCCAAGTTGAGCCGTTAAAGCTAGAGCCATCATTTACAACGCCTTCATTTCTTACAAATCCTCCTACCACGTAGGCTTGGTTATTAAGTGTGAAAGAAGCGGCGCCATTTCTCGGATCATTTTTAAATACGATCGATCTTACCCATTCGGTTGGTCCGGTATCTGTTGTATCTTCTTCGTCATCTTTGCTACAGGAATTGAACGATGTAAAAGCAATAGCACAGGCTAAGATTAATAATAGCCAATTTTTCTTATTCATAAATTACCTAAATTTAGTGTATAATATATTCAATTTTATTTTTGGTTTTGCATTCTCTGTTGCGATAAATGCAGTATTAACTGTGCTGAAAGTACTCATCAATTCTTGAATCGGGATTACCGAACTCAGATACAGTGATGTATTGTCATACATAGTCGTGGACTTCAAATTTTTCAAATATACGATCAAGTCAAATGTATACGTCCCATTTCGTCCTGTTTGATTACCTGCGACGTAACTTGCCGTTTGAATAGCACCGGCCTGCTGCGCGTAAGGAACTGTAAGAGCAGATACTGGTATCCCATTGTAATCCGCAACATACAGCATTAAGTTACCAGGTGCCGGATACATGGTATTCAGCGGTGTGCTCGATTCGATGACAAGTTCTGCCTTGTTAATCGAAAGGTTGTCATCCTGTAAAAACTCTTTTAACGATGGCATTTCAATTTTCGCTACAACGCCAGTTCCAGATTGAACATAGGTAAGACCACCTGTTGCGCTGGTTCGGAGTTCCCGATTTGTTGCGGATAATCCTTCAAAAGCAGTTCCTGTGCGGTCGTATGCTATATTGTTAAATTGAAGGCCTCCATCCACAAGCGTCATTATTTTGGAAGCTGACCTTCTAAAACCATCATTGCCTGTAAAACTATAATTAACTTTCACCTGTACTGTATCTGTACGGAAACCTACAACAGCGGTATTATTTTCGTCAGGGACAAGAACAAGTCCTCTAAAGTAGTTTGTAAAATTTTCATTGGATGATACACGCACGTCATTCGATCGAATAAGATCAAAAAAATCTTGGCCGACAGGTTGGCTTAAACGGATGCTTAAAGTGTCTAGCGAACGCATATGCGGGCTAAACGTCGTTGAACCGATTGCCGTAGGATTGTAGTCAAAAGTTTGGTCGCTAAAGATAGATGCGCCTGCAACATAAACGGGTATAGCCGTATTCTGGATACCTCCCGTAATCGTTTTGGTTTCCAGCGTTTGATTAAGCTGGTGAACGTTTATCTTTTGAATTTTGGTAGTATCTCCAAATGCATACCTTGCACTATTGGGTCTCAAAACAAGTGTTAACGAATCAAATGCCGCATTTTCCGGAATATCATTTGTGAAGCTTGAAAATCCAATACGGAAATAAGAGGTCGATTTAACTTCTCCATAAGTAGCATCGGCTGCCTTTCCTACTAAAATAGTCCCTCTACCAGCAGAAGGCAAATTGTTTAGCTGCACAGTGGAAGTATTAATTGTAAAAGAGTCGATAAGAGATACACCAACATTGCTTGTTGCCGAATTATCCAACATCACACTCATATCCTTATCGCAGGCCCCGGTAATGATCAGCAAAAAAATAGATAATGCAAAAAAGGAAATACTTCTCTTAATAAGATGATTCATATGTATTGTTTGACGAGCAAAAGTAATCAAATAGAACAGCTAACATGTGTTATATTTTGTTAAAATCTCCTCCCTTCCGATGCGCTGTACACCTATTTAAAAGCTGTAGACAGGCTTTCTTGCCACATTGGGTGCAGAGAACTGTTAATCAGTGTTATATTTTGTTAAAACTAGCCGATTACCCGTGCGATGCAAATCTACTAATTTAAATTTGTATTAATAATGTTAAAAAAGTATAAAATCCTCCTCGTTTTGATCGTGCTTACGGCTACTGGAATTGGCCTTGTTTTGTCTTTTTGGCTGTATGGCAGCTATAAAAGCGAGCGCGAGCTTTTTCTTGGTAGAGCAGAAAGGGCTTTATTTAACGTCCTGCAAAATTACTATCAAAACGACTTTACGGCCTCTGCAAAGAAGGCAGAATTAGATGCGCATGATGCGGAAAGACGGCATAAGGGCTTTCTATCGATCTTAAGAAAAGTGTATCCCAATTTGGATGTAGCGCCTATGCAAACCTTTCTAGACACAGCGGATTTTCGACGGGGACGAAATAGAAGAGTGCGCGGTGATGATGCGGGAAAAGATGCGCCCAACGAATTGCTACCGTTGTATTTGCTTGAGAAAATGGATTTCAATAGCGCATTGCTCGATACCCTCGAGCTTCGTTTGGAGAAAGCGTTGGCAAAAAATAGGATGCGAACAAAATTTCAGCTCTCAACGGAGATCATTCATCGCGATGAGTTCGATGCTTATATACAGTACAGACGAAAGCAAGGGGAAGTCTTTACACGCCCGATCTTGATTAATCCAGAAAGTGAACAATTCTTACTAGCTAAGTTTGACAATCCATGGTCTTATTTGGTTTTCAAGCTCGGTGGCCAACTTTTTCTTTCTTTGTTACTGCTTACAGCGCTATTAGGCACTTTTCTGTATTTATTAAAGACCATAAGGAGACAGAATCAAGAGGCTGTATTGCGGAAAGCGTTTGTGAACAATATGACACACGAGTTGAAAACCCCGTTGGCAACCGTGATGGCCGCTGTAGAGGCTATTCAACGTTTTGTAGCTAAAGATGATAAAGCAAAGATGAATAAGTATCTCGACCTTTCAAAGGCCGAGTTGGAACATCTTAATAACATGATTGAGCGTGTGCTGCAGCTTGATGTAGACGAGACCCACCGTATTCGCATTTTTAAGCAGCAGGTGAATATTATTCCATTAATCAATAACTGTTTGGAATTAGCCACAATTAGCGCGGCTAAAGAAATAACGACTACGTTTGATCACGAGGACGAACAGCTGTTAATCATGGCTGACGAAGCCCATTTAAAAAATGTGGTCAGCAACCTATTTGACAACGCTATTAAATATTCTGCCGACCCGGTCCAAATACATATCATTTTGAAGGTTTTTAAAGAAAATATCCTCTTGTCGATATCAGATAAGGGTAAAGGCATCGCCCCAGAACATTCGCCACGCATCTTTGATATGTTTTACCGCGTGCCGGAAGGGACACTCCACGAAGTGAAAGGCTTCGGTTTAGGTTTGGCCTACGTGAAACATGTTGTTGAGCAACATGGAGGAAGCATAGCCGTTCGCAGCGAACTTGGAAAAGGGAGTACATTTACAATTGAAATCCCTAAATATTGAAAAAATGGTAGATGTATTGTACGTTGAGGACGAGTTGAGCTTAGCGCTTATCGTTGCTGATAGCTTAGAAGCGCATGGATTTCAAGTGACACATCGGGAAAACGGAAGGGATGCCGTTATCGCTTTTAAACACAAAAAGCCCGATATCGTTGTGCTAGACGTTATGATGCCATTGATGGATGGTTTTTCTGTCGCAACGGAGATTCGGAAGGTAGACTTAAGTACACCAATTATTTTTCTGACTGCCATGACCCATACAGAGGATGTTGTCAAAGGGTTTCACTTGGGCGCTAACGACTATGTGCGAAAACCGTTTAAAATAGAAGAGCTTATTGTCCGGATCGAATCATTAACAAAAAGAGTGGCTGTAGCGCAAGCGATGAAGCAGTATATTATCGGCGATTTTGTACTCGACACCATAAAATCTACACTGACATACGGCACGGAGCAGGAAAAGCTTTCTTTCCGTGAGGTGGAGCTCTTGCGGCGTTTATTTGAACACAAGGATGAGGTGGTACCCAGAGAGGAGATTATTCGCGCTTATTGGAATGACGATACTTACTTTACGGGCAGAAGCTTAGACGTGTTTATCAGCCGAATCAGAAAATATTTGTCTAAAGACGAACGCATAAAAATTACCAATATCCGTAGTGTCGGTTATATGTTAACGATTGACTAATCAAGCTCAGCAAAAACTGTTTGATAATTACCTCTAAAGAACTCTTTCAGGACATTAGCAGGCAACGTGGACAACAAAAAATGCGTGTCTTTGGCCCTGTCTTTTTCATTCCAACATCAAAAATGATTGCACAGCTCGCGTACCGTTGCAGGCCGCATTGATCAGGATGCTGCTTTTGATGAAAATCGTATCTTTGAAAAAAAATAGGAATGAAAGACACGACGCTAAGCCGTAAGGAAAAAATAATGAAAGTAGCGCTTTCGCTTTTTGCTACGAAGGGCTACGTGGATACATCAACGAAGGAGATTTCCATCGAAGCGGGCGTTTCAGAAGCATTAATATTTAAACATTTTGGCAATAAAGATACGCTCTTAGCCCATATCGTGAAATCCGGGTACCGACGCGTTTTATCTCATCACCGTGGAATGATGACCTATCGAAATCCGAAAGAATTTTTGCAGAACATGATTTTCTTACCGAGTAAGTTGGTAGCGGAAGAACCGCTGTTTTGGAAGCTCCAAGAGCGCCTTTCTCATAATGCATTTTCTAAACAGCAGCACGAACAATTTATGAAGCCTGTACAGCCCATTCTCGTAAAGGCTTTTACAGAATTGGGTTACCAAGATCCAGAGCTCGAAACGCAATTTCTACTTTTAACGATCGATATGCTTTGGAAAAGGGCTGCGAGTGAAGATATCAGTAACGGTAATGCGCTATCGCAATTATTAGAAAAGAAATACAAGCTTTCCTAATGCGCTTTTATGCTGTTTTCACAATTATTCATGCATAAATTTGATGCGCCTGTTTTTTGATGTATATTAGGGCGGTAAAAAACTAAATATGATTAAGAAAATTCTTCCTTTTTTATTTCTGGTATGCGTTGGTCTGTCAGTTCATGCGCAGAAAAGGCCTGACTTCGTGAAGTTTATTAATAGCAAGAATGCTTGGGTAGACTCTGTTTTTAATAAGCTTACACCGAAGGAACGTATTGCACAATTATTTTTGGTAAGAGCACATACAAACTTAGGGAAGAAATATATCGACTCCGTTGGGCAGGTTATCCAGCGCGAGCAATTAGGCGGGCTCGTGGTATTTCAGGGGGGTCCAGTTAGGCACGCTCAAATGTTTAACCAATACCAAAAATTGGCCAAGGTACCGTTACTGATAACCTATGATGGAGAGTGGGGCTTAGGGATGCGTATGCCAGACTCGACGGTTTCATATCCTTATCAGATGACGCTTGGTGCCGTGCAAAATGAACATCTGATCTACGAGATGGGCAAGCAGGTAGCGCGTGATTTTTTACGCATCGGCATGCACTTCAATTTTGCGCCGGTAGTAGATATTAATAATAACCCTAAAAATCCAGTCATCAATTTCCGCTCGTTTGGTGATAATAAGTATAATGTGACAAGGAAAGCAAAAGCCTATATGGATGGTATGGTGGATGGTGGTATCATCGCCTCTCTCAAGCATTTTCCGGGGCATGGCGATACGGAAGTTGATTCGCACCATGATTTGCCGCAGCTTAATTTTACCAAGAAGCGACTGGATACGTTGGAAATTTTTCCTTTTCGTGCATTAATTAAGGCGGGTGCCCCGGCGATTATGGTGGCGCATATGAACATCCCCGCGTTAGACGCAACGCCTAATATTCCCTCATCAATATCCAGAAAGGTGGTAACCGATCTTTTGCGAAAGGAGCTAGGATTTAAGGGACTTACGGTGACTGATGCAATGGACATGAACGGGGTCAAAAAGTTTTTTCCGAACGGCGAAGCCGATGTGATGGCTATTGAGGCCGGGCACGACCTTCTAGAGGTGTCAGAGAACAGCGCACGTGCGATTGACTTGGTCGACAAGGCGATAAAAAGCGGACGGATAAAGCAGAGCGAACTGGATCAGCGCGTGAAACGTGTGCTGGCAGCAAAGTATTGGGTTGGGCTAAATCAGTGTAGACCCGTTCCTATGCAGAATCTAATGGCCGATTTAAATAATAATGCATCGAAACAGCTTGTCCAACGTTTGGCAGATGCCGCAATAACTGTGCTGAAAGCGGATCGCCGAATCAAGACATTTGATCGCCGTGAGGAAACGGCCATTGTATCTGTAGGGATTTCAAAGGCTCAAGATTTCGAAAAAGAGCTTGCAGGGCAGCTTACTACAAAGACACAGTTCTTCATCAGTGGGAAAGAAACGGAGGAACAACTGAAAGAGCTTTTGAAGCAAATACGCGACTTTCGACAAATTGTACTTGCTATTCACGATAACCGCCCGCGGCCACGGAGCGAGTCCGATTTATCTGAACCGGCTCGTGCATTTGTAGATAAAGTGGCAGGCCGCCGAACGATAACAGCGATGTTTACGAACCCCTATATGCTCGATAACCTATCGATCGATCGAAGCAGTGGCATTATTATGGCTTACCAGAACGACGGCTTTATGCAAAAGGCTGCCGCCAAAGTGCTATTAGGAAAAATTAAAGCACAGGGAAAACTGCCCGTAGCGATTAATAAGCGCTTCCAATATGGCGATGGTCTTTAATAGTTAAAGAGGCGCTTACCAAGGTCGTCGCAGCGAAAAAATTTATCTATGGCATCCCATGCTGTCCGCATATTTTTAAATGCAGATAACATGGGATGTTTTTTTGTTTTAGGTGTCAACTGCTCGACAGCGCTTAATATTATATTGCTAACTAAACTCACTTATAATTAGTATTTTGCTAATTCTTCGTGCTAAAAATTAGTATTAAAAATGGAGGATATTGCCGTATAAACAATATTTTTGTGTGGGCTTAAATTCTGGAAATGGCAAACGAGCGAATCTCTATTTTTGATATGTTTAAAATTGGTATCGGACCATCTAGTTCGCATACTTTGGGCCCTTGGCGAGCAGCACAACGCTTCGTAGAAATTCTTAGAAATAAAGCACTGCTAAACGAGGTGGTCGGCATAAACATATTGCTATATGGATCGCTGGCAAAGACCGGCGTTGGCCACGGTACAGATATCGCCGTCCTACTCGGACTTAGTGGCGATGATCCTGTAACCTTCGATGTGTCGCAAGTGACACCCAAAGTGCAGGAGATAAAAACTTCTGGGAAGATAAATTTGGGTGCTGAACAGGAAGTTACATTTTCCTACACCTCCGATCTTATGTTCTTGTATACGGAGAGTTTGCCTTACCACCCGAATGCCGTAACTTTTCAGGCTTTCCTTCACGATGGAAAAGCGGTTTCTGAAACCTATTATTCTATTGGCGGAGGATTTGTCGTACAGGAAGGCGATGCCGAAAGCGTATTAAGCGAAGTGGAGTTGCCGTTCCCGGTGGATACGGCACAGGAACTCATGGTTTGGTGTATGCGTACTGGTTTAAAGATTTCAGAGCTGGTGATGGAGAATGAACTATCTTGGCGAAGCGAGGAGCAAACGAAGGAAGGTATCTTACATATTTTTCGCACGCTAAGAGATTGCATCTATAAAGGTTGTCACACGGCGGGCGTGCTTCCGGGAGGATTGCACGTGGAACGTCGAGCAGCCAAGATGAATAAACGTCTTTTAAGTGGACGCGCTTACGAAGATTATGACAGCTGGTTAAGCGCTATTCGTGGAGGGGGCAAAGATTTCGGTTATATCCTTGATTGGGTAAGTTGTTTTGCCCTAGCAGTGAACGAAGAGAATGCCTCATTCGGTCGTGTGGTTACAGCGCCTACGAATGGTGCATCAGGCGTTATTCCTGCGGTGCTGCAATACTATATTACCTTTCATGATGGTTATTGGGAAGAAAAGATCATGCAGTTTATTGCTACAGCTTCCGAAATAGGCTCCATATTTAAAAAGGGAGCAACGATCTCTGCGGCGATGGGCGGATGCCAAGCGGAAATAGGTGTCTCATCGGCTATGGCTGCTGCTGCGCTGACGGAATGCTTAGGTGGATCGCAAAGACAGGTGCTGATGGCTGCCGAAATAGCGATGGAGCATCACCTGGGTCTGACCTGCGATCCTATCGGCGGGCTAGTACAAATCCCCTGTATCGAGCGAAATACCATGGGCGCTGTAAAAGCGATAACAGCAGCACAGTTAGCGTTAAACTCAAATCCTGATAAAGCGAAGGTGAGTCTTGATGCGGTGGTAAGTACCATGTGGGATACCGCGCAAGATATGAACGCAAAATATAAGGAGACGGCCGATGGTGGCTTGGCAATTAAAGTACCGTTAAGCTTGCCGGAATGTTGATGTCAGTTGCAGGTCATGCATTGCTGTATGATTTGGAAGACAATAATAAAAGATATAAATTGGCCGCTGCTGCTCGCGCAACAGATATAGGAGATGGATGGGAACACGAAATGTGGATGTTTCTTAAAATACAAACACGCGGATGAAATATAGTGCTTTAGCTTCAGGAAGTAATGGGAATTGCTATTATCTAGCAAGTGGTGACGGGGATGCGATTCTTATCGATGCAGGGATCAATACGAAGCATATCGAGCTGCGTATGGCTAAACTAGGGATAGATCCAAGCAGTATTTCAGCCATATTTATAACGCATGAGCATAGTGATCATATCCGTGGTCTCTCCGTATTCTGCAAACGGTACCAGGTGCCGGTATATATTACAGCGGGCTCTTATAAAGGTTCTCGATTAAATCTTCCTCCCGAACTTGTTCATATTATTTTGCCAAATGAGAAAGTAGAGATTGGGACGTTATCCATATATGGGATTCCGAAGTACCACGATGCAAAAGAGCCTTGCAGCTTTCTGGTTAGTGACGGGAAAATCAATGTAGGTGTGCTCACAGACCTTGGAAGGGCGTGCGAAAATGTGAAGCACGTTATTAAACATGTCGATGTTTTGCTATTGGAAGCCAACTACGATGAGGAGATGCTTGAAAAAGGCCGATACTCTTTTTATTTGAAGAATAGGATAAGAAGCGGTTGGGGGCATATTTCAAACAAATTATCCCTGGAAGTATTTTTGGAGAATCGTACGCCACGACTGAGACATTTAATCTTGTCTCATCTTTCCGGCCAGAACAACACCGTGGAAATCGTAGAACAAACATTTGCCCCACACTGCACGGGGATAAAACTTTCCGTAGCCACCCGTTATGAAGAGACGGAGCTGTTCGATGTGTATAAACTCGAAAATACCAATGTGGTCACGATTTCGAGCCAACAGCCTATCTATATACAGCAAACCTTATTTCAGACGGCGAACGAAGCCTAATTGTCGCACCACACGTTTACAGACATTCCCTTTGTAAAACATAAAATAGCCTTAGGAAATCAGCGACGAGGCATCAAGGGTGGTTAGGTATCACCTATCTAGACAATCTCCATGGCAAAAAGCGTTGCGATATGCTTTTTCAAAATTTCCTTTACCTCAACTAAATCCAGTTCACGCCCCAGCTCACGCTGTAAGGATGTTACATCTTTATCATCTATTCCACAAGGGATGATATTCTTAAAGTAGTCGAGGTCAGCGTTCACGTTGAAAGCAAATCCGTGCATGGTCACCCAGCGCGACGCTCTAACGCCCATAGCGCATATTTTCCGGGCCTTCGCATTGTCAGCATCTATCCACACGCCAGTGAATCCTTCATATCTTCCCGCCATTATTCCATAATCTGCACAGGTAAGGATAACCGCTTCCTCCAGCGTGCGGAGGTATAAATGGATATCAGTAAAAAAATTGTCGAGATCCAAAATAGGGTAGCCTACAATCTGTCCGGGACCGTGATAGGTTATATCGCCACCCCGGTTTATCTTGTAGAAGGTCGCATTTTTTGCTTTTAACCCATCTTCGTCCAAAAGAAGGTACTCAGGATGGCCACTTTTCCCCAACGTGTATACATGAGAATGCTCTGTAAAAATCAGATGATTCGGCGTGGGAAGCTGCAGATTTTCATTACGGTTTGCGTTCTTTATAGCCAGTGTATTTGCAAAAACCTCTTCCTGCCGATTCCACGCATCCTGATAGTCTGTTAAACCCCAATCAACGAAATGTACTTTTTTGTTTTGCATGTGAACTATCTATAAACTCTATTATTCATTAAGAGAATGAATGCCGAGCACAAATTTACGGATTTACAACCGAAAATTGTTTTGTGGATTATAGGCGCGATGTCAAGAATGGATAAAAACAGCTATCTTTGTATCCCTATTATAAATCGAATATGAAATTAGGGGCACGAATTTTGAAAATTCAAAAGTTTTTAATTTTATAGCTATTAGCTCATATCATACATGGCAAGAACAAAAATTTACGATACAGCGATAAAGCCAGAAACGGCGGTTTTGGTTTCGGTAATTACACCGGATACTACCGAAGCGAAGGCGCACGAATATTTGGAGGAGCTCGCATTTTTGGTGGAAACTGCAGGCGGTGTCAACAAAGGCATCTTTACGCAAAAATTGGCCTATCCAGATCGTGCAACCTTCGTGGGCAGTGGGAAATTGGAAGAGATAAAAGCGGATATCATTGCGGAAGAGGTGGACATGGTTGTTTTTGATGACGAGTTATCGCCTTCGCAGTTACGAAACATAGAAAAGGAATTCCAGATCAAAGTATTGGATCGCTCCAATTTAATTTTGGACATTTTTGCTCGCCACGCTCAGACGGCGCAAGCGAAAACACAGGTAGAATTGGCGCAGCTACAATATGTGCTTCCGCGATTGACGCGTATGTGGACTCACTTGGAAAGGCAACGTGGGGGGATCGGGATGCGTGGTCCCGGTGAGAGTCAGATCGAATCCGATAGACGGATGATCTTAAACAAGATCTCGCTGTTAAAAGAGCGTCTAAAGCAGATTGACAAACAAAATGAAACGCAACGGAAAAATCGGGGCGAATTGATTCGGGCAGCGCTGGTGGGATACACAAATGTTGGTAAATCGACCATTATGAATATGGTTTCAAAATCTGATGTATTGATCGAAAATAAGCTTTTCGCAACGCTGGATACCACGGTACGTAAAGTCGTCATTGATAACTTGCCCTTTTTGTTATCCGATACCGTTGGTTTTATCCGCAAGCTGCCCCATCATTTGGTAGAATGTTTCAAATCGACCTTGGACGAAGTTCGCGAAGCGGATATCCTCATTCACGTCGTGGATATCTCCCACCCAAACTTTGAAGATCACATTCAGGCGGTAAATGAAACGCTGAAAGAGCTTGGCGCATTAGATAAACCTGTTGTTACGGTGTTCAATAAAATTGATGCGTACAAAGCGCCAGTTTCGGAGACCGAAGAGGGCGAGGAAGTAAAAGTTACGCTTGATGATTTTCGAAACTCGTGGATGGCAAGAAATTCTGATCCAGCTATATTTATATCAGCAACCGATAAAACCAATGTGGAGGAATTTAAAGAGCGCCTTTACAGTATCGTTGTTGACCTGCATAACCAGCGTTATCCCTACAACAATTTATTGTATTAATACTATACTTTCGCTGCAAAGTCGGTTTGTAGGATTTTGCAGCGTCTGCTCCCTTCGATTACGAAATTTTATCCCAAGATATGTTTGGTCCGCGTTGCGCAAGATAGGAAACGAGTAGGTTGTTTTCCGCCTGGCTGAGGGTTGGATCGGTTTGAAAAATTTCGATCACGCTGGCGCGAGCTTCCGTGAGTATCGCTTTGTCAGAAGCCAAGTTTGCAATTTTCATTTCTATGATACCCGACTGTTGGGTTCCCGAAATGTCACCCGGACCGCGTAATTGAAGATCAACTTCTGCTATTTCAAATCCATCCGATGTACGCACCATCGTTTCCAATCGCTTTCTACCTTCTTTACTCAGTTTATTGCCCGACATTAAAATGCAGTATGATTGTTCCGCACCGCGGCCCACGCGTCCGCGAAGCTGATGCAGCTGTGACAAGCCAAACCGTTCTGAATTTTCAATAATCATAACCGATGCATTTGGGACATTCACCCCCACTTCGATCACTGTGGTGGCAACCATAATTTGCGTTTCGCCTTTTACAAAACGCTGCATCTCGAAATCCTTGTCTCTCACGGGCATCTTGCCATGAACGATACTGATTTTGTAGGTAGGCAGAGGAAACTCGCGCTGCAGATTTTCTAAACCAGCTTCGAGAAAAATCAAATCCAGTTTTTCACTCTCTTTAATTAACGGATATACGACATACACCTGTCTTCCTTTTGCTATTTCATCACGCATAAACCCAAATACACGCAACCGTTGGTTTTCAAAAAAATGAACGGTTTTTATCGGTTTTCTACCGGCAGGGAGCTCATCAATAACGGAGATATCCAAATCGCCATACATGGTCATCGCTAAGGTTCGTGGTATCGGTGTAGCGGTCATCACGAGCATATGCGGCGGAATGCTGTTTTTACGCCAAAGCTTTGCCCGTTGCTCTACACCAAAACGATGCTGCTCATCAATCACGACGAAGCCTATATTTTTAAATTTAACTTTGTCTTCAATCAAAGCGTGTGTGCCTATCAGGATATCCAAGCTACCGTCTTCCAGGTCTTGATGAATGCGCCTGCGTTCTTTAGCTGGCGTTGATCCGGTTAGTAGTTTAATACTGCATAGGTCGTCACCTAACAAGCTACTTAGACCCGCGTAATGCTGCTGTGCTAAAATCTCCGTCGGAGCCATCATGCAGGCTTGGTAGCCGTTGTCGATTGCTAGCAGCATAGCCATCAAAGCAACCACAGTTTTTCCGGAGCCAACATCGCCCTGCACGAGTCGATTCATTTGTGCGCCCGTGTTGGTATCTAGACGGATCTCTTTCACCACACGTTTCTGCGCATTGGTGAGCGGAAAGGGCAGGCGTTCATTAAAAAATGTGTTAAACTTCTCGCCAACTTGATCAAATCGATGTCCACGATATTTCTGCGTATTTAGTTGCTTGTTGCGCAGGAGCCGCAGTTGTATAAAAAATAGCTCTTCAAACTTGAGGCGACGTATGGCAGCATTAAGGTCATCGACCTGCTGCGGGAAGTGAATGGCCAATAATGCCTGCGGATAGCTCATTAGTCGATGCTTCTCTAGCAGATAACCCGGCATAGTTTCCTGTAAACCCCGAAACACAATTTCCAGCGCAGCTTGTTGCAGTTTTTGAATGCCTTTGCTATCCAGGTTGAACTTTTTTAGCTTTTCCGTGGAGGAGTAAACGGGCTGCATAGTTAAGTTCCCAATTTTTTTCTCCTGCGCCGTGTACAGCTCCATTTCGGGATGCGTAATGGATACTTGTCCGTTAAATTCCGTTGGCTTACCATAACAAATGTATGCCGCGCCCACCTTCAAACTTTTCTGTAGCCATGTGATACTTTGAAACCAAACGAGCTCTATACTTCCCGTGTCATCACGAAATTGACCAACAAGTCGCCGGGCTCGCTTTTCACCTACCTCTTGCAAAGCAGTGAGGCGGCCAAGAATTTGCGCCCCAACCATATCCGGATGGATCTCCCGAAGTTTATGAAACTTGGTGCGATCTACGTAGCGGAAAGGATAATGTTCCAGTAAATTGCCAATGGTAAAAATTTGCAGCTCTTTTTTGAGCACATCAGCTTTTTGAGGACCCACACCCTTCAGGTATTCTATCGGAGTTATTACAGATAAATCAGCCATTTTAGAACCGACTAATTTACTAAAATAATTTTAGTGCTCGATAGATTTCACGCATAAGAGTCCGGCGCTTTGCCAAAACAGACTACAGCGGAGATGTATTAACTTAAGAATCGATGGTTTAATACGTCAGTATGGGTTTTTCATCTCTGCAGGCTATCCCTTTAGGTTTTTGGTAGGCCATGCAGTTGATACGTGGCGCGATAAGCGGTGCGTAGATAGCGACAATTGCATTGTAGTCTCTTACCATAACGCGGAGTTTTGACTCATCCGTATCTCGGTTATAAATAAGGTGGTAGCGGCCGCAAACGGTCTGAATATCCATCATTTTCCATTGTTTAGCATCCGTGCACGGTACATTTTGAGCAAGCGCGATGATTGCGCCATATTTTTCGTTTGCCAGTTTTTCCAGCTCAGGTTCGGGGAGGTCTGCATAAGGATTGGGTTGTTGCTCCGCCTTGCTACAGGAAGAAAATGCGACGGAAAGGCAGCAAAGCAGTAATAAAGTTAGTTTGCTGATGATGTTCATTGTTAAAAATGCTTTCATATCTCTTTAAGGTATTTGGTTTGATATATATTATACGCAAATGATTGAAATATCGCGACAGGGAGGGTATAATTTAGCTATGTTGATAAAAGCGGTTGTTTTGTCCTGATGGGGACATATGGAATGTTACAGAATGGCACTACATGATATCCGCTAAATCCAACACCGTTTTTTATAAAAAGCTTTTCCGATCGATCGATAATATTCAGGACAGAGTGTTACCTTTAAACCAATATGGAAAATTCAAAAGATCCGTTACACGGGAAGCGGCTGGATGCGATTTTAGAAGAGTTATTGGAATACTTCGGGAGTTTCGATAAGCTCGGTGAACAAATCAAAATAAAATGCTTTACAGACAACCCAAGCATAAACTCATCACTAAAATTTTTACGAAAAACACCTTGGGCTAGGACAAAGGTCGAGAGTTTGTATCTGTATGTTTTACGGCAAAAAAAGAAGAATGGTTTATAAGATATTCATCGTTTTAATAGTTTCCGCAACGTTGACGAATTAAACAGCACGATCGCAACGATTAGAATGCCATAAGCAATGTATTTATGTGGGTCAATCTCTTCTTTAAAGTAAAATATAGCGAGTAGGAATGCAATAATGGGGTTGACGTAGAGCAACACGCCCGTGGTGCTTGAAGAAATTTTCGAAAGCGCGTACATGCTTAGAAACAAGGGAATGATTGTGAAAACAACTGCAATCAGAATGATAGACGTCCAAAAAGTGGTTCCTTGGGGCAGTGCATGTCCTTGAATAAATAGTATCGGAATGATAAACAATGAGCAGATCGCGAGCTGGACGGCAAGTACATTCAGTTTATCGAATCCCTGTAATACACGTTGACTGATCAAGTAGAAGGCGTATAACGACGCGATACCTAAAGACCACAGACCATCAATCAATGAGCCGGTTGCCAGCAAACAGACACTCAGCAGCGCTAGCGCTAAAGCGATCCATTTGATGACGGACAACTGTTCCTTTAATAGGATAAACGCCGCAAAAGTCGTGATCAACGGACAAATCATATAACCAAAAGCGGCGGATTGTACGCTGATATTGTTAATGGCGTAAATGTAGGTATACCAATTCCCAAATATGCATATGGATGCAAATATTGTCAATCCGATGGCATTTCGTTTACCCTGGATGGCTAAGGCTCGAAAATGTCGAATATCTTTGCTAAGTGCTGTACGTCTGAATAAGACGATATAACTCCACAAGATCAGCAGGCCTGTTAAAATGCGGTAATTAAGAATATCATCCGCAGGCCAGCCTTTCACCCATCGGACGGGAATAGACATAAACCCCCAGATAAAAGGTGCTAAAAAAGCCGCAAGAAAATATGTCCTGCGGCTTTCGGTATTCTCAATGCTCTTAGCCACGATTAATCTTTCCAAGCGATAACGGAAATTTCCACGTTAACATTTTTTGGTAATGTTTTCACGGCAACACACTCGCGAGCCGGCTGATTATCTGAGAAGTATTGCGCATAGACTTCATTGATAGTAGCAAAATCTCCCATATCACTTATGAAGATACTGGCCTTAACCACGTCGTTAAAACCATAGCCTGCATTTTTCAAAATTGCATCTACATTTTTTAAGACCTGATGCGTCTCGTCAGCGACACCAGAAGTGATAAGTTCCATACTTTCCGGTATCAATGGAATTTGCCCAGAAACATACAATGTTTTGCCAGCTTTCACCGCTTGATTGTATGGGCCAATAGCTGCTGGAGCCTTCTCTGTATTTAAGATTTGTTTTTCTGCCATATTCAAATAATTTTCATTGTAAAAAAGAAGTTGTCAAAACAGGTTTCATCCGCTACGGTTCAAGCGTCTCGGTTACGCTCAGCAAATTTCAGATATTGAACTTATTTGTCAAAAAATACCTTATAAATAATCGCTAAAATAAAAACCGATATGGCGATGATATTCATCGTCCGCATCGCCTTCATGTTAAATCGGGAAGATTCAGAAAGTTCGGGTTGATGTTGCTTCGACTTCATCAGGCTAATTTACAATCCATATTCTGAAATAGCAATGGTGAATTTGATAAATCGAAAGACTCTTATTTTCCCGTTCGTGCAAAATTCATTAATTTGTCGGTATCGATAGGAAGAGGCGATTATACCTTGTACTTAAAAACAGAACCCTCTATTATGCAAAATCAAAAAACGGCGCTCGTGAACGGGCAAATCTTCAATGGCGATGATATCTTTTTGGGACATGCCTTACTTATGGAGGGTAGAGAGATTCGCGGGATATTTCCTAAACATGCCATTCCCGAAGATTATTTACAAGTGGATGTCGATGGGGCTAATATCTGTGCAGGTCTCATCGACTTGCAGATTTATGGCACAGGAGAAGATCTTTTCTCGGCACAGTTGAGTGCCGAATCTTTATACAGAATAGAACAGAATTTGTTAGCGCAAGGCTGTACTTCCTTCATGCTGACCTTAGCCACTAATACTGTCGCTGCCTTCAAGGAAGCCATCCAAATTTTCCAACAAGCGCGACCGGAAGTTGCTTTGGGTTTGCACTTGGAGGGGCCATTTCTAAATGTAAAGAAAAGAGGTGCACATCCAGCAGAACATATTTTGCCAGCAACACAAGGAAGTATAGATGAGCTTTTGAAGGAAGATCAGGGGGCAGTGAAAATGATGACTGTGGCCCCTGAGCTTATTGATGAACAATGTGTGCGTTCGCTACTGCAACGCGGTATTCTATTAAGTGCCGGCCACAGCGCAGCCACTTTTGCAGAAGCTACTGCGGGTTTTGAATCTGGCATCATTACCACGACACACTTGTGGAACGCCATGTCTCCCTTTCATCATCGTGAGTCAGGGCTTCCTGGCGCTACTTTCCAGCATCATACAGCAATGGCTTCCATCATTGTGGATGGCATACATGTTGACTATGAAGCAGTAAAAATTAGTAAACGGCTCATGCACGATCGTTTGTTTCTTATCACCGATGCGGTTGGAGCGAGTAAAACCGGAATATACCAACATATACTGAAGAATGATCACTTCACCTTGCCAGACGGTACACTGAGCGGTTCGGCCTTAACCATGCTGGGAGCTATTAGAAATTGTGTGGAGCACGTTGGTATTCCGCTGGAGGAAGCGATCCGTATGGCAACCACCTATCCCGCGAAATTGATAAATAGACACGATCTAGGAAATTTAAATAGGGATTCAGTAGCCAATGTTTTGGTCTTTGATGCTGATTTTAACGTACAATCTGTTTTTTTTGAAGGCGTTAAGCAGGTGTGATTGATTGCTTTCCGGAGATGATTATTCCCCATCTTTCGTTAGGTAGTCTTAAAAAGTGTAGTTTTGCAATCTATGAATTTAAAACCGATAAAAAGTGCGGTCGCAATGGCGCTCGTGATGTCTGTTGTATTCTTTTCTTGCGCATCTCGTAAGAATAAAAAAGCCGCTAAAGAGTTAAAGTCTCCTGCGGTAGAGGTGGTAAAGACCGACAGTGTGAAAGTTGATACATCCTTACCGGTGGCTGTCCATACACCCACGGTGAAAAAGCCGGAAAAGGAAGCCGTAGAGGCACCATTACGGGTGACGCTACCCGTTCTCAATAGGGAATTTCGCGGTGCTTGGGTTGCAACCGTGGCAAATATCAATTGGCCCACAAGAGGAAACTATAATACGGAATCGCAGAAACGCGAAGCCATCCAACTGCTAGATCTTTTAAAGGAAAATAATTTCAATGCTGTCATATTCCAAGTAAGGCCATCCGGTGATGCGTTGTATGATAGTCCCTATGAACCTTGGTCCTCATTCCTGACGGGTACCACAGGCAAACAACCAACACCGTACTATGATCCGCTGAGCTTTTGGGTAGAAGAGGCACATAAGCGCGGGTTAGAACTGCATGTTTGGATTAATCCATATCGTGCTCACCACGCCAGCGGAGGGACGGTCACGAGTGAGTCGATCGTAAAGAAATCGCCCGAATTGGTGTTGCGCTTACGCAATGGTATGTACTGGTTTGATCCGGCAAATCCTAAAACACAAGATCACGCAGCTAAAGTCGTGTTGGATATCGTGAAACGGTATGATATCGATGCGGTTCATTTTGATGATTATTTTTATCCCTATGCAGAATACAATGGTGGGGCAGATTTTCCAGACGATGTGTCATGGAATGCCTATCGCAAATCTGGTGGATCTCTGTCGCGCGCAGATTGGCGCCGCGACAATGTGAACAAATTTATCGAACGTATTTACAAAGGTATCAAGGCAGAAAAAAACTATGTCAAATTTGGGATCAGCCCTTTCGGGATATGGAAACCAGGATATCCTTCAGGAGTTACCGGATCTTCACAATATGATGAGTTGTATGCAGATGCGAAGTTGTGGCTTAATAAAGGTTGGATAGATTATTTTACTCCCCAGCTTTATTGGCCGATCCAGCCTGCGCGACAGAGTTTTACGGCACTTTTAAGCTGGTGGGAGTCTGAAAACACGCAGAAACGCCACCTATGGCCAGGTCTAAACACGGTTGAGGTTCGCTCCTCAAATAGACCAGAGGAAATTGTTAAGCAGATTGAAGCTACGCGACAAATTGTGCCAAATAGCGCAGGCGTAGCTCACTGGAGCATTGCTGGGTTAACCAAAAGCCCTTCTATGTTGCAGGCGATTAAAAATGGACCTTATCAACAAAAAGCGCTTATTCCGAAAACGCCTTGGCTCCATGCAAATCCGTTGTTGGCACCATCTTTATTGTTGACTAAAGAGACAAGCAGTGTATTTGCAAAATGGCTACACAAACAGCCTGACCAGGTATTTCAGTGGGTGGCCTACGCACAGTATGGGGATACATGGGAATATGAAATTTTGGACGGGCAGCAGAGCGAGAAAAGTTTTCCAAAGGTTAAAAATGGAAAAAATTTGAAAGCAATAGCGGTAAAAGCTATAGATCGGCTGAGTAATGAAAGTGACTATATTGCTAAAAAAGCGATATAAAATGTATAACTGATAATTTACAGAACTGCCTGATTTTTTTGGGTAGTTTTGTTTTTAGGGGAATGAGGAAATTCGGATTGTTTGTGTTTTTTTTGCTTTGTAATGCTTCCCTAAGTGTCTTTGCACAGGAGCGGCCATATATCGTTCAAAAGCCGATAATTTGGGATGCCGAGCGGGAATTATTGTCATTAGAGTACATCAAAAACAGGCATGGTATTGAAAACCCATCCGTTGAAATTGTCCCCAAAATGGTGGTGGTGCATTGGACAGATTTATTGTCTGTGAATAAGACTATTCGCACGTTCAATCCCGTTTATCTTCCTGGCCGGCCAGCGCTTCGCAAGGCTAGTTCCCTCAATGTATCCGCACATTTTGTTATAGGAAGGGATGGAACGATATTTCAGTTGCTTCCCGAAACGACATTTGCTAGGCATACCATCGGCTTAAACTACTGTGCGATAGGTATTGAAAATATAGGTTCTGCCCGGTATCCACTTACAGATGCACAGCTTAAAGCGAACACCGATTTGGTAAAGTATTTGATGGCAAAGTATGATATCCAATATGTCATCGGGCATCATGAATACCAAATATTTAAGAACACCGAATGGTGGAAAGAGACAGATCCGGACTATATCACGAAGAAATCCGATCCCGGCGACGAATTTATGGGGCAACTGCGTATAAATTTAGGATTGCAAGGGGATGTATTTGTTGGGCAATAACATAATCCTCGAATTGTACTAGCAATCCATTATTAAGTGAAATCAATGACAGGCCAACTTATGCGGTTTTGTCTTCGTTATTTTGTTTTTAATCTTCATAATTGAGCCTAATTTCACGATTGGTATTTTTTTTTGTGTCGTTTTGTTAAAAACACGGCGTAATGTTGCAACTTTAGTTAAAAAGACTTACTATTGTTGAACACAAAATCCGGTACGCCTTTTACCAGATCTAAACTAACTCAATCAATATGAATAAAGCTCTTCTACTGACAGTAGCTTTAGGATGTGCAGGCCATGGTTCGTATGCGAGTACTGCCGCCGCAATTTCGAAACCAACACTTGGTGTATTTCCTAAAACCAGCATTGTCAATCAAAATCAGATTTCCGGAACGGTAAGTGATGCTTCCGGTCCATTAGCCGGGGTCACTGTTGCAGTGGTTGGAACGACTATCACTGGCCAGACCGATGCAGATGGGAGGTTTACTGTCAACGCAACGGCTGGGAGTACGCTGCGTTTTTCTGCTATCGGTTTTAAAACTAAGGATGTTTTAGCGTCACAGAATCAACTAACAGTTGTTCTGGAAAACGATGATACCTCATTGGACGAAGTCATCGTGACAGCATTAGGGATTAAACGTGAAAAAAGAGCCTTGGGATATGCAGCGCAGGATATCAAAGCCGACGAATTGATGAAAAATAAAAACCCCAATGTCATAAATTCCTTAAATGGTAAAATTGCGGGCGTTAATGTGACCAATTCTGGTGGTGCGCCCGGTGCATCCGCAAACATCATTATCCGGGGCGGTACATCGTTAGAACGTGATAATCAACCGCTGTTTGTCATTGATGGTGTGCCGATGGACAATTCTACCGGGCAGGGCGATAACTCCGCTTTCGATGGTAGTACCAACGCATCCACCACCAATAGCAATCGCGCAATGGATATTAACCCGGAAGACATCGAATCCATCTCTGTTTTAAAAGGGCCTTCGGCCGCAGCCTTGTATGGTTTGCGTGCAGCTGCCGGCGCCGTTATTATCACAACGAAAAAAGGAAAAGATGGAGCCACGCAAGCGAGCATAAGTTCTCGCTTTGGCATGAATTGGGTCAATAAGCTGCCCGAACAGCAATCGATGTTTAAGCAAGGCTCGTACTATAACGGCGCCTTAGTAACGCAGACATTTGAGTCCTGGGGAGATCCTTTTGGCGCGAACGAACAACGGTATGATAACATGCACGATTTCTATGAGCTGGCCAGTTCCTATGACAATTCCTTTAATATCTCCGGAGGGTCTCCAAATGGGAACTTTTACCTGTCAGGATCGAATATCTATCAAACAGGCGTCGTGCCAACAACAGATTTTAACCGCTCAACGGTTCGCTTTAATGGCGAACAAAAGCTGGGAAGGGTGACCATGGGCGCCAATGTGTCTTACTCAATGAGTGATACGCGGAAAACCTTAACGGGCTCTGGGTTATGGGGCGCGGGCGGCAGTGGCTATATGGAGGGCGTATTGGTTTGGCCAGGGAATGATAATATGAAGGATTACCTAAATCCGGACGGTTCAAACAAATTATTACTGCCTGAAATTGCACTGGAGGATAATATGGACAACCCGTATTGGCTCATCCATAAAAACCCGCAAAACGACAAAACCGATCGTATTATCGGAAATGTGTATACCCATATTGACGTGGCTGATTGGTTTGATATCACCTATAGATTGGGGATTGACAATTACACGACGCAGTTTAGCTCGTTAACTTCTGCGGGGTCGAGCGTTAAATTACAATGGCAGGAGGGGATGATGTCCAATACGGACAGAAAATACCAGTACCTGAATAGCAATCTAATGCTAAACTTCAAGAAGCAGATCAATGATTGGGATTTGGGCTTATTGCTCGGAACGACAGCCGAAGATACCAAAGTAAAATCAACTTCTGTACGCGGGGAGAGATTCGAGATCAAAGGTTTTGAAAGTATAGAGAATTTTGCCCAAGCTAATAAGTATTATACCCAAATACATAACGACAATAGACTTGTAGGGGTATATGGAGATTTGCGCGTTGGCTATAAAAATTTAGCATTTGTGAATTTTACGGGACGTAACGATTGGTCATCCACGTTACCCTTAGCGAATCGTTCCTTTTTCTACCCATCCGTTTCGACCTCGTTGATTTTTACCGAACTCTTTGAGAAAAATTCCATCTTGTCTTATGGTAAACTCCGTGCCTCTTGGGCTTCCGTAGGTAAAGATACCCGCCCATACGTCACCAATACCTATTTATTCGGACCAGAACAGACTATCGGCGGTGGTTTTCGAAATCATTGGACCCGCGGTAACGACATCCTTTTGCCTGAAAAAACAAATGCTTTTGAGGTAGGAACCGACTTACGCTTTTTAAACGACCGCATAGGGCTAGAGTTTACCTATTATCAGACCAATTCGATCAACCAGATTTTGCAGCCACGCGTCTCCAATGCGACCGGTTATATTTTAACATATTACAATATCGGCGAGTTGAACAATAAAGGCGTAGAGTTCACACTTAATGCTACCCCGATAAAACGTGAAAATTTCACATGGAACACTATGCTCAATATCTCTCACAATACGGGACGTGTAGCCGAACTGATCGGGGGCTTGGATATTTTATATGTTACCGATGTACAAGTTGGGAACGGAAAGGCAGCTTCCTACAACAATGGTGATTTTATGGCCATCAGCGGTTCGGTATGGCAAACGGATGATGCCGGAAATTTATTGCTAGACTACAATACAGGCAGGCCTTTGGTAAAGACGACGACTACGGATTATGTAGGGAATAGAGAGCCTGATTTTATTGGCGGATGGAACAACTCCTTCACCTATAAAAATTGGGATCTATCTTTTCTATTTGACTTCAGAAAAGGGGGAGATATCTATAACGCCTCTGATTATCTGATGACGGTTTACGGCACGAGCCAAAGGACGGCTTCCCGGGGTGAGACAATAAGTTTTACTGGCAGTGCACTAAATCCTGCCACAAACGCTTATGAAATGATTACGCGTGATGTAGTGGCTGATGAAGCCTTTTACAAAGATGTCTATAGCCGGCACACACCAAACTTTATTGAAAACGTAAACTGGTGGAGACTCCGTGCTGTTTCCTTAAGCTATTCGCTGCCTCGAGATTTGTTCGCTCGGACGAAATTTATTAAAGGCGCAACCTTCAATGCTACTGGAAATAATTTGTGGCTGTTAACGAATTATTCGGGCGTCGATCCGGAGACAAGTGCGGCTGGAGCCGGTGTTGTTGGGTCAGGGTCATCTGGTATTGATTACGCTGGCGTGCCGGCAACAGCGGGCTTCACGGTGGGTGTTAATTTAAGATTTTAAAAACCATGAGAAAGATACTTTATATCGTAGCTGCTTCTGCAACACTTATGTTGGGAGCATGTAATAAATGGCTGGATATCAACGATAATCCTAATAGCGCCAATTCTTCTGTCCCGTTGCCAGAACAACGCCTACCGCCCATATTAGCACAATTTGCCGATGGTTATGAAAGTGCAGGCACGCGTGCCGTTCATGTAACGCATCAGCTGGCCAATGTATACAGTGCCACCGCGCGCAATTACCTATTGACGCGCTGGTATTCCGATGCTGCGGCAGCAAACTGGCCTTGGCAGGCCTGGTATGTAAATACTGCCGTTAATATACAACCCATGATCGATAAAGCGGAAGAATTAGGTGCCTACCACTACATTGGCGTAGGCAAGATTATGAAGGCTTGGGGCTTCGGTTACCTAGCGGACTTCTATGGCCTTTTGCCCTATCAGGAATTTGATAACCCCGATATTATTACCCCTGCCTTTGATGACGCCGAATATATTTACGGGCAGATTATACCCTTATTAGATGAGGCAATTGTTGATCTGCAAAAGAACCAAGAGCCGGCAGCTCCTGCTCTTGCTCTGGGCGATACCTACAATGCTGGAAAGGTCGAAAACTGGATCAAGCTTGCTTACGGACTGAAAGCACGTTTTCTATCCCATCTAAATAAGAAATCCATTTACAACGAAGACGCCATTTTGGCTGCACTGGCCAACGCTCCGCAAACTGTGGAAGAGTCTACTATATTTCAATATGTGGACCAAACTGAAACAACGGCGTCCACCGTGCAATCTGCATTGCAATATGTGAATACCTCTGCATCAACGCGCGTGTCCAAATTGTACATCGATTACATTTTAAATCGCTATACCGGTGCTCCTACAGGTTCTCAAAATATGCAAGATCCACGATTTACATTGCTTGTGCCCCATTCGCAAGAGCCCGACGGCAGCATGCGTCCGTCTATTGGGGTAGATTTTTCGTCAGACGTGGTGCTTAATGGGCCGCGGGCATATAGTTACTCCGCGGCGACCAATTCATTTATCAATGGAGATACGGCGTATGTGCAACTTCGTGAGGCCGTAGCAAACAACGGAAGGATCCTTTCTACAGGCACATGGTATAACCACAAAGATTCCAAAGGCCTTTTGCTTACTGCTGCTGAGATGAAATTTATAGAGGCGGAGATCCGGTTGCGTAAAGGAGAATCAGGTCTAGCCTTAGCTGCATATAAAGGTGGAATTCGTGTGCACATGCAGATCATGGAAATTGCCCCAGCTGCCATCGAAAACTTTCTAAATAGTACATCCGTCGTACAAATAGCCAGTGCGCTTACACTGAGTCATGTTATGATTCAGAAATATATCGCTTTGTCCTATTCGCCGGAACAATGGGTAGATATGCGGCGATTAGACTATTGTTTGGATGCATCGGGGAATTACAATGAGGCAACGGGCGTTTACAAAGGTTATCAAAGACCACGACATGTCTATGCGGACTCGTATCCATCTGCAACAAGTTGGCCGCGCCGTTTTGCGATGGCCAGCTACGAAGTCAACTTTAATAGCGGACAGCTACGCCTAGCGGCACCAACGTATGATTTGCCGACCTACATAAGCGAACCTATTTGGTGGGATATCGCCAATTAAATAGCCATTCAAAATCCCGAAAGCTAACTTTCGGGATTTCTTTTGTTCGATAGTTGCTGTCAATTTAAAAACAACAGAAATTTACGGGTTCCTATTCCATCGGAATCCGCTAACATATACTATGTTTATATTCTTCTTAATGCTGTTTAATCAACCTATATGTGACGAGGGGCAGAAAGCGTAGCAATACTAAATATGGAAAGATAATGCGCTGTATGGGTTATTGTATGCATCTAATTCGTATTTGTGCGGTTTGATGAACACTTGTGTCGAGGTCGACGGTGATCTCTCCCTCATCATTTTCCAACTCCAATAGCTCATTCTCGCATAGGTTTTATCGGAGAGCAGCGCGAGCTGCCAATATGGGCTGTGTTTTTTTCGTTGGGTCAAATAGTCCAAATTCCGTCCTCAATTTTGCATATTCAAGAATAAACCTTCTTAAACAAAGATTTTCATAACAAAAAAACGGTTTAGCTACAATAATTTTGCGTGTTTATTTCGGTTGATATAAAATATCGTTAAAAAAATGCATAATTATTTTTTATTCCGTCTTTCTTAACTACCTTAGTGCAGGTTTTAGCGTGTAATGTCTTCTTGTAATGTATAAAGACGCAAGTGTTTAGCCTACTACTTTCTAATTAATGAACTATTGACCGATGAGAAAATCAATCTTATTTTGTGCGGCTATGGGTTTAGTTGTTTCCACGGATGTTTTGGCTGATGTGGAGTACAATGTTAGCAATCCAAAGGCTACGACGAGCTTTCTGCGTGCTCGAACGGTTCAGCAAACCGTGACCGGCAAGGTAACCGGAATCGATGGTGCGATCGAGGGTGCAACAATTGCCGTGGTCGGCTCAACCACCTCAGCAACGACAGATGCTAATGGAAATTACGCTATTGTCGCTCCATCTGGTGCGGTGTTGCGTTTTACCTATGTCGGCTATCAGCCTCAGGATATTGCTGTTTCGAGCAATACCATCAATGTGACGCTAAAAGCAGACAACAACTCGCTTGATGAAGTTGTCGTTGTAGGTTATGGTACCCAGCGTAAAGGAAATTTAACAGGAGCTGTCTCTTCAATCAACGTCAAGGAAAATCTAGAAGGTCGTCCTATTGCTGACGTTGGGCGCGCCATTCAAGGGACTACGCCAGGCTTATCCGTTACGATTCCAAGTGGAGAAGTTGGGTCAGACCCGGTCATGAAAATTCGTGGTGCCATCGCATCTGTCCAAGGTAATGGAAACCCACTAATCCTTTTAGACAACGTGGAAATTCCGAGTATTCAGTATGTAAACCCCGACGATGTCGAGTCAATTACCGTACTTAAAGACGCGGCATCTTCTTCTATTTATGGTGCGAAAGCAGCGTTTGGTGTTATCCTCATCACCACGAAAACCGGGGGTACTTCGGAAAAAATCAATGTGAATTATTCGAATAACCTATCCTTCCAGAATCCATCCAAAAAATTTGAAATGGGCCGCGTCAATGCATTAAAGTATACGGTAGACGCGATGGAACGCGTGGGCTTAGACGAAATTGGCGCTTTCTATCGTGTAACGCGAGAGAGTTATGAAAGATCCGTGGAGTGGGAGAATACGTATGGCGGTACCATCGGATCAAATGACCCTACTGTTTACGGACGGGACTGGTACGTCAATCCGGCTTTTCCTACCCGTAAATATGGTGTGCGAACCTATGACCCTTACGACTATATGATTCGGGAATGGGCGCCTTCCCAAAACCACAATATTTCCTTAAATGGCAATATGGGTAAAACAAGGTTTACGACATCATTTGGCTTGGTTGACCAAAGTGGGATGTTAAAACCCGGTAATTCGGATAATTTCCGTCGGTACAATGGTGCGGTTCGCGTAACGAGCGACCTTAGTAAAGTCATTACCTTGCGGGGTGGAGCAATGTTCTCCCAACGCAACAAAACATATCCATACAGCACAAACTCCACCACCGCAGATCCTTGGCTCTATATGTATCGATGGAGCTCTCTATACCCCATGGGATACAATGAGGATGGAAATCCGATAAGAAGCCCATGGAGTGAAAATGAGTTTGCAAATGACGCGATTATGCGTCGGAACTACATCAATTTGAATGCCGGAGCGACCATTAACATCAAATCGAACTGGAAGGTGGACGTGGATTACAACTTCACAAACGAGGATTATAACTGGCGACGTAACGGTACCCGTTTTACGGCAGCCAATTCTTGGGTCGCTGCAAAGCAACGCTTTGACGCAGAAGGAAACCCAGTGTATGTAAATACAAACGGCGATGTGGTAGGTTCTAACGAGCCTGGCGCTATCTTAGCCTATGATTTATCAAACGATCCATATACAGCGAATGGTGCAAACCCAGATCATATCTATATGCGTTCTGCCAATGAAAATAAGAGTACCTTAAATGCCTTTACAACCTATAATTTAAATCTAGACGAGGCACATGATTTCAAGTTTATTTTAGGGACCAATATCATTGCCGACCATAGTGACTATCACTGGTCACAAAAGACCAATTTGTTGGATATCACTAACCCACAATTTGATTTAGCCACGGGTACGCAAACGTCCAGTGGTGGCGAATTCTGGGGTGCCCAATTGGGATACTTTGGTAGGGTGAACTATGCATACAAAAACAAATATTTGTTTGAGGGGAACCTCCGCTATGATGGCTCGTCAGTCTTCGGTAAGGATCTCCGCTGGCGCTGGTTCCCATCGGTATCAGCAGGTTGGGTGGCTTCAGAAGAAAGCTTTATGGAATGGACCAAGCCGGTATTGAGCCATTTGAAGTTTAGGGGATCTTGGGGGTATATCGGAAACCAAGCTGTTGATAATGGACTTTATCGCAGCTATATGGGGGTAACGGAACAAACCTGGATTGCCAATGGAGTTAAATTGTTCGGTGTAGGAAGTCCGGCTCTAAGTGTGCCTGATGTAACCTGGGAAGATCTGGAAACATTAGACGTTGGTATAGATGCTCGTTTTTTCAATAATAAGCTTGGTGTGGTATTCGATTGGTACCAGCGAAATACCAACAACTTATTTAGCCCATTAGAAGGTACAACGTATACGCTCGGTGGAACAGCGCCTTTAGGTAATTATGGTACATTGAAAACCAAAGGCTTTGAGATCGCCGTTGATTTTAACCATCGGTTTGCCAATGGTTTAGGAATTAATTTGCGGGCCAATCTCGACGATGCTAAATCAAGGTTTTATAACTACACCTCTTCCAGGCTGACGGGTTCAAACTATGACGGGAAGACATTTGGCGAAATATGGGGCTATGAAACCGATCGTCTTTACCAGTATAGTGATTTTGTGCTGGACGGAAATGGTGCACCGCAGTTGGTCAACTTAACGCCAGAGATGACCAAGTATAATACCAATGGTGGTGGAAAGGCCTATCTACTACAAGGGGAAGATGCGGTGTACCAACCGCGCTTTCAAAACTCTTCCAATTTCTTTTTTGGTCCAGGTGATGTGAAATTTAAAGATCTCAACGGCGATGGTGAAATAGATAACGGTAATGGTACCATTGACAACCCAGGGGATATGCGAATAATTGGTAATTCTACACCACGCTACTCCTACGGTTTCCGTGTGGGCGCAGATTACAAGGGTTTTGACTTCTCTGTATTCTTCCAAGGTGTGGGACAGCGGGAAGTTTGGGGTGCAGGCTTTTTGGCTATTCCCGGATTTAACGTAGCTGATGGCGCCATGCCTGCAGCCTTTGTCGATGACTATTGGACGGTAGAAAATCAAGATGCATTTTACCCAGCAGCTTTCAACAATGCCGGTACGGCAAACGTAAATAATATGCAGGTTCAATCGCGTTACTTGTTAGATATGTCTTACCTGCGTATGAAAAATATTACGCTGGGTTACTCCTTGCCTCAATCTATCCTGAATCCAATCAAGATAAACAGCCTACGTGTATATGTGGCGTTGGAAAACTTTGTGACCTGGGATAAATTGAATGGCTTGCCTATAGATCCCGAAGCCGTTGCTGGGTTCTCAATCTTTGATGAGACGAATTATAACGGTGGACGTATTGGTGTAGGTACGCCGACCTTCAAAAGTGCTTCTTTTGGCCTACAGTTAAATTTTTAATAAGAAAAGGATGAAAAATATAGCATATATGTTTCTGGGTACAGCGCTCTTATTTACAGGCTGCAGTGATCTGCTGGATCGACCAGAACTCAATAGAATTGAAGATTCAGAATCTTCGTACTGGAGAAATGAAAATGATTTGCGCCTTTTTGCTAATGATTTTTATTCAAATTATTTCGTTGGCTACAATACGGGGTTTGGTACAGCTTATGCGCCGCTTGTTGGATTTAATTTCTCCGATGACCTCACTTCGCAAGGCGCGCAAGTCAACTTACTTGGCTCCGTGCCTACAGGGGTGGGCGGGAGTACTGCAGTAGCAACCAGCACATTGCGTTTAGAACATCCAGGTCCTAACTGGAACTTCTATTGGGTTCGTAAATCCAATATAATGATTGATCGCTTGGAAAATGTCGCGAAGCCTCAGCTGTCTGAAAGCGAGTTTAATCATTGGATGGCGGTAGGACGCTTCTTTCGAGGTTTTGAATACAGTAGGTTAGTAAGCAATTTCGGTGATGTGCCTTATTTTGATAAAGAGGTTGTGGCTACCGATTTTGATCAGATGTATAGGGCACGTGATAATCGCGGCGAAGTGATGGATCGGGTGTATGCCGACTTTCAGTTTGTTTTGGCTAACATGCGTGAAAATGATGGCGTAGGTTTCGTGAATCGTTATGCAGCCGCGGCCTTGATTTCTAACATGATGCTCTTTGAAGGATCGTGGCAGCATTATCATGGGTTGGATCAGGATCGCGCGAAGAAGTACCTCGAGATGGCGCGTGATGCAGCGCAGTATGTGATGGATAGTGGGCGATGGTCATTTACATCCGACTTTAAAAGCCTATTTGCCTCGGACAACCTTGCGGGTAATCCGGAAGTTATCTTCTATCGCACGTATGACGATGCACTCGCTGTTCGGCATTCTGTTGCATCTTACAGTAACGGAACGGAAGGACAGGGGCGTTCAGCCAATTTAAATCTTCTGAAGGCCTTTATATGTAACGATGGGAATGTGTGGCAAAACTCTTCCGTGGCAGATGCCAGCAACTTCCGCTTGCAAAGTTTAGCAAAAACAAGAGATCCACGCTTTGAAGCCACCTTTATGGATACCATTAATACGCCAGCTACGGGGACATTTGTCTATGCCCATAAATTTGCAGGGCGCGATGCATTAGATTTTATTGGAAGAACTTATCCCGCAAAATGGGCCAGCAATACCAATATCAACGATGCGCCGGTTGCGCGTTTAGCAGAAGTTGCGTTAAACTGGATCGAAGCGAAGCAAATCCTTGCGGAGGCATTCGGTGCGGCTGCGGTCTCACAAACAGATTTGGATAGGTCTATCAACGCCATCCGCAATAGACCGTTAGATGCTGTAGCTACAGCGAAAGGCGTGAAGAAGACGGCACCGCTACTGCTATCTGCCATTCCGAACGACCCGGACAAGGACGCCAATGTTTCTTCTTTAATGTGGGAAATCCGCAGGGAGCGGAGAATGGAGTTTGTTTTCGAATATGCACGCATTCAGGATATCCGCCGCTGGAAAAAGCTGAATTACTTAAACTACGATAAAAATGAGTACCGTCTTGGATCGTGGGTAAACGGACCTGTTGATTTTCGGGATAGAAACAACCCTGGGAAGATTGTCTCGACATTCCGGAACGTACTGCAAGTCATGAAGCCGAATGGATCGATTGTAACATACAACGGCTCGAATGATGCTGAAATGGTTGGTTACTACGTGGTGCGTAATTTCTCAAATCGATTGGTGGTGCAGGAACGAAATTATTTAGCTCCGGTAAGTATTGCGCTTATTCAAGAATACCAAGATCGCGGCTATACATTAACGCAAACCCCAGGTTGGGAATAAGATAAACACACAGAAAAATATCCGATTTGCTTGTTGATAGTCAATCGGATATTTTATATGCGATTCAAAATTTATATGAGTAAAATTCTTCTAATTTTTGCGATTTGTCTTGTACATGCTGTTTACGCCCAGCAACCGTTCAAGTTTGCGCAAGTGACTGATACGCATGTAGGCGGAGCGACAGGCGCTGATGATTTGCGACGTACCGTAAAAGATCTGAATAAGCAGACAGACATTGACTTCGTCATACTTTCCGGCGACGTCACAGAATTCGGTTCAGACGAGGAATTGCGCCTAGCTAAACAAATTTTGGATAGTCTTCACCTACCGCTGTATGTTATTCCGGGCAACCATGATAGTAACTGGTCTGAAAGTGGGGCTAATTCGTTCCGTAAGATCTTTGGGAGCGAAACATTCTTCTTTCGGCACAAGGGCTATATGTTTATGGGCACCACATCGGGCCCCAACATGCGTATGGGGCCAGGGCAGATTCCACGTGAAAATCTCGTTTGGATGGACTCTGTCTTTGCTGCCAATCCAGATGTGGAGACGCCGCTCATTTATATAAACCACTATCCGCAAGACTCATCGCTAAACAACTGGTATGAGGCAATCGATCGATTGAAGTCAAGAAATACACAGCTCATGATGTGTGGGCACGGACATATCAATAAGGTTTACGATTGGGAAGGAATTCCAGGAGTCATGGGACGATCCAATTTACGTGCAAAAGATACGGTTGGCGGATACAACGTCATCCAAATAGCAAATGGAAGAGCGCGTTATGAGGTTCGCAAACCGTCAGCACTAGAAGGGAAGGTTTGGGCAACAATACATTTAAAAAATCATGCTTTTGCCAAGCAGACCCAGCAATATAAACGACCTAGCTACACGGTAAATACGTCCTACGCGAATCAAGTAGAGGAGGTTTGGCGATATCAGGATGATGCTGATTTAGGAGCTGGTTTTGCAAGTTACAAGAGGCTAGTGATTACAGGTAATACGGCGGGAGCAGTTTTTGCTTTGCATGCTGATAACGGAAAAAAAGTGTGGTCTTTTCAAACTGCTGGTAAGATTTACTCCACAGCAGCTGTATGGAAAAACATAGTTGTTGTTGGCTCCTCAGACGGGCAGGTGTATGGTCTTGATGCGGGGAGTGGTCAAGAAAAGTGGCGGCTTAAAACAGAAAAAGCAGTGCTTGGAAGTCCGATTATCGCAAATGGCGTTGCATTTATTGGCGCTTCAGATGGGGTGTTTCGCGCCGTCGACGTTGCGTCTGGGCGCGTGAAATGGACGTTTGACAAAGTTAGTGGATATGTATCTGCTCGTCCAACGTTGTATAAAGGTTTTGTAATCTTTGGATCTTGGGAAAATGGCTTTTATGCATTAAACCAAAAATCAGGAGCGCTGGAATGGAGCTGGAATAACGGACATAGCAACCGCATGTTTTCTGCGGCGGCGTGCTATCCAGTGGCTGTTCATGATCGCATATTTGTGGTGGCGCCTGATCGCTACATGACTTGCCTCAATGCAAAAGATGGTCAGGTAATCTGGCGGGAAAAACGCGATAGCATTCGCGTTCGAGAATCTATGGGGCTGTCGCGAGATGCGCGTATGATCTACGTGAAGACAATGGATGGAAATTTGCTTGGGGTGGATTCAAAAAGTCCGGAAATGCGTGTTTGTTGGCGATCCACTTTGCAGCTTCCTTATGAACTAAATCCATCGGCGATAGCCAGCATGGGCAATCAAGTCCTAGTACCGAGCCACTCGGGGCTTATTTCAGGAGTTAGCAGTCGTACAGGAGATGTTTTATGGCAATACAAGCTATCTAATGCGTTGCTAAACCCCATATTGATTACTGGAAAGGAAGATGTGATAGTATCCGCGATGGATGGTGTGATTGTGAAATTAAAGATCCACTAAACCTGATTGACCTTTCTCAGTGACCCTTAACCTATGGAGTTAAGCCAAAGTGTTTTACGGAACGGTTAGCCTTTGATGAAAAAAAATAGTAACAGGAAAATTACTTTTTTTACAACCCTGATCTTTTATACATATAAAATATCTAAGTTTGACGTTTAGTAAATGCATGGTTAACGATATGAAGGGAAATTAAGGCGTCTCTGCTATTTTTTTCGTCGAATACGAAACAATAAGAAAAGAGGAAGCTAAAAAAGATGCGTTTTTATGCATGTTTCTGATTGAAATTTGCATATTTGTATAATCGAATAATTGTAGATTTTTGCTGTAACATATGATACGAATTACGGAAAAGGAGTCGAATCACCAAGACTTAGATAAAATGTCTGTTCATGATCTTTTAACAAATATGAACGACGAAGATAAAACAGTTCCACATGCGGTGGAGCAAGCTATTCCGCAATTGGAAGCATTAGTCACTGCTACAGTAGAAAACATGAAGCAGGGAGGACGTTTGTTTTACATCGGGGCAGGTACGAGCGGCCGGCTGGGAATCTTAGATGCTTCGGAATGTCCGCCCACATTCGGTGTGCCATTTGATTGGGTTATCGGATTGATCGCAGGCGGCGACAAGGCCATTCGTAAAGCTGTCGAATTTGCTGAAGATGATACCGAGCAGGCATGGAAAGATATGCAGGAATATGGTATGAGCAAGCATGATGTTGTAATTGGCATTGCGGCATCCGGCACGACTCCGTATGTGGTGGGTGGCTTGAAACGGGCAAATGAAGAGGGCTTGGTAACAGGTTGTATCGTTTGCAATAGTGGCTCGCCAATAGCAGAGGTAGCGCAATATCCTGTCGAAGTGGTTGTGGGCCCTGAGTTTGTAACGGGTTCCACACGCATGAAATCAGGCACAGCACAAAAGCTAATCCTAAACATGCTAAGCACCTCGGTTATGATCCAGATGGGGCGCGTGAAAGGGAACAAAATGGTTGATATGCAGTTGTCTAACATAAAGCTCGTGGCTCGTGGTGTACGTATGGTTATGGATGAAACAGGTGCTGATGAGGAAACTGCAACGGCCTTATTAGAGCGCTACGGAAACGTCCGCGAAGCGATAGAAAATAGTAAAGCATTCAAAGAGTAGTGGACAGCTACTACTCGCTAACCCCTTCTTATTTTTCAATTATTAACGATGTCACCACTTATACTCCTAGCCTTTTTATTTGTTTATTTTGGATTGCTGTTAAGTGTTTCTTATTTCACATCCAGAAACACATCTGATAATTCTACATTCTTCGTCGCAAACAGAAATTCCAAATGGTACATGGTCGCCTTTGGGATGATCGGAACCGCGCTATCTGGCGTTACTTTTATTTCCGTTCCGGGAGCCGTTGGGACTTCGAATTTTAGTTATTTTCAGTTTGTATTAGGTAATGCTCTTGGTTTTCTCGTTATAGCTTACGTCTTGTTGCCCTTGTATTATCGCATGAATCTAACCTCTATTTATACCTATTTAGAGGAACGTTTAGGGCATAAAAGTTACAAAACGGGAGCGATGATTTTTCTTGTGTCACGTACCATTGGATCTGCATTTCGACTTTATCTTGTTGCCATCATTCTCCAAAAATTTATTTTCGACGCCTGGAATGTACCGTTCGGCATTACCGTAGCAGGATGTTTGGGCCTCATTTGGCTGTACACCAATAAAGGCGGGCTAAAAACGATAATCATTACGGACACCTTGCAAACATTTTGTTTGCTATTAGCCGTGTTGTTGTCCATCTACTTCATGGCTGACGGACTAGGGATAAATGTTTTGGAAGCATTCGAGCGTGTGAAGGATAGTTCTTACGCACAGATCTTTGTCTGGGAAGATTTTCTGGGAAATAAAAGCCACTTTTGGAAACATGTGATAGGCGGCGCTTTCGTTACGATAGCCATGACAGGTTTGGATCAAGACCTGATGCAAAAGAATCTCAGCATGCGTACCATCGGCGAGGCGCAGAAAAATATGTTGACGTTTACGTCTGTATTTGTGGTCATCAATCTTTTTTTCCTAGCTGTCGGCGCTCTGCTTTACATTTATGTAGGCGAGAAAGGCATCGATATCACTATGTTGCGCACGCCTGATTATCTCTACCCCGAAATTGCATTGAATAATCTTTCGATTGCTGCAGGTATAGTATTTATGATGGGCCTTACGGCAGCAACCTTTGCAACGACAGACTCTGCATTGACCGCGTTGACCACCTCGTATTGTGTAGACTTTTTGAATTTCAACAAAAAAGAAAATCCAAATGATCCGGCTTTAGTGCGCCAACGGAATGTCGTGCATCTTGTCTTCAGTGTGGTGATGCTTATTGTGATCCTTCTTTTCCGGTTGATCAATGATGATTCGGTAGTTACGGCTATTTTCACCGCGGCAAGCTATACATATGGACCGCTATTAGGGTTGTTTGCTTTTGGTATCCTGACAAAGTACGCCGTGAATGATAAGCTAGTGCCATACTTTTGCTTGATTTCTCCAGCAATTTGGTTTGTGTTGAATACGTACTATATTATTCCGCATACGAGCTATCGTATAGGCTTTGAGCTTATTGTGTACAATGCATTCACCATTATCCTTATGCTTTTTGCCACGTCTCCAGGTAAGCTGGCGAAAGACGCACGTAAATTTTAAAATTATTTAATAAAGAATTTCGTCTAGACTGTTCAAAAAATTATCTTTGTGCATCTTAAAGAGATTCAAGCCGGGAAATTAGCTCAGCTGGTTTAGAGCACTACCTCGACAAGGTAGGGGTCACTGGTTCGAACCCAGTATTTCCCACTTCACAAAAGTCCGATCCGTTATAGGTCGGATTTTTTTATACCAAATCAATGGCCATTGACAGCTCTTCACGGCTCATGCCGAATTTATCAAGGGCATAATTCTATACTATAATTTCCTTACTTTATCAGGATGAATTCGTATCGCTCAACGTAATGAGGGAATGTGAAGCCGCCGATCTTATTAACGACTTCGATAAACTACCTAAAGCATTTTGCTTATTGGGATATTTTAAAGACTTAGGGATCTGTGAATTTATAAAAGTCCACCCGTCTCACAAACTTGTATAATATCGCAGGGTTTCATAAATTTACATAACATGATTGTTGTATAGCTATTCTAAGATACTCGATATACATATCAGTGAATAAACTAAGAATATGGATGCAAATAAATACTAATGTTGATATGAAAACACTTACAATTGAACTACCTGAGGAAGAAACTAAACTGTTTAAGCAACTTCTAAAAAAGTTAAATGGCCGCATTATCTCCCAGAATGATACTCCTAATAAAGAGACTGTTAATGCTATGGAAGAGTTGAAACAAGGTAAAGGCGTCAAATTTTCAAGTGTATCAGAACTTTTTAAAAGTGTGTAAATTATGTTTCAAATTGTAGCGTCAACAAAGTTTCTGAAAGATTTAAAACTTTTGAAAAAGCGTAGTAGGGCTGATTTTGATTTGTTAGAGGCATTTATTACGAAGTTATCAATTTCTGGACATGAGGGAGTTGATAAAAAGCATAGACCACACAAATTAAAAGGTGAATATAGCGGTTATTGGGAATGCCATGTTAAGCCAGATCTATTACTCATTTGGAATGAAAACTCAGAAATATTGCTCTTAGAACTTGTTAGAACGGGAACTCATTCTGATCTATTTTAGTATAGACCCTAATAAACAATGCTATCGAAATTGAACGTCGAAGGGTTGGTCTGGAGCTTTCCAAAAATGCCCAATAGGATCGACGGAACGATATTGAATAATCAAAAAAAATTACCTCCTAAACCCAGAATTTTCCGCATAGAGGAGTTTTATATCATCTATCAAAAGATATAAAGATAATTCGCGGGCAAGTAAGCTCCGAAAATATTCCTGTTAAACGTGAAATTCCATATGAAGTCTTACCCTTTTTTAATGTTTTATCCGGCACTACCTCTAGCTTGTAGGACAGAAAAAAATAAGTTATGTTTGAATAAACAGATTAACATCCCATGTATCACTTAATTATAGAAGCGGTTACCGCAATTCGCCGGAAAATTGGCGACTTCAACCCTGAGTTTGGCATTATACTGGGCACCGGCTTGGGTAAGTTAGTCGACGAAATCGATGTGGACTATCAGCTCATGTATTCCAATGTCCCCAACTTTCCAATTTCTACAGTGGAGTTTCACACCGGAAAGCTCATTTTCGGGAAGCTGAATGGGAGGAATGTCGTCGCCATGCAGGGTCGCTTACACTATTATGAAGGCTATAATATGCAAGAGATTACATTTCCGGTACGCGTAATGAAAGCTTTGGGAATACAAAAACTGTTCGTATCAAATGCGTCTGGATCGCTCAACCCAAGTATTCTGAAAGGCGATATAGGCATTATAGACGATCATATTAATTTGCTGCCGGATAATCCGTTGCGCGGACCAAATGATGAAGACTTTGGTCCGCGCTTTCCCGATATGAGCCAACCATATAATCAGGAAATGATTCATCATGCCCTCGACATAGCAGATAAATTAAAAATTAGAGCACATAAAGTCGTTTATGTTTCTGCGCCAGGACCAAATCTGGAAACGCGAGCAGAATACCGCTACATGCGCATTATTGGGGGAGATATCGTGGGGATGAGTACAGTGCCGGAAGTTATTGTAGCTAATCATATGGGAATTCCTGTATTTGCGATATCAGTAATAACAGATGAAGGATTTCATTCAGATTTGAAGCCCGTGTCCTTAAAAGAAATTATTGAAGTGGCAGCCGCTGCAGAGCCAAAAATGACAAAGATTTTAAAAGAATTAATAGCATTGCAATAAATGAAAATTTTAGCCTTATTTTTGGCAATATTTTAAGAACAAAGGCATTGATGAATAGGTATGTAAAGCAGCTTTTAATCTTTTTTGTACTCGTGCTTGCTGGTGCACCCCATAGTTCGGCGCAAACGGAAGAAGAGTTTAGTAGTGCGCTGGATTCGGCTCGGGCAAAGGAGGATAACAAAAAAGACTCGGTCGTTTTCACAGCCAAGTATGTGCGTTATACCACGTTGGACATGATGAAACAAGCCACACGAACGGTACAGCTTGACACCTCACATGTCAACTTTCAATATTATAATAAACAAAACATCCCTTGGAATCCGTCCATAAATCTTGGGTCGTATGGATTAGCCACGCGTGATTTGTTGTTCACTCCAAATAAGACAATTGGCTTTCAGCCCGGTTTTTACGCCTTGGATCGTTATCTATTGAAGCCAGACTCCGTACAATATTTCCGTGCAAGAGCACGCTTTTCTGAGCTTTACACGGTAGGATTCTTTTTCGACGACCAAGTTTTTAGAGCGCGTTTGGCACAAAATATCAATCCACAATGGAATATTGGGGCAGAGTACCACGCCACAAATACAGACGGTTACTATATGAATCAAGATTATAGCGATCGTAAGGCGGCTGTGTTTAGCTGGTACGAGTCGAAAGACAAGCGATATAATTTACTCGTGAATGGAACCTTTAATAACCTCAACGCGCCGGAAAATGGCTCTGTGGTGGATGAGGGTATCGTCGGTGGCGACGTCTTTCAAGATACTTCCAGCACAGCAAATATGGGCTATCTCACGCGCCTGAGCGGGATTAATGAAAATCGTCCGCATAATAGGTGGCGCGATAACGGAATGTTCATCCGGCAATCCTATTTTTTAGGGCGTTTGGATACAATTAATAAAGGATTGCCAGAAATGGAGATCCATCCGACGAATGCTGTTGCGCATAATTCCTCCATCAGACAAAGGAAATTTCTCTTCTTTAAGAATGAAGCCGATCTTTATGGTGCCTTCCCACTCGGCGATATTGAGCGCGTAGACGATACAACAAGCATCACCACGATATCTAACGAGTTTACCTACACCTTTTATCTACGGGGAAAGGGTGTGTTTAAAAATGAGGCTAAACTTGATTTGGCGTTTCAAAATGATTTGATTTGGTATAGCGATAGTCTGACGTCTAGCTTCTATCAAAATAGCACCCTTAAGGGAAATTTAGGCTACAAGTTTAGCGATAGAATCGACGTGCGCGCAGCGGTCAATCAAATTGTTGTTGGCCAACAAGCGGGCGACTTTTTGTATGAAGCTAATGCGGATATCTTTCTGAGTGAAAACGCGGGTAAGATTAGCCTTGGTGCATACTCGCAAAACAAATCTCCGGAAATGGTTTTTGACCGCATGAACTACACGTTCCATCAGTGGGAAAACAATTTTAATAAGACTACAACACAGAATCTCTCTTTCGCTTACCAAAATAAAAAGATTGGCTTTTCGGGAAAAGCGGAATATTTCCTGATGGATAACTACTTGTATTTTAGAGAAGTGGATAACCCGGGCAATGATGAGCTTTTATTAAGACGGATCACACCTGCGCAATCGGGGAATTTAAACCTATTGAAAATCTCCGTTTGGCAAAATTTTAGAGTAGGTCGTTTTCACCTGGATAATATGGTCGTTTATCAAAAAACGGATGCGGAAGCAATATTAGCCACGCCAGAACTGTATACCTGGCATAGCTTCTACTATACGAACAAACTTTATAATGTGATGGACTTCCGTCTGGGAATGGATGTGCGTTTCAACACGCCGTTCCGCTCGCCGTCGTATGCCATCAATGCCGGACAATTCTATAACGATAACGTCGGTATTAATTATTCAACCTATCCAATCGGGAACCTGTGGTTCACGGGAAATATCGATCGTGTCAATCTCTTTCTTTCGTACAATTTCTTTAATCAATTTGCATATCCGAAAGGATATTATACCGTTCGTCGTTACCCGATGAACGATGCAAATTTCCGCTTCGGCGTTTCATGGAAATTCTACGATTAGGAGATGTGAATTTATATGATTGACAATTAGCCTATTGCTGATAGACGAGATAAAAAGTATAAAAATAATTTTGCAAATCAGATTTTACACCTATATTTGCACACGCAATAAGCAAAAAAGCATGGAGAATTAGCTCAGCTGGTTCAGAGCATCTGCCTTACAAGCAGAGGGTCACTGGTTCGAACCCAGTATTCTCCACCATACCAAGAAGGAGGCTTAGCTCAGTTGGTTCAGAGCATCTGCCTTACAAGCAGAGGGTCACTGGTTCGAATCCAGTAGCCTCCACAAAAAGCATCGGATTTCCGATGCTTTTTATTTTAGAAGCTTTTATTATGTAGTTTTTCTACATTCTTTAAATGCCGTTTCAACTATTGTTTACCCTTTTATAGCCAACTTCGACCGATAAAATTGCCATTTTATCGAATAGTTTTCATTGGATATTACTTAAAGCTTAGGTTTGATCCACGTTAATACAATTAGCGTCTTTAACTAGCTGCAAACTATAATCTTTAAGTCCAATGAGAAAATTAGTAATGTTTCTGATCATCGCCCTGTTTGGGTCATGTGTCAAAAATTCATTAGTGGAAATCGAGCGGAATCAAGAAGGTGCTGAGATCCTGAGGCGAGATCTTAAAAACGAGACGAGAAAGCTTTCGTCGTTTATTGACAAGTATACCAAAACGTCCAATATGGTCAAGAGCTCTCACAACGGTGCTCAACTTTCTATGCAGGGAATAGTTTCTGGGTATATAAGGCAAGAGCTATCTCATGTTGAGGCTTTAGCAATCGATCAATATGTTGTTGAAGTTTCTCCATATTTCAATGCGTTTGCGACATCTAATCAAATGCTCCCTCTTCTTAGCGAAGCACCGACGCAGCAAGCCGCCACAACTTTGATCAAAACAAACCTTAGGCAATCAACCAATTTGACCGAAGTTGTTCCGTCCAATGATAACAAGTTAAAAGACGTGATCACTAGTTTGCACGGAGAAATTAACGATGAGATTGAAAATGATATAGTCAACGCTTACTTAATTGAAGATGAAAATATGTCAGTGGCGCAAATTGAGAGGTTGTACGAATCACATGTTGCTACTATCAAAGACAAAGTGTCTAGCAAAATTATCAATTTCAATAGCGCACTGCTCGTTAATTCCCGAGGGCTAACTCGACAGCAGGTCAGCATGGTCGGAGTTACGGGAATGGTAGCTTTGGAGGCAATTGATGATGCAGTCTTGATGGAAAATTTGGAAGAAATGGTCTCAGCAAGTTTAGTATTTGATGAATCAATTTCTATAGTAGTGTCGAAAGGCTTATTCAAGAAAATAGGTAAATTCTTTACGAAGGTCATAAAAACGGTAGCTGTTGTGGTAACATACGTTGCAGTTGCTGCGATAACAGTTTATAACGCTGCTCTTACTATAACAGAATCTGGTTATTCTTCAGGAAGTGCAGCCTTTAAAACTTTGCTCGGTGCAGGTGCAATGGCAAACTTAGCTACCTCTTGGAAAAAATCTTGGAAATGGGTTGGATGGGATAATTGGAGTAAATGGTAGTTCTTTATCGAATCTATAGCACCTTTTTTATGTCCCATAAAAATTATTTATTGCTGGCATGCCTTATTTGTACCTTAAGTTGCAAAAAGGCAGACGTTGCCTCGGATGACGAGGATAGAAATGCCATTTTTGTATATATAGCAGCAAACAACGACCTGAAATACTCCGCCATCCGTAGTGTAGATCAGATGGAAAAAGCTTATCGACGGGAAGATGGGGACCTTATTGTTTTCGTAAAAACGGACAGATTCAGTTCTTATATCTTAAAAATCAAACCAGATAACAATGAGGGGGTCATTGCAAGTGACACTTTAAAAACATACAAAAGCCAAAATTCCTCTTCGTTAGATTTTATGAGAGAAGCTTTCAAGGACATGAGTTCATTTACTTCAGCTAAAAGATACGGATTAATAATGTGGTCGCACGCTACGTCTTGGCTACCAGAGTCCAAAAGAGTTCCGACCACCAAATCTTTTGGCTACGATAGGGGCGAGGAGATGGATTTAAAGGATCTGAAAACTGCCCTGCCTAAAAATCTGAAATTCATTCTTTTTGATGCGTGTTATATGGCTAGTGTTGAAGTCGTGTATGAGTTACGAAAGAATGCGGATTATATAATCGCATCAAGCTCTGAGGTTTTAAACACTAGCTATCCGTATGATTTAATCTTAGGCGATTTGTTTTCCGGCAATCTAACAAAGGTCTGTCAAAAATTTTACGATTACTATAACAGTAAAACGGGAATTAAACAATCAGGCACGGTGTCTTTGATCGATACGGAATATCTCGAAGATTTAGCTTTTGAAACAAGAAGGGTTTTCAAAAAATCAGATCGGCGAGACATAAATAGCTTATCAGGAGTTGCGCAAGACTTTAATTTTGTAAAATCTATTGATTTGGGATTATACGATTTCTGGTCACTAATACGAAACAATTACGCTCAGATTGGGCTCGTTGAATTGGAAAGTGCCCTAAATAAGTGTGTGGTTTATAAAGCTCACACTGAATACTTCCTTAATTTTCCAATAATCGAATCTTCAGGACTTACATTATCACTTATTAACCAACCTTGGTTGCTGGATTATTACACAACTTTAGATTGGTATATTGATAGTGGAATGGATAACATATACTAGATATCACTGTAATAAGGTAACAAAAACTTAAAATAATATGTATGACGGCGACGAATAAAATCATAGTGGGGATGGTATTCCTTCTCATTTCCTTACAGAGTCACGCGCAAAGAGCATTAGAAAAAAGAAATGGGACATTCAACCTCAACTACCAATTCAATTTCACGGATGACAGTGAAACAAAGAATAATGCTTCAAGCGGACAATCAATTGTAGTAAATAGATCCTTTACGATTGATCGATTGCTTTCGCTAGCCCCTGCTGTGAACTACACCTTTTTACAAGATTATAAAAGAGCGCATAACTTTAGTCTTGGTGCTGATGCGTTACTTTATCCACTACATTTAATTTCAATTTTGAAAGAGGAAGATTACGATCCTGTTAAAGATAAATATTTTATGTCTTTAGGGTATTATAAAACACTTAATAATGGTGGTATCAATTCAATTTTCAATATGAATTTTTATGTGTTTACCTTTGCTATTGGTAATCAGCTAAAAATTTCGCCCACCATCGGTGCATCATTTTATAAACAAAAAGAAAGAGATATAGAAGATTTGAACTTTTACAATATAGGTTTAAATTTCCGCTTTTAAACGACTATTAGGATGTCGTCATCGCTCTAAAGTGATACGGAAGGTAGACTTTATCCTCTGAGTTTCGAGATGAATATGGTGAAGGTATATACCCGGTCAGCACACAAATCTAGATTTCTTGCTTTTATAATCTGTAAATTATATTATCCATATCGATAAATGTGCTATTAAGTCTAACCAATTTCAATCTTCATTTAGTTTGAGGTGTTTTTGTGTTCTTCGGTGATGTTATTTATATATGTAAATGATATTTATTAAATTTAGTGGGATTGGCTAATTAATATTCGATAATGGCTCACTTGACTTCCCTTTTTTTTAACTATACACCGACAGCACGTGTTATCACTCATGTTTTGTTTTGGGTTGCCATGTTTGCTGTATATTTAGCGTTCTATGACACATATGATAAGGATTATGCTTGGATACTAGCATCAAAAGATCTTATAGCAGTGACAGGTATTTTCTATACGACGTCCTATATAGTCATCCCAAAGTGGTTAATGAGAAACAAGCTATTTCTATGTTTAGCATGGTTACTAATAATCTATCTTTGGTGGGCTTTGCTATCATACATCTTCTTTTTGGGCTTCGACCTATACGTTGATCAGATGAGCCCAAGTCTTCAGCAATTTATTACCCTTGCCTTGAAGATGGGGATGTTTGGTCCTATAAAGGCAGAATCAATGTCCACGTATATTTTGGATTTTGTGTATTTAATTTCACTTCCTATGGGGATTAAATTGATAGAGGCAATGATCAGTGAACGACAACAGAGAACGGAGTTGGAAATGAAGAATGCAGAACTGGCATTAAACAATGTTCAGCTCGAATTGGATTTCCTAAAATCCCAGATTAATCCCCATTACCTTTTTAACGCCTTAAATAATATCTTGATATTAATGAGTAAAGATGTTGATAAGGCGATTGATTCGCAGAGGCATTTGACAGGCATATTGGAATACTTAGTTTATGATAGCAGTCGGTCAACTGTTTCTCTCGAGGAGGAATTTAAATTTCTAAGGAACTATATCGAATTAGAGAGGATACGCCTCAATCCAAATACACCGGTAGAAGTTTCCATAGAGGCCGATGCTATCAACTATACTGTAGTTCCATTGATCGTATTTCCTTTTCTTGAAAATGCTTTTAAACACGGACCATTAGCAAATGGCAAAGAAGCAAGTTTGAGGATCATTGTGCACGCCATTAACGGGCTGTTGTCGGTGAATATCTCAAACGGCTTTAAAAAAAAGCAAAAACCGATAGGTTACAAGGGGGGATTAGGTATCGCAAATGTCCGTAGAAGACTTGATCTCAATTATCCAAATAATCATACATTGGTGATAGATGATAGGCAAGGTCGTTATTTGGTGCTTTTAACTATGCGATTGGAAAGGTATGACTTTCGTTGAAAAAAACGAAACACAAAATTTTGATCTCCGATACTTTTTGATGTTATGGAAAAAATAAAGACTATAATAATAGAAGATGAGCCCCTAGCGAGAGATCATTTAAAAGATTTGGCCTCACGTAATGTCGCGCTGGATATTATTGGAGTATACGAGTCCCCTCAAGAATTGCAACGTAGCGCTATTTGTGAATCAATCAGTTTGATTTTATCTGATATCCAAATGCCGCATATGGACGGTGTGACATTTTTGAAATCCTTGGAGAACCCGCCATTTTTTATTTTTGTTACAGCTCACCCTGAGTTTGCTCTTGAAGGATTTGATTTGGACGTGATAGATTACATTCTAAAGCCGACTTTGACGGTGGAGAGATTGTCTAAGGCTATTGAAAGAGTTAAAACGGCTATAAAATACCAGAGGAGCGACTTTAGGCAAGATATTTTAAAATTTAAAGACGGTCCGACAACTGTCTTCCTATATCCCACAGATATTCTTTTTATCCAATCATGGGGTGATTATATTAAAATTACAACCCATGAAGAAACAGTAGTGGTAAAGTCTACCCTAAAGGCCTTGGAAGATATTTTGCCTGGAGATTCTTTCGTTAGGATACACAGGTCTCATATGGTTCATATTGCTCAAATTAGAGCCGTGGATGCAGTGAGTGTAAGACTCAAAACTGGTCAGAAATTTGATATTGGATTACAGTATCGAGATTTTTTATACAGTAAAATAGGTATGCCATTAAGGTAGCTGCAACATTTTATTTCAACAAGACTAACTGCCAACCCATCTTTAGTGGCATCGATTGTCTTGAACTACAGGGGCCTATGTCAGTGGTGCGAAAGGTAGTTGTCCTGTTGCTTTGAGCTGTCGTGCCGCGATGGCGAGGAGATCAAAACTGATCCATAGTTTTTTCTGAGAGAAAATCAGTTGATCCCAAAATGGGCGGAGCTATTTTGTATGAATCTTAAACAATTCATTGCTACGGAGCAAATTCCATAGTTCGCAGCATGGTGGTTCGCTTCTATATCGGATAAGCCGTCTCGTTCTTCGTTTCGGAAAGAACAAAGTATGTCTGTACCGTGTTTACTTGAGGAAGGACGGCCAGCTTGTGACGTAAGAAAATATGGTACGCCTCCATATCCTTTGTGGCGATGCGTAGCATAAAATCATAGGATCCCGCCATTTGGTAACATTCCATCACTTCCGGAAATTTCGCTACGTCACGTTCGAATTCGTTGAGCACTTCGGCAGTATGCGCTTTTAAGAATACCTGAGAGAAAGATATCAGATCAATGCCCACAAGTTTGCGGTCGAGTATGGCCACCGTTCGTTTGATGTAACCATTTGCTTTAAGCTTCTTGACGCGTTCGTGTACTGCCGCAATTGACTTATTTAAATGGTAGGAGAGCTCCTTATTGCCGAGCGAGGCGTCCTTTTGCAATAGCCGCAATAGTTTCATATCAACCAGATCCAACTCCATAAGATGTTTTTTTGATTAATATCAAAAATACGAATGAAAGCTGTAAAAACTTCAGTTGAAAATGTTTTTACGATAAAATTTCTTGAAGATATACCCCTGTATTGAATATTATATTGAATAGAATCAATTTTGTAAGATATTTTTATACAATGATTGCATCGGAAATTAGCGCTTGTCTTTCGCCAAAGCTCGACGATAAATTTAAACATCTTTGGTGTTTGGTTGGTAACACCCCTATGTTGGAATTGCACTACACCTTCCAGGGTAAAGCCCGGCAGATTTACGTAAAATGTGAGCATTACAACTTGACTGGTAGTATTAAGGATAGGATGGCGCTGTACATTCTTTATAAGGCTTATTTACATTGTGCAATCCGCCCAACGGATATGATTGTGGAGGCGACGAGTGGGAATACCGGTATTGCGTTTTCCGCCATTGGCAAAGCTTTGGGTCATCAAGTAAAAATCATCATGCCAAATTGGTTGAGCAAAGAACGCATCGATATTATCAAAAGTATGGGAGCTGATATCCAACTGGTCAGTAAAGAGGAAGGTGGTTTCCTAGGTAGCATTCGCTTAAGCGAAGAGCTTGCTGCAGAGGGTGGAGTGTTTTTGCCGAGACAGTTTGAAAATCAATACAATGCGGAAGCGCATGAGCTGACAACCGGACATGAAATTGTCGAACAATTGCGCGTCATAGGGAAATTGCCAGATGCCTTTGTGGCCGGAGTCGGAACTGGAGGAACGGTTATGGGGGTCGGAAATCACCTACGCAAGATAAATCCGTTTGTAAAAATTCACCCGCTAGAGCCAGCAGAGAGTCCAACCTTAACGACCGGATATAAAGTTGGTTCTCATCGCATACAAGGTATATCGGATGAGTTTATACCTGCTCTTGTGAAACTCGATCAATTAGATGACGTTATTCAGGCCTCTGACGGTGATTCGATATTGATGGCTCAAAAGCTGGCGAAGCAGCTAGGCTTGGCTGTGGGAATATCTTCTGGTGCTAACGTCATCGGAGCTATCAAACTGAAAGAGCGATTGGGGGAGGATGCAACAGTTGTTACGCTGCTGTGTGATGATAATAAAAAATACCTCAGCACTGATTTGGTGAAAGATGAGCCCAGCAAAGATGGCTTCGTTACTACAGTTGTTGATTTCCAGGAGTTTCATCCCATTAGCCGACTTACAAGGCCTTTTTGACAAGTCAAAAGTGATAAGTTAAAATTCAAAAGTGAGAAGTGATAAGTCAAAAGTGGCGATAAAAAGGATTCTTAGATGGAGGCTTGTGAGGTATATAGATTTGTTGTTTAGTGTTTAAAACAAAGAGCAGCCTGTGAAGGTTGCTCTTGCTGTTTCTTTCCCTGTGTCAAGTGTGGAATCTTCCGCTAGTAATACTAAAGGCGGCGGATCTTAATATTTCGGAACGCCACGCTGTCCGTGTGGTTCTGTAAAGCGATCCTTCCTGATGGGTATGTTGCAAAGGCAGGGTAAGCCTTCATGCCGCTAGTCTTTACCATTTGTTTGAACTCATCGTTCCTTGTCTCACGTTCAAAGGTCAATTTGTTGTTAAGCCAAAAACTTACTTTACCATTTTTTTGTACAATCCGGCTACTGTTCCAATTGCCATAAGCTTCGGGTGATGAGTTTTGTCCGATGCAATCCACGGCATAGAGGCATCCTGCCCAGTGTGTAGAGTCTGTTTGGTGACGGGCTTCGGCGTTGCTATTATCCAGCAGTTGCATTTCCAGTCCTGTAGCAAACGTTGCTGCATATATACTGTCCTCATTGACGTTAATAAATACACCGCTATTGCCTCCCTTGGTCACCTTCCATTCCAATTCCAGATCAAAATCTTCGTAAACACTATCCGTTACTAGATCACCAAATATGCCCTCCTTTTTGTGGGGATCACAAACCAGCTCGCCGTTGTTGGCCGTCCATTTTGAATCGATGTCGCCTTTGTTGTAAAGATGCCATCCATTTAGCGACTTTCCATCGAAAAGTAAGCTCCATCCAGCCTCCTGCTCGTCGGAAGTAAGTTGGTTTTGTTGGTTCTGAGATGGCGTGCATGCCATAAAAAACAGACTAATACATAACATGCTGCTCAATATTTCTTTCATAGTGCCGATGTTTAATGATTACGAATATAGGGTTTGTTATTGAGTATTGCGTAGTGAGTATAGCGTAGTGAGTACTGCGTACCGAGTAGTGCGTAGTGAGTATTGCGTGTAGCGTAGTGAGAAAGATGTCAGTATTTAGTACTTCGTATGTAGAACTGATACTGGATGCAAATTCTACTACTTTTCATTTTTACTTTTAAATTTTTACTTTTTACTTTTTACTTTTGAATCTGTAGTCATTTGCCTTCGCACTATCCAATAAGGATGCAACAAAAGTAAGCGACGGGGTTTT
>NZ_JJMU01000027.1 GCF_000757725.1 Sphingobacterium deserti
TCTTTTGCCCTTCAAAAGTATTTGCCTTGCCGCGGCATGCGGCGGAAGGGTTTGAGCGAGGGACAAACTGTTTTATAAACAGCAATCTGAACTTGCTGCGGCATGCGATATCACCTTAATAATCATAAACTTGACAATTATTTAATCTGTAGACAATCCTATATTAATATTAAAGAGGTTACTTTGAAAAAACGAATATGAAGCGAGAAGTTGAATTAGTCGTTATCTCCGATGTACATCTCGGAACCTATGGATGTCGCTCCGAAGAGCTATTAAGCTACCTGTCATCCATTAATCCCCGCAAACTTATACTCAATGGTGATATCATCGATATTTGGCAGTTCAGGAAAAGCTATTTCCCGGAATCTCACCTCAGGGTGCTTAAATATATTTTAGACCTTGCTTATCAAGGTTGTGAAGTAACCTATATCACCGGCAACCATGATGAAATGTTGCGTAAATTTGGGAAGATGCAATTTGGTCACATCACATTAACCAATAGGCTACTAATCGATCTCGACGGTAAGAAAAATTGGATTTTTCATGGTGATGTATTTGATGCGTCCATACAACATACCAAATGGTTAGCGAAGCTGGGCGGCTGGGGTTACGATCGATTGATTCAACTCAATAACGTTGTAAACTGGGCTTTAACGAAGCTCGGTCGGGAGAAATATTCCCTTTCCAAGCAGATCAAAAATTCGGTAAAAAAAGCCATAAAATTTATTTCAGATTTTGAAGATACTGCATCTCACCTTGCTATTGAAAATAAATATGATTACGTTATTTGCGGACACATTCATCAGCCTCAAATACGCAAAGTAGAAACAAAAAAGGGTAGCTGCATATATATGAATTCTGGCGATTGGATCGAAAATCTAACGGCCTTGGAATACGACAATGGCGCCTGGGAAATGTTTAGTTACGAAGAGAAAAAAGCGGCACTGATACAGTATCCTGCGGAGTCTATGAAGTTTAGAAATAATCTCGACGAACTACTTGAAAATATCATAAAAGGAACAATCTAAAAGCGAATAATTTCCTCGATTTGCTCGTGTACAAAATTGCGCGTTAGTTCTTCCTTGAGTTGCCCATCAGGGCTCAATTCATCCTGAATTTTCGACAGATGAATCTTCAGTGGCAGGACGTGCATCCGCAAATAATTGCATACGCCGGTAAAGTGATCTACGCCACGGATGTTGCCATATTTGCCAGAAGAGAGGCCCACCAAGGCCGTTTTTTTGTGATAAAAAGACGCGGGAAAGGCGCATGCATCAATAAAAACCTTCAATACACCCGGGAAGCTACCATTGTATTCGGGGATGATAAAAATAAACTTTTGCGCTGCAGACACGGCTGCTTGTATTGGCTCGAACAACTTACTGCGTTTACCATAGAGGTCTGTTGCATTGATTTCGGGAGGCAAGTCTGTTAACGATAAGATATCCCATGATTCTCCCTTGCGCAATAATTCTTGCTGGTAGTACTGTGCGATTTTTAACGAGTTGCTACGCTCTCTGTTTGTTCCTGATATGATTAAATTCATGCAAATGGTTCTGTGACAAAAAGCGCCGAAATCTTTATCCGGTCATAATGCTATTTTTCGTATCTTAGCACCCTTAGCCGCTGGTTAAGAGCTTTTGCCAAAAATACTAATTTTAACATCATTTAAGCATTTCCTTCACAAAGGGATTGTAAATTTGCGGTACTTTTAGGCAACATCTCTATCATCGGCATTTAGGTTTTAGAAAGGATTTCATTCTCATGGGAAAAATAATAGCAATTGCTAATCAAAAAGGTGGCGTAGGAAAAACAACAACTTCGATTAATTTGGCGGCAAGTTTAGCTGTTCTCGAACATAAGACGTTGTTGGTGGATGCTGATCCGCAAGCAAATTCGACCTCAGGGATAGGTTTCGATCCGCGTGGAATAAAAGCCAGTGTCTACGAATGTCTGGTGAACGATCTTGATCCGCGTGATGCGATTCAGCATACCGATACGCCTAATTTGGATTTGCTACCGGCACACATCGACTTGGTGGGCGCAGAAATAGAGATGATCAATATGCACGAGCGAGAATTTAAAATGTTAAAAATGCTCGAGGTGATTAAAGATGACTACGATTTCATTATCGTAGATTGCTCTCCCTCGCTCGGCCTTATCACGATCAATGCATTAACGGCTTCAAATTCCGTTATCATTCCCGTTCAATGTGAATATTTTGCACTTGAGGGCCTCGGAAAATTGTTGAACACGATCAAAATAGTGCAAACCCGCTTAAATACAAATTTAGAAATCGAAGGTATTTTATTGACGATGTATGACGTTCGTTTGCGCTTGTCAAACCAAGTGGTCGATGAGGTGCGTACCCATTTTAGCGAGCTTGTTTTCGATACGATTATTCAGCGTAATACACGGTTGAGTGAGGCGCCGAGCTTCGGTATTTCTGTTATTATGCACGATGCTTCGTGTAAAGGAGCGGTGAACTACCTAAACCTTGCGCGGGAGATCTTACAGAAAAATGGATTAGTTTTAAAAGATACGCAAACAGCGACAGTATAAAGTATGGCATTACAGAGAAAAACAGGTTTAGGGAAGGGGCTAGGTGCTTTGCTACAAAGCGAAGATGTGCAGATGCCTCAAAGCTCAGCAGGAAATAATGCTGTCGCTAAGGAAGGCTCGAACGCCACTGCGGGCAGTATCAATTTTATAAAGATTGAAGATATCGCTGTCAATCCTTTCCAGCCGCGTACAGATTTTGATGAACAGGCATTACGGGAGCTTGCTGATTCGATTGAGGTTCAGGGCCTGATCCAGCCGATCACGGTTCGTCAATTAAATAGAAATGAATATCAGCTTATCAGCGGTGAACGCCGTTTGCGCGCTTCTAAGCTTGCTGGAATAAATGAAATACCGGCCTACGTACGTACAGCCAATGACCAGCAAATGCTGGAAATGGCTCTGATTGAGAATATTCAACGGGAAAACTTGAATGCTATCGAGGTGGCCTTAAGTTTTCAGCGTATGATCGAGGAGTGTAACCTGAAACAAGAGCAGCTAGGTGAGCGTGTGAGTAAAAATCGTTCTACCGTAACAAACTACTTGCGTCTGCTCAAGTTGCCACCAGCCATTCAGGCAGGTATTCGTGATGGTGATATTTCCATGGGGCATGCCCGTGCGTTGATTAACGTAGGCGAGGTGGAAAAGCAGCTTTTCGTATTTCAGGAAATCATTGAAAAAGGATTGTCTGTCCGTATGACGGAAATTTTGGTGCGGAATATACAACAACAAACGAAGCCGCAAAAGGCACCGGTCGGCAAGCAACTCGATTTTCAATACCAAAAAATTGAGGACGATTTAGCTTCTCGGTTTTCTACACGCGTACGTTTAAACCTGAAAAACAGCAAAGGTAAGGGCGCTATCGAAATTCCATTCGACAGCGAAGACGATTTAAGCCGGATTCTCGAATTATTGGAGTGGTAATGCGATATATTATTGTAGCGCTTTTTTTATTTAGTATCTCCGCTAGCCTCTATGCGCAGCAGCAAGATTCTACGAAGAATGGCTCCCTGAAAGAAAAATTACAGGTAGCAGATTCTATTGCTTCAGCACAAGATACCGTAAAGAAGGAAGAGACGAGGAAGGAGCGCAAAGAGCGAGAGCGCGCGGAAAAAGAGCGAGACAAATATTACTACAAAGGCATTAAGAAAGATTCGGCACGTTTGGAAATCGAACATGTGTCGCGGGTAGCCTGGAAGCGCTCTTTGATGCTACCGGGATGGGGGCAATATACCAACAAAGGCCTGTGGTGGGTGAAAGTTCCTATTATCTACGGTGGCTTGGTAACAGGTTATTTGGTATTCGATTATTGGCAGTGGTATTACAAGAAATTTCTGGATGAATTGGCTTATAGAGTGGAGACAAATGGCCAAGGTGATGCCGGAGATCCAGATCTACAGTTTTATCAAACGCAGGGGCTTGTTACGCAGAAAGATTACGGGCGCAGAAACCGAGATCTTACGATCTTGATCACCGTAGGCTTTTGGGGACTTAACGCTATAGAAGCATACGTAGATTCGATGCTTAAAAATCGTTGGAACATCGGCCCGGATATGACCATGAAAATTGGACCGACATTAATGCCATCCTACGGTATGGCGGGTAATCGCGTATTAGGCGGTTACGGCGTTACCCCGGGTATCAAGCTAACAATGAACATTAATTAGTAAACCCTTCGTGTTGTCTGCCCTGTTTTTTTAAACAGTATATCCTGCCATGAATTATGTATATTCACAGGTTGAAAACAATAGTTAACATATAAGCTGCGTTGTACATATCGAAAGAACGAGCTGAAACGCATCAAAACAATAAATAGATGAAAATAATACTTTTAGGTTATGGAAAAATGGGGCAGCAGATTGAAAAATTTGCGCTGAAAAGGGGCCATGAAATCCAACTAATTGTGGATAAGGACAATCGGGAATCCATCACGGCAGCTTTGCTGAGTGGGGCCGATGTAGCGATTGATTTTAGTGAACCGGCTGCAGCCATAAATAACATTAGTCTTTGTTTTGAAGCAAATCTGCCAATCGTAGTCGGTACAACGGGTTGGTACGAACATATAGAAGAAATCAAAGCCGTTTGCCTGGATGCCGACCAGTCGTTACTTTATGGGTCTAATTTTAGCATAGGTGTGAATGTGTTCTTCCATGTAAATCGGTTGTTAGCGAAAGCGATGAGCCCATATAAACAATATGACGTACAAGTGGAGGAAATACATCATATCCATAAATTGGATTCACCTAGTGGAACGGCCATTACTATTGCCGAAGGAATATTGGATGGTGTGGAAGAGAAAACAAAATGGATCAATAATCTTGTAGGAGAGAATGAGGAGCTGATTCCTAAAGCAGATGAATTATTGATTGAAAGCCATCGGATCGAAGAAGTGCCCGGCACACATACGGTTCTGTATAGTTCCGAAGTAGATCAGATCGAATTTAAACATACAGCGCATAGCCGTGCGGGCTTCGCTTTGGGCGCGGTAATTGCCGCGGAGTGGTTGCAGGGAAGGAAGGGCTTTTATCAAGTAACAGAAATGTTCGAGTTTTAGTATAAGTCCAGAAGTTAATAAAGACATTTTATAGCCAATAAACCTTTGCTTTTTAATTTTGGCTTTTAACTTTTTACTTTTTACTTTTAACTTTTTAATTTTTACTTTTGATTTTTAATTTTGACTTTTAACTTTTTAAAATGTGGTATATCATCTTTATAGTCTTTACGCTATCCGCGCTATACGGATTGTGGTTACTGTATAAGAAAGCAGGCAAACAAGGCTGGGAATCGATCATTCCCTTCTACCGGGAATATGTGATGGCTCAGCTTACGGCAAGACCAACATGGTGGGTGTTTCTATTGCTTGTGCCCATAGTCAATATCTTTATCTTTTATGGGCTATATTTAGATTTGTTGAAAAGCTTCGGCAAACGTAGATTTTGGGAGACGGCGGTAGCTATTTTGTTGCCGTTTATTTTTCTGCCTATATGGGGTCGTGACCCTTCAGTCAAATATTTGGGGCCTTCCAATACCGAAGATTTTCATAAGAAGTATCCGTACAAGAAGACGGTCGCGCGTGAATGGGCCGACGCGATAATTTTTGCTACGGTAGCTGCAACCTTAATCCGAGGCTTTCTTTTAGAAGCCTATATGATTCCCACCGGATCCATGGAGCGCAGTTTGCTGATCGGTGATTTCCTTTTTGTAAGCAAACTTAATTACGGCCCTAGGGTGCCCATGACGCCCATCGCCTTCCCATTTGCCCACCACACAATGCCAGTAACTGGCGGCAAAGCATATTCCGAACTTATCCAACTACCTTATAAAAGATTACCTGGATTTCAAAAGATTGAACGGAACGATGTTGTTGTTTTCAATTTCCCGGCAGGTGATACCGTTGTACTTGAACATCAAGAGCAAACCTATGCTGATATGGTACGCTATATGGGAAAAGACGTGGTGCATAATCAGTTTACGATAGTTACGAGGCCTATTGATAAACGTGAAAATTATATAAAGCGCTGTGTGGGCTTGCCCGGTGATGTCATTTCCATGGAGAATGCGCAACTGATTGTAAACGGTAAGGCCGGATTTGTGCCAGCAGAAATGCAGATGGATTATATCGTATCTACAGACGAATCAGGGTTGAATCCGCAACGAATGAAAGACCTTCGGTTAGAATATTATCCGCAGGAAGATCCAAGCACGTTTAGGGTTTTCATGACTGCGGAAGAAGCGCAGGTAGTCAAAAGCTGGGGAAATGTGAAAGCTGTACAGATGGCTGTGCTTGACAAATCGCAAGCTATAGGCGATACTTACCCCCATGAAAAGCATTATAAATGGAATTTCGATAACTTCGGTCCCATCACCATTCCGGCTAAAGGCTGGACTGTCGCACTTGACTCGCTATCAGCACCGATGTATGCCCGCGCGATACGGGATTACGAAGGCAACAACTTTGAACATAAGACCGATGGGTACTATGTAAATGGAACGAAAGCTACCCACTATACTTTTAAGCAGAATTATTACTGGATGATGGGTGACAATCGCCATAATTCGTTAGATTCCAGAGCGTGGGGATTTGTTCCTGAAGACCATATCGTCGGTAAAGCCCTGTTCACATGGATGAGTTACGATAAAGATGGAAGCTTTTTATCAAGCATCCGTTGGAGCAGAATATTTAAAGGAATTAAGTAGTAGTAGATCGTAGTTAGTACTCAGAATCTTGATTTAGAAGTTTTAACACCCAACTTTTAAATCATCACTTCTAACTTTTGAAGTTAAGATTTTGACTTCTAACTTCTGACTTTTAAATTTTTACTTTTCACTTTTGAATTATTACTTTTCACTTTTCACTTTTCAAAATGTGGTATAGCATTATTGCGATTTGGACGATAGCCAGCATTTACGGATTGTGGCTTTTATTTAAGAAAGCCGGACGCGAGGGCTGGGAAGCTGCTGTTCCATTCTACAGGGAATTTGTTATGGCTAAGCTAACGGGCAGGCCAACGTGGTGGATAGCACTATTGCTTGTTCCCATTGTCAATATTTTTATTTTCTACGCACTTTACCTTGATCTTTTAAGAAGCTTCGGCAAGCGTCGATTTTGGGAGACCGTCGTTGCCGTTTTATTGCCCTTTATTTTCTTGCCCTTATGGGGACATGATGCTGAAGTGAAATACCTGGGGGTGGCAAACAGTGATGCTTTTCGAAGTAAATACCCTTATACAAAGTCCGTGCTACGGGAGTGGGCAGACGCTATTGTATTTGCAACCGTTGCTGCTACATTGATCCGCGGCTTTTTGTTAGAGGCATATATGATTCCGACCGGCTCTATGGAGCGAAGGCTCCTTATTGGCGACTTCCTTTTTGTGAGCAAGCTTAATTATGGCCCAAGGGTGCCCATAACGCCGCTCGCCTTCCCCTTTGCGCATCACACCATGCCCATAACAGGCGGCAAAGCATATTCTGAATGGATTCAGCTTCCTTACAAAAGGCTGCCGGGGTTTCAAGAATTGAAGAGAAATGATGTGGTGGTATTTAATCTCCCTACAGAGGCAGATCCGCCCTATAGTCGCCCTGTCGATAAAAGGGAGAACTATATCAAACGGGCTGTAGGCGTCCCTGGCGATAAGGTGGAAATGCGGAAAGGTGAGCTCCTTGTCAATGGGAAGGATAGTTACGATTCCAATGATCTGCAACGAGCCTATTTAATCTATACGGATGGTTCTGGACTGAATTTACAACAATTGGTAGATAAGAGAATTGATTATGCAAAAGACCCTGCCGATGGTCTTCCATTTGCAGAACCGTATCTCTTGTATGTCACCGGAGAGGAAATAGCTGACATTGCCACATGGTCAAATGTCAAAGAGATATTACCCTACGATAACAGCGGATCTGCATTTCCTCACAGCCCTAGTGAAAAATGGGATTACCATAACTTCGGCCCTATTATCATTCCTAAAAAGGGTGATGTCGTTCAGCTTACTTCTCAAAACCTGCCATTATACGATCGCATTATTCGGGTTTATGAAGCCAATAGCCTAGAAAATCGTGCGGATGGTATATATGTAAACAACCTAAAGACGGACAGTTACGAGATTAAGATGAATTACTATTGGATGATGGGCGACAATAGGGATAACTCTGCCGACTCTCGGGAGTTTGGTTTTGTTCCGGAAGATCACATCGTTGGTAAAGCTCTTTTTACGTGGATGAGTTATGACGTGGATGGAACCTTCCTCACAAAAATACGCTGGAATAGGATCTTTAAAGGGATTAAGTAATAAATAGTATTTAGTACTTAGATAATAGATTTTAGTAGTTAGATTATTGGGGTTTTACCTTTGTATCCTAACTTCCATTTTTTTGAATCTATACTTTTTCCGACTTATTACTTTTGACTTTTGACTTTTTAATTTTGACTTTGAAATTACTACGCCTTCAGCGCTGCGAGGTAACGTTTTATAGTTTCTTCCAAGCCTAAGTAAAGCGCATCCGCGATTAATGCATGACCAATGCTTACTTCGAGCAGCCCCGGTATATGCTCATTAAAATATTTTAGGTTATTAAGATCCAGGTCGTGGCCCGCATTTAATCCCAATCCAACTTCCTGTGCCTTCTTTGCCGCTTTGTAGTAGGGCTCAATAGCCTTCTCGCTGTCAAAGCCAAATTCCGCGGCGTAGGCCTCAGTATACAATTCAATGCGGTCTGTTCCTGTTTCCGCCGCAGCCTCGACCATATCTTCGTCAGGATCAACAAAGATGGACACGCGGATTCCTTGATCCTTAAATAGCTTTACCATGTCCTGCAAATAGACCCGATGCTTCACCGTATCCCAACCATGATTGGAAGTGATTTGATTTAGTGCGTCCGGTACCAATGTAACTTGTGTCGGTTTATTTGCTAAGACGAGATCGATAAATTTCTGTTCCTCACAGTTTCCTTCAATATTAAATTCCGTGCTTATTTCAGCCTTCAGGTCGTAAACATCTTGGTAGCGAATGTGCCTCTCATCAGGTCTGGGATGTACGGTGATGCCTTCCGCGCCGAAACGCTCGCAGGCCAATGCTGCCGAAAGTACGTTCGGTACATTTCCACCTCGGGAATTCCGCAGCGTTGCAATTTTATTGATGTTTACAGATAGCTTTGTCATGGTTTACGTCACTTGTTACGCTACAAACATAGATAAATTTGAGGGGATATAAAACTAAATTAAGCGCTTACAAAACACCGTCGAAAAGCAAGGAAAATCGCTAATTTTTTTTAAATTGCAACGTATACATGGAAAATTTCGACCTTAATATATTCAGTGGCTTTCGCCTGCTAGACGTCATCGATATCTTTTTAGTGGCTATCATTATGTATTATGTTTATAGCCTGATTAAAGGAACCATTGCTGTCAATATTCTGCTGGGCATTGCTTTGTTTTACGGGATATACCTGGTGGTAAAGCAAATGGAAATGCGTTTGTTAACGGAGATATTTGGTGGTTTCATATCTGTCGGGTCAATCGCACTGATTGTCGTTTTCCAGCAGGAAATCCGTCGATTTTTAATCCATATCGGTAAAAATATCTCGCTGCGGCGGAAAAAGTTCTTTTGGTCTTTTTTGGGGACGAAGAAGGCGTCGCAAGTCGATAATAGTGAACGCTTGAAACCGATTATTGATGCATGCCGAAGCATGTCAAAATCCCGCACCGGCGCGCTTTTGGTTTTCTCGCGGTATTTTGATGAAGAATATTATCAATCCAGCGGCGAGTATATAGATGCCCCTGTATCCAAGCGCTTGCTGGAAAGCATTTTTTTTAAGAACAGTCCGCTTCATGATGGCGCCGTGGTCATCGTCGATTTTCGTATTATGACGGCAAGCAGCGTGCTCCCCATATCCGATAGCGAAGACCTGCCTCCGCAATTTGGGCTACGCCACCGCGCTGCCATTGGGGTCACCGAAGTTTCGGAAGCTATCGCTGTCATCGTGTCGGAAGAAACAGGTGAAATTTCAATGGCTAAAGATGGCAACGTAAATATGAACCTCAGTCCCGAAGAACTGGATAAGTTGCTGCGCGAAGAGTTGTAGTTCTTTTTAAAATTGGATTGTCCATCCCATATCCCTTTCGCCGCATGCCGCGGCAAGGCAAATACTTTTGTAAGGTAGTATGGTCTTTTAAACGGATTGTCCACCCCACATCCCTTCCGTCCTTAGCCAGGACATGGCGTTCCTTTTGTAGGGCAAAAGGAACCAAAA
>NZ_JJMU01000028.1 GCF_000757725.1 Sphingobacterium deserti
TGTGCAATTCGAAGTAAAAAGTAAAAATTCAAAAGTGAAAGTTATCTTCGGTGAGCTCGCTACGCTCGGTTAAAAAGTAATAAAAATTTGCGTCCACAATACCTGTCTACATACTAAGTACTAAATACTAATATCTATCGCATTACCCACTACCAATATTTTCCTTACCTTTATATAGTAAACCCTAAATTTACTATGTTATGCATTTCGACGAACAAAAGCCATTGGATATCGTGCTAAACGATCTTTTCGAGCAGTACAGCAAACATGTTGCTGATGTTTCTAAAATTACGAATGCGTTGCTCGAAAAAGCTGTGATCAACGCCCAGGAAGATATCGTAAATGACCATATCGCATTCCGGACATTAGGCGTGCCGCATTTAGGCATACAATCCTTTGAGAAGATTTTTTTGGCTTATGGCTACCAGCGACGCGATCATTATTATTTTGAGGCAAAGAAACTCGATGCATATTGGTATGCACCACCTGCTGCGCACTATCCACGAATTTTCGTTTCCGAGCTGCAGGTAGAGGCTTTAAGTGAAGAAGCCCAACAAATAATACACCGCTATACGGATGACATTACTTCGGATCCTGTATTAGAGCTTGATCTAGCTGATGGGGCCGCTGTGGCAGCTTTCCTACAGCGTCCGCTGTGGTCATTGCCTACGGCAAATGATTACGAGCGCCTGCTCCAGGAAAGTGAATATGCGGCATGGGTTATTTATAATCGCTACTATCTTAATCACTACACCATCAGTATCCATGAATTGAAAGATGGGTATAACACCTTGGAGGAATTCAACGCCTTTCTGGAAAATATAGGTATAAAATTGAACAGCTCCGGCGGAAAAATAAAGACCAGCGCTGATGGCCTTCTGCGCCAAAGCAGTACTGTTTCGGCACTGTATGATGCTACATTTGCTGATGACCGTATCTTGCAAATTGCAGGTAGCTATGTCGAGTTTGCAGAGCGACTTCCCCTTCCCAAATTCCAGCATCTAGGCAAGGAAGAACTGCAACCGGCGCATCGTCGGGAGGGCTTCGAAGCTAACAATGCAGATAAGATATTTGAAAGCACCTATACGCAACAGATAAACAAAAAATAGATCGGGCTATACGATGAACGGGCACTTAAAGCAACTTCAAAAACAGCTTGCGGGTGAGCTCTATTACGATAAAAAGATGCGTGCACTGTACGCAACCGATGCTTCGGCCTATCGGGAATATCCGCTTGCCGTAGCTTTTCCCAAAGATGTGAACGACATCAAGGCGTTGATCGCATTTGCACGCGGACACCATACATCGCTCATTCCGCGCACGGCGGGCACCTCGCTGGCTGGCCAGGTCGTCGGTGCAGGAATCATCGTTGATGTGTCTAAACATTTTACTGAAATAACCGCAATCAATGTCGAAGAGCGGTGGGTGCGTGTTCAACCGGGCGTGATCCGCGATGAGCTAAACCTGTTTTTAAAACCCTATGGGCTTTATTTTGGTCCGGAAACGTCGACGGCTAATCGGGCCATGATCGGCGGAATGGTCGGCAACAATTCCTGTGGATCGAACTCCTTAATTTATAAAAGCACGCGCGAACATACCATGGAAGTAGATGCGCTACTAAGCGATGGGTCTTCCGTTACCTTCCGGCCTCTCACATTTGAAGAGTTTTGCGCAAAATGTGACCTTCAAAATTTGGAAGGACAGCTGTATCGCCACATACGCACGCTATTGAGTGATTATAATAATCAGGAAAGTATTCGCCGTGATTTTCCTAAAAAAGAGATCCAGCGGCGAAATACCGGCTATGCGATCGATCTTTTGCTGGACTCAGATCCTTTCACCGCCGGCGCAGATCTTTTCAATTTTTGCAAACTGATTTGTGGATCCGAGGGAACTTTGGCCTTTATTACCTCCATAAAACTGCAAGTCGTTGAAGCCCCACGACAGCAGAGCGCGTTGCTGTGTGCACATTTTGCCACTGTGGAAGATGCATTACTCGCCAATCTGATTGCGTTGAAACATCAGCCATTAGTTAGCGAGTTGATGGATAACTATATTCTCGAATGTACAAAAAACAATATCGCGCAGAGTGAAAACCGATTTTTTGTACAAGACGATCCCGGGGCGATCCTCGTTGTGGAATACACCGGGAAGACTTTAGACGATATTTATACCAAAATCGGGGAGGTAGAGCAAGATATGCGTGATGAAGGCCTAGGTTACTATTTCCCCATTGTCGCTGGTGCAGATAAAAAGCGCGTTTGGGATCTACGGAAGGCCGGGCTGGGATTGTTAAGCAATACGCCGGGAGACTTTAAGCCGGTAGCTGTGGTGGAAGATACCGCCGTATCCGTTGAAGACCTACCTGCGTATATTGCCGAATTTAACGAAATATTGGCTCGCTACGGACTTTATTCCGTGCATTATGCCCACGCCGCCACCGGAGAACTGCATTTACGCCCCATCTTAAATTTAAAAAATGAAGCGGGCAGAACACAATTCAGGCTTGTCGCCACGGAGATTGCTAAGCTGGTGAAAAAATATGGCGGATCATTGAGCGGCGAGCACGGCGATGGTCGCCTTCGAGGCGAGTTTATAGCACACATGCTCGGCGAGCATAACTATGGTTTGCTGCAACAAATCAAACAGCTTTGGGATCCGGACAGGATATTCAATCCTGGTAAAATTGTCGACACACCTGCCATGGATACCTTCCTAAGGTACGATAACGTGCAACCCTTTCGAGCGGACATACCATCTGTGTTTCGATACCAAGGGCAGCATATCTTGCAGCACATCGAGCAATGCAACGGGTCTGGTGATTGCCGGAAAACGCATCTATCTGGTGGCACCATGTGCCCTTCCTATATGGCTACGCGCAATGAACAAGATACCACCCGTGCGCGTGCGAATATATTGCGGGAGATGCTTTCTACCTCCACAAAAGACAATCCGTTCGACCATCGCGAGATCAAAGAGGTGATGGATTTATGCCTGAGTTGCAAGGGCTGTAAATCGGAATGCCCTTCAAATGTAGATATGGCTAAATTGAAAGCCGATTTCCAGCAGGCATACTATGATGCGAATGGCGTGCCCCTGCGCAGCTGGTTGATAGGGCATGTGGATCGGATGACCAGGCTTGTACAGCCGGTTTCGCGACTCTATAATTGGTCTGTCGGCCATCCCGTGCTAGGTTCCGCGATTAAGCGTTTGTTGGGCTTTGCGTCAGCCCGTGCCTTGCCAGCGGTTACCCAACAAACACTGTACAATTGGTTTTCCAAACGTCAGAGGACGGGAGCTGTAACGATGAAAAAGCAGCTGTATTTTTTCTTTGATGAGTTTACAAATTACCATGATGTCGAGATTGGGCAGCAGGCCATACTATTGTTAGAAAAATTGGGTTATGCGGTGCATGCTAAGGCACATCCGACCAGTGGTCGAGCGCTTATCTCCAAAGGCTTTTTGCGAGAGGCCAAAGCTTTAGCTAATCAGCAGGTAACACATTTTGCTCCGTTGTTGGATGAGAAGCATTACTTAGTGGGTGTCGAGCCATCCGCTATTCTTATTTTTCGAGACGAATACATTGATTTGGTTGATGAGGAATTAGTTTCGGAAGCCAAAAAGATTGCTGGGCGGGCATTGACTATAGAAGAGTTTTTGCATCAAGAGATGTCAGAAGGAAATTTAACAGCAGAGCATTTCGTTTCTGATAGGAAGCAAATTGCATTGCATACGCATTGCCAGCAAAAGGCATGGGGCCTGCAAGATAAAATTGCGGACGTACTGAGGTTGCCCCAAAATTACATGGTAGATGTCATCCCCTCGGGATGCTGTGGTATGGCTGGATCATTTGGGTTTGAAAAAGAGCATTATAGCCTCTCGCAGCAGATAGGCGAGTTGGTGCTGTTTCCTTATCTGCGAAAAAAGCCGACAGATACTGTATTGGCAGCGCCGGGTACATCCTGCCGACAGCAGGTTTGGGAAGGCGTTAATATAAAAGGGGTACACCCCGTAACTATCCTGCTAGAGGCTTTGAAGAAATAGCGCGCGCAATAACGCAAATCGCACGCGCTACATTTATTATTTGGCAGCTGTTATTACCTGCGTATTCAATTTCACATATTCTTCATTGTTAGCTGATTTCGCCATAGCCACACCTTCTGTTGCGGTTTTGATTGCTCCAGCTTTATCTCCCGCCTTCAGTTGAATTTTGGCTTTCCAGTATTTGATGTGCGGCGCTTTCGTATTGTCTTTGTCGGCCTCGTTGGCCCAAGCTAGCGCTTTATTTATATCCAAGTTGTTATTATAGTAGTATTGCGCAGCTTGGAAGTACGGCTTTTTTTCGCCCTTCATAGCTTCATCAATAGACGCCATAATCTCTTTCGATTGATCGACGGCAATATGGAAAGAAATTTTGCTGTTTTCCCACGCAAGGGAAAGATCCGCTCCGTTTGGTTTCACATTTTCAAAAGCCATCGTGAAGGTCTCCACTTTATCGTTTAATTTTTTGGCCTTTGCCGGAAAGCGAACCAAATCCTCTTCTTGTTTGTATTGGTAAGCACCCCACTGGTTAGCGTTCTTGCTTAAAATTATAGTCCAGTCACCCGTTTTTTTCGGGATGCTGAAGATCCCATATGTACCAGCTGGAACTTTATTGCCCGCGATGGTCACTTCCTCTTCAAATGTGATACTTGGAATATTGTTTGCCCCCGTTCTCCACACCTTGTCATAAGGTTCTAAGCCTCCAAAAATTACGCGATCATTTAGATTGGGGCGCTGGTATACCAACGTCACCTTTTTTATACCGATGGCTTGCTCAATCTTTGTTGTGCTGCTCGACTGGGGAAGCTTTACTTGCGCCTGCGTTTCTGATAAGCTTACGAAGATGATTCCAGCGGTAAGCAATGCTAAAAATCTTTTTTTCATTTTTCTCTCTTTTTATTTTCGTTAAAAATAAGGTTTTTTATGTAGATCCGTAGCATGATAAAGAGCTACATATTTCCCTATCTTTGTGTATGGCAACAGCAATACCATTAGCAGAACGCATGCGCCCGAAAAGTATCGCCGATTATATTGGGCAACAGCATATTATAGGCGAGGGTGCAGTGCTTCGTAATGCAATAGCGCAGCAGAATATTCCTTCCATGATCTTTTGGGGGCCGCCCGGCGTGGGTAAGACCAGTCTCGCATTTTTAATCGCAGGCGAACTAAAGCGACCGTTTTTCTCCCTCAGCGCCATACAATCGGGGGTTAAAGATATCCGAGAGGTTATTGATAAAGCGGAGAAGCTCCGTAATTTCAATCAAGAGCAACCGATCCTGTTTATTGATGAGATCCACCGTTTTTCTAAATCACAGCAAGACTCATTGCTTGGCGCCGTGGAGCGCGGTTTAGTAACGCTTATCGGCGCCACAACGGAGAATCCTTCGTTTGAGGTAATATCCGCGCTTTTATCGCGCTGTCAGGTATACGTATTGGAGCATTTATCCGAACAAGATCTACGCATGATATTGGATCAGGCCATAGAACGCGACGACTATTTAAAGGATCATCCTGTACACATTGAAGAGTATGAAGCGTTATTTCGCTTATCAGGTGGTGACGCGAGAAAGCTACTCAACGTCTTCGAACTGGTGGTACATGCGGCCTTTGCGCAGCAGCAATCTGTCACCAATGCTTTTGTATTAAAGCAGGTGCAGCAGAATATGGCGCTTTATGACAAAACAGGCGAGCAGCACTATGATATTATATCTGCTTTTATTAAGTCGATCCGAGGTAGTGACCCTAATGCTGCGGTGTATTGGCTGGCGCGGATGATTGAAGGGGGTGAAGATCCTTCCTTTATTGCGCGTCGTCTACTTATTTTAGCTTCCGAAGATATAGGAAATGCAAACCCGAACGCTTTGCTGTTGGCCAACAACTGTTTCCAAGCAGTAAATGTAATCGGCTGGCCAGAATCACGGATCATACTCTCGCAAACGGTGACCTACCTCGCGTCGTCTGCAAAAAGCAATGCATCCTATGAAGCGATCAATAAGGCCCAAGCGTTAGTTCGCCAAACTGGCGATTTGCCGGTGCCGTTACATTTGCGCAATGCCCCTACAAAACTGATGAAAGAGCTTGATTATGGTACGCAGTACAAATATGCACACGCTTTCCCCGGCAATTTTGTGCAGCAGGAGTTTCTACCGGATAAGCTAAGCGGCACCTTACTTTATGATCCTGGAGCAAATGTCGCGGAGAGCAAGTTGCGAGAATCGCTTCAAAAGAAATGGAAAGAGAAGTATGGATATTGAAGTAATTTTAAGGATGATTAAAGATGTGCATTGCTACATTTCACGTTACAGCGTTCGCCCAACGCCATATCGGTGGCCGTAGTAAACGTGACATCCCCATAAATTTCACTATATTTGTAGAAATATCACGGAATGACCTTTACAGCGATAGATTTTGAATTGGCGACCGCCGCCTATAATAGTGTGTGTGCAGTGGGTATCGTAAAGGTGGTAGACGGCGAGATCGTTGAGCAATTTCACAGCTTGGTTCGTCCCCCCGATAACAAATACATGTGGCAAACCACACGTGTACATGGTATAAAAGCAAAAGATACCGTGACAGCCCCCACCTTTCAAGAGCTTTACCCTACTATAGAAGGCTATTTGCAAGGAGCTTTCATGGTCGCGCATAATGAAAAGTTTGATCGGGAAGTCCTGATGAAAACCATGGCGCATTACGGTTTAGATTACAAAAAGTTGCAATTGTCTCCTAACTGGGATTGCACCAGCATTATCTACCGGGCTAAGGGTTTTAAGAAAACCAAGCTTAGTATCTGTTGCCGTATTATGGGCATTGAGCTTAATCATCACGACCCACTATCCGATGCAAAAGCGAGTGCACAACTCTACCTACTTCAAGAAAGCGTAACAGCAGATTTGGTTCAAACGCATTTCCCTGAGGAGGAGTCTAAGGCGAGCTGATTTTTTTATAACCTTGGGTTTTGAAAACGTTTGCGTAATACCTTAATTTTTTTCAAAAAAAACTTTTGATCTTTTGAGGAAACGTTGTACTTTTGTCTTTCAAAAAGGTTTGAATATCACGTAGATTATGAATTTTTGGGAGAGATTATTTGCTAAAAGAGAGGATACGGCAAAAATGCATGTTTTGGATTGGTTGAAATGGGACATCCACAACCATATACTGCCGCAGATTGATGATGGTAGTCAAAGTATACAAGATTCCGTGAAGCTGATCAAAGGGCTAAAAGATATAGGTATACAAGGTTGTGTTTGTACACCCCATGTGATGAGTGGTGTGCATCCAAATACACCAAGCACCATAAGCACCGCTTACGAAGCGCTGAAACAAGAGCTTGTTCGCCAAGGGCTTAAATTTCAATTGGAGTTTGCCGCGGAATATATGATTGATGAAGAGTTGGATGCAAAAATCAGAAGTCGGGAACTATGCTTGTTGCCAAATGGACATATGCTAATTGAAATGTCTTATCTTTCTGAGTCAAAATCACTTTTTCATACGATCAAAGCAATTCAAAACAATGGCTACCAGCCGGTGCTAGCTCACCCAGAGCGGTATAACTATTACCACCATAACTTTCAGATATTTAAAGATATCAAAAATGCAGGCTGTCTACTTCAGCTCAATTTATTGTCGATCTCCAGATATTATGGGCAAGGGGTTAAAAATCAGGCACTGATGTTGATTAAATCGGGTATGTACGACTTTTTAGGTACTGATATGCATCATGGTAAGCACCTTGCTGCCATTAAACAGGTGCTGCAAAAGTACGACGTAGAAGAATTGCTAAAGCCTTGCGAAATTAAAAACGAATCACTTTTTATACAAAAATCTGATATCTTGGCGTTAGAATTGGCGGTATAAGTTTCTCAAGGATGTGGCTTGATATTTGTCGCAAAAAAGATCACCGTTTCGCCGTATAGCAGATTAAGTATGATAAAGACCATTGCAGTAATAGGACAGGGATACGTAGGTTTGCCATTGGCACTCGCATTTTCACAATATTTTCCGGTGATTGGTTTTGATATCGATCAAAAGCGTGTTGAGGCTTTACAGAATGGGGAAGATTGGACGAAAGAGGTTAATGCGGCCCAGCTTTCGCTATCCTACCGCGAGCCGGGAAGTATATCTCCCGGGTACCGTGCTTCATCCACATTGAGCGATATCGCTGCTGCGCAAATCTATATCATCACGGTGCCTACGCCAATTGATGCTTTTAATACACCCGATCTTCAATTTCTAAAGCGTGCATCAGCGGATGTAGGCCAGGTATTGAAGAAGGGGGATTTGGTGATTTACGAATCCACCGTCTATCCCGGCTGCACAGAGGAGGATTGTATCCCCGTTTTGGAATCAGTTTCAGGATTAACTTGCAACGTGGACTTCGCCGTTGGATATTCGCCAGAACGTATAAATCCGGGCGATAAAGTCCATACGTTAACCAATACCATCAAAGTAACTTCGGGTTCTAATCCAGCAGCAGCAGCAGAGGTGGACGATCTCTATAAGCGGATTATTACTGCCGGCACACATCAAGCATCATCCATTAAAGTTGCGGAGGCATCCAAGGCTATAGAAAATGCGCAACGTGATGTGAACATATCATTTGTTAATGAATTGGCGCTGATATTTGACCGCGTAGGCATTGATACACAAGAAGTGCTTGACGCGGCGTCCACGAAGTATAACTTTCTAAAATTTAAGCCAGGCCTTGTAGGTGGGCACTGTATTTCCGTGGATCCCTACTATCTCGCACATAAATCATCTCAACTGGGTTATCATCCCGAGGTTATTTTATCGGGGCGCCGTATCAATGATCGCATGGCCGCTTTTATCGCCGGAAAGACCGTTAAGCTGTTGATCAAAAAAGGGGTAACAATTAAGGGTGCCCGAGCACTTATCCTCGGAATTACGTTCAAGGAGAATTGCCCGGACATACGTAATAGCAAAGTTGTCGATGTTTATCGGGAGCTAAAGGAGTTCGGCCTTTCCGTTGATGTGTTCGACCCTTGGGCAAGTGCAGAGTCTGTAAAAAAAGAGTATGGCATTTCTTTATTGCCGGCGCTTCCTGCACAAACGCTGGATAGTGCACATGCTATTGTTGCATCTGCCGTGCGGTCTCGTTCGCTAAATAGTCTCGGCGGCGATCAAAACCTCGATGAATCGTTCCCTACTCCATATGGAAGGTCAAATGTAGATAACGGCAGTCAAAGCGGCGCATACGACGCCATAATTTTAGCGGTTGCCCATCAAGAATTTTCCAACCTATCGTTTAGTAATTTAAAAAAGGAACCCGGCGTGCTATTTGATACCAAGGCGGTGCTGCCGCGATCAATAACAGATGCGCGCTTATAGTTTTCGCTAATTTTATTCTTTCTTGCAGCTGCTTTGCTTGGCACATCAACATTATAGAGTTGCTATTAACATTCAAAACAAGTACTTTTGGTAAGATTGTAATGCCAATTTGCGTCTATGTGAGCGGAAAAGGTTGTTTATAAAGCGTGTAGTAGATGCTCCATGTTTGTATGTAGCTCAGGATAAACTAACTTGCTTTGCAGATAGTTGTCATTCCTGTCAGGAGTAAACATTGGAGATGAAATTGATTTAGAAAAAACTTAGGGCTTTATTACATGACGAGGTTTTTAATGTTACCTTTTTGTTTAGGCAGGTGAAGTGCATATTTTGGAACGAATTTTGATCGTACGGGGCATGTCCGATACGTTACGATCAACCTTTCTTTCATTGTCGTCCATACTTATGTTAGCAGATCTCGGTATTCTTTCGTATTAAATGTTTTAAAAGAAGAAGAAGTCATAGTTAAAAATAATTGGGATGGGAGGAGAGAATCAATCAGGTACATTGGGTGATATGATGAACAAGTCGGGTAGAGTTGTAGGGATTACCTTTTCGACTTTTGATTTACTCCATGCTGGTCATGTTCAAATGCTGGCTGAAGCAAAAAGGCAATGCGATTATTTAATTTGTGGATTACAAATAGATCCGAGTGTAGATCATCAATCTAAAAATAAACCTACACAGAGCCTTGTAGAGCGTTATATTCAGCTGCGCGGATGTCAATATGTAGATGAAATCGTTCCTTACGCTACAGAACAGGATTTGGAAGATATCTTGCAAGCATTCAAAATCGATGTTCGTATTTTGGGCGACGAATATAAAGACAAGAATTTTACAGGACGGTCCTATTGTGAGGATACAAATATTCAATTGTATTTCAATAGCAGAGACCATCGTTTTTCAAGCTCCAGACTACGAGAAATCATTTCAGGTAGCGAACTAAAGGGCAGTCCTGCTATCAATAAATCAGATAAAAAGAGATAATAAAAATCAGTAAAATGAATAAAACCATTTTAATAACCGGTGGGGCCGGATTCATCGGATCCCATGTCGTGCGTGAGTTTGTAAACAAATACCCAGACTATCATATCATTAATCTCGATGCGCTCACCTACGCCGGGAATCTCGAAAATTTAAAAGATATTGAAGAGAAACCTAATTACAGCTTCGTAAAAGCGGATATTACAGATGCTTCTTTAATCCTTCAGATCTTTCAAGAACATCAACCAGATGGTGTTATCCACCTTGCGGCAGAGTCGCACGTCGATCGCTCCATTACCAATCCTACGGCTTTCGTCATGACCAATGTTATTGGTACCGTAAACTTATTAAATGCTGCTAAAGAAATATGGAAGGATAACTACGAAGGAAAGCGCTTCCACCATGTTTCTACAGATGAGGTGTTTGGCGCTTTGGGCGATACCGGCCTGTTCACCGAAGACACGAAGTATGATCCGCATTCCCCGTACTCTGCATCAAAAGCTTCTTCGGATCATTTCGTGCGCGCTTATCATGATACGTATGGCCTACCTATTGTTTTGACAAACTGTTCCAATAATTACGGTCCGAATCATTTCCCAGAAAAATTGATTCCATTATGTATTCATAATATTCTTAATGAAAAGCCACTCCCTATCTATGGAGACGGTAAATATACAAGAGATTGGTTGTTCGTTATCGATCATGCGAAAGCGATTGATATGGTGTATCACCAAGGTAAAAATGGAGATTCTTACAATGTCGGTGGTTTCAATGAGTGGCAGAATATCGATTTGGTAAAAGAGCTTTGCAAGCAAATGGATGAGAAGTTGGGTCGTGCCGCTGGTACTTCCGCTACACTGATCACCTTCGTCAAAGATCGTCCAGGTCATGACTTGCGCTATGCTATCGACGCAACAAAAATAAACGAAGAGCTAGGTTATAAACCATCTGTAACTTTTGAGCAGGGCTTGTCCATCACCATCGATTGGTTCTTAGAAAATGAAGAGTGGCTTAACAATGTCACGTCCGGAGAGTACAAGAATTATTACGATACACAATACGAGGGTTGATGAAAGCGACAGAAACAAAACTAAAAGGCTGTTTTATTTTGGAGCCAACAAAGTTTGGTGATAGCCGTGGGTATTTTTTTGAGAGCTTTAATGAGCAAACATTTAATAAACTTACAGGTACGGAAACTCATTTTGTTCAGGATAACCAATCGTATTCTACAAGAGGTGTTCTTCGCGGTCTGCATGCGCAAGCCGGAGAACATGCGCAGGCAAAGCTCGTTCGAGTATTGGAAGGGAAAGTTATTGATGTTGCAGTAGACGCACGACCAGATTCGGAAACGTTCGGCCAGCATGTGGCAGTCGAACTTTCTGCCGACAACAACCTGCAGTTCTTTGTCCCTCGCGGCTTTTTACATGGGTTTGTCGTGTTAAGCGAAACGGCTAGCTTCTTTTACAAATGCGATAATTTTTACAATAAGGAATCGGAATGCGGCGTCAAGTTTGACGATCCAGCTTTGGGTATCGATTGGGGAATCGATGCAAATGAACTCATCATTTCTGACAAAGATCAGGTGTTGCCAAGTTTCGATACCGTTTTTAAAAAGTAGTTTCCAAATCCTATGAAAATACTTATTACAGGTGCTAATGGTCAATTAGGTTCCGAACTGAGCGATGTATTTAAAGATCGCACGGGCTATGAGCTCTTTTTTTTGGATAGGAAACAATTGCCGTTGGAGCAAACAAACCTTATCCAAGACATCTTGGGCATGTATCAGCCTGATCTAATCATCCATTCCGCCGCTTACACAGCGGTTGATAGAGCAGAATCAGAACCTATTCTGGCCGATCAGGTCAATCATTTAGCTTCCGAAGAGATTGCCCAATACTGTCGTTTGCATGATGTAAAACTCATTGCCATATCGACAGATTATGTTTTTGATGGAAACTCTGCAAATCCTTTAAACGAGGATGCTGCTGTAGCGCCTATCAATACCTATGGCGAAACAAAATTACAGGGCGAATTGGCTATTCAAAAATGGGCACCCCATTATATTATTATTCGTACCTCTTGGGTTTACTCTACCTATGGAGCCAACTTTGTAAAGACCATGATCCGCTTAATGGGTGAACGCGATGAGATCTCGGTAATCGCCGATCAAATTGGCTCGCCGACCTACGCCCATGATCTAGCGCAGGCAATCTTGAGCATTTTAGAATCTGATAAATGGGAAAATGGCATTTACAATTATAGTAACGAGGGGCAGATCTCTTGGTATGACTTTGCTATCGCTATTCGCGACATAAAAGGATTGCATTGTAAAATCAATGCCATCTCTACGGAGCAATACCCGACACCCGCCAGACGTCCAAAATATTCCTTGCTCGATAAGAGCAAGATAAAGACAACGTTTTCCGTTGATGTACCGAATTGGAAGGATAGCTTACAAAAGATGATGTACAAGCTGTAATTTCCAAAATTATATACAACTAAGCTATCTTAGAGAGACTCCCTATGGTATCACTTCATAGAAAAATAGAACAATGAAAGGAATTATATTAGCCGGCGGATCCGGCACCCGTTTGCACCCACTGACCTTAGCGGTGTCCAAGCAGCTTATGCCTGTGTACGATAAACCTATGATCTATTATCCGTTATCAACCTTGATGTTGGCAGGAATTAATGAGATTTTAATTATTTCGACACCGCAGGATTTGCCAAACTTTGAGAAATTGTTGGGTGACGGTTCGCAGATTGGTTGCAAGTTTTCGTATAAGGTTCAACCTTCACCAGATGGACTTGCTCAGGCATTCATTCTTGGAGAAGAGTTTATCGGCGACGATAAGGTTGCGCTAATCCTGGGCGATAATATTTTTTACGGCTCTGGTATGTCCAAGTTATTGCAATCTTGTGCTGATCCTGATGGCGGAGTTGTATTTGCCTATCAGGTTCACGATCCGGAGCGTTATGGCGTAGTGGAATTTGACAAGGATAGAAACGTCGTGTCCATAGAAGAAAAGCCAAAAGAACCGAAGTCAAATTATGCCGTTCCGGGCCTATATTTCTACGACAACGAAGTTGTCGAAATTGCCAAGAATATTCAACCATCACACCGTGGTGAATTGGAAATTACCGATATCAATAAAGAATATCTCAAAAGAGGAAAGCTAAAGGTTGGCGTTTTTGACCGGGGTACAGCTTGGTTAGATACAGGTACTATTCAATCCTTGATGCAAGCAGGTCAGTTTGTACAGGTGATTGAGGAACGCCAAGGCATGAAGATTGGCGCGATTGAAGAGGTGGCCTATCGTATGGGCTGGATAGATAGCGATCAATTATTTGCTATTGCAGAGCCATTGGTTAAAAGTGGCTACGGCCGATATTTACTAGATTTAATTAAATAAAATAAGATGTTTAAAGATAAAGTGTTGTTAATTACGGGAGGCACAGGTTCTTTCGGTAATGCAATGTTAAAAGGGTTTCTGAATTCGGATTTAAAAGAAATACGGGTGTTCTCTCGCGATGAAAAAAAGCAGGAGGATATGCGTATAGAGTATAAAAACGATAAACTAAATTTTGTCATCGGTGATGTGCGAAATTTTAGTGATATTAATCACGCAATGGTTGGAGTCGACTTCGTTTTTCATGCAGCGGCACTAAAGCAAGTCCCGTCCTGTGAGTTTTATCCAATGCAAGCCGTGCAAACCAATATTCTTGGCGCAGAAAATGTATTGGAGGCTGCTGCACTAAATAATGTGTCTCGGGTTGTTGTTCTAAGTACTGATAAGGCCGTTTATCCCATAAACACGATGGGGATGTCTAAAGCGGTAATGGAAAAGTTAGCTATATCGAAGGCGCGTGATCCCCGCGTAACAAAAATGGAGGCAATTTACACCGCCACCCGATATGGAAATGTGATGTGTTCCCGAGGATCAATTATCCCTTTATTTATAAAGCAAATCAAGGAAGGTAAACCCTTAACTATCACTGATCCTAATATGACTCGGTTCATGATGTCTCTAGATGATTCTGTTAATTTGGTTATGTTCGCATTTACTAATGGCCAACCAGGAGATATTTTCGTTCAAAAATCTCCTGCTTCGACAGTAGAAACCCTTGCACAAGCGCTGAAAGAGCTTTTTGGAGCGAATAACGAGATTAAAATAATAGGGGCGCGGCACGGAGAGAAAATGTACGAAACATTATGTTCTACGGAAGAAATGAGTAAAGCCGAAGATTTAGTTGATTTTTATCGAGTTCCAGCTGACTATCGGGATCTGAATTACACGAAATATGTGCAACAAGATGCAAATGTCAAACTAGAAGGAGAGTATAACTCTGACAACACACATCGTCTAAACGTTGAAGAGTTAAAAGAGTTATTGCTGACTTTAGATTATGTAAAAGAAGAATTGGCCTCACATCATAAACAATGAAAAAGATTTTAGTTTTAGGTGCGGCTGGAATGGCCGGTCATGTTGTTTACACACATTTGTCCGAAACTGGGAAATATGATGTTGTAGGCACTACGAACAGCAATAGTCTGGATGGTGTATCCATAAAAATGAATATTTTTATAGCCGAAGAAGTTAGAGAGGTAATACAACAGGTCAGGCCTGACGTGGTAATTAACTGTGTTGGTATGTTAATTAAAACTTCAAAAAGTCATCCAGATCAAACCATATATGGCAATGCCTACTTCCCTCACCTTTTGAAGAAAATTGCTAATGATAACGGCGCGAAATTAATCCACATATCAACAGATTGTGTTTTTTCGGGTAAAACTGGAGGATATGTGGAGACCTCCTTCAAGGACGCGACGGATATTTATGGAGCTTCTAAGTCCTTAGGGGAAATAATAGATCACGAGAATCTGACGATTCGTACATCCATAATAGGTCCGGAGATAAAACAAGATGGTGAAGGTTTATTTCATTGGTTTATGAATCAGGAAGGACGTGTTAACGGTTTTAGGAGTAACTATTGGTCGGGAGTGACAACCCTGGAGCTTGCCAAATTTATTGACTGGGTGCTTTGTTCTGATAATGTGGGGTTAATCCATTTGACAAATAACTCCCCAATTTCAAAGTTCGATTTACTTACATTGTTTAATAAGGTTTTTAATAAAGGGATAGTCATTGCAGATGAAAAGGACTATATCTGCAACAAATCGTTTTTAAATACGAACGAAAAGCTAGATTACAAAGTGCCGACTTACAACATGATGTTAGAGGAACAAAAGCATTTTATGAATAGTCACGCAGCAATGTATAAAAATAATTAGGACTACGGGGCGTGAAGAATACCATCGTTAATCTTGCTTCAAATTATATGAATAAATTTTGGGGATTTATCTCTATTTATTTGTTCATACCTGTATATATAGATTACTTAGGTGTGGAGGCCTATGGCGTAATCAGCTTTTACAGCGTGATATTAGGAATAGTTAGTATTGTGGATGCGGGAATGTCATCCTCTGTGACAAGAGAGTTTGCATCTAATGATACCAATTATTACAAGTTTAATATTTTGGACATTATAGAACGTTACTTCTTTATGATGTGTTTAGGAGTCTGTATTCTTCTAATCGTTTTGGCTCCACAGATAGCGAAAATATGGTTGTATACTGAGGGAAGGGATAATTCGTTTATTGTGAGATTAATCGCAATTGGAGTTTGTTTGCAACTATTTTCGACGATATACTACAGTGGATTAATGGGGTTGAATAAACAAGTTTTAGCAAACTCCATACAATTGAGTTGGGGAATCGCTAAAACATTTGGTGTTTTATTACTATTTATTCTCGTAGGTGCCAACTTAGAAATATTCTTCTACTGCCAAATAACAGTGAATATAATCCTTGTGATCGTATTGAGATACAGTTTAGTCAAGAAGCTGGCGCTACAGAAAGATAAATATGTCAGGCAATTTTCAAAGCTCCCCAATCCTGTACAGAAATATATTTTTGGAATGATTTTCATAGCAATAATCTCCGCTATAAACATTTACACGGACAAATTAGTAATATCTAGTTATTTTTCGCTAAAAGATTTTGGGATATATTCCATCGCATCAAATTTGGCGCAACTGCCGGTCTTAGTTGGAACTCCTATTGCGCTTTCTTTTTTTCCTATCTTTAGCAGGCTTTATTCTGAAAATAGCAACGAAGCATTAAATACTACATTCAGTAGCGTGAGTTTCCTATTTAATATAATTATTATACCTTTGGTCACCGTGATATTTTTAAATGCAGACGAAATTTTACGAATATGGGTCGGCAGTAATTTAGACAACGCCGAATTACCATTGCTGACTTATCTTGTAAAGTTTCTTGCGATTGGTGGTGCATTTCTTTCTTTACAAATCATACCGTATTATTTTTTACTAGCTAACGGTGAAACGAAATACACTATCTACCAAGGATGTTGTCAAATTTTAATTGGCATACCATTATTATATATTTGTGTGACGAAGTATGGGGTTCAAGGGATTCCATTACCTTGGATGATAATTAATTTGGGCGCCTTTCTTTTTCTAAATATCGTCGTGGGCCGGAAGTATTTGAAGAAATCTTTTCCTAGAGAGCTTTTCAGAACTATAGCTTTGCCAGCCGCTATTTCGATTACCATAGTAACAGCTGTGGTGGCCATATTAAACTATTTCTCTTTTCACGTAGCCATCAGTTCGGCGGTTGCTATTTTATTGGCACTAGTGCTGAACATCATTATGAGTAATTTGTTAAATGGATATAGATTACTTGATGTAAAATCGATTTTTAAATTCTAACTTATGAAACCATTATTAAGTATAGTCATCCCCACAAAAAATAGATATCGAACATTAGTTAATCTTGTGGAGCACCTTTTAGATTGGCCATCGCGCGAATTTGAGGTAGTTGTTCAAGATAATTCTGATATGATAATGGATGCAGAATTTGAAGTATTGTTGGAAAGAAAAGATGATAGGCTTTGCTATTTCCATGTTAAAGATCCCTTGTCTGCTATCGAAAACTGCGAGTTTGCTATCGGAAATGCAAAGGGTGAGTACACCTGTTTTTTAGGTGATGATGACGGGTTGATAAGACAAACTTTGGAAGTAGTAAAATGGATGAAAGATAATGAGGTTGATTCGTTGACTTGCAAACACGCAAATTATTTTTGGCCAGATTATCGACTTAAAGATCGTGGGGCGCAGCAGTCACTAGCTGGAACATTATCCTACACAAATCGTAGCGGAAGTATTCAGAAATTAGATCCAATAGCAGAGTTAATAAATATCCTCCAACAAGGGGCGCTAGTAATGAGTAAGATTCCACGCGTGTACCACGGTGTTGTTGCTAAAAGTGCTTTGGAGCAAGTAAAAGCAATAACTGGCAGTTATTTTCCTGGTCCCGTTCCAGACATGACGAGTTCTGTAGGTCTATCTTTCGTTGTCAAAAATCATTATTATCTTGATTATCCCCTAATCGTGGCAGGAGCATCTAGAAATAGTATGGCAGGGAGGGGGGGGCTTGGAGAGGCACATGGTCAAGTTGAAAAAGAAAAATCTATTCCCTCAGAAGCATTGGAAAGCTGGTCTAAAGAAATACCTCTTTATTGGGCTCCAAACACCATATGGCCGGAAGGCGCTATGCAATCCTTAAAGAGACTCAAAAAAGAAGAGTACATTAAATATATGGACTTTAATAAAGTGTATTACGCTTTATATCTCGATACCTTATCCTACCAAACCCGTTTGATAGAGTTTTTGAAGCAAAATGATCCATCGTTTGATTTGAAGACGTTCCTTAGTAACACAAAACTTCATAAAGCAGGCGGGAGAAAGAATAGCGTCAAGCAATTTGTTAAAGTCAATTCTATTATTTTGCGACTGAATACATTCGTGAATGTTCAAGTCATAAGATCAAAATCTATTAAAGGCGCGTTAAAAATTTTGGAAGCAAAGACAGAACGATCTTTTTCAGAGAATCGAACACAGTTCGGGCTTATTCTAAGCAATAAATCTAAAGTAATTAAATGATTAGCGTTCTATTTTATATTGTATACATTATCATTATGATTTCTGCTCCCGCTGTGGTTTTCGGGAAAAGAAGTTATTTAATTTTATTTGTTTTGATGATGTGTGCTCAATTTAATGTAACATCGTTTTTTAAGGCAGGTATAACTGTATCGTTTTTCGAAATAGCTTTACTGTTATCAAGCCTGCCTATACTTTTGTATTCAAAAAGCTTTTTGGGTAGCGTTCGGTTTACAGCTGCCGACAAAGTTTTTTTTGCTTTTTTGATTTTCTCTGGTTTAAGTGTTGTAATCGCAGTTATACGTATCGGAATAGGAAATTTAGTTCCATCTTTCGAATATCTAGATACAAATCCAATTTTAAGGAGTTTTATGTCTTTAAATAAGGTTATTTTGTTTGTTCCACTCTTGATAGTATTGCGCAACTACTTGTTAACCAAATGGGATTCAGCTTTTCTTAACCAAAAATTTTTAATATATCTAGCTTATTCAGGAATTTTACCCGCATTTGCGGTGCTCATACAGTTCCTCGGCGTTGGTTTTTTTCTGATCCATAATAACCCGTCGTTTGGCGAAGACTTCAAGATTGTCGATTACTACGTTGACCGTCCTGTTGGCTTGACTAACGAAGCTTCATTTTTCGTCTATCAATTATTCTTTTCATTTGTTGCGCTTTTTGAATGTAACTTTAGAGGATTAATTAAAAAACGACTGTTCATCTTCATCTTCATTTTATTTGCAATAGCTGTTGTATTATCGTTATCTCGGACAGGATTAATTTTTTACATTTTTTTTATGCTTCTTTATCAATTCAGAAGCGGACTATCGTTAACAAAGACTATTGGAGTGGCTGTTGTTCTTTCTGTCGCCTTCTTTTTAGTAAGAAACCTCAATATATACGGGTTCAATATAATTGATCGTATAATGAGTTCGTTTGATACGCAAGCAGATCTATCGACCATAGAGCGATATGGTTCCACGCAAGCGATATGGGATTTAGCGTTGGATAAGGCGTTATTGGTTGGGGTTGGTATTTATAATTACGGTTATTATGCAACCTCGTATCTTCCTGAATATATGTCCGTCATTCAATATTCAAAAGATAAACCCTTACCTTCATTTAATTTTGTTTTGCAGTTGGTTGCTGAATGGGGAATTCCCCTTTTTCTGTTTTTTGTTACTCGACAATTCTTCAAACTTCGTAAGTCTAACGACTATTTTGTGAAGATATTTTTTATGTTTCTTTTATTTTATGCATTAACATTTCAAGTTTTAAATTTCGCTACTCCGTTTTTAATTCTGTTATTCACAACAAACGATGAAAAAGATACTTTACGTGCTTGACCAGCCAAACCTTTACGGTAGCGAGTTGCATTTATTAAAGCTTGTAAAGCTGTTTAAGGAAGAATACAGGGTGACTGTATGTGTGTTTGGAGATGGCCCTTTGGTAGAAAAGTTGAATGAATGGTGCGAAGTTGTCCACTTTCCATTAAAATGGTACCCTACATCTCAAGCTTTACGATTTGCAAACTTTCTAAAAAACCAGAGATTTGATATTGTTCATGCACATCAGCCTAAGGCGTTGCTTTGGGGATCAATTTTGGGAAGGCTTTTCTCCAAAACCAGTATTGTGACCGTACACTCGTTACCAGATAACAATAGAGATTCTTACCAAAACTTTATAAAAGCATCTTTGGTTTATTATTTTCATTCAGCCGTAAAATGTGTAGCGGAATTATTTGCAAACAAGGTCATCTATCTATCGAAATTTTCCCTTGATAAAGCTTTGTTCCCTTCTAAAAGCCTTATTATACCCAATTGGATAAATCCGAAAGGAGATCTAATAAACAAAGTCTTCAACCCTTCCGTTATTAGAATGATAAGTGTGGGCTCGGTAACTTTCCACAAAGGATACGACCGGCTTATCGATGCTTTGGCATTGGTTAATCATACGAATTGGACGCTTGATGTTTATGGGGGCATTGACCAGACTTTTAAAGAAGAATTAGATGCGAAAATCCAAAAGCACGGATTGGAGCAGCGCATAAAGTTTTGCGGTTATGCAGATAAAATAGAATTGGTAATGAATGACTATGATTTCTTTGCTCTTTTTTCGAGGGGAGAAACTTTCGGATTAGTATACATTGAAGCGATGTTGCATGGTTTGCCAGTAATAGCTTGGAAAATACCTGTATTAGAAGATATTATTCCTGACGGAAATTTTATCATTGAGGATTATAGTTCAATCTCCGAAATTTTCAATCAAATTACGGATGGACAATATTCTGCTATATCACTAGCAAACCAACAACATGTTAGAAAGCGATTTAGTCAGATGAATATTAAAACGATTTATCAAGAATTATATGGTTAAGTTTTACTTTTTTGTACTCTTTGAATACTTGGGCAGCTTTTTTAAAGGAGTCCGTTATAATAGTTCGCGCAACATTACAAAGAGAAAATATCGTTTAGATTCGAATTTAAGCTCCACTATAGTGTATCATGTTCACGAGTGGTGTGGATATCCATTCGAAAGAAAGAAGACAATCAAATACGTTAATAAGACATTTGATTGTGGACTTCGCTATTCATTGGAAAAAATTAAGGCTTACAGTGGACAGTACAGTATCAGGAAAATATTGACCTTATCCGACTATAATGAGCCGTATGTCGCTAACTTATCAAGAGAGGAGTATTTCGATGATAACACAGAAATATACAAAGTGGAAAACAGCAGTATGGATTTTTCAGGATATTCTTTTTTAACGAAGAAATTAATTTCTGAGACGAAAAACCAGCTGGTGTTTTTTACCAATTCATCAGTAAATGCGATTCCAGCAGATTTTTTAGATAGCTATGTAGATACATTTATCGCAAACAAAAATTTGGGTTTGTTGGGAATCTCTTATTCCTCTAAAATCTATCAATCACTAGTAAAGAACAACTATTCTCCGCATATTCAATCGTTCTTTTTTCTTACTTCTATAGAGGTGTTAAAAGAAATTTTGGATGCGAACAAAGGGTTTTTCCCGGGCGAAACGGAACGGTACAAGCTATCAATTATCCGCTTTGGAGAAATCGAGCTTTCCAATATCGTTCGTAAGCTGGGGTATGATTTAGGTGTTGTTACCGAAGACGGCAAACTGTTAGTATTACCCGATAGTTACTATCCAAAAATTTTAGTTGACGGGGATTATCGCCTTTTCGCTAAAGATCCAAATCGAATAAATATTATCAAAAATGAATAGCATGCTTTTATTATCAATGTTAGCGTTATTTGCTTCATGCAAGTCACCCACGCACCCTACTGCTGAAGAAAAAGTGAATGGTAATCATGTTGAAGCTGCATTACCATCAAAAACCTTTATAAATGTTAATGATTACGGAATACTCGGTAATGGGACAGACGTATCGGATAAATTACAAAAACTATTAGACGAATCTACCGGTAAGACGATCTTCTTTCCTCTAGGTAACTACGTTATTTCGAAGAGTATATATCTTGTGGACGGGATAGAGTTACTAGGAGAGGGAGACGTAGGTTCTGTTGGCGGCTCCGTAATACAGCCTGTTAAAAAATCTTCTTTACAGTCTGTTTTTATCGTGCGTGGGAACACATTGAATGACGTTATTTTTAGAAACATTAGAACTTTAGGTGCCAAGAATGCACTTATGGTCAATATTGCTGGCGGAGGGCATGTGACAAAAGTAAAGTGGTACAACTGTGTTTTTCAAGAACATGAGATTGCAATTAACGTATATGGCGGTACTACTTCAGGCATGTATGCAAATATGTTTAGAGATTGCTATTTTAAATCGTGTAATACAGGTATCTTTTCAGAAGGAGTATATAATATCAATATTGTTCAAGGCTGTGGATTTGAAAATATGCGTGGTTCTTTTATCAAGATCGGTGAGAAAGCCGCGTCAGCTTTGGGTAACTCGTTCACTGAAAATAGATGCGAATCGGTGTCGAATCCAAATCATATCGGTTTGATCTTGAATAAAAGCACATATGGCTTTTATATAGAGCGAAACTATTTTGAAAATACGTTCAAGACGATTCTGCAAACCAATGGTGCGCGGAATGTATCACTCAATAATAACGTATTTGCTGCCAACATTGAGGGTCTACATGCCATCTCTGTAAACGGAGGAAATGCCTCCGTAAGAAATAATACGAGTCTTGTTAAACTAATTTTAGATATCGATAGAGGAGGGTATTGCTCAGAAGTGGTTGCCAATACGCTGTTTGACTTTTCAGCCAACGTAGTAACTAAAGATCTGGGAAAGGTTAATAATGAACTGAATAGAAAATTCGATAAGTAGTAAACATGATTACAGGTTCTATTGTACTTTATAATAATGATGCTGAGGTATTATCGCAAGCGATCGTAAGTTTTGTAGATTCCCCATTGACAACCCGACTTTATTTGATTGACAATTCGCCAACAGATAAATTGAAATATCTTACTTTAAATCCGAAGATAGTTTATATACACAACCCGTCTAATCCAGGGTTCGGCGCTGCACATAATATAGCTTTACGGATGAGTATAGATTGCGGTGCTAAGTTCCATTTCGTCATAAACCCTGATGTCGCATTCAAAAGCGAAATTATTGAACAGATGGTCGAATTTGTGCGAGATAGACAGAATATAGGAATGTTGATGCCTCAGATACTGAATGAGGATGAATCGGCTCAGTATTTACCGAAACTACTACCCTCTCCCTTCTCTATTTTTAAAAGGATACTTCATAAGAAATATGGATTTTTTGATTTGTTTGTTGAAAAATACGAGCTCCGTTCAGTGGAGACAATAGTGGCGAACGTCCCCATATTGTCCGGTTGTTTTACACTGTTTAATGTAGATGCATTAAAGGATGTCGGGCTCTATGACGATGCTTTCTTCATGTATTTTGAAGATTGGGATATTTCTCGGAGAATGCATTTGAAATACCAGACTATATATTATCCAAAAGTTAGTGTTTACCACGGGTACGAATCTGGAGCAAATAAAAACAAACGACTTTTTAAAATTTTTGTTAAATCTTGTATTCACTATTTCAACAAATGGGGCTGGTTCCTGGATAATGATCGTGCTAAAATAAATCAAAAAACCTTAAATCAATTTAAATGATGTCTGTTATAATTACAGGAGGTTCGGGCTTCGTCGGTAAGAATCTCTGGCAGTATCTTTTGTCACTCGAAATCAGTGTTTTGCCTGTTTCTCTCCGGGGGGATGATTGGAAAAGCAAGATTAATTTCGATGCAGATGCCATTATACATTTAGCTGGGAAGGCTCATGACACAAGTAATACTTCTGATGCTTCTAGTTATTTTAAAGTCAATCGTGATTTGACAATTTTGTTATTCAATCACTTCCTAACATCGCCTATTCGAGATTTCTTTTTCTTCTCGTCTGTTAAAGCCGCGGCGGATACAGTGGATGATGTTCTGGAAGAGGGAATGCCATGCAATCCACAAACCCCATATGGAAGATCGAAATTTGAAGCAGAAGAATATCTGCTTAAACAAAAACTCCCAGCGGGAAAACGGTTATTTATTGTGAGGCCTTGTATGATACATGGTCCGGGGAACAAAGGAAATTTAAATCTTCTTTATAAGATTGTTCAAAAAGGAATTCCTTGGCCACTTGGAGCCTTTCATAATCATCGGTCGTTCTTAAGTATTGATAATCTTTCTTTCTTGATATCATCTATTTTAGATAATAAGGAGGTCGAATCAGGAATTTACAATTTTGCTGATGACGAACCAATATCAACGAATGAGCTAGTTTCGCTTATTTCTGAAACATTGGGGAAACAATCTAAGATCATACATCTTCCAATCCGTTTTGTCCAAATGTTAGCCAAAATCGGTAATATCCTGCCATTTCCGATTGACTCCGAGAGGTTAAAAAAGCTGACTGAATCCTATGTTGTATCCAATGAAAAAATTAAGCAGGCATTGGCTATTGATAAACTACCTATTTCGACACGAAATGGTTTATTAACTACGCTGCAGTCTTTCAAGCAAAATATATAATAGAGTATGTCATATTTTTACGCATTTGTGTTATTAGTGCTTATTGAGCTATTTTACTTCCAGCTAGCAGATCGGTTCAATATTATAGATAAACCAAATCTGCGAAGTTCGCATAGCTCAATTACCCTGCGTGGCGGCGGTGTTATATTTTATTTCGCGGCTGTCATCCACTTCGTAATGTCTGGGTTTTCTTATCCTTGGTTCTTTTTGGGATTGACGATAATGACAGTCATATCCTTTTTAGACGATGTCTTCACCTTATCCAACAAGTTACGTCTGCTCGTTCATTTTTCTGCTGTCCTCCTAATGGCCTTCGAATTAAACGTTTTTGACATGCCATGGTATATTTTGCTCATCACTTTTGTTGTTGTTGTCGGCGTTATCAATGCCTATAATTTTATGGATGGCATTAATGGTATAACAGCATGTTACAGTTTGGCTGTTGGAGGATTGCTACTATTAGCAAATCGTAGCATCCATTTTATTGATCAAGATCTCCTCATCTATACAATGATAGGGTTACTGGTTTTTACTTTTTTTAATTTTCGGACTAAGGCCAAATGTTTTGCTGGGGACGTGGGCTCTGTAGCTATCGCTTACATTCTCTTATTTGCGCTCGGAGCACTCATATTAACCACGGGAAAGATTATTTATATACTCTTCCTCTCCGTTTACGGTATCGATGCAGTGTGGACTATCGCCCGTCGAATCTACTTGCGGGAAAATATATTTGAGGCTCATCGGTCTCACTTCTATCAGTATCTTGGAAACGAAGCGGGTGTAAATAAACTTTTAATTTCGTTTCTGTACGGATTGGCGCAATTTGGCGTAGGACTATTGGTCTTAACAATTGCAGAACACAATATGATAACGCAACTCGTGTTTTCATTTAGCTTGTTAATTGCAATGAGTACGCTATATCTGTTTGGAAAAGCGTATCTTATTAGAAAATACGTTAAAGTTTAAAATAAACCAAATTTTAAGCTTCTACTATTTGAATGAGTGGAGAGGTTTTTGCTTATTCAACTGTACGTCGTATTAAGGGAATTAAGTGGATAACAACAATAAAAAAACATGATAACGATACAAGGTGGAATCGCTCAGGACGACCGTGGTGATATACGATTTGTCAACGAATTCGATATGAGCGAGGTGAAACGTTTTTACATTATAAAGAATGCAGATACTGATCTAATTCGCGGATGGCGGGCTCATCGTATTGAACAAAGGTGGTTCTACGTTTTATCCGGATCTTTCGCTCTGGATCTAGTACAGATTGACGATTGGCATACACCATCGAGAAACCTTTCGGTAGAAAGAAAAGTTCTTAAAGCAAGAAGTATGCAAATTCTCCACATTCCCGCTGGTTACGGTACGGCCTTCCAGGCGATGGAAGCTGATAGTGAGTTGCTCGTTTTTGCAGACCATGGTATAGAACATGCGGCAAAAGATGATTTTACTTGGCCAGAGCCATATTTCGAAAATAGAATACAGAATGTTCCTTGAGCGTAAGGTTAATAGCGTTTTGCGGTACTATCATATTAAAAGTGCCCGAATTTCGAAAAAAAACCTATTTTTGCAATAGAATAAAGATTTGGAAAAATAAATATTGATATATACCCATATTTTGTTAATGATAAGAATTTCCATTGCGTTAGCGGTCTTCGCACTACTGACTTCATGCGCGTCAAAAAAAAGTATAGTTTATCTGCAACCTACCGACGTTAATGCAGAAAAACTCTACGAACAATATGCTCCCAAAATACAACGTGAGGATTTAATTACAATTACGATTTCGGCTGCTGATATTAAGGCGACTATGCCGTTTAATCAGCAAAATGCCTACCAAATCAATGCTGCAGCGAGTCAAGATCTAGCATTTAAGCCGACCTATCTTGTAGATGATAAAGGTGAAATTGATTTCCCAGTTTTAGGAAAAGTAAAGTTAGGCGGATTAACTAGATTGGAAGCTACTGAACTACTGCGGGGAGAACTTCTAAGATACATAGTAGACCCTGGTGTTAATTTAACGTTTGCAAATTTTAAGATTACGGTATTAGGAGAAGTAAATAAGCCAGGGAGTTACACACTTCCTCAAGAACGAGTTACTATATTGGAGGCACTTGGTTTAGCTGGCGATATGACGATACGAGGTGTTCGTACAAATGTACTATTGGTGCGTGAGACAAATGGCGTAAAAAAATTGGAACGTCTAGATTTAACAGCAGATTCATTGCTTCAATCTCCCTATTATTATTTAGCACAAAACGATGTTCTTTATGTTGAACCGAACGGTGCACAAGTTAGAAGTTCAAGTTTAGGACAAAATACCAATGTGTTAATTTCCGTGTCCAGTGTAGTTATTAGTATTTTGACATTAGTCGTAACCAATAGCCGTAGATAATCCTATCTTTTTTATGAATAATCAAACGAAGAAAGTTTCTAATGTAAACTCTGAGGACGAGATTGATGTCAAGCAGATCGTTGAGCAGTATGCTTATTATTGGAAATGGTTTGTAATATCGATTTTTCTTACAGTTTTCGCAGCTGCGTTTTACCTTTGGTACGCTACGCCTCTTTATAAGGTTGATGCAAAAATACTATTAGAGAACGAAGATAAAGCAACTGGTGAACTAGCTGGGTTAGCGGAGTTAAGTACATTGACAGGCGGCGGCGGACCATCCGCGTTTGTGGTAGATCAAATTGATGTATTGCAATCAAGGCGTTTAGCTCGAAAAGTGGTGTTAGATCACGATTTGGCTATTTCCTATTTCCTAAGTGACGGATTGCGAAAGAAACAGGTCTTGAAATCACAATGCCCAGTTAGTATAGAGGTTATTGGAGATAATTTGGCAACTTCCGTCGTAAATTTTGAAATTGAGATTGACAAGCGTGGACTGAATGTTACGAATACGGACACCGAGGAATTGTATGAACATGTTCCTTTTGGCCGACCGTTGAAAACATCAGCTGGAACATTGCAGTTTTCTCCCAATGCAAAAGTGTTGGCGACGAATGCATTGCCCGTGGAAATTTCAATTGCACCTCTTGAAAAAGTTGTTGATGATTTGCGGAAAGAAATAGACGTACGTCCTAACACTGAGAAGCAGTCTTACATTGTGAATTTTTCAATGACAACTCCACTTCAGAAACAGGCAGAGTTAATTCTTAATAGTTTAATTGGGACCTACAATAAAGATGTTTCTGACGATAAAACCAAGGTTACCAAAGCCACCTCACGTTTCATAAATAGTCGTTTGGAGCTAATAGGTCAGGATTTATCCAATGCAGACCGAAAAGTGGAAGATTATAAAACGGCGAATAGTTTGACCGATTTGCAGGCCGAAGCGGAGATGAACCTTAAAAATCTAACCGAGATTGATAAGCAGGTTTTGGATGCGCGCACTCAACTTCAATTAATAGATTACATGCAGGAATCAATAGCTAATAATTCTGACCTCCAGTTATTGCCCTCAAATATTGGTTTGCAAGATCAATCAATAGAGAAGTCGCTCGTAGAGTATAATCGCTTGGTACTTGAGCGTGAAGATTTGCTGAGAAGCTCAACGGAAGAAAATCCTATCGTGAAAAACTTGACGCAAAATATTCGTGATTTTAATAAGAATCTAGTTAACTCATTAAATAACTATCGGTCCACACTACAGCTTTCATTGAATAGTGTGCAAGGTAAGAAGAATGAAATTCAAGGCCGTATTTCTTCGTCGCCGAGACAAGAGCTTGGTTTTCGCGATATATCTCGACAACAGCAAATTGTAGAATCTATCTATCTTTTTCTTTTACAGAAACGGGAGGAGAATGAAATTAAAGCCACAGCAAGGCCAGATATACTTAAAGTCATTGATGAGGCCTATAGTTCTGACATACCTGTTGCACCGAAAAAGTCGTTGGTTTTATTAGGTGCGATACTGGCTGGGGTGATTATTCCCTTAGGTATACTCTATTTAAAATTCCTTCTAGATAATAAAATCCATTCCCGTAAAGATATTGAAGCTAAATTCGCGGCGCCTATTTTGGGTGAAGTCCCTAGTTCAAAAGACCCTATCGTGCATGATAACGATCGTAGCTCGTTGGCGGAGGCATTCCGGATCTTACGCACCAATATTTCGTTTATGTTGGGTGCGAAGAGAACGTCATCGATTATTTTCGTTACGTCCACAACATCAGGGGAAGGCAAATCTTTCGTGTCTACAAACTTAGCCCGTATCCTATCCATGTCCGGAAAACGGGTGCTTTTGGTAGGTGCCGATATTAGAAGCCCGAAAGTATTAGACTATTTAGGGTTGTCACATTTACAACACACGAATGTAGGAATCACGCAATATTTGATAAATCCGGAGATGGATATCAACAATATTATTATCAAGAAACCAGGGCAATACCAGTTTGATGTGATTTACTCCGGTTATGTAGCACCCAATCCAGCTGAACTGCTGATGAATGGACATTTCGATGATGTTTTGCAATATGGCAAGGCACATTACGACTACGTAATAGTCGATACGGCTCCGGTAAGTTTGGTTACAGACACCCTATTAATCGCGCATAATGCAGACCTTACCGTCTACGTCGCACGTGCCAACTTCCTAGACAAACGTTTATTGAATGTTCCCAAGGAACTATTCGAAGAAGGCAAGTTGAAGAATATGGCTGTCGTTATCAATGATGTGGACTTTGCTAAAGGCTACGGCTATGGCTATGGTTACGGTTATGGTTACGGAGATATGGGAAATTCTTCCTTAAGAAAGCGTTTACTTTCGAAATTTAAGGGGGTATTCAAGAAAAAACAAGATCGCTACTAGTAGTTAGGTTTTATATTTTAAGCACGCATCGATCGCATTGATGCGTGCTTTTTTATCTGTACAGGCTGAGGTATTTCTCCCTATTGGCTTTACCTCTGTTTAAATGTAAACGCAAAGTTAAAATTCGGTGCGGTTTTTGTAACAGAAGAAAATTGGATATTTTAACATATCTAAGGCTTGTGTAGCGAATTTGGCTTGTCAGGCGTTTTAATGATAAACAAACGATATACTGTTTATGGGGATTTTTACAAAACTATTTGGAGCATCCAAAAGAGATGTTAACATAAAGGTATTTAGCAAGTTGGCTTTTCTGGAGGTCGATATGCACAATCACTTGTTGCCGGCGATTGATGATGGAAGTCAATCTGTAGAGCAGTCTCTGAAACTCATGTGCGGCCTACATGATCTTGGCTTTAAAAAATTTATTTGTACTCCCCATATTATGGAAGGCGTACATCCGAATACACGAGAAAGCATCGCTCATGCACATCATGAATTGCATAGATGTTTGGAAGAGTCTAATCTTGATGTAGATACGGTCGCTGCTGCAGAACACATGATAGACGAAGGCTTGGTGAAAATGATCACCAACGATCGCCTTTGCGTGATGCCTGGAGGATATGTGTTGATCGAGATGTCCTATTTAGCAGAATCGAACGCCCTATTTAAGACAATCTACGATATACAGATGCTGGGCTACAAACCTATTCTCGCGCATCCGGAGCGCTACAATTATTACCACCATAATTTTGATATGTATAAAAAGATTAAGGATGCAGGTTGCCTCCTGCAGCTAAATCTTCTTTCTATCAGTAGATATTATGGCACAGAAGTGAAAGTGGCAGCGCTAACAATGATCAAATCCGGAATGTACGATTTCGTAGGAACTGACTTACATCATGGCAAGCATTTGGCCGCTTTAGAAGAGGTGGTTGCAAAATACCCCGTTCGTGAACTGCTCAGCACCTGCCCTATACGCAATGCCTCATTAGTGGATGAAATTGATAATGGTCGGTCTCATTACAACGCGATTGGTTAAGATCGTTAAGACTTAAGATTCGTTTGCCATCATAATACCCACCTCTGGCTAACCAAATTGTTGGTTCCACGGCCCTGAACAGTCTCACTTTGTCCACAGCGCTACTCGTCGATTTGCAGCTATGGCATTAGTTTTGCTTTAAAAGCGGCAATCAACTAAATACAAATTTACAGTAATAGAAATTCCCCAGCATGAATAACCCACATCATAGCCCTATATTGGTTATCCTCGCCGCAGGCATGGCTAGCCGCTACGGGTCAGCAAAACAGGTAGATGGTTTCGGACCAAATGAAGAGACAATTATTGACTATTCCATACATGATGCGATACGAGCAGGATTTGGTAAAGTTGTTTTCGTTATCCGCGAAGAGTTTCTGCCGGTAATGAAGAAAAACTTCGACAATAAACTTCGGGGCAAAATTGAGGTAGCTTATGCTTTCCAGAATTTCGATTTAAAGAAGTTTGGGATCGATACAGTCGTGGGGCGTGAGAAGCCTTGGGGAACAGCTCATGCGGTGATGAGCGCCGAAAGCGAAATCAACCGACCATTTTGCGTTATTAATGCTGATGACTTCTATGGCTACGACGCTTTTCAGAAGATGTATGATTTCCTGACAACAGCCGCCAACGACGAGGAAATGGCTTTAGTCGGTTTTCAGATTGGCAACACCCTTTCTGATCATGGTTATGTCTCGCGCGGCGTATGTGCTATTAACGATGCGGGCTACATGGAAAGTGTGACGGAACGAACCAATATTTACCGCGGTGCAGATGCAGATCGCGAAGCGATAGTATACAAAGAGAACGAACGCGAATATACTATTCCTGAAGGTACATTAGTATCAATGAACTTTTGGGGTTTTACACCTAAGATTATTGATGTAGCCCGTTCACTATTTCCAGATTTTGTGCAAAATAATAAGCACAATCCAAAAGCAGAATTCTTTATCCCTTCCATTCCTGATTATATGGCAAAAATGGGGCTCGCAAAGTTTAAAGTGCTTCCTACGTCTTCGCAATGGTTTGGGGTAACATATAAGGAAGATAAAGAGCAGGTTCGCCAAAGCATCCTTGATCTCGTTTCATTAGGTGTCTATCCTATCAACTTATATCCTCAAGTGAATAAAGTAAATGCCGCATTGTATTTAGAACAATAATCTTTTTACGGCATACAAAACTTGCCTTTTATCTTGTAATGGGTTGTCTATTACAGGTTGCACAGGCTTAGGGGCTCATTTTGTAAATTTTCGCGTTATCCACTCAGAGCGTAGCTACACATCAAACTTATTTTCAATCCCACCCTTTTGGGTGGGAAAACTTCCGATACGGTGAGCTAATTTTGGCTATCACCTACCGAAGAACAATGATTAATCTAAATACGAGCAAAATGGCTCTAATTGATAGTCGGCCTGCATATCGGCAGCGGCTATCAGATCATTTCCAGAAGTCAGCCGCATTTGATCCCATTACTTCCGTTAGCAGTGTTCGTGATTTCAAGAATATCCTGGGGAGGAATAAATACGATGTCGTATTGTGTGGCTTAAAGCCGGCTCAAGAAGCTGTGCAAATATTGCTCAACGAACTGCAGAGCCGGTCCATAGCTACTAAAATTGTATTACTTGCACCATTGGATCAGAAAAAATCAATCTTTCAAGGGCTATGTTTTGGAGCGACTGCTTTTATGCCAGAGCAACTGCCGCTCCCCATTATGGAGCAAAAGCTGTCTTTCCACATGCAGGATAATTACTGGCTCAATCCTGAGCTTGCCCGGCTCATGTTGCGCTATTTTAGTGGGCGCGGTTTGCAGGCTCCTGAGGCTCTCCATATATTGTCTGATACCGAAATAAATCTGCTGGAAATGGTAAGTGAAGGTGCTTGCCAACGGCGTGTAGCGGAAGAACAAAAGGCCGAGAGTAGGCATATAAAAACCTTGGTACGAGGTATATTCCAGAAGCTCCACAGCACACATCGTCAAAAAATAAATTAAATATTCCTTTCACAAATCAAAAGATCTAAAACCCGATCTTTAACCTAAATCCGAGTCGCTAATTTAGCAATACCGACTTCTTCTATCTTTGATCGCAAATACGTACCATAGTTCTTAGTTGGATTTCTGTCGATATACATCGCCGCCTGCTTCCAGATTTGCATGATGGCTAGTACAGCTGCGCACTAAAGTCTCGATAGAATGCAGCGGCTGGCTAAATTAGCTACCAAAAATTTTACAGTGGATCCTATGTGTAACAGAGATCTATCCGAAATGATAGTGCACAAATAATGGCTGCTTATCAGATATCGCCACAAAGAGTACAGTTCAACTGTATCGAATTAGCTCGTGCAGCAGAACAACTCCTGTTCGAATACCAATCCTGCCAGTCATACGGCCTACTGCTGATTTTTCATAGCTGTCTAGAATGGATGGCTGCGAAGGTCTCGTTTTAGAGCATGCTTTAAGAGATTATTTTTTTGATATGGGGGGCGCTTATTAAATATAAAAGGGTCGCTTTCGCGACCCTTTCACTGCTTATGAAAATTATGTTTCCCGGGGAGAGAAACGATGCTTCAAATTTAGCAATTATAATTGACTAAAAGGTGATCTTTGTTATAATATGTTGTAACGTTTGTATTGTACCCTAACGTATTATGTCGTATATTACTATGACTAAATCAATGAGACTTTTCCTATTGAAGTAGGCTAACTAGCCCCTGATGTCACCTATACTTTAGTCTAGTTTTTCGTATTTTATTCATCTTTAGTCCGTTAATTTCTATGTGCGTTTATTTATGCTAGCCCTTTAAATAAAGCCTTCTAGGGTATTTCGGCTCATAAACATCCGCCGGTTTGTTAAAAAAAATTTGAATTTTATTGTTGAAGAGTGTTTGAAAAATTCTATTTTTGTGGCCATAATACTACCAGCTCTTTTTAATCAGTGAAAAAGAGTGTGCAAATGAAAAGCAAACAAAAGCCAAGGGAAACGATCGCAAGCCGAAATTTGCAGCCGATTGTTACAATACATGAAATTATTAAAGAATTTAATCTTCTTTTCTTGGTCTGAAATGCAGTTTTTACATTAATAATATAGATTTAATATAAAATTAGTGATAATATAGCATAATGTTTACAAAATATGGCTATATTTGGGTCTACAATTTAAAGATTAACACCGAGTGGATTAAATTCCATGGGTAGTGTACGGCAAAAGCATCGATCTAAACTATTATTATTGTGAAAAGCTGTACTTATGAAAATTTTAATGAAAATTAGTGTTTACTAAACTTACAAACTAAAAAAACAGAGAGTTCCATTTCAAGCGTGGCCGTTTCGACAGCCGATCAAAAATTAAATGTCTAATGTTAACTTAGTGTTAACTATAGCTGTGCGTTTTTGATTTGTTTATGTTCGCATTACGAAATGCTTACCGTGTACCGTTTTGCCTATTCATTAACCTTTACGACTATTGGTTTATTTATAGGACTTACTTTCTCTTTGTAATTTTATTGTATTCGTAAACCCTCGAAAAAACATAATTAATCTTGTAGAATATGCATAGATATGTCCAGAACCGCGTATTAGCTTTTTTAAAGATATTGCTTGTCATGACCGACGCAGTATGTTTGAATATTGCTTTTGTAGTTGCCTTTTCTTTGGTAACTGCCTATAGCCTGGTAGACGCAACGGAGGTAATGAGTAGTAATTACTTCTCACTGTGGATGATGTTCAATCTAATTGCTGTTGTATCAGCGATGTTTTTTAAGCTTTATGCGGACAGCACCATAGAGCGTTTGGAAGGTGTCTTCCGAATGACTGTTCGTAGTGTGGTTACGCTATTGATCATCTTTACCGGCTGCACCCTTATTGGGCACGCATTTTCAGGCGTTTACTATTTTCTAGGTGCCGTATGGGCTAGTGTTTTTTTCTACGCCGCGCTCTCCCGGTTTTTATTGACCTATGTGTATACTGTATTGCCTAGACGGTTGAAATGGAGCAAGCGTGTGGCTTTAATCGGTCATAACACGCATTTGGCACCTTTTGCCGGCAATTTTTCGCAAAGCAACCCTTTCTACAGTGTGGATACCATCCAATACCATGATGGCTTGGAAACAGCAACCAAAGAGGAGAAGGTGGCACAATTTAAACGCTACTTTGAAGAAGTTTCCAAATTAGGAATACACGACGTTTTCCTCGTTAGCACGCCTGATATGAGCAGTTTAAGTACCGAGTTGATTATGGCTGCCGATCATCAATGCTTACAGTTAAACTTTGTTCCGGCTGTTACGGCGAGTATCAATTATGGGTCGGCCACGGCCGCGCCGGTGACGATGCAGCTTCCAGTACTGCGTTCGCATGACGAGTCCTTGTCTACGATGGAAAACAGGATAAAAAAACGGTTAGTCGATCTTTTTATCTCCAGTATGGTGATCATTTTTATTTTAAGTTGGTTAATACCGATTATCGGTATAATCATTAAGATTCAGAGTCCTGGACCTATTTTCTTTAAGCAGCCGCGCTCGGGAAGAAATAATAAATCATTCGGCTGTTATAAGTTTCGCAGTATGGTGATTAATAAAGATTCGGGAAACAAGCAGGCGACAAAAGGTGATAAACGCATTACTCCAATAGGTGCTTTTTTACGCAAAACAAATTTGGATGAGTTTCCACAATTTATCAATGTTTTCTTGGGTCAGATGAGTGTTGTGGGGCCACGCCCACATATGCTATCGCACACGGAGCACTACAGCCAGCTTATTCAACATTACATGGTGCGTCAGTTTGTGAAGCCAGGTATTACGGGCTGGGCACAGGTTAACGGTTATCGGGGAGAAACGAAAGAGCCGGAATTGATGGCAAAACGCGTTGAGTTTGACATTGAATACATGAGCAATTGGTCAGCGATGCTTGACTTTAAGATCGTGTGTATGACCGCGATTAACATGGTTAAAGGGGAGAAGAACGCGTATTAACATGCAGATTAAAAATCCAAATACATTAAATACCTATTTAGAAATACCTATGAAAAACAGATTTACTTATTTCGCTATGATGCTGATAAGCTTTCTGACGTTTGCTGCTTCCAGTATGGCGGTAGCTTCGGAAGGAGAGCGAGACAGTATCCCGGAGTCGGCTTACGAGCATGGCTATCCGAATCCATTTGCACTGGGGGTGCACGTGGGAACAACGGGCGTTGGCTTGCATATTTACCAGCCTTTGGGAACCCATTTCGGCCTACGTTTGGGTGGATCATTTATGCCATTTAACACACGAATTACCGGTAACTACAGCAACCGGGATCTTCGTTCCAGCGTATCAGCGAAGGCTAGCAACGTATCCCTGATGGCTGGTTGGGCGCCTTTTTCGCAAAATCGTGGCTTCTTCCGCAGTTTTAACATACAGGTGGGGGGCGCATATTTCTTCGATCTAAACGGAAAATTGGAAACACGCTTGTCCGAAGGCTATCAGTACGGTGATATCGTGGTAGACCCTAATCGGGTGGGAACCATTACGACAAACGTTAATTGGAAAGAAACAGTAAATCCCTACGCAGGTATTGGCTGGAGCAACATCGTCTTAGATAGTCGTTTTTCTGTGAGCATTGATTTGGGCGCATACTACCTGTCAAAACCAACCGTGACTATGCAAGCAACAGGTCTACTGGAAGAAAACGTAAACAACGCGGCTACTATTCAAAAAAACATTGAAAACTACCGCTATTTACCACGCGTAGAAATTGGTTTCAGCTACAGATTTTGGTAGGTCTATTTAAATTATTGTGATTATGAAATTCAAGAAATTAGCGATATATACCATGGCGTTTGCTCTATTAGGAGGAGTGGCATCATGTGAGAGTCCATTAAAGGACTTCAATCTGCAAATTAGTACAGAGGTAATTAGACATTCGGCTGTTCTTCAGGTAGCAGGAGCAGATGGTTCAGATATCAGCAACGCAACCATTCGTTTAATCGGTGGGGATATGGATGATATCTACAACCTCGAAGGAAGAAAGACCTTCCAGCTGGCAAATGGGTTTGTAGCGTTTGGTGTAAATCCAAACCGCGAAGTAATGCCCGGTGCACCGGTGACTTTCCAAGTCGAGATTGCAGCGGCAGGCTATACCACCCAAATTGTAACTGTAGCCATCAGCAATATAAATAACGGTATACAGGCGGTCCGTTTAGTAAGACCAATGAATCTTCCGGACGGTGTTGCTTCAAATACACAAACCGTTGCTTTGGGCGCAAATGGCGCAACGACCACTGCCGTTACCGTAGGCGCGTCCGATAATGCTTCGGGAGTCGAGGTCAGTATTGCTATCCCAGCAGGCACACAGTTTTTGGATGCGAATGGTAATGTTATTCAAGGTGGTACATTAACTGTAAACACCCTCGGTTTTGATGCGTTGAGTGAAGATGCGCTAGCCTTATTCCCTGGCGGAAGCTTACAGGCGGAAGGCGTAATTGGTCCAGACGGTTCTACCAGTTCAGGAACATTCAACCCTGCGGCGGCAACGACCATCGATATGAATGTAGGCGGCGTAGCCGTTCGTCAATTTAGTCAACCGATACAAATAACGATGGATGTTAGCCCAGATTTTCAACTGAGCACTGGTGCCGCCCTAACGCCAAACACACAGCTTGTATCGTATAGCTTCTCGCCATCGGATCCTGTATGGACATACCAGCAAACGGCTATGGTAACAGGTTCTGCGGCTTCAGGTTACAGCCTGAGTTTTGCAACAGATCACCTAACAACCTTTGTAGGTGGTGAGTTTATAAAATCTTGTGCGGCTGTCAGTGAAGTTACATTCACGGGCGAGTGGATCACACAGGGCTTCACCTATCCGGTTACCGTAGAGGCATTGCACCATGGACAAGTGATTAGCACACGGACATTCTCGGTAAGCCAAGGCAACCAAACTATTGCATTGGAAAACTTGCCAGCTAGCGATGTAACGGTGGTCGTGCGTAATACAGTAGGAGCCGTTGTCGCACAAGGACCACTGGCTGCATGTGGTACGACAACGCAGATTGCAATTCCTAATCCTCCGGGCACCTTCGTAACCTTACAGTTATATGTTCGTTGTCCGAATAACACTACCCCGATCACGTTGTTACCAACCTTCCAGATGGAATACCGTGTAACCGGAACATCACGCTGGTCGTACCTGGGTGAAGTGAATAACGGTTTCTTATCAACAACACTTTTAAAGGCAGATGGTACACGTTATGATTTCCGTGCAACATGGAAAAACAGAACCAAAGTCGTTGCGGGTAAAACCGTTGTAGAAAGCAATATAGCCACTGTCGGTGTGCAGCCTGGCGATATCATTGGCGAAAAAGCAGGCGCTACAAACTTGGCTATCTTGACCGAGGAGTGTAACGGATTATAGTACAATATAAAAAATGCTCGAGAGAGCAAGCAAGATCTCAAGTGTTAAACTTGTAATTGTAGGGGAATATCCCGGCAGGTCGCTCCTGCCGGATATTTCTTACGATCGGCAAGAAACACGGGAATACAATCAAAAAATGTCATACTGAGCTAGGCATGTCCCTGTAAAAAGCTCGCTATAGATAACGTAAGCGATCGTATCGGTCGTAATAAAATTTAAATTCGAAGTCGCGTCAATCGTGTCCTCGCTTGTAACAAGAACGAACATGTTTAATATCTTCAACCGAAACCCAAAAACCAATACGCTAGAATGGCTGGAGGTGGATATGCATTCGCATATTTTGCCGGGTATTGATGATGGTTGCAAAACGGCGGAAGATAGTTCGGGTTTGTTAAGCCGTCTTTCCGCGCTAGGTTTAAGCACTTTCTATTTTACCCCGCACATCTATCAGGATATGTATCCAAACACGCATAGTAGCGTAAGTGGAGCTTACACCAATCTGCAGCAACGCTATGCATCTGATGGCTTAGCGGGTTATGCTGCTGAATATATGGTCGATGGTCATTTCGAACGTCGTTTAGAAAGGGAAGAAGAGACGCTCCTGACATTGCCCGGCAAGCATGTATTGATTGAGATGTCTTACATTCAAGAGAGTAAAAACATTGAAAAAGTCATATTCGATTTACAGATTAAAGGATACCGGCCAATCTTGGCGCATCCTGAGCGTTATGTATTTTATCACGAAAATCCTAAAGCCATAGAGCGTTACAAAGATTTAGGCTGCCTTTTGCAGCTGAACGTTTTGTCTGTTTTTGGCTATTATGGATCGCGGGAAAAAAAGGTTGCAAAGTACCTCTTGGATCGAGGACTTATTGATTTCGTAGGAACGGATGCGCATCATGAAAGGCATGTGTACATGCTTGAGCGTGGCTTAAAAAAAGAAAGTATCAAATCCTATTTCAAGAAGTGCAGCCTTAAAAATCAGACGCTGATTCATTGCACGACATAGCTAAACTCTAACTTACGACTACTACTACAATACAAGAATTATTAACATGAAAAAAAATCCCAATCCCAAGAAGTACTACCCCTTATGGTATGGCTTTATTGCCTTACTTTTTTTGAACAGTTGCGCCGTTAAAAACATTCCTTACTTTCAGGATTTGCCGGTAGATTCCGCTCGAATCACCAAGCAAGCTGCTGCTTTTACAGAACCGGTTATTCAGTTTGACGACATCTTGAGCGTTACGATTCAAACTATTGATCCGACAACAGCTGCCGTAGCTAATCAAGCGGTGAGCGAAAGTGCTGCAAATGGCACATCAGTGCAACAGATTACCGGATTTTTAGTAGATAAAAACGGGAGCATCCAAATTCCAATGATCGGATCTGTGCAGGTTGCTGGTTTGACAACGTATCAAGCAAGAGAGCGTATTCTGGAACAAGCGCGTCAGTTCTATAAAGAGCCAACTGTACACGTTCGTTTTGCAAATTATAAAATAACCGTACTCGGCGAGGTTGCCCGGCCTGCTGCATACACTGTCCCGAATGAAAAAGTATCCGTACTGGATGCTATTGGCCTAGCCGGAGATTTAACGATTTACGGGAAGCGTGAAAATGTACTATTGATACGGGAAAAAGGCGGTGAGAAGGAGTTGGTACGATTAAACCTCAATGATTCGAAACTCTTTCAATCACCATATTTCTATTTAAAGCAAAATGACGTCATCTACGTAGAACCTGGTAAAGCAAGATCAGAGATGAACAATGCTTCCAGAACGCAGATGTTTGCGTTGGTAACCTCTCTCGCGACAATAGTCACGCTTGTTTTAACAAGATTTTTTTAACACTAGCATAGGCTTTTATCTATTGCAACACGTTGCATCTTAAGAAAATTTATGAAGAATACTAAAATTGATTGGGAAGACGAAGTAGGATCTGAGAACCAAAAATCAGATAACAAAAAGCTCCATATTTTCGTTGGAAAAGTATCTGCGAACTGGCACTGGTTTGTATTGTGTGGTTTGCTTGGATTTGCTCTGGCTTTCGCGAAAGCACGCTACAGCGTTCCATCTTATAATGTGCGTGCAAAACTTATCGTATCTGACGATCAAAAAGGTGGTGACCTGTCCAGCTCCGCTTTGGGCGAACTGTCAGGATTGATGAACACAAAATCTTCCGTAGACAACGAAGTGGAAATCCTAAAAACAGGGGATTTGATGCGCGAAGTCGTGTTGGCGGAAACATCATATATCAGTTATTCGCATGTAGGGAGCATACATAATGTGCCTGTTATACAAACACCCTACAACGTTGAATTGTTAAGCGATCCTGATTCTATTAAGTCAGCAGTAGAAATAAAAGTGAGTGACTTAGAAGGTGAAAAAGTGCAGTTATCACAAGGCGAGCGTACCACAGAGATTGCCCTAAATTCAGTTTTCAGTTTGGATGGCGTAGGCAAAATGCGGATCACGCCGTCGCTTGCGAACGTGGCTAATCAAGATGCTTACTTGATTCATATCCTTCCGGTGAAATCGGCCGTGGCAGCGCTGAAGGCATCGTTAAATGTTTTTGTCACCAATAAAAACGTTTCAACGATAGATTTAACGATGGTTCATCAAATTCCTTCCCGGGGGGAGAAATTGTTGAAAACCTTAATTGACAAATATGTAGAGCGCAATCTCCACGACAAAAATGTCGTGGCTGATTCTACATTGTCGTTTATCAACGCTCGGCTAACCCGAATTACCAATGAACTTGCCGGCGTGGAAGATCGAATTTCTGGATACAAAAGAAATACGCAGCTGTCAGATATTGGGGAGCAGAGTCGTATTTTACTCGAAAACTCATCAGGTTATACCAAAAGTATCGCGGAAGCAGAAACGCAACTTTCTGCCCTCGATGCTATTAGTTCCTATCTTGCAGATACGCGTAATCCGCGCGTGGTGCCCTCATCAGTACTAGCACAAGATGGTACATTTGCTGCGCTGACATCGAAATACAACGAACTTGTTTTGCAGCGTGAGCGCCTTTTGTTAGCTAATACGGAAGACAACCCCTTGGTAATTAACGTTACCAATCAAATCGCCGGTTTACGGAATGATATGATTGCGAACGTGGCTTCGTCTCGAAGACAGCTGGAGCTTGCAAAACAAAATCAGGTGCAACTCTCCAATCGCGTTACCTCACAAATTCAGCGCGTTCCGACTATCGAACGTGGGTTTATTGATTTAGCCCGCTTACAACAAATCAAGCAAGCACAATATATCTTCCTCCAAGAAAAATGGGAGGAGACGGCTATCAGCAGAACAGCCAATGTATCGAATTCAAAGATCATTGATTCGCCAAAGGCAGATACAATGCCTTTCGAACCAAAGACAAAAATTATGTATGGGCTAGGCATACTTTTTGGCTTGCTGCTTCCTGCATTGATCATATGGCTGAAAGATTTATTGAATGTACGGGTGCGCAATCTTGATGATGTAAAACTGTACAACCAGCTACCCATATTGGGAACTATATCCCATTCAGACGAAGCTGAGCAAATTGTTGTCACGAAAACATCGCGCTCACCAATCACCGAGCAGTTTCGCGCTATGCGGACCAACTTGGAGTTTGCGCTCAATGGAGGGAAAACCATATTATTCACTTCCTCTATGTCGGGAGAGGGAAAATCTTACGTAGCCCTAAATCTCGCTGTTACCCTTGCACTGCTGGATAAGAAGGTGCTGATTATGGAACTCGACTTAAGAAAACCGTCGATCACAGCGAAACTTGGACTGCCGGCAGGAAAAGGTTTTTCACATTACATCGTCCGCTCGGACATGCGTTTGGAGGAAATTATTATGCCATCTGGAGCGCATGAAAACGTAGATCTTATCCAAGCAGGTGCCATTCCGCCTAATCCAGCGGAGCTATTGGTGCATAGCCGCACGCAAGACCTTATGCAAGAGCTTAATCAGCGCTACGATTATATTTTAATGGATGCGCCACCCGTTGGAATGGTGACCGACGCACAACTTCTTGCGCGTTATGCAGATTGCTGTTTGTATTTGGTGCGTCAAGGCTTTACGTATAAGGAGCAACTGCGCATCCCTAACGATTTGGTTCAGCAAAATAAAATACAACCTATTCAGCTGGTCGTGAATGATGTACAGAAGAAAGGCGGCTATTACAGTGGTTACGGTTATGGCTATGGTTATGGCTACGGCTATGGCGACTATGGCCAGGAAGGCAAACGTAAGAAGCGCTGGCAATTTTGGAAAAAGTAACGATTTTACTTAGATACCATGTTAAATAAAGAAACAAAGATTTTTATCGCTGGCCATCGGGGCATGGTTGGCGGTGCCATCAAAAGAAATCTGGAGGAAAAGGGGTACAGCAATTTGCTTGTCCGCACATCATCCGAATTGGATTTGCGTAATCAAGCTGCGGTAACAGCCTTTTTTGAGGAGGAGAAACCGGAGGTTGTTATTGATGCGGCGGCTCGTGTAGGCGGTATTTTAGCAAACAACAATTTCCCTTATCAATTTTTGATGGAGAACATGCAGATTCAGAACAATCTGATCGACGCTTCTTTAAAAACGGACGTACAAAAATTTATTTTTCTAGGTTCATCCTGTATCTATCCAAAATTTGCACCTCAACCATTAAAGGAAGAGTACCTATTAACAGATACCTTAGAACCTACCAACGAATGGTATGCTATTGCAAAGATAACGGGCGTGAAAGCCTGTGAAGCTATTCGCAAGCAATTTGATAAAGATTATGTAAGCTTAATGCCGACCAATCTTTACGGCACCTATGACAACTTTGATCTGCAAACATCCCACGTGCTTCCAGCGATGATGCGTAAGTTTCACGAGGCCAAAGAAAACGGTCATGTACCGGTGACACTTTGGGGTTCTGGTACGCCAATGCGCGAGTTTTTATTTGTCGATGACCTGGCTGAGGCTGTGGTATTTGCCCTAAATAATGTGTTGCCTGATTATTTGTATAATGTGGGAACAGGGGTTGACTTAAGGATCAAAGAACTGGCTGAAGTTATCCAAAAGGCCGTTGGCCACGAAGGCGAAATCATTTGGGACAGCAGTAAGCCGGATGGTACCCCACGCAAACTAATGGACATCTCGAAGATGCATGCACTGGGTTGGAGCCACAAAGTTGCCCTTAAAGAAGGGATAGAAAAAACCTACGCTTGGTTTCTTGAAAACCAACAAAACTACAAGGAAGTAAAACTATAATATAGCGCGTCATTGCGAGGAGTGTAGTGACGCGAGAATTGACTAAAATCCAAAGAGGAAGTATCTAAGTACTACATACGAACTACTTCATACTAAAATACGAAAAAATGAAATCAGCACTAATCACCGGAATCACAGGACAAGATGGTTCTTATTTAGCAGAGTTATTGTTAGAAAAGGGGTACATGGTACATGGTATCAAGCGTAGAGCATCTTCCTTTAATACGCAACGTATCGACCATCTATATATCGATCAACACGAACAGCATGTACGGTTCAAATTGCACTATGGCGATTTGACAGACTCTACAAACCTGATCCGGATTATTCAGGAAGTGCAACCGGACGAGATTTACAATTTAGGTGCGATGTCGCATGTAAAAGTATCTTTCGACTCGCCGGAGTACGTAGCCAACGTAGACGGTATCGGCACCTTAAGGATTTTGGAAGCTGTTCGAATCCTTGGTCTGGAGAAAAAGACCCGTATCTACCAAGCTTCAACTTCGGAGTTGTACGGTGGTTTGCCAGAAAATAAAAATGAAAAGGGCTTTTATGATGAGAACTCACCATTCTACCCACGCTCTCCATACGGTGTCGCTAAGATTTACGGTTTTTGGATAACGAAAAACTACCGCGAAGCATACAATATGTATGCCTGCAATGGGGTATTGTTTAACCACGAATCACCGCGCCGGGGCGAGACGTTCGTCACCCGTAAGATCACTATGGCAGCAGCAGCGATCGCTTTAGGCAAACAAGAGTGTTTATATCTGGGTAACCTGAATTCCCTACGCGACTGGGGTCATGCAAAAGATTATGTAGAAGCGATGTGGAGAATCCTACAGCAAGATGTCGCCGAAGATTATGTCATTGCAACGGGTGTAACGACATCCGTTCGTGACTTTGTTAGAATCGCTTTTGAGGAAGTAGGTGTCGAACTAGCTTTTGAAGGCGAAGCGGAAAACGAAATCGCTACGGTTGTAGCGTGTGCCAATCCAAGCTATCAGTTAGAAATCGGTAAAACCATTGTGAAAATAGACCCCACATACTACCGTCCTACAGAGGTAGATCTCCTATTGGGCGATCCTACAAAATCCAAAACACAATTGGGCTGGGAGCCACAATACGATCTGGCTGGCCTTGTGAAGGAAATGGTCGCTTCAGACTTGGAGTTGGTAAAGAAAGAATCGTATAATGCTCAATGGGAGCATATTGTCGGTTAAAAATGCATTTGCCGCGATACGTGGTATAACAATATTTTAACACTTAATATTATTCCCCATGATAAAGATATTAGACTGTACATTACGTGACGGAGGTTACTATACCAATTGGGATTTTAGTAAAGAGGTTGTCGATAAATACATAAAGCATACGAACAACTTACCTATAGATTACTTAGAAGTAGGCTACAGAAGTAAACCTATAGATGGTTACTTAGGAAAGTACTTTTACATGCCTGTTTACGAACTGGCCTATATCAAATCCAATACGCAGAAAAAGCTTGTTATCATATTAAATGAAAAGGATGTTCGCGTAGAGGATTTGGACGAGTTGCTGAAACCTATTCAGGGTATCGTGTCGATGGTACGTATCGCGCTGGATCCTCAACAGCTTTTACGTGCCGTGAAATTGGCCGAAGCGATTAAAACTTACGGTTTCGAAGTAGGATTTAATGTGATGTACATGTCAAAGTGGAAACAATATGATGATTTCTTAAACAACTTAGTACATGTCAATGGGGTGGCGGATTATTTTTACATGGTCGACTCTTATGGCGGTGTGTTTCCGGCCGATGTCAAAGAAACCATCGCTTTAGTACGATCTAAAGTAGATGTTAAGTTAGGTTTTCATGGGCACAATAATTTGGAATTGGCCTTGATCAATAGCCTGACAGCCATGGAGGAAGGTGTTGAAATTATTGACTCCACCATTTTGGGCATGGGACGCGGCGCCGGCAATTTAAAAACAGAACTCTTTTTGACGGCTTTAAATAGCCAGCACGGTCTTGATTTGAACTTTAACGCCTTGGGCGACGTTGTCGACGCATTTTCCGGATTGCATGAAAAATACAATTGGGGAACGAATCTGCCTTACATGATCTCCGGCGGGAATTCTTTGCCGCAAAAAGATGTCATGGATTGGGTAACCACTCGTTTTTACTCATTTAACAGTATTATTCAAGCGCTTCAAAACCAAAAAGAGAAGGTAAAAGACAATGAACAACTTCCTGTTTTCAAACCACAAGGATCCACAAAACGTGTGGTCGTTATCGGCGGTGGGAAAGGTGCATACGAACATGTTGACGCTGTCAGGGAATTTATCCGCAACGACAAAGATGTGACTATCGTTCACGCGAGCTCCAAAAATGCCTTGGCCTATCAAGACCTTGAAAACGAGCAAATCTTTTGTTTGGTGGGTAATGAAGGTCATCGGATGGAAAAAGTATTTGATGATTTGGGCAATTTCGCTGGGCAGACCATTTTGCCACCATTCCCGCGCAAGATGGGTACCTATGTGCCTAGCTGTGTCAAGAACAATAGCTTCGAATTAGAGAGTGTAACCTTCACCGATAAATATCAAGATTCACATACTGCCCTGGCGCTGCAAATCACACATGATTTGGGAGCAGAGGAGATTTATTTAGTAGGCTACGATGGCTATAACGATTTTCCAATTGCGGAAAAAGAACGTCAACTGACTGCAGAGAACGAGTTTTTATTTAATCGTTTCTTGGAATATAGCAACAAGCAGGTACAAGCCATCACGCCAACGCGCTATGATATCCCCATGAACTCTGTTTATAGCATGATATATGACAAATAAAGTAAGCTTTTTCTTGCCCACGCGCAAAGGAAGCCAGCGTGTGATCGATAAAAATACCCGCCCATTTGCGGGCAAGGATGGTGGCTTATTACGCCACAAACTGGAACAGCTTCTGCAAATGGAAACGGTGCACGAAATTGTACTTTCCACAAATGATGAAATCTGTATAGATATCGCCACTTCCATGCAGGGAAATTTGGAGAAGCTTGTTATCGATAATCGGCCAGATCACCTTTGTCTGGATACGACAAATTTGAGCGATTTAATAGCCTACGTGCCTAGTGTCGTCACAGGAGATCATATTATCTGGGGGCATGTCACCACGCCCTTTGCCGATGCTTCGGTATACGATCGCGGCGTGACAAATTACCTGGATGGGTTGCAGCAAGGTTTCGATTCATTGGTCAGTGTAGAGAAATTTAGAAATTTTCTGTTGGACGAGCAAGGTAAGGTTGTTAACAATACCACGCCAATACCCTGGCCACGCACGCAAGATCTGCAAACATTATATGAAATAAACCACGTCATGTTCATCACGAGCAAACAAATCTATCAACAAGAAGGCAATAGACTTGGTGCAAAACCTTTCCTTTTTGAGATGGATAAGATGGAGTCTTTCGATGTGGACTGGGAAGAGGATTTTAAAGTTGCTGAATTAATGTATGGACATGTTCAAAAAGTATAACGTTATTCTTTGGGATTTCGATGGCGTAATAATGGATTCCATGCCTATTCGCGATCTGGGATTTAAAGAGGTGCTGAAAGAATACCCACAAGAGCAGGTTGACGAGCTCATTGCCTTCCATCAGCATAATGGCGGACTCTCCCGTTACGTGAAATTCCGGTATTTTTTTGAAAATATCCGCGGAGAGTCTATTACTGATGATGAGGTATTGCGGCTGGCAGGCAAGTTTTCAGAAGTGATGTTGTCCCTACTTATTAACAACGATCTGTTAATCCAAGATTCCGTTCAGTTTATCCAGGATAATTACCAAACCTACAACATGCACGTGGTCTCGGGATCCGACGGCCGCGAGTTAAACTATATATGCGCGCAATTGGGGCTTGATAAATTTTTCCGCTCCATTCATGGATCGCCTACGCCAAAAAAGGATTTGGTGCGGCAGGTTTTGTTGGACAACAATTACAATAATGCAGAAGTGGTATTGATCGGCGATTCCGTAAATGATCACGAGGCGGCGCAGCATAATGCTATTGATTTTACAGGGTATAATAATGTACATCTGCACGAATTAGGAAGCTACGTAACGAGCTTTAATAGCTTAGTTTAGGCTGAACAGGAAGTTTAAATATTTTTAAAAATAATAAAAATGAAGATTTTAGTAGAAAATTCGACTTGGAACAATGTCGGAGATGGTTGGTATCAATACTCCCTGTATTTTCTTTTAAAAAAGCTCTACCCAGATAGCAAAGTAATCATGGGTGAGGGCCCCATAAAACGATCGTTCAGAATTCGTTCGGAAAAACAATTAAGTAATGCACTGAATCTTTTAGAATGGCAGGATGCTGATTTGCATGTTTTTTCGGGACCGATGCTGAAATCGCTGATTGCAGACTACGGAACCAAGATCAAAAAGATTGTAGAATCAGGGAAGCAATATGCGTTTATAAGCGTTTCAGGCGCTAACGAGGCGTCGACCAAACAAACCTTGGAAGATGCAAAAGACTTTTTAAAAAAATATCCGCCAGTTTTCTTTTCCTCTAGGGATTCATTCACGTACAATATTTTTAAAGATGCTGTACCAAATGCATACGACGGAATTTGCACCGCTTTCTTGGTTGATTTGACCTTGGAATTGGATACATTCAAAATGGACAAACCATTTTTCGTCAGTTCTTTTTATATGGAAAATGAACCCGATTTCAATGTGGACGGATCAAACGCGTTGACTGTTGAAAATCTGGAAGTGAAACATAGGAAGAATAAATGGGGTTTACCCTTCAAGTATGCCCGTCATTTAAACTATACGTTGCCGCAGCAGGCGGAGGTCGGCGGACACCAAATTGTTCGACTTATTCAGAACTTAAATACGAAATTCAACCATATCAATTTCGCTATGCCCAATAGCTTTATGAGTTTCAACCCTATTACATACTTGGAGGTAATTAAGTCGGCCGAGTTTGTTGTTTCAGACCGTGTTCATGCCTGTGCTACCTCTTTAGCGTGCAATAAGCCAGCTCGGTTCCTTTTCGATACACCACGCGCTGTCATTTTTGATCGATTAGGATTCGACTATAAATCAAACAAAGGCATTATGTATCCAAATATGGATAAAATTGCGGAAGAGAAATTGAAGCTCGAAGACAAAATCAAACAGTACATCTAAGAGACAACCGTTAACGACATACAAGCTTAAACACAGAAACCTTGTCACTAACAAAAAGAAATATCATTAAAAATGGCATATCCACAGCCGGTCAAAAGGGCGTCAAGATATTGGAGCAACTTTTCCTTGTGCCATTTTTTATTTCCCAATGGGGAGCAGCATATTACGGTGAATGGTTGACGTTAACTATAGTTCCATCCGTTTTAGCATTTACCGATTTAGGCATGGGCTCTGCTGCAGCCAATGGATTTGTCTTAAAATATGCGGCGGGCGAACGGCAGGAAGCAAGAAACATGGGTTATACAGGCTTTTTGGTTGTTTCTGCTGTCATTCTCGTGGCCATACTATTAGGGTCTATCGGCATTGCGGTAGCCTATCATTTCAACTGGTTAAAAAACTCGCTTATTCCGCAAAATGAAGCGTTGACAGCCTTAGCTTTTATGATCCTGTCCAAGGTGTTGACCTTTTACATGGAGCTTTTTGAAGCCCGGTTCAGAGCCGCACGGAAAGCGGTGTTAGGCATCAATCTGAATACGGTGAACAGCTTACTGAATATTGGAGTAGGGCTTACGGTGCTTATGCTTGGCTATGGCGTCGTGGTTTATGCAATTAGTCAGTTTGTGATTGCGCTGCTCTACAACGTTTTTTATGCTTTCATCGCCAATAAAATCTTGAGCCTACGAAAGGAGTTTAAAGCGACCTACAATGCCGTTTACGCCAAAGCTATTTTAGCAAAAGGCTTAGGGTATATGATGTCGCCCTTATGGCAAGCGGTTTTGTTTCAAGGTACCACCTTTGTCGTTCGGATCGCGCTAGGCCCGGAGTCTGTAGCCATCTTCAACACCGTGCGCACATTGTCCAGATCGGTAAACCAGGTTTACAGTATAGTAAATGCCAGTATTTTTCCAGAGTTACAATATGAAATTGGTGCTGGAAACTTACCGAAAGCAAAAGGAATTCTAATGGGCTCAATGAAAATCACGGCTATCCTTGCGGTGCTCGGTGTGCTTTTTATGTCCGCATTTGGTTTGCCTATATATAACCTATGGACGGATAATGCGCTCCAGCCGTCGTATACCATGTGGTATTTCTTTATCGCCGCTACAGGCTTCAACGCGATATGGTGGACCTCGGCTGTCGTCTTCAGAGCAACAAATAAGCCTTATCAATTATCATTTGCAGGGTTGATATTCTCCGTACTCGCGATAGGATTCACCTACTTTGGTGCTAAATTTTGGGGACTACAGGGAGCTGCTCTCGGGAGTTTGTTGTTTGAAGTTTGTATGGCAGCATATATCCTACCAAAAAGCTTTTTATTAATAGATGGTGCCAAACTAGAATTTACATAATGAAAAGAATTATCATAGCCCACGTATCAAAACAGCATTCTTTTCACACGGCGGTAGCCCTGAAGAGAGCTGGTTTGTTAGCAAAATATATCACTACGGTTTACGACAAGCAAAGTTCGTTAACAGGGAAAGTAAAAAAAGTGCTAAAAGGGGCTACATTGAATAAGGCAGGCACGCGGCGTTCGGCAGAGTTGGAAGACGATTCTGTGTTGCTAATCGGCGAATTTTTCGGTTTGTTGCGCATCTTTTTAAGGCGATTTAAAAAGATTAATATCGACGCTTTCGTGATGGATTATTTCGGAAGAAACGTAGCGAATTACGTCATCAAGCAAAAGCCTGATGCAGTTATTCTATACGATGGTGTGGGAAAAAAATACATCGATAAAATAAAGAAAAAATCTCCAAATACTAAGGTAATTATGGATGTCACCATCTCATCGCGCTTGTATATGAAGGAGATCTTTGAAGAAGATATGAAGCTATATGGGCATGATAAGTTTTATCTGCAGGAGGCTAGTCTTTGGAATAAAGAGCATATGCAGAATGTCAGTGATGATTTCCGGTATTGCGATTTTTATCTTGTTCCTTCCGAGGTGGTAAAGCGAAGTTTGATTGCAGCCGATGTACCCCTATCGAAATTAATAAAAGTGCCATACGGCGTATCGGTGCGCGATTTTTCATATCATGAAAAGCCACAGAAATCTGCTGCTGAACCCTTAAGATTACTTTTCGTAGGCGGTGTGATGCATAGGAAAGGGATCCACCACCTTTGTGAGCTCGTCTCCATGTACAATGCGCAGGAGGTTATTCTGGAAATTGCGGGCGGGGTCGTTGCTTTTGAAGACACACCGGAAAAATACCGGGACTGTGAAAACATCAAATTTTTAGGCTTTGTCACGCGCGACCGTATCGCCGAAAAATTTAAGCAGGCCGATGTCTTTATCCTTCCCTCGCTGGGAGAAGGGTTAGCGTTGGTAATTTTAGAAGCGTTAGCCACCGGCACACCTGTATTGACGTCCAACCTATCAGGCGGCAATGATGCAGTAATCAACTACGAGAATGGGATCGTGTATGATTACAATAATCTCGGGCAACTGAAAGACGGTATTGATTGGTTTAGAGCCAATAGAGATAAAATTCCGGCAATGTCTAAAGCGGCTCGAAAAACTGTAGAAGAAGAATATACATGGGAAAAATATTACCAACAGCTTGTCGGTAAAATCAATAATATTTTAGAAATAAATCAGTAGCAAATGGGGTTTTGGGAATACATGATAAAAAAGGATGCTCGGATTTGTTCCGGTATTGATTGGGCGTTGGGCGTAAAAGCTTCGCTAAATCCTAAAGTGCAAAATGTGCTTAAACGGATGGATAAGATGCCTAAAGCGGGGCAAGGACGAGAAGCATTAGTCATTTTAAACGGTCCTTCGCTCAAAGAACAAGATATTACACAAATTCGCGATAATGTGGATTTAGTATTCGTCAATAGAGGATTTATGCATCCGGATTTCGCCCGTGTAAAGCCGAAATATCATGTGTTCGTGGATCCTAAAATGCTGACCGGCGAGTGGTCGTTGACTTGGATTGATGACATCATAGCTATGGTACCTGATATCACCATCGTGTTGCCGGTTACTTGGGCATTTCGCCCCGAATTTAAGCGGTTTATAGATAACAATACAAAAATACACTGGATACCTGATTTTAAAAAATGCTATTGTGTGGGCGTTTCGGGAAATTGCTTTGACTTTCTGGCCAGTCAAGATTACAAAACAATTTATTTCACCGGCTTCGATGCCAATGGCCTACCGCTGGAAATGTTGAATGTCTCTAATAGTCATTTTTACGGGAAGAATGAGGAAAATCTGACGAAGACTAGCAAAGAGTATGTGCGGGATCTGTATATGTTTTCCAGACACTTCGCCGACCTCAATAAAATGTCAAGTTTATATAAAAGGAGAAATATCCGCCTGGTTAACCTAACACAGGGAGGCTTGTTAGATATGTTTGAGCGAGAACGTTTAAGTATTTTAAATAAAAGATGAGCGCAATACTGATTTGGATTTATGTACTATTGAATTTATTTTTCATAGTTCGCTATTTCAGGCTAAAGAATGGCACTTTTCAGGCACCTTTTTTAATGGCTGGTGTCTCGTTGGGTGTATTGTTGCCGCAGCTCACTACGTATTATTTGAGCCCAGTGTATGACAACGAACTCCTATATCTTTTGCTGTTCGTCATGATAACGGGTAACGCGTCTTTCGCTTACGGGTTTGAACGTGGAAAATCCAAGGCAATCCCCAAATCCATCACGACGCTCAATATGGGGGACACGCTAGTTTACCTGAACCTGTTTTTTGCCGTCTTAGGCTGTCTCAGTGTTTTGATATACAGGAATGATGATTCCGATTTTGTTATCGGAGCGTTTCTAAAAGCGTTTGCGCAATTCAGCTTTTTTACCTCCTTAATTCTCGTCGTTTATTATAAACGCAATACCTTCGTATACTTAGCGTTGATACTATCCTTTGCTACTATCTTTAACTTTGCTTTTTTGGTTAAGGGCTCTCGGTCAGATTCATTACTGTTAGGCCTTGCGATTCTCTTCTTCCTGAATTTCTATAAAGCTTTTAACAAAAAGGTGAAATACTTCACCCTAGGCATGTTTCTTTTCGGCGCTGTGTTTAGTGCAAGTATCACGATGATTCGGAACTATATCAAAGATGGCGAAGCGTTCGGCGATTCTTTTTATGAAAACTTTACCGAATCCTTTTCCGAGGATGGTACAGAGCAAACTTTGGGGATGGATATCGCCAATGCTGCAAAAGGTATAGCTTACTGCTGGGAAAACATGGAATATGACTATGGTTTGCAACTTTGGAATGGTTTCGTTTATAACTTTGTCCCAAAAAGGTTGGTTGGTGAGGAGATAAAAAACGCGCTGACCTATGAAAACGGTTATACACAGAAGCTCCCTACCTGGACACATGGTGTGACCACCATGACCGGATATGCTTCTGCCTTCGCCTCCTTTTCCGTCTTCTCGTTTTTATTCTTTTTCGCCGTCGGATATATATATGGATGGATATGGAAGTATTCGGCCTATTCGACCTATTACCTCTTGTTGTATTTTTGGCAAGTCACCTGGTTGCACGCGTTCTTTTCGCACGGTATGCAATTATTCTTTGGCCGTTTAGAAAGCTTTTTCATCTTCCTGTTCCCTATTTTGATCATATTCGGATGTTTGCGACAGCGTAAAATGGTTGCCAAAAAATCTGCAAGGAGTTTACAGTTAACTACACAATAAGATGAACGTAACGTCTGTATATCGCCCCTATTCATTTTCACACATTCTTTTGTCGTCGCTATGCAAATAACCGGATATTTAAGCAACAAACTAAAGATATTTTCCTTTGTAGCGACCTTATTGGTCCTGTATATACATTCCGGATTTCATCAGAAGGAAATACAGGGGATGGATATTAATTTTTACGTTCAAACCATCATCAGTGGTAAAATTGGAAGAATGGCTGTTCCGTTCTTCTTTGTGACATCTGGATTTCTCTTCTTTTTAAAGGTTAACGAGCACATAGCTGCCGTCTTTATGAATCAAAGGAAACGGGTCCAATCACTGCTTTTACCCTATGTTTTCGCATGTATATTCTTTGTTTTAACCTATTCACTTGCCCTCGTTCCCGCGCTCTCTAAGTTCTTTAATGGCGCGCCAGATTATTTGGCAGATGACTTCAATGTGCTTAGGTTTCTTAGAAGCGTATTTTGGATGAATGAGGGACGAGACTCACCACTCGCATTTCAATTATGGTATCTCCGAGATTTGATATTGCTGGTTTTCATTTCCCCCATTATCTACCTACTATTGCGATACTTGGGCTGGTTTATAATTCCTCTTTTAGGTTTTCTACTTTTTAAAGAGACTCATTTACCCTATCTGCCACAAAGTATCTCTACGTCATTCCTATGGTTTACATTTGGCGGATTAATAGGATTTAAAAAAATTAATATCAACTACTTCCGTACATCCTGGTCTTGGCTCATTATGTTTTTATTTCTAGCCATCGGCGTTGTTGAACTTTGCTATCCCACAGTCATGCTTCAACCATTCTACAGCGATAATGTGGTGATTTTACTGGGGATCATTGGCTGTTGGTTGTTTTATGACTATGTAAACCAGCATCAAGACGTGCCAGCGGGGCAGTCCCTGATTCTGCGTGCAACTGCTTTTACATTTTTTGTGTATCTGTATCATGAGCCCACCATTAATATTGTACGAAAACTAATTGTGATTGGAGTTGGGAAAACATCATTTGGCTATCTACTCTCTTACTTACTCTCTCCACTCTTGTTTTATCTTCTCGCAGCCATAGTTGCCATTTACTTAATAAAGATTGTCCCTGCTTTCTATAGGTTGCTAACAGGGGGGCGCATTTAAATCGTTATGAAAGACCGTATTAAAGTATCGCTATTAACATCTTCCGTCTCACGAAATGCCGGTGGTCTTTTTGACGCCTTAAAGGATATGTGCCTGGTGTTAAGAAATACAATAGATATTACTATTTTTTCCTACCGCGACGAACATACGGAAAGCGATATCCATCAGTGGGAAGGCATTCCGATCAAGCTTTTCGAAAGCAAAAATTTCTTCCAATATTCTGCTGAACTTAAGCAAGCTATCCTTTTGGACAATGCGGATGTATTGCATGTCCATGGTTTGTGGCGATATCCACATGCATTTATATCCACTTGGAAAAAGCAAACCGGAAAGCCCGTCGTTGTCACGCCGCATGGCATGTTAGATCCCTATATTTTACAAAACCAGGGAACTATAAAAAGGGTGTTGGGTGACTTGTTATTCGCCAAAAAGGCATTTCGAAATAGCGATTATTTTCAGGCATTATCGCAAAAAGAATGGGAAGACATTCGGGCCTATGGATTAAAGCAGCCTATAACAAAAATACCGAACGGCATAAACTTACCCACTGCGGCGGATGCGCTGGCTCGGCCAGACGGACGAAAAAGCCTGCTTTTCTTGGCACGTTTACATCCCAAAAAAGGAGTGGATCTGTTGATCGAGGCTATTGCGAAGATAAGGAAAACACATCCGGATTTGCTTCATAATTGGGTGCTAGATATAGTAGGTTGGGCGCAGGAAAATTTCGATGAAAAGCTTAAAGAACTCGTGAAAAAATATGAGCTCAATGATCTTGTTGTTTTCCACGGCGGTCTTTTTGATGAAGAGAAAAAGCAGATGTATAAGCAAGCATCCGGGTATATTCTTCCTTCCCACGGAGAAGGTTTGCCGATGACGATTTTAGAAGCTTGGGCCTATCAGCTTCCAGTTTTGATGACGCCCATGTGTAATTTGCCGGAAGGATTTGAAAGCAAAGCGGCGTTGAAAATTGATACCGATGTAGACGCGATCGCCTCGGGTTTATCCACATTTTTCGCTATGTCAGCGGAAGAGCGGGAAGCGATGGGACAGCGGGGCTATCAGCTGGTTAAAGAACATTTCACATGGGAAAGTTCTGCAAAAAAGCTGCAGGATCTTTATGAAACTATCGTGAATTCCAATGATAAAAAGATTTGAGATATGAGTGAATTGGACATCAAAGCAAATCGAAAAGATTTAAAGTATTCTAAATGGGTGTATGTGAAACGAATATTATGGAGCTTCGCTAAGCCTTTCTTTAGGTATTCACCACGGATAGCTTTTGGGTACCGCAACTTTATATTGCGTCTATTTGGTGCAAAGATCGGCAAACAGGTACATATCTATGCGTCTGCAAGCATTACGTTCCCCTGGAACCTGACGGTTGGTGACTGGAGTGCGATTGGTGAGCATGCATTTATATACAATCTCGGCCCAGTGACACTAGGGGAGAAGGTAACCATCAGTCATATGGCGCATGTATGCGCAGGAACGCACGATTACACAGACCCTGCTTTACCGCTTATTCGGCCAGCTATAATAATTGAAGACCAAGTCTGGGTATGCGCAGCCGCATTCATCGGGCCGGGGGTTACAGTAGCAGAAGGTTGTATTGTCGGAGCTTCGGCGGTGCTGACTAAAAATACAGAAAAATGGGGCATATACGCCGGCAATCCGGCAAAGTTCATTAAACTCAGAGTTTTAAAACATGGTTCATGATCAGATAACCACCATTATATTAACATATAATGAAGAGAAGCATATTCAACGTTGTATTGAAAATGCCAAGCGATTTTCGGGGACTATTTTTTTGGTCGACTCCTTTTCCAGCGATAAGACCAAAGAGATAGCAGAATCTATGGGCGCTGTCGTGTACCAAAATAAATGGGAAAATAATTATGCAAGGCAGTTGAATTGGGGTTTAGATAACCTGCCTATAAAAACGCCCTGGGTTTTTCGGTTAGATGCGGATGAATACCTATCGGATGCACTCATCGAAGAAATTCATGAAAAATTTCCAGCAATGCCGGATACCATTTCAGGCGTCGTGATGGAAAGAAAGATGATCTTCCTAGGGAAAGTCATCAATCGCGGTAATGTGCAATGGAATATGTTGCGCTTATTTAAGTATGGTAAAGGGGTTTGTGAAGAGCGTTGGATGGATGAACACATCGTGTTGACAGAAGGAACCTCGGTTCAATGGAAGAATTGTTTTTACGATGATAATTTGAATCCCTTGGGCTGGTGGATCGCCAAACATAACGGATATAGCATTCGCGAAGCGGTCGATCTTTTGAATATAGAATTGAACTTCCTGCCGGAAAACAATTCGCACCTGTCCGCAGAGATGTCCAAAGACGCCGAGGACAAACGGTTAAAAAAGGAGAGGTATGCGCGTATGCCTTTGTTCTGGCGAAGTTTTACCTACTTCATGTACCGCTATTTCTTCAAACTTGGCTTTTTAGAGGGAAAGGAAGGATTTCTATGGCATTCCATGCAGGGACTGTGGTATCGCAGCCTTGTTGATGCCAAAGTATATGAGGTAAAAAAGCATTGCGGCGACAATCCCCTTAAGATCAAAAAATTTGTAAAAGAAAACTATAATATAGATTTAGGTAATTAGCCTTTTTTATTAAAGAGCATTTACTGAAGGCAAAATGATAGACAAGTAAAGAAGCGGAAATCCTATTTTATTTAAACAAAAGTTTAAAAATGAAAAATGTTAATATAGCTACGATCATCTTGACCTATAACGAAGAAAAGCATATTCAACGTTGCGTACAGAATGCACGGCGCTTTTCAAAACAAGTTTTTTTGGTGGACTCTTTTTCCACCGATAGAACGAAAGAAATCGCTGAGTCTTTAGGCGCTATTGTGTATCAAAATAAATGGGAAAACAACCATGCAAAACAATTTAATTGGGGGCTGGAAAATCTTCCGATCGCCACGGAGTGGGTGTTTAGATTAGATGCAGATGAATATTTATCTGATGCGCTGATCGATGAAATCCATACGAAGTTCCCCACTGTTTCCCCAGAGGTATGCGGAATCGTTATGGAACGTAAAATGATCTTTTTGGGGAGAAAGATCAACAGGGGAAATGTCCAATGGAATATGCTACGGCTGTTCCGGTATGGCAAAGGCTTTTGCGAAAATCGCTGGATGGACGAACATATCGTATTAACAGAAGGCCAATCCGTGCAATGGGAACACTGCTTCTACGATGACAACTTGAATCCGCTAGGGTGGTGGATCACAAAGCATAATAATTATAGCATAAAGGAAGCCGTGGAGCTCCTAAATTTTGAATTCGATCTTGTTCGTCACGAGAAAAGCTTCGGCATGCTTTCTAAAGATGCGGACGAAAAGCGAGCGAAGAAGGAGAAATATGCTAAGATGCCCCTTTTTTGGCGCAGCTTCATATATTTTATTTTCCGCTACATCTTCAAATTAGGATTTTTAGAAGGCAAGGAAGGCTTTTTGTGGCACTTTTTACAAGGCTGGTGGTACCGCACTTTGGTCGACGCTAAAGTTTATGAAATAAAAAAACAGTGCGGCAACGACTCCACAAAAATTAAACAATTTATTAAAGACAATTACCAAATAGATTTGAGCTAGCGAAGCGTATGAGGATTTTAATTCACGGCATTAATTATGCGCCGGAACTGACCGGTATTGGTAAATATACAGGCGAGATGGCCGAATGGCTAGCAGCTCAGGGGCATGATGTGCATGTGCTTACGGCATTACCCTACTATCCCGAATGGGAAATTCATCCCGACTATAAAAATAGGGGCTGGTTTACGGAAAATCGTAATGGTGTGAACGTGCATCGGATGCCCCTTTACGTGCCAAAAGAAGTCACATCGCTTAAGCGTATTTTGCATGAGTTTTCTTTCCTCGCATCGACAATTCCTTTCTGGATCAAGGCACTATTCTCCAAAAAATTTGATGTGCTGTTTTGTATTGCCCCGCCTTTCCATTTGTCTTCATTTCCGTGGTTGTACAAAAGTCTCCGGAAAACGGTTTGGATAAACCATATCCAGGATCTGCAAGTAGACGCTGCAAAAGACTTGGGGATGATCAAAAACAAAACATTCCTCGATATTATGTTTGGGCTAGAGCGATTCTTTTTAAAACGCGGCACCCGGGTATCCACTATATCGGAAGGCATGCACAACAAAATCGTAAACAAAGGAATTACGCCAGATAAGATCTTGTTTTTTCCTAATTGGGTAGACAGTACGGTCGTTTTCCCACTCTCGCAGGAGCATTCTTTACGACGAGAAATGGGCTTCACCAGTAAAGATAAGATAGTCTTATACAGCGGAAATTTAGGTGAAAAACAAGGGTTGGACGCGATTATTCGGGCGGCAGCGACATTTAAAGATGACCACTCCATCAAATTTGTGATCTGCGGATCAGGCGGGGGGAAGGACAAGCTTGTGCAGCAAGCTGCGGAAAGTTTACTTTCCAACGTATTCTTTTTTCCATTGCAACCCTATGAGAAATTAGCAGCGCTATTGGCCATGGCAGATGTACATCTTGTGTTGCAAAAAGCGTCAGCAGCTGACTTGGTTATGCCAAGTAAGCTAACCGGCATATTGGCTGCTGGAGGTTGCGCCCTCATTACTGCAACCGAAGGCACCACCCTCTACGATGTGGTACATCAATTTCAGATGGGCATATTGGTACAACCCGAGCAAGATCAGGCCTTGCAGGATGGGATCCGTATCGCTCTCTTTAACGATACTGCAATGTATAGGCAAAATGCTCGCAACTATGCACAGCAATATTTAGAAAAAGAGCAGATCCTGCGAAATTTTGAGCAGGATGCAAATAGGTTAGCCTTTTATCAAAAATGACAAGTGATCGATAAGACGCTAGCGAAGACATCTATACGACATTCGGATATTCCGTATGCATGTAAAAAACAAACCGAGCGTAAACGGCGCATGAAATAATAGTATATATATGAGAAATATAGCATTATCCATTCTATTGATGTTTAGTTTAACGACTGCGATCGCCCAGGAAAGCTTTTCAGACTCCTTGCGTGTTGAAGTGGGTACACAGGTGCAGGTCGCGTCGAAGGGTTTTCAGCCGTTGTGGGCTAAAGCGAATAGATTTGGTCTGGCGAGTAATGAACAATACGACCAAGTAACTTGGCTGGAGGCGTCCAACAAGCACCGTTTAGGTACAATGCGTTTATTCAGCGATACCGCATCAGCCGTAACACTCAGTTATGGTGCTACACTTTTTAATGCGGAACACTACCGCCGCACCGTCCTCCAACAGGGATATGTGCAGTTAAAATACAAGGAATGGTTTATCCGCGGCGGCCGGCATCGTGACCTTTGGGATGATTTAAATCCCGACCTGTCGATGGGGTCACTAGGAACCAGCGGTAATGCGCTTCCCATTCCTAAAATAACGATCGGCATTGACGATTTTGTTCGCGTGCCGTGGACAAAAGGCGTCCTGGAATTTAAAGGAATGCTCGGGCATGGATGGCTTGGCGACAACCGCTTTATGGATTCGTGGTTACATGAAAAATCCTTTTACGGTCGAATTAATTTCGGAAAATGGAAACCTTACGGTGGCGTGCAGCACTATACAGAATGGGGGGGGCGCCGGCCCGCAAATGGGATTTCCTTAGACCGTTCCTTTCGGGGCTTTTTGGATGTGTTGTTCGTAAGCGAATCTAATGACGGGAGTGTTCCCGATATTGGTATCAGGCCAAATCGGGCAGGAGATCAACGCGGCCTAGCTGAGTTAGGGTTTTATTTTGATAACGATAAAATCGCCCTTCATTTTTATAACCAAACACCTTTTGAAAGTGGTAAAGGTATTGATATTCGAAACATGGATCGATTGGCGGGTTTAAGATTAGACAATAAAAATCAACAACATTGGTTGCAATCCGTGGTGGTTGAATTTATTTATACCAAGCAGATGGAAGGATTTTCTGATGGTGAACGCCAAAGTTTATACAACAATGGGTCTTACAAGACGGGCTGGGAATATGAAGGAAAGGTGGTAGGCAATGCCTTGTTGACAAACCGCACCTATGCAAGTGATTATTTGCCTATTGAACCACTGGATTGGGTCAATGCCAACAATGAGAGTTCTAATATTATCAATAATAGGTTGGTGGGTGGAAATATTGCCGGACAGTTTAAATTGGCAGACAATTGGGCTTTCCGGGCAAAGGTTACGCCGGTAATGAATTATGGATCGCGCCAAATGCAGCGTTTGTACGGCGATGGGCAGTTTGAGTGCTATTCCCTTATGGAATTAAAACATAGCATCGGCCAATGGAAATTGGGCGCGACAGTCGCGGCAGATTTTGGTCAGCTCTACTCCAATGTTGGTGGGATATTAAGTGTAAAATATGCAATTTGGTAATGAAACAACATAACTTTATCATCGCTATAGATGGCTACTCCGCCTGCGGGAAAAGTACCGTCGCCAAATTATTGGCCAGCAAACTTAACTTTTTGTTTGTTGATAGCGGCGCCTTATATCGGGCTGTCACCCTTTTCTTTATAGAAAATAATGTGGAATCGGCAGATCCATATACAATTCAAGAATCGCTCAATAGGATTACGCTCGCGCAGACTGCTGATGGCCTAGAAACGCTGACCTTCTTAAATGAAAGAGATGTCTCATCTGTTATTCGGCAAATGGAAGTGTCTAATCGCGTAAGTAAGGTGAGTGCATTACGGGAAGTCCGCCAATTCATTGTAAATAAGCTTCAGGAAATCGGTCGTTCCCAGAATCTAATTATGGACGGTCGCGATATCGGCACCGTGGTCTTCCCGAACGCACATCTTAAAATTTTTATGGATGCTCGTCCAGAGGTTCGTGCCCGGCGCCGGTATGCGGAACTTTTGGCAAAAGGTGAGCACATTAGTCTATCCGAAATTATGGATAATTTGCTTTTACGCGATCGCCAAGATACAACGCGAGAAGAAAGTCCTTTGGTTCAGGCACATGACGCTTATTATGTCGATACATCTGACTTGACAGAGGAAGAAGTGCTCGCTGTGATTGCGACGAGGTATGGCGAAGTAGCACAGATTAGGGGAAATGCAATGAATAAGGCCGTATAACATATCGCTTAGCAAACTATCTTAATTTTGTAAAATATACTTTTTTAATTTTTCCTGCGCCTAATCTTTGTTACTTTTAGACAAATGAATCGAGTTAAAAAAATCACCTGTATAGGCGCAGGCTACGTTGGTGGGCCAACGATGTCCGTCATTGCGCAAAAAAATCCTCATGTGGAAGTAACAGTCGTGGATATGAACCAGACGCGTATCGCAGCGTGGAACAACGACGACCTCAGCCAACTCCCCATCTACGAACCTGGTTTGGATGCGGTTGTGCAGGAAGCCCGGGGGCGCAATCTCTTTTTCTCGACCGATGTAGACAAAGCCATCCAAGAGGCAGATATGATTTTTATATCGGTCAATACGCCGACAAAAACATACGGAAAAGGTAAAGGACAAGCGGCAGACCTAAAATTTATTGAGCTCTGTGCCCGACAAATTGCGGCGGTGGCCAGCACCGATAAAATTGTGGTTGAAAAATCCACATTACCTGTACGCACGGCCGAGGCATTGAAAAGCATTTTAGATAATACTGGAAACGGTGTGAATTTCCATATCCTTTCCAATCCCGAGTTTTTAGCCGAAGGTACCGCCGTCGCCGATTTGCATAATCCAGATCGCGTGTTGATCGGTGGAGAAAACGCCGCGGCGATAGAAGCGTTGGTACAGGTTTACGAAGCGTGGGTGCCTCGCGAAAGAATCATTACCACTAACCTGTGGTCTTCTGAGTTATCCAAATTGGTCGCTAACGCTTTCTTGGCTCAACGCGTATCTTCCATTAATTCTATCTCCGAACTTTGTGAAGTCACGGGAGCCAATGTCGACGATGTCTCGCGCGCTATCGGACAAGATTCTCGTATCGGTTCGAAATTTTTAAAGGCATCTGTCGGTTTCGGGGGATCCTGTTTTCAGAAAGATATCTTAAACTTGGTCTATATCGCACGTTCATACAACTTGTACGAGGTCGCCAACTATTGGGAACAGGTAATCTTGTTGAACGACCATCAAAAAACACGGTTTGCGGAGAAGATTATTAAGACCATGTACAATACCGTAAATGGGAAAGATATCGCATTTCTCGGTTGGGCATTTAAGAAAGACACCAACGATACCCGTGAATCGGCAGCAATTCATGTAGCAGATCATTTGCTGGATGAAGAGGCTCATGTTATCGTATACGATCCTAAAGTAACCGCAGAGCAGGTGTATCGTGATCTCGACTATTTAGGTACGCGCTCGCCAGAAGATAATCGACGCCTTGTCAACGTTGTAAATGACCCTTACGAAGCGCTAGACAACGCACACGCCGTAGCCGTCCTGACGGAGTGGGATGAGTTTAAAACCTACGATTGGGCGAAGGTTAAGGCAGGTATGAAGCGCCCTTCCTTCGTTTTTGATGGACGGAAATTGCTCGACCGCCAGCAACTCGAGGCGCTGGGATTTGATTATTACGCTATCGGGGAATAGCAAGAGCACGAAAAAAGGCAGGTTGACCATTACCGTTGCGCTTAGCCTTTTACCGTTGCCTTCGTAAAGACCTGACCAAGGCATCTCCATACTAAGAGATGGATCAGGATCAAAAACCTCCAGCCGCCTTATACATTTTATATGCACACTTTTCAATTGGAAATTTGGCCTACTTGAAAAGTGTGCTTGAAGAAGTTCTTCTGCTAATCTCATCTTATTTCTAAACTTTTAGAGACGTAATCGCTAAGCATTTTACATTATCTTGCTACAGATTCCTTATGACGGCAAACCTAAACTTATTGTTAATAATTGCGTATCCTTATTTTAACAATTAGTAGTTGTGATTATCTTAAATTTAATTTATATTTGATATTAGAATTTCAAAAATTCTAAATACCTGCTGTGAAAAGTGTAATGTGCGTGTCGATGAGTCGATATTTAGTTTTAAATGTGTATGTAAAGCATTCTTAATAAATTAGTATATATTAATTATTAACAAGTATAATCTTCTTGAAAAATTTCATTTCCTAAAGTCATTTCGACAGTTCTGGAATAGAACGAGGTTTTTAAATCTGTATGCAATCATTATGCAATAGCTATTTACTAATAAAAAATAAAACACCTTATTAATAAAAAAAATTATGGCAAAAATTATCTGGTCGGCTACCGATCACGAGAAGGACCTGCAAGATTTAACGCTTTTTATGAACGCGCCGGGCAGTGGTTTTTCGGTAGCAAATATTGGCCAAGACGAGGCGAGTAATAACTCCGCCTTTGAAGGGGATGGTATTTCGCCGTTCGTCGGTGCAGATTCTGCGGAAGAAGCAACAAATCTTTCCCCTGGCCCGGAGGGGCAGCTGTGGAAGGCTGAAGCATCAGCAGGTTGGTATGCTGTGGATGGCGTGCCTGTCGAAGCAGCTGCTGGACAGCAGTGGGCTTGGGGATGGGCAAGATCAGCTTGGGTATTGTACGACATGGATGACGTTGTTGAGGAGCCCGCTGAACCCGCTAATCTAAGCGAATGGAACAACAACGTGATCTATACCTGGGTGAGTACGGGCGATCAATTTGTAACAAGTGGAGGTAAACTATGGTCTCTCGCAGTCAATCAGACAGCTACAGGAGTAGACGTTCCCGGATCAAGCTCAAAATGGTCACTCCAGATTGACAGCGCAAGAATTACCAACATCCAGAATAGAAATCCGCAGGAAGCTATCAGTGGAAAAGTTTTTACGGATTATGCGAACGGTTCATGGGCGACGGAGGTCGATCTATCATCGGGCGCCCTGACGAATGTATATGCCTCGTCTAGCGGTACTGTTAACGCAACGATCTCTTTTCTAACTGGGCCAGGACGTCAGTATTTGGAAATACCAAATGTTACTGCAGGAGAACAATATGTTATTTTCAGTGCGGTACCTGTTACCGTTCCTGTATTTATGTATGCTACGGCGGATAACAAAGTGGCTGTGGACGCTAAGGGAAATCTCGGTTTAGATACTACCGCGATCGGACTGCTAATAACGGTCCCTGCGGTAGCTAACCTGTCCAAGATTTTTGTCAGCGGAGCCAACTTAGCTTCAGGAAGCTTTAAGGTACTCCGGATTACGGGTTACAAGGATGGTGTAGAACAGCGCCTGCAGGCGCAGGAAGCGTTGGCGCCTATCATCAACAGGGCCAATACCAACATCGTACAGCAGGAAGGCGATATTGCCAACGGAAACTATGCCCTCTTTGTGGGCAGAACATTGCCCGACGGCCTGTTGGATAGCGATGAAGCTTACCGCACCACAGATTTCTTCCCGGTTATTGTCGGGAACAGGTATGCGGCAACACGTTTTAATAATGCCTATGGTGTTGTTATGGGCGCATTTACCAACCATTTTTACGACATCAACAAGAATGCGGTGACCGGTGTGATGGTGCAAAACAGCGTCGTGCCCGCCGGAGCAGCCTATATTAGAATAACATTTACTACTGCTACAGCCGCGGCATTTAACGCAGCGGAGTATAGCATGGTTTTAAACGCCGCAAACCAAGCTGTTTATCTAGCATTGGGCGAACGTTTCTTTGCCAATCTTCGCGATTCTTTAGGAACGGGCACGATTCTGAATCACAGCAATTTCGATCAAGGGTTGCGCAGTAGCTGGTATGGCAAAACATTGATGTACATGGGCGATTCCTGGACGCATCAGTACAGCGCCATAGATGGGGGCAACTTCGCACGAAAAATCCAGAAACGGTTTGGCTTTTCGCAGTTGTACAGATGTGCGCAAGGCGGGCAGACATTTTGTCAATTACAGCAGATCATTACGTTTTCAGCCACTCACCGATATTTTCCCTTGCCCTCAGAGGCAGCGATAAACGGGGTAGATTGCACCGTGGTGTTTTTGGGGCAGAACAGCCGTGTAGGACATGCATCCATTCCTGGCTCAGGCGCAGCAATCGGCACGATAGACGATCCGGCATCCCTAGATCCGTTAACCAGTACCATTTACGGACAGGCCAAATACTACGTGGAATGGCTCCTGACGAAAAACAATAAGATGCGAATTTTTCTTAGCTCGCCCGGATTTTCGTATGAAAATAACGGTGCCTTTCTACCACGCTTGGGTCAAATATCAGCCGCACTAAAAAATGTTGCTGCTTTTTATAGAATAGGGTATATCCCGACCTTTGAAGAAGGCTGGGGAGCATTTAACTATGAGTCCTATCTCAGGAAGAAGGCAGCACCCGAAGTTAGTGATTGGCTGCACCCGAGTTATACTAGTGCAGAAATTAATGGTACAAACGGTAGCGATCGGATTTACGAAATCCATGCGAAATACATTTTCGCATAATACAGCCCGGTAAAAACAGGATCGCATCTGTATATACAGCAAACAATTAAAATGAATCAAAATCCTTTCGCATTGATGGAATGGGATAGGGGCTGAAGCCGCTTATGCTTCATAGTCGGTCGCAGTCAAGCAAAAGTAATGTGAGCAGAAGGTAGCTACTTTAATTATTAAAAAATATGATAAAAATTATATGGTCGGATACGGACCACAAGGAGAATTTACAGGATTTGACGCTATTTATGAATGAGCCCGCCAACGGTTTTTCAAAAGCTAACGCAGATTATACGAATGCCGATGCGGCATTTGAAAATGACGTCATTTCATCATTTATCGGTGGTGAATCTTCGGCGTCGGCGACTAATCTTGCCCCAGGCCCCGATGGGCAACTTTGGAAGGGAGAGGCATCTGCCGGCTGGTACACGGTAAACGGTACGCTTGTCGAAGCGGCTGCCGACCGAAACTGGGCTTGGGGATGGGCAAGGACGGCATGGGTGTTGTACGACGTCGGCGATCCCGAAGAGGCGACCGGAGATGTCGCTAACCTGAGTGAATGGAACAACGCTGTGACGTATACATGGGTGAGTACAGCTGATCAATTTGTCACAAACGGAGGTAAATTATGGTGTCTGGCGGTTGGTGAAACCGCAACTGGTGCCGATGTCCCCGGGGTAAGCTTGAAATGGCTGCTGAAGATTGATAGGGAAACAGTTGTCAACATTCAGAATAGAAGTACGCAGGAAGCTATTAGTGCGAAGCTTTTCACGGATTTCACCAACGGGTCTTGGGCAACGGAAGTAGACCTTTCATCGGGCGCTGTAACAACCAGCTACGTATCTTCGAGTGGTAATCCGGGAGCGAGTATCTCGTTTCTGCCAGGACCTGCTAGACAATATTTGGAAATACTAAATGTTACAGCAGGCGAGCAATATGTTATTTTTAGTGCAGTACCAGCGAATGTTCCTTTGTTTATTTTAGCAACCTCGGATAATAAGGTCGCTGTCAACTCCAGGGAAAACAATGGTGTAGATTCTTCCGCCATCGGGGTGCTGGTGACTGTCCCTGCCGTTGCTAATGTATCTAAGCTTTTTGTCAGTGGTGCCAATCTCGTTCCTGGTACGTTCAAAGTGCTGCGAATCACTGGCTTTAAAAACGGTATAGCGCAGCGGTTGCAAGCGCAGGAAGCTTTGCTCCCTATTATCAACAAAGCCAATAAAAATATCGTTCGTGAGGAAGGTGATATCGCAAACGGTAATTACACGCTGTTTGTGGGTAGATTAACCGCCAACGGTCAATTGGATGGTGATGACGCTTATCGGACGACCGATTTCTTCCCTGTCATCGTTGGAAACAGATATGCCGCTACGCGCTTCAATAATGCGTATGGTGTGATCATGGGTGCTTTTACCATCCAATTTTACGACACAGATAAGAATCCGGTGACTGCCGTGATCCAGCAAAACACTATTGCACCTGCCGGATCAGCCTATATTAGAATAACCTTTACCAAAGCAACGGCGGCTAATTTTAATGCTACGGAGTACAGCATGGTTTTAAATGCGGCCAACCAAACGGTTTATCTGGCATTGGGCGAACGGTTTTTTGCTAATCTTCGCGACTCCCTAGCTCCAGGAATGGTAGTCAACTTAAATAACGTTGATCAAGGGATGCGCAGCAGTTGGCAAGGGAAAACGTTGATGTACATCGGTGATTCCTGGACGCAGCAGTACAGCGCCATAGACGGGGGTAACTTTGCGCGGAAGATCCAAAAACGGTTTGGCTTTTCCCAACTCTACAGATGCGCGCAGGGCGCGCAATCGTTTTGCCAGTTACAGCAGATCATCACGTTTTCGGCCACCCACCGCTATTTCCCATTGCCTTCGGAAGCCTCAATCAACAGCGTAGATTGTACCGTGGTATTTTTAGGACAGAATAGTCGTGTGGCGCACGCATCAACCCCAGGATCGGGAGCGCCAATAGGTACGATAGACGATCCCGCATCGCTGGATCCATCAACCAGTACCATTTACGGTCAAGCCAAATACTATGTAGAGTGGCTGCTGTCCAAAAATAACAGGATGAAGATTTTCCTGAGTTCGCCAGGCTTTTCGTACGAAAGTAACGGCGCATTCCTGCCGCGTCTGGGGCAGATATCAGACGCGCTGAAACATGTCGCCGCATTTTACAGAGTAGGGTATATCCCGACTTTTGAAGAGTGCTGGGGGGCATACAACTATCAATCCTATCTCCGGAAAAAGGCTGAACCCGAAGTGAGCGACTGGCTGAATCCAAGCTATACCAGCACAGAAATTAACGGGACGAACGGTAGCGACCGTATCTATGAAGTGCATGCTAGGCATTTACTTGCTTAGGCTATTAATGAAAAATGTGATCTTCCGGTAAGGTCACATTTTTTGATTAATAACGGTGCGGAATGAACCGTACCTTGAAATTTGTATCTCATTTAGGGAATAAGCATATAAAATCATATAAAAATAAAACAGGATGATGGTTGACAAAAAACAGAAGGCCGCTGGGAAAGCGGCCGACAGTATACGCTTTGATCTCGTAGACATTAATCCAGATAGTATCACCAAAGTTGTATACGTTTCTAATGCTAGCCCGGTAGCTAGCGATGCTAATAATGGCCTTACTGCTGGAACGCCCGTATTGACCCTTGCCAAAGCAAGTTCATTACTTGCTGAAGGAGATACACTTTTAATCGAACGCGGCTCCGTGTTTCGGTATGAAGATGTGACGATAGGGGAAGGATTGAGTTTTCTTCACGTCGATGTATACGGAAGCGGCCCCCAGCCACAGATGCGGAATTTGCATATTGTGCCAACCGCAAGCCTAACAAAGGTAGCTGGATATAACCATATCTATCGGGTTCGCCATTACTACACGGCGGGCACGCCAGCCCGATCTATTCCGCGGGCTTTTGCTAATGGCAAGCGGCTGGGTGCCACATGGGCGACAAATGCATTATCACAAGCACAAGCGTTGGCCTATCTGGAGGCTAATCCAGATAACGCACATTGGTTCGGCTATGTAGACGCTTATGCAGACGGATATCCTGCCGGTAATTATTTTATGTACGTATCCCTTTCGCAAGCACCTTCAAATTATACCATAGAAATCACCAACGCAGATAGCCAAGTGCTGTGGACAGATGTTGATCTTATCGATATTCGAAATATCGATTGGGTGGCGCCCATGTCTAGAGATGGCTTGAATTTTAGAGAAACACGCGGGTACTTCGAAAATATTCGGTCGCATGATTTCTATCACCACGGCATGCTCTTTCGCTCGGGATATTTTTATAGGTGTGAGACACGCACTGAGGAGGGAACAGGGATTTTTTTCCATTATCTTACTTTTGATGCGTCCGAAAACGATCTTATCTGTGAAGAATGCAGGGCAATATCCACGTTGGGGACCGGCAATGGCTTTGACGGGCATATGGATGATGATCCAGCGAATCCCTACCCTTACGTCGCTGCTCGTTTTATAAATTGCTACGCGGAAGGCCTGCTCAGTGCAGGTTATTTCTGTAACAACGCCGAGTATACCTACGTGGAAAATCTGTTGGTGAAGGATATTAATGGATTTAGTGTATTGCGAAGCGGGGAGATGAAAGGCGTTCGCGGAAACGTTTTAATGAATACGGAGTCTGGAAGCTTGGCGCTATTTACAGGCGGCGACAGTTCGACGTTTTTTCTTGTCGACGACATGAAAATCACGGGCACATCCATCGCTGATGCTATCCCTTTATTTAATCGAGCTACAGGGACGGCATACGGTGATATTCTAATTCAAAATTCAGAGTTTGTGTTGCAAAAACTCGGTTTGCAATCGGGGGTAGGTATTTCACTGATCTATATACAGGTTCCTATAAGCTCCTTAACAATTTCCAACACAATCATTGCGATTGACAGTTTCACCAGCTCAAACTTAACCAGCGGAAACTATTCATCTTGGCTAACATTCGAAAATTGTTACTTGATCGGCTATCAAAATACGGCAAATAGTCCAATAGGAAACAGCGTGCTGATTAAGTCCTTCGTCGATGTTTATAAATCATTTCAGGTGGGTGATTATTATGCAAACCGGCTGTATAATAAAAATGTCGCTACCCTGCGTATTTACAAAGGCGGGGATTTTTATGCTCGCAGTGCTTTTGTGATGTGCAACCCAACACTGGACAGTAATGTAGAGGTAAGGCTACTGACAAACGTTGATAAGGTTCAGGGCAACTACATCCCGGCGGCGCAAGTTCCGAAACATGTCACAAATTCCTTTGTGAATGTACTTTCGTGGATAGATGCGGATAAGAAGACATTTCGGTACAACAATTTCTCATTTGCTTCTGAAGATGTGTTAAATGACTTGATCCAAAGCTTTTGGCGCGTGCCTTTTAATATGACGGCAGTGGTACTTGTCGGAGACAATGGTGCCTTGTACCGATTTAATGTCGCCAACGGCGAGTATATCAAAATGGAGACCGGTCGAACCGCAGATTTTACAACGGTATCCGTTTTCAATAAGACAAATGCTGATTTTCATTTGTTGATCGGAACAAGCGCTGGTAATATTGTGAGAGGTGTTCGATCAGCATCTGGACTTCCTTTAAATTTCACCGACATCGTTCTAGCAGGTGTGAATAGTGTCAACAAAATAAGGCATATAAGCCTGGCCGAATCAACGGGCTACATCAGTATCTTAGCCATCTGTAGCAATTACAACCTCATGCGATCTTCAGATGCCGGATTGACCTGGTCGTCCGTGTTGCTGCCACGTTACGCAAACAGCCTGCGTCCAAGTCTAATCGCGATGGAATATAATCGAAACACCGGCGAGGTTATGATACTGCTTGATGTGGAAACCTATGAGCCGAATGCGCTGTATAGTCCTGATGGGGGAATAACTTGGAGCTTAAGACGCATCGATACCACTTTTAAGCCTACCCAGATCGCATGGAATGAATTTCATACGTTCGCACCGTCTCGCTCAGGCTGGTACGTGGGTTCTGATCTAAATTCCTTTGCCTACAGTTACGATGGAATGGTTTGGAAACAATATAGTTTTCAGTAAAGTTTGTTAAATCAAGGCTCTCCTCGATACGCGGGAGAGCCTTTTTATAAAATATCCCGCTCCCCATTGCGGGTTTATTCCTTCACGAAAAACAGGCGTTGAGCTGCCGTCTGCAAATAAACGGTTACAAGTACCGGCTTCCGATGATTTGCAGTTTTTTGTAAAGCTCCGTTTCACCACTTTTCATGCTAGAGATGTTCGGCGGACTTACTTTGTAGCTATTTCCATCTTTCGCGATTTGAAATATCTCCTTAAAGCCTTTGTAGCCTGTTACAGTAACAGAGATGCTATTCTCATTTTGATCTATTTGCGCAGAATACCAGTGTTGTGAACCGTCTGATCCGGCTAAGCTTAATTGAACTATCTCTTTCATGGGTAGGTTGCATTGATTTGATAAGTCACAAAAGTATTATTTAATAATCGGGTTCTTTGACAATATTTGTACGGGATTGTTATTTGTAGCGTTTCAACTACAAGGCTTTGTCGTTGCCCTGTTACACGGTTATTTTCCACAATGAAACATGATTAGCAAACATGGCTTCTTTAGGAAATATTTGGCGTGAAACGATGCGCGAAAGACCATGTTCACATAGAAGTCAGGTCTTTTTATTTCCTTAGAACGTATTTAACGTAGTTTTCTACCAATCTTGGAACCATGTTCACGGAAAACACCTAATAGCAAGCAAATAAATGCGGTACTCGCTATTTTATCGGTTTTTGGTATGCGCTTTGAAAAAGGTATAACAGATAACAAATAAATAAGAACTTAACATACACCACCATGGAAAATATAGAAGTAAAAGCAGCACAATTGGGTTTAAATAAGGGATACTACATGCTTTTGATGGCTATTCTGGAAGAACCTAACGAAACAGAAGATCAAGCTACGCAGATCTAAAAGACACATACATATACACACATATATTTAATTCTAAAAAAGCGGTATTTTCTTAATATCGCTTTTTTTTTGTGCTGTTGTATAATGTATAAATTAGTCGGAGCTTGCATATCGCTAATAGACTTCTATGTAGGATCTTGCATCATTTTCGTCTATGATCAGGCTACTAATACTCCGTTTGGAATGTACGGAATGAGGAGCGAAGACCTATTGTAAAGATGGTCGCATTTATCTTTTCACCACTGCTGATGATATTTTGCTGCCTATTGATAAGTCCAAGTTCCCAACGAAGGTTATACTTCGGATTGAGGACGTAAGCGACACGCAGTTCGTTGTAGAACAAATTCGTAGCCTGCCCTTGACCGATGCGAAAGCGATCTACACCGGGTTGGCTCTTGAAGATATCGCCGCCGAAGTTGTCTGCAGCTGTTGCATCATCACCGTAACGAGCAAACATACTTTGTCCGTAAACATCCCAGCGTTTCCAGCGATAAGTAGCAATACCAAGCACCTCCCTGAAGTTCGCGCCATTGGGGTGTGCCAGTGGATCTCCATCGCTGCTGTAGTTCAGTCTGTTGTTGGGGTGCTGGTAGGTGTAGGGCGAGGCTTGATTAAACTCTGCTGATATATTTAAGTTTTCTACCGACAAGAAGTCGTAAGTTTTCGCACCCAGCTGGTAGGCCATACGCCTATCGCCGTCCTTGCTGAACGAGATCTTCCCCAGATCATCAGCAAAAGCCTGACCGTAGATAATGTATTTATCCCAAGGCTGATACTTCACGTTAAGCCCCAGTCCGCCATTAACTTTCTTATCGCTACTTTCACTATAGCGCGACCAAATGAGGGAGTGAAATAAGCCCAAGGTAAGCTTGCTGCTCGCCAAATAATCAATGTAGTGGAAAGAGGCATATTTCGAGGCGTTCCCAAAACGCTCGATGTCTACGCTATTGGGGTTATAGATTCGAGGATTCCGGCGATCTAACATATACGCCCAAACGGAATTGTATTGAAAGCGGTTTACCGTCCCGGAAAATTTCGCATGCGTGAAATTGTAGGGATTGTCAGACAAAAGCACCGAGCGATAACCTTCTCCAATATGCATCTTGTCATAAGCCAAACTGACCATAAAAGCATCACTCACCTTATAGTTTAGATTAGCTGTGGTATTCATCCAGTCAAATTCATGCGTTGGAATGTTTTTGGAGAAGCCTTGTCCAGGCAGACCGCCTAGGGCAGTAGCCGCACTATCGATGTGCGTAGGAAAGCGCGCTTGTGTTTCAAAAAAGGAGAAGTAAAAGGTAAATTTATCTTTTATGGAAAGGCCAGCCTGCACGCCCCGGCTATTTGTCCAAAGCGTTTTGTCATTTGTGCCGGTTTGTCGTCCTATTACAAAGTCAGGTAGAAAATCCGCGTAGAAGCTGTGATCTTCTTTCACCACCTCAATCAGGTGTTCCTGAAAAAGCTTCCTGTGCAACCAGCTTCTGCTGCTGTCGCGCTGGACGAGATCATAGGCACTATCCAGATTTTTTCCGACAAATGGCTTAACCGCAGTATGCACGGTAGAGTCGCCGTAAATAGTTTTTGTATAGCGATTATAATGTTGGAAAGAATAAGGTTGGTAGTATAATTGAGCTACTGCGCTTTGAATGCACGTCACCGCAAAAAGTAGTAAGCCTAGTTTTCTCATTTTTTAATTTACGCGAATATAGCAATAATCGTACCTCGTCCAATTTTTTCTATTTCTTTGTCGGTTTTAGTAAGTAGTAAGTGTGGAGTATTGCGTAATGCGTATAGCGTATTGGGAGAAGTTTAGGTCTTCTTTATTTTATCGCTTCTTCCCATTATTAATCGCAATGTCGCATCAGTTTTGTTGCGTCTGTAGACATTTGCCTCTGCACTATTCAATAAGGATGCAACAAAAGTAAGCGACGGGGTTTTGAATAACTTTTGCCCTACAAAAGTATTTGCCCTGCCGCGGCATGCGGCGGACCTTTGTCCTATGCCCGGACGGGGCCATACTTTTTCAGATGAAAAAGTATACAAAAAATCTTTGTTTCATCGAGGCGATATTCCCCACAACCCAACCCGCAGCGGAAGGCTGCCTATCAGGCTAGATGACATCCCAAAATCCTTTTAGATTGGATTTTGGGAAATAATATCATGCCTGCCCATATCCACTAGGCCACGGCAGCAATCTGCTTTTTCCATCGCTTGATGAAACCTAAAAGTGCCGTTAATCGGTCTTTGTAGATCAGGCCTATCGTTCGCTCGATTGATCGTGCGTAGTGAAAATAGATTGTAGTATCTAGTATTTAGTTTATAGAAAAGTTTTGGTTGATAAGTGATTGCAGGGATCATTATTAATCGCAATGTCGCATCAGTTTTGTTGCGTCTGTAGACATTTGCCTCTGCACTATTCAATAAGGATGCAACAAAAGTAAGCGACGGGGTTTTGAATACTTTTTGCCCTACAAAAGTATTTGCCCTGCCGCGGCATGCGGCGGAAGGGTTTGAGCGAGGGACAATCCGTTTGAAAACAAAACCTAACTTTACAAAAAAATAACAATTTCCATTTTCCGTTGTTTACTTGTTTGTATGCACGTTACATTAATATTAAATAATGGTATGGTTGCTTCTTTTTTTAAAACGAAAACTAAAAATCCGTATATTAGTCGCATAAATATCAACCATTGAAAAAACAAAAGAAGGTTGACAGGCGTAAGAACTCTTCAATTCTTATGAAAATGCTGCTTATACTTTCGGATACTATTAAATCTTGAATTAGAAAACATGAAAATCGGAATAACTTTCTCCGCTTTTGATCTCCTTCACGCTGGACACATCAAAATGCTTGAAGATGCAAAAGAGCAATGTGACTTTTTGATCTGCGGGTTGCAGACAGATCCCACGCTCGACCGCCCGGAAAAGAATAAACCCACCCAGACCGTAGTAGAACGATATATCCAGCTAAAAGGCTGTAAGTATGTCGATCAAATTGTTCCCTACGCTACAGAACAAGATTTGGAGGATATTTTACGTTCTTTTAAAGTGGATGTTCGTATTTTGGGAGATGAATACAAAGAAAAGAACTTCACCGGACGTCAATATTGCGAAGAGAAAGGGATTGATCTGTACTTTAACAGCCGTGATCACCGCTTTTCAAGTTCTGGTCTTCGTCGTACAGTTGCTGAAAAGGAAAGAGAGAAGAATGGAACGGTGGTGCTGATGGGGGAAGAAACGAAAAAGAAAGCAAAATAAGTTCGATTGCAATCTTGCGTGGCTATTGAAGCCGCAGGTTCTGTGCTATAAATGAATGCATTAACTAAGCTTGTGACGATGAATGGGATGTTATCGTGTAGCGAATATTCGCAACCACCAAGCGCTATCACACACATCGCACAACTGATTAATAATACAAAATGAAAATAGGAATTACATTTGGGGTGTTCGACTTGCTACATGCAGGACATATCATGATGTTGGAAGAAGCGAAAAGAAACTGCGATTACTTGATCGTGGGATTAAATACAGATCCTTCGGAAGTGGATCCGAGCAAAAATAAACCTACACAAACTGTGGTGGAGCGCTATATTCAACTGGAAGGTTGTCATTACGTTGACGAAATCATCCCTTACGAAACGGAGCAGGATTTAGCTGACCTCCTACAAGCGCTACACGTGCAGGTGCGCTTTATCGGTGAGGAATACCGTGATAAAGACTTTACTGGTCGCAGATACTGCGTAGAGGAAGGCATTGAAATTCACTACAACAAACGGACGCACCGCTTTTCGAGTCATGGCTTGCGTAAAGTCGTTGCCGATAAAGAAGCCGAGAAAGTGGTGAAAGGGTAAATAGCAACCAAGGGATAGGATAGATAAGGTATAGTAGTTTGATATCTACTACCGATCTATAACACCTTTATAGCGATACAGAAAAAGAAATGAGTAATAACATACATGTTATATTATCGGGCGGCGTGGGAAGTCGCCTGTGGCCCCTATCCCGAAAAAGCAATCCGAAACAATATTTAAATCTCTTTAAAGAGGGTTCTCTTTTTGGCATGACCGTGTTGCGAAACCGTGAACTTTGTAATAAGGTGATGGTGGTCGGCAATTGTGATAATTATCAATTGAGTAAGGAAGTGCTCGATAGCCAAGGCGTAGAATATATCGATATTGTCGAAGCGACGCCGCGGAACACTGCGGCCGCTATTGCCTTCGCTGCCTTTGCTGCCGCACCGGATGATATTTTAGTGGTGACACCCTCTGACCATGTAATCGTCGGGGAAGATGATTATGCTTCGGCGATACAAACAGGAATAGCGAAAGCCAAAGAAGGCTATATCATCACCTTTGGCATAAAGCCGACGCGGCCAGAAACCGGCTATGGCTATATTGAATATGAGGGTGATAAAGTGCTTTCTTTCCGGGAAAAGCCAAACCACGATACGGCAGAGGATTTTATAGAACGAGGGAATTTTCTGTGGAATTCCGGTATGTTTTGCTTCCGCGCAGACACATTTTTAAGCGAGCTGCAGCAGTTTGAACCGAAAGTCTATGCAACAGCATTGGCGGCATGGCAGCATCAAAAGGAAGGGCGACTGGATGAAGGTTTTTCTAAAAAGATACCATCCATTAGCGTCGACTATGCCGTGATGGAACGCTCCAAAAAGATTCGTGTCGTAGCGACACAATTTCAGTGGTCTGACTTGGGCTCGTTTGAATCACTGTATGATTATTTGCGCTCCACAGGTTATCCGGTGGATGAAAATGGGAATATGATCATTGGCTCGGATATGTACACTGCTTTCGTCGGATTGAAGAACACGATTGTGGTCTATACTGACGATGCACTGCTCTTTGTCCAAAAAGAAAAATCGCAGGACGTCAAAAAAGTGTACAATACACTTGAAAAACATCAATCAAAATTAATCGACTAATAAGTAAGCGCTACCGCCTGAGGTTTTGCATCAGGTAGTAGCGCTTAGCTTAAAGGCTTTTGCAAAGCAAATTAACCCATCAATTTCTGTCTATAGCCGCTATTTCAGCTTGAATATTACGACGTGCTGCTTGCTCATAGCGTTCGAAAAATAGATCTGTTTTAAAGATACGCTCCATAGCTAGAAAATGTTGGAGCACGCGCTTGCGGCCTTGTCCAAATTGAGGCGACTGATCATATTCTTTCCAGATGTTTACCGCATACTGTTCATAGTAGGCTTTGTCTGTCCCTAAAATTGACATGTCTGCATCTAAAAAATAATTGACATCATCATTTTCCTGACCGGCGTGCGTTTTTGTAGCTAGGATAAGCTCCACGCAATGGGCAATAAGCGCCGAAGGATAGCCTAACTTCTGGAGGTGGGCATTCGCAACGTCCGCGCTTTTTTCCTCGTTGCTCCCATCTTTCATAAAGTAGACGATATCATGGTAGATAAGGGCTAGAAATGCGGTGGGATAGTCCTTTAATTTAGCTTTACAAAAGTCCAATTGATTACTGAAATTTTGCAGATGCTCCAGGTTATGGTAATGGCGACGTGGGTCGGTATAGGCAGCAAGCACTTCCTGCCAGCATTCCTCCATGAGCTTTTTGTCCGTTGTGTAAGGGCGTAAGCAAGCCATATAGTTGGCCTTCATTTTTATAGTATCAACTTCCATAGATTTGCTTTGTTTGATGCAACTGCTTTTGAAAACATGCTGACGCGTATCAAGGTTGCCGCATCAGCATGTACCTGGCTAGTCGAGCTTCCACTGGTTCGTGTAATAACCAGCGCTAATAACACCAGTCGCTCCGTCTTTCAGCATGTTGCTATTAAAAAACATGTAATCGGGAAAACCGCTTGCGCCCGCGAAATATTGGTTAGCGGTAGCTGCACGCATACCAGCTATGCCAGTCCCCGTGATGACGGCGACGGAAAGCTGATCGTTATCCATCCGTTTCCATTGAAAATAGCCGCCAATATCCGTTCCGTCAAACTGCTGGTTGCCCAGCGTTACTCTTCCTCTGCCGACAGATATAGGGCAATCAGCTAAGAGTTTTTTCCAAACACTGTTCGTTTGCGCATTACCCACTAAAATCACGTTTCGATTTCCATGATCTTGCTCATTATAATCGACGTCGGCAATGATGTCAAATGCGCCATTTCCTCGATAGTACCAAGATTCGGCATCGTAACGGCATTTTTCTATGGCCCAAGCATTTTCTTCCGGGTTTCCCTTTGTGCCATAGATATACAACATCTGGTGATTAAATGCTTCTTTGAACGTGCCGTTGCGATGTGGACCTTTATCCGCTTTGCTCGGAACATCTACCAGTTGCCAGCGGTTGTTTGCCTTATGCAAATAGAGACTGTTTTTCGTAGAATCGCTGAAGTAATAGGCGATCGTTTCGAGGCTATCTAGCTGCACAGCGATGGTATCGCCAACAGGAAAGTCGCTTATATCTAATGTTAAAGAGGCTATGTTTTTCGTGTTGCCTGCTAGCGTTCGATCTGCAATGTTGCGCGAGATTTGTAGGTGTGCATATTCCAAGGGTATTTGCTGCTGGTAGATTGTTGCCCAAGCATAGCTAGCAGATATGCCGGGATTGGCCGTCTTAAAATCGATGTGATGTATGGCGCTGTCTGGCTTACGCTGGTGCCACTTGAAATAGTCAAACAGCGGCTTCCAATCGACACTCTCGTTGCTATACCAATGTGAGCCACCGGGGTATTCATAGTAGCTGAAATCAGGATGAAATTCACTCAAAACACCACGCATCTGCCGGGCGTAATCTACGGAAACGGTACGGTCTGCATCACCGTGAAGGATGTATACGCCTAGGTTTTTGTAATTGGAAGCATAAGCGATAACATCACTCTGGTTGCTGGCGCGGAGCAAGGTTTGTTCCATTGGCGTTGCTGCTTTTTCCGGAATAAGTCCATCTGCAGAGCCATAGCCTTTCAGCGTAGGATAGCCGGCACATGGTGCAATCGCGGCCCATTGATGCGGATAGGTAGCGCCCAAAAACCACGTGCCATGACCGCCCATGGAATGCCCCGTCAAGTAAATTTTTTGTGTATCCGGCTGGAGCGTCTGTTTGGCGAGCTGCAACACCTCCAGAGCATCCAGTCTACCCCAGTCCTCCCAGTTAAAGCCGCGCGGGCGCCGATTTGTGGGCGCCACAAGCGTGCCCCAATCTTTGGAAGCGTAGGCTTGCGCCTGCCCTAGCGCTTCGACACCGGCTCCGTGTACGGAGAAGAAGAGTGCTTGGCCGGGTTTTTCGCCGCCTTGGGCGGGATTCACGGCATAGTATTGTAAGCTGTTGTCAATCTTGCTGGTAAAAGTGACGCGGTAAGGGACATCGGCCGTAACACTGCGTAGTGCAATAGTGGCATGGTCTAGCATCTTTTTGTTTCGCAAAAGGTGCAGTTTTGCCGCAACCTCGCCCACTGTTTGGACGGATGACGCATCAACAACAATTGCGACCTTCCGTGTAGATTTAGCAGGGATGATGGGAAGTGATACCATTTGTGATTTACCCTGTATGTTACTCTCCACATGCAGACCCTGCAATGCTTTGGAATTATTGTTTACAATAACGATACCCAGCTTTAAATTGTTATTATCGCGGCCTTGTACAATGTCCGGCAGGGTGAGATCGTCTGTAGCGAAAGTAGCTACTTTGCTCGGGAACTGCAGGCTGGCGGCTATAAAAGCTCCTCGTACAAAAAATTCATTCCGGCCTTTTTTAAGCTGTATAGGCAGGTGCATGTAGCCCATACGGTAAGGATCGCCAGCATGCAACTCACCATTGACCAGAACAGCGCTATTCCCCTTAATATTTAGGATGGCAGGTTGCTCTTTTTCCGCTGTGTAGCTTAAGTAGTAGTAACTGGATCGCGGACCGCGGAATTGTTGGGAAGCAGGATTGGTGCTTTGAGCAGACTGCGCAGCGACTCTTCCTGGCCCCGGCGGGTTGTTTGGTGAACGTAGGTCTCCGCTGGTCGTGCGTTGCGGACGGAAGAATCCCGATGTATCTGCCGACACTTTGACCCATGATGATTGTCCCGTGCCGCTCAGGAAAGCGGTGTTTTCAGCAGGTTTTTTAAAATCTTTTCCATAGTAGGACCATAGGAAGTGATCGGTATAAATCGCTTCCCGTCCGTAGGTGTAAGGTACCTCGAGATACAAGCCTTCCCGAAAAGCGTAGGTTTCCTGTGCAAATGTATGCGTTGTAAAAAAGACGATTGCGGCGATGATCATCCGGATGATGGTATGCTTCATAGTGGGATAGGTGTGATGTAAGTATAGTTAAAAATAGAAAAATTAGTGCTAATCAGTGTACGTTCGACATATTTTATACAGGCAGCATGATCTATTATCCGCTAGAAACATGTATGCTCATTCGATTTCCGTTTTAAGGTTACAGCAGAAGCCTCATTATAGGTGGTTATTGAAGTAGGATGTACAGTGGAAGAGAAATAATTCTAGAAAAATAAAAATACTAAAATTATTAGTATTTAATGCCGTTTTTTATTATCTTGATAACTAAACCATTATAAGTACGTTTTATGACAAATCCAATTTATATTGATCTGACAACAGATTATGCATTCAAACGGATATTCGCATCGGAGGTGAATAAGGACTTACTTCTTCATTTCATCAATGAAGTATTTAGAGGGAAGAAGAAAATCGTTGATCTTGCTTACAACAAGAATGAGTATGTGGGCGATGCGGAAGATTTAGGTACTGTGATTTTAGATTTATCTTGTACGGCCGACGATGGATCTAAAGTCATTTTGGAAGTGCAGACCAGCCAGCAGCTGAATTTTAAACAACGGATGCTTTACTATGGCGGGAAATTAATTGCAGACCAAGCTCCTAAAGGCAATCGAAGGGGTTGGAACTATGGCATCACTGCGGTTTATGTTATTGTGCTGATGGAAGGCTTTGTGTTCTCTACTGCGACAGAAAGTACTGCAGTTTTTCAAGATATCTGTCTCTGTAACAGCGATACGGGTACAATTTTTTATGAGGATTTACATTTTATATTTATACAATTGCTTAACTTTACGAAAGGGAGCGACAAGCTGGAAAGTGATTTGGATCGATGGTTGTATATTATAAAAAATATGCCATTAATGGATAGTCCGCCGGCATATTTACAGCAACCTTTGTTTGGGAAGCTATTTGATGTAGCTCGCTACAGTAAACTAAACATGGAGGAACGTGCTATGTATGACATCAGTTTAAAACGGAAATGGGATCAAGAGGCGGTTCGCCAGTACCAGGAGCAACAGTTGGAGGAAGCCATAACGAGAGGCCTGCAACAAGGCTTGGAGCAGGGACTGGAGCAAGGTTTGGAAAAAGGACTGGAGCAGGGGCTAGAACAAGGTTTGCAACAAGGCTTGGAAAAAGGTTTACAGCAAGGGATTGCCAAAGGCCTTGAAGAAGGATCAGAGGCCAAAAGTTATGCCGTAGTAAAAAAAATGATTGATAGAAATGAGTGGAGCGACGAAATGATCGCCGAACTGGTGGAGGTGACTGTTGATTACGTCAGAGAAGTTCGCGAACAGCGAAATAAGTAAATGTTTATGTTGCTATATATGTAAAAGGCCTGATAAGATCAAAACTTATCAGGCCTTTTACATGACTTCACCTGGCGTGTACCTTTCTTTAAAAGTTATAGGCTACACTGCCGAGTATGCTGCGCGGCATTTGCGGATTTACCGTAGACCATCCTTTAAAATATGTCTTATCAGTAAGGTTATTGCCTTTCACGGCAATATCAAATTTTTTGTAAGCATAGGAAACGCTTGCATTTAACAAAGTGTATGCAGGAACAACGAACACACCCGTAGGCAGGCTGTTGGTCACCAGGTTTTCGCTAGCGTAGTTTACGCCTAGACCAAATCCGACACCTTTTAAGAAGCCGTTTTGCAAATGGTAGTTTGCCCAGGCATTGAAAAGATGTTTAGGCCCCGCTTCTGTTGGGCGGAGGTTGTTCACTGATGCTGCTGCGTTCGTGATCCGGCTGCTGTTGCGGCTATAACTCATGATAAGATTTAGCCCGTCTACAGGAGCTGCTGTGAGGTCGAATTCCACGCCTCGGCTAAGACGCGTGCCGTCTTGAACAGTGATATTAAATGTCTGTCCGTCACGTTCAATACTTTCTGGTCGGGTCATATTGGTGACGCTGATATCATAAAAACTTGCGGTTAGCCCCAAGCGATTGTTCAACATGTTTAGCTTCACACCGGCCTCCCATTGGTTGGCTTGCTGCGGCTTTAAGTCGCCCGATATGTCAGGTAAAGGCTGCACCACTGGAGCCACGTTTCTAAACCCATTTTGATAATTTGCAAAGAGCGACAGTTGGTCTTTAATAGGTTCATATACAAAGCCCACACGCGGGGAGAACGCTACCTGATTAAAAATGCCGGTAGTGGTGTCCCTATCGAAGTTGTACGTTCCTTTGTTATCAAAATAGTCCATACGCAACGCGAGCATCAGGTGCATGCTTGGCGTGATGTCTAATACGTCGGAAATGTAGGCGCCGTAAGCTTGGGTAAGTCCTCTATTATTTGTTTCCGCAAAAGTAGATGCAGCGATCGCCGAATCAATACTATTCGCATCGAAGCTGTAATACCTTGGGTCATCAAAAGAGGTGTTGATCTTATCAACCAATACATACGGAGAGTTGTGTGTCTCCGCACGTTGCGATAGAAAGTCAAGGCCAACTAAAAGACGGTTGCGCATATTTCCAAGTTGGAAATCACCCACAAAATTTTGTTGTGCGTTGATGGTTTGTGCGACATAATTTTGTTTGGCCGCAAGACGGTCGATGAGCGTATCCGTAGCACCTGTATACATGACGTACTGGAAGTATCCATCTGCTTTGCGGCGATTGTACACGAGGCTTGTGTTCGAAGTCCACTGATCATTAATGCGGTAGGTAACATTTCCGCGTAGCGTTGTTGTTGGATTACGAAAGGTGACATCGTTATTGGTATACGATTTATTAAAGTCAAACGCTAACTCATCCGGTGTTCGTGCCTGAAGTTGGCGGCCACGATTCAAAAATACCATGAGCGGATTTGTAGCTTTACTATCATAGATTTCAGCATCGAAAAGGATATCTAGTTTTTCGTTGGGTTTGTACAATAAGGATGGCGCAATGAAGAAAGACCTTTTAAAACCGGCATCCTGAAATGTCCCATTGTTCGTGTAGGCGGTATTTACACGGCCTAAGAGTTTCTTATTGGCGGTAAGTGGACCATATACATCGGCGGTAACACGATGCTCGTCGTAACTGCCGAAAATATAATTCACGCGCCCGCCCAAGGTGTCTATCGGTTTTTTGGTGACGTTGTTAATTAAACCACCAAAGCCCACGGCAGCACCGCCGTATAATGAGCCCGATGGGCCTTTGATAACCTCGATGGTTTCTAGGTTTGCAGGATCTGGACTCGTGCTTGCGATACTAACAACACCATTGACCATGGCGGATTGTGTGGTAAAGCCGCGAAGCGTATAATAGGCTACACCATCACCGGGCCGACCTGTAGACGACCAAAGCTTATCTAACCCCGCTACGTTGGCCAAGGCATCATCGTAATTTGTATTCACCTGGCTTTGTAGCAGCTCTTTGGTGATCACCGCGTAGGACTGTGGATTTTCCAGGTTCCTTAGGGGCATTTTGGCCACATAGGGGCTGCTTTTGCGCGTGTATCTGTTGGCTACGCCATTCACAACAATCTCATCCAGCGCCGCGCGGTCTTCGACAAGATAAAGTGGGGGAACTTCCATTCGGCTTCCTGCTACATCAATAGTTTGCGTCTGTGTGGAAAGGCCTACCGATGAAATCGTCAGTGTTTGTTTTCCTGCCTGTATGTTTTTAAAACTGTATATCCCTTTTGCATTCGTAAAAACAGTTATGGATTGTGGTGTAAGTTTTACGGTAATACTTTCCGCGGGTTGTCCGTCTGAAGAGAGTACCTTTCCGTAGATTTCGGTTTTTTGCTGTGCAAGGATAAGCAACGGAAAAATGAAGGGAATGATAAGTAGAAATTTTCTCATGTACATGGCGTGTATAGTCTTAGTCTTATTTGGACTTAATTTAAATTGCGCAAATCTATTGTTCTTGATCTATAAATCAAAGGGAAAAAGAAAGTATTTGATAAGGTTAGTTCTAAAAACCGTAAAAATCCGGATAAACCTCGCACAGGTGATCAGGCGGTTTTATAATTTAACATCCTATTAATATGAAAAGGCCTATTTTCGGAATCAAAATATTGATTTCGGTTTCATGGTCCTATTATTTTGGGAACAATCCTGCTAGATGTTGGTATTTGGAAGGCGGAGCACCTATAAAACATTGAACTTTCCATATGACGATTTAAGATCAGAATTGGCAGAAGTGAGCTACTGAAAAAACATTGGAGATATGCATAAAGGAATAAGTCGATTTACTATTGTTGCCGCGATGTGTGTGGCTATGATAAATTTAGTGCAGGCACAATCTAACTATTGGGATTTTAAATGCCCTGAGGATCTGCATGCCTTTTTCAGCTATAGAAAGGGCAAACATGTACTAAGTGGGCATCGGGGTTCGACTGAAAAGGGGCTGCCTGAGAATAGCCTTGCCGCATTTTCCAAAGTGCTTGAGCACACACCCGCTTTTTTTGAAATCGATCCACGTTTAACAAAAGATAGCGTGGTGGTTTTGATGCATGATGCCACTTTAGATCGGACGTCCAATGGTTCGGGCAAAGTATCAGACTATACCTGGGCGCAGTTGCAGGAATTACGCCTTAAAGATAGGAGCGGTAAGCTTACCGACCAACGTATACCGCGTCTAGACAGTGTCCTCGTTTGGGCGAAAGGAAAAACGGTTTTAAACTTAGACCAAAAAGGTGTTCCTGCTGCGGTATATATCGAATTGATCCGGAAGTATAATGCTTTCTCGTATGTAATGATTACCGTCCATACCGCCTCGCAGGCTAAAGACTTTTTAAAAATGGCACCTCAGCTTATGCTATCTGCGCACATCAAAACAAAACCGGTATACGAGACGTACAAAAAGCAACGTATCCCTTTCAATCAGCTGATCGCCTACATTGGTTCTGAGTTCACATCGGAAAACAAAGCGCTCTGCAGCCTATTAAACGAGAAAGGGGTAATGTGTATGATCTCTGCTGCTCCTATGTTTGACAAACTTCCTGCCGCAGCAAGACGAGCGAATGCATACCGGACAGTTTTTAAAGACGGCGCTTCCATCTTAGAATCTGATTTCCCGATGGAGGTTAGCGTTGCAGTGGAAAGCCACGGCTATTAATAAGCGTCTTTATCAGGCTATTTCGGTTTAGGGCTAGGCACCACTTTGCAGCAATAGTGCCAACGACTTTTATTTTTTCTTAGGCTTGTAGTAAAGAAATATAGTCCGTTTAGAAGGGCTACCGTCCAGTTTTTTACCCTGGATCGTTTTCCGCTCCAACTGCCGAGTCAAATATTTATGTAACAGTTCGTGCAGACGACCAGACTCAAGATGAAGATCAAATTCATTTCGGAAATCTATAAGCATTTGAGCAATGGACCTTTCTTGTTCGAAATAATCTGTTTTAAACACAATGTACGCGATGTATTCCCGTTCTCTTTTAGTTCCGGTACTGTTCGGCTTTGCGAAAAATAAATCCTCTTCATCTTTAAAATATCCCATTCGCTGATTCAAATATTTGCGACGGTAATCTTCAACGATTTTAAGCTCACTCTCCGAAATGTGTATAGGCGTTTCAAAGTCAAAAAAATGAGTAAGCGAAAGTGCAAACGGCTGGCAGACTTTGTCGATGGTTTCCACCGATATAGGTAGAGTGCCACTGTGGTAGCTGCGAATAGCTTTCGCCCCAACCCCGGCTAAATTAGCTAACGCGACAATCGATAAACCCGTTAGATTGAGTATTTCGTCAATACGTGTGGAGATCGCCTTTGCCAATTTTTTATTTTCTGCTTTACCCACTATAAGCTGTATGTTAAAAATTTTAAAAACTTTTGTATATTTTCTTACAATTATTTGTATATTTGATTGTTGTTTGATACAGTGGGGCGCGAATTACGTCAAGCGGAATAGATTTTCTCTGAAGCAATTGTGCAAGAAGTGTTTACAGAGGCGATTTTAGATGATTTACATGCTGAAAAATGCCATTTGCTCCTTGCTTTTACATAGATCAATTTTGTAAACTACATTGGCTTGTTTCGTTAAGATCCCTGTTGAGGAAGGATAACCAAATTGTTAAAAACACAATAAATAGCGTTACGAAATGGGTGTATGTTTCGCTCATTATCGGCAGAGAAGAGGCTTGCACGTTAAATAGGAAGAGTAACTGAGTTAGTCACAGATACCATTCACATATTACCATGCCGCTCTGAAAGAAAAACGGAAGACGCACATAAGCGTGTAACAAAGGACAATTGTAGTATAGGGTTAGTAAATAGGCGAGTCGCTAACCGTTTTTACTCGTTGTCTTTTTGATGCATTCCCATGCTCTTCTGTCCTGCCGGCCCCAAAATATATAAAGAACGCTTTACGAATTACGTGGAATTGTACCAGCTAATATTCGATATTCTACACACCTAAATTAGCAACAATTCTCGCGATTCCCAAAAGCGAAATTTTATTATCAAATAGATTTCTTTATATAGGGGCCGGTTATTTTAATCATAGCATGGTGTAAACAAGTTAAAATCATTTATTTATGTTGTCCAACGGCGATAAATGTGTTTCGTTTCAATTTTAACACAGCTAGCGATTGCGCCTAAGTTCCGCGCTTGCGGAGCTTAGTTCGCTAGTCTTTTTTTAACTTGTCCTCCGTTATTAAAACACCCATAACTATTTGATGATGTTTATGTCGGGACCAAATGTTCGAACGTGGTCCATATTAGCGTCTTTAAGGTTTTGTCCAGTCCTGTTTGCGCCGCTTTCCTAAAATTCTAGCTAAGATCCAAACGATCGCTATACTAATCAATATGATGAATATCACGCCAGACCAAGCCCCTGTGTGAAAAACAACATCTACCACCTGGCAACTGCTCATCATAGCCATAGCGCATAAAAAAATCAGTACGGACAAAAATCTTTGCATAACTATTTATTTTATCTAACGAACAATTGCAGGGTAAAACCGTTGAAGAAAACTATAGAAAATTACAGTCTCGTGAGGTGGCAGATGCTATCCGTCTATCTATAGTGCGGCTTGATATGGCTTTTGAGCTATGTTTATCCTAACTAAGGTGATGTGTATTTCCTAACCGATGTTAGATGCTATAGTAGATTTCTTTCAACAAAGGATTAGGCAATTGGAAGCGATTAGCTGAGCGTGGGTTTAATTTACGCAGAAGCTTTTTGATGTTAAGGACTTACCAATAGCCTTTGTAAAACATCTTTTATTCTTTTCCGTTCGTGCTCGTCGTGTAAATCCACATTAAGCAGGGAGCTTTTGTTGTTTTTTGATTGAATGGCTAAGAATGTCGCCCCTGCTGCCAATAAAGCAAAGGCTACGGAATCGAAATTAGACCCTATATTTTGATTAACTTTTAATATGTCAAGCGCTTTCTGGAGTGTGCGCTCATGCATCTGCAACGTTGCTATGGCTTTAAGATTTTTCGCGGAAAACCCCCAATGAAGTATTCCTTTCAATTCGTCATCAGCTATAAGTTCATCCAACTGGATCTCTAAGAGCGATAAGATGTCTTCGTGAACGACGTCCTTTGGATGTAATGCTATATTTTGACTGAGTTTTTGGGCAGCAGAGGGCTGTAGTTCTCTGTTTTCAAGATATTGGGCTATGAGCCCTTCTAATCCACCGAAATATAGGTAGATAAGCTTGGGATTAAGTCCAGATATTTCGGTTAGAGACGTTACGTTTAACTCTGAGTAGGATCTTTGTGCTAATATATTACCTACGCTTTCAAGCAAAATATTTTTAGATCGAAGTCGGTTGCGCGTGCTTTTTGCCGCGGTCTTCTTATTTTTCCGGTTCATCTTATTACCTTTGTAAAGTCCTCTATAGCATTGTGTACAATCGTTTATTCGGTCTTCTATGCCAAGCTCTACTGAGCTTGATGCAGGTAACCATGCTATCGCTTCGAGTAAAAGCAAATCACATAAGTCTTTTCCTGATGTATTGGTTTCGTTTCAATTTATATTGTCAAATATAGTAATTATTTTCATAAACAAAATTGACCCTGTAGAACAAATATTATTATATTGTATGAAATGTAGCTATTATTTTACAAAAACCGATTATTTTCTGTTAGCCTGCTTTTTTAATTACGCCATTTTATTTAAATAAGTTATTTCATGCGTGGGAGTTAGTTCGAGCCGACTTATTTTTATCGTCTATGTTATCAACCAACGCTTTGTCTATGGAAAGGCTTTGGGGTATGATAGTGCATACTATTGAGCTTAGCTAACAGCTGGCGATGACTCCGCATTTTTTGCCTTAAGCGTAGTCTAGACAGGGCAGGATGGTTTTATCCTGTGCTGAATGTATATTTAAGCATACTTAAGCAATACTAGCCATGACTACATTTAAAACCCTAGGACAGTTTATTATTGAAAAACAAGCCGATTTTCCCTATGCGAAGGGCGAGTTGTCCCGCCTGCTACGTGATATAGGTATTGCTGCAAAAGTGGTAAATCGAGAAGTGAACAAGGCGGGTTTGGTAGACATCCTGGGCGATGCGGGGCAAATCAACGTACAGGGAGAGGGGCAAAAAAAACTGGACGTCTATGCTGATGAGCAATTTATCCGGGCTTTACAAAGTGGTGGGGAATGTTGCGTTGTTGCATCGGAAGAGCATGAACTGCCCGTGGACATCGATTCTGAGTTGTCAAGAAATGCAAAGTATATTGTTTGCATCGATCCGCTTGATGGCTCCAGCAACATTGATGTGAACGTGTCTGTAGGAACCATCTTTTCAATCTATCGCCGTGATTCTTTAGGCGGGAGACCAACTTTGAAGGATATTTTGCAAAAAGGGGACAAACAGGTTGCCGCCGGATACATTGTTTATGGTTCCTCAACCATGTTGGTTTATACTACCGGAAAAGGCGTAAACGGTTTCACACTGGATCCCAGTATTGGTGAGTTTTGTTTGTCTCATCCCGAAATACGCGTGCCCGCTATGGGGCAAATTTATTCTGTAAATGAAGGTAACTATTCAAAGTTTTCAGATGGGGTGAAGAAGTATATAAAGTATTGTCAGGAAAATGATGCGCCATCGCAAAGGCCCTACACGTCTCGGTACATTGGTTCGCTAGTTGCTGATATTCATAGAAATTTGTTATTGGGCGGGATATTTATTTACCCGGCGACACGTACACATCCAAATGGGAAATTGCGGCTTATGTATGAATGTAATCCGATAGCTTTCATTATTGAACAGGCTGGAGGTCGGGCTACGGATGGGTGTATGCGTATCTTAGATATCGAGCCCGGTAGCTTGCACCAGCGTTCAGCCTGCTTTATGGGCAGTACGGGAATGGTAGCAGCGATTGAGCATTTCTTAGACGCAGAAAGAAATAGTGTACGGGGCTGAAGCAGTCGATAGCGGTATGTTTTCTGTTCCATGTAAGGGTGTTCAGTAAGGCAACTACGTTTCTTTTTGTTCCAGAATCTTTGATACCAACTCATGTTCGTTAACAGGCTTGCTTAAAATAGCGTCAAATTCTTGCGTGGAGTTTGCGCGTTGCGCCTCCGTATTCACCAGGTCTGCGGTACAAAGGAATACGCTGGTATGCTGATTTAATTCTTTGATTTTGTCCAGAATCTGCCAGCCGTTTATGGCCGGCATAAACATGTCTGTGATCACGACATGCACTTCGTTGCTCTCTACAAAGTGCAAGGCCTCTGTCGGATCCTCAAATAGTGAGATGCGGGAGCTGTCGTTGAAGTAGTGTTTGAGGTACATCATGTTGATACGGTTGTCGTCGATGAACACCAGTCTAATATCTTTAGGCAGGTCTTTAAGCTGCAATTGTTCTATTTTTGAAGATGCGATTCGTATGTCAGGGGCGGGGATTATCATTTCAAACGTAGATCCGTTTTCGAGGGAGCTTTGCAGGTTTATCTCCCCCTCAAGTTGCTTTATCAATAAGTTCGATATATACAGCCCTAAGCCAAACCCGCTTGTTCTTCCTTTTGATCCGGCCATATAGTACTGCCTGAAGATATGTTGTTGATGCTCTTCCGATATGCCGATGCCTGTATCTTTCACGGCAATACAAAGTGCCTTTTTGCGATTGCGGTATGTTAAGTTTGCAGACAGGTGTACATTGCCCTCATTGGTGTATTTTATGGCGTTTGCCAGTAGGTTAGACGCAATTTGTTTTATTCGAAAGGCGCTATTATAAATTTCCAATCCACTATCTATTTGAATATCATATGTTAATTGCAGTCCCTTTTTCTGTGCCTGGTAGCTATGTAAGTTAATAACTTCCATCAAAATTCTATGTGGAGAGAAGAACGCATATTTTACCTTCAGTTTCCCCATTTCTAACTTACTTAGGTGTAAGATGTCGTCGATGGAGCTGTTAATGACCGTGATTTCATGAACGGCTGAATTCAAGTATTCCGAGCTAACCACTTTGTCGGCTTTATTCTTTTTAAGGATGTCTATAATACCAAGTAGCGAAGAGATCGGTGTTCTAACCTCGTGGCTGATATTGGCAAGCACGCTCGTTTTCTCTTCCGCTACTCGCGAGGCGTATTCTTTTTCATCGCGAAGTCTACGTTCGTAGGTGCTGGCTTTCGATTGATAAAATAAGATCAACGCTATCATAAAAAACATAATGAACAGCGCTACGGCAATTTGTTTTTCAAACCTTTCCACACTCAGGCGGTGCGAAACGACTAAGGTTTTCTCCGCAGCGCGTATTTGTGCAAGCTCTTGTTTTTCCAAGGCTTGGATGCTTGATCTTAGGGTGTTTAGAAGTTGGTGGTTTGTTTGTACCAGCACGCGCTCCTTTTGAAGGAGAGCGAGGAATTTTTTCCGGAGAAGTCTTGTGTCCTTTTTAAAGGATTGCTGTTGTGCTACATTAAATTGTTCAACGCTTTTGTATAGCGCATCTATCTGCTTGATGTTTAATGTCTGATTTACAGAATTCGTAACGACCACGTCGTCTTGCGCTTTAAAAATCCGCTTGAACAGGTTTCCTTTTTTTCGAACTACCGTGTCAAGGGAGGTGGTTTGTGCGACCGTGTCGTTCAATATGCTTTGAATCAAAACGTCAGAATCCATTATCTTCGTCCTTGGGATTGGTAGATTTCCTTCATCCTGCAATAAGGAAAGCGAATCCTCCGAGAAAAGAATAAGGTTATTTATTGCTTTTTTAAGTGTGAGCAATTCATATTGCACGTTTTTTTTCTTCTCCAGGGGATTATGCTGTTGGGTGGTATCGTTATCAAAATTAAGCGGTGGCAAAGCAAGAGAATCAATAGTGCATCTTATTTCTTCAAGTTTGGTGCTGTATGATTGGTAAATACGCCTGTCAAAGTTGATACTGTATTGTCTGAAAAGATTGTCTGCTTCGTTTAGCGCGAGAAATAGCGTGTACAATGTTGATGTTTGCTGCTCGGTCGGTGACTTTTCCTTTTCTAAACGGAAAGTCAATTTTTCGTATTGCCGGTATTGCTGCACGTACAACACACTTAGGTAAATAAAGGACGCGATCAGCGATCCAATTATCATAAATCTTAAAATATGGAGTGGTTTCTTTTTGCTTAACACAGGTTTTAGCTTTTTTCAAAAGTAGCCAATAATGCGGTTTTGTTTAATTTTTACAAAGCTTTTAGCCATTAAAGATTGCTAGTTGTATCTCTGTTTTTAAAAATTTGTAGTAGAATATCTATAAATTTCGCTCGTCATGTTATCGCGAGTCTATAGTCGGCAGCTGAGAACTGCTTTAAAAGCGCTCTAATGATACTTTTATTCTTTCTTTTTGCTACAAATTACCTGCGATATCTCTTGCTAAATTAGACGGTGATTTTTTGGTTTAAAAAAAATTATTCATTTCTTGAAGAGTAATGCTGTAAACTTAAACTTAGTTGTAATATAACTATTGTGACTTTTAATGTGATTTCTTAGCAAAACCGAAGCGCTATTAATAATAAAAGCTATTTTGAAAAATAAAAATCTTATTATACAATCTTTTGGTATTATAGTATAATACTATATTTCTTTCCTTGATTATTTCTGTGTATATTCGGGAATATATATTAATCGCCAATTATAAATAGTTTTGCTTTATTAAAACACACGTTTTTTATGGCCTTAAAAAGAGAAAGAAAAGAAGTTAATGGTGCCGTGCGCAACAAGCAGCGAACCAGAGGTCGGTTGCTTGCCTGTATTGGAATGATATTGGAAGAAGAAACGTATTCTGGCTTGTCGATCACCGCCGTGTTCAGGAAGTCCAAATTAAACCCGAAATTGGTCTATCTATACTTCAAGGATTTTGAACACTTAGTGGAAAGTTTCGTAAGCCAAAGATTGGATCTGCTTCGTGCGAAGATGGAGTCGACGATCAAAGTAGGCAGCCTTGCTAATCAAGAGGATGTATTGGATATCATACTCCTTCAGGTAGATGAATTGTACAGCGATAGAACATTAAAAAGACTGCTTCATTGGGGCCTGGTAGAAAAACGACAAAAATTTTTAAAAACATTACTAAGGGCTTACAGTGGGTATCTCTCAACGCTTTTTAATTATTTCACTGCTGCACTTCCCCTACGTCAGCGGAAGTCAATGATTGCTACGCTAGATCTATTGATATCGGGTACGCTTTTTCTATTTGTGCACGCGGCCGAAGGATCTCAGTTTCTGACGTTAGACGTTTCCAGGAGTGTCGATCGCGACCGCTTGTATCAGACTATCAGGCGTATCGTTTGCAGTTCCGATAATTATGCTTTGCGCAGCAATCCAAAGAGAGGTATTGTTGCGTAGTGCTAGTCCACCTTTGCAAAATAGTATCATAGCATTCGTTTATTGACCATTGTTGGGAATTGTGTACTGGCCGATGTGTTTAGCGAGGCCCATCATAATAGACGAAAAAGGAGGAAATGTAGCACGGAATGCCCATCTCCCCCTTGATGATATGATGATCTTTGCGGTCTGATTAGTGCTATATCGCAGGATTAACGGTGCGCACGCATCGAATGCTTCTTCCCTGTGTAAAACTACTGCCAATTTCATTCTGCACAACGGCCTGTGAGTAGCCGTCAAGAACGTTTACCAATCCCACTAAATTAACCCCAGTGTAGCTCATCCTAAAATAGGTGGGCCGTATACCTGCAGGGTTGGTGGCTTCACCAGTATACGAGCTTGTGGAATAATGGCCTTGCCCGCCAAGTAAAACGGCTACGAGTAAAGGTTGTTGCAGCAGCGCGCCGGCGGGTGTTCGGTATCCATAAAAGCCTAGGCGTAGTTGATCCATGCCCGCGTATGCCGGATTGGCGGGTTGAGTAGAGCTTCTGTTCCAGTTGGCAACGATGCCGGAACCGCCCAAGAGAAGCGGGGTGTACCCCTCCAAGGAATTAGGAAGTCCAAGTGCTTGATATTCTTCTGGTGTAGGTAGTCGCCAGGTTCCTGCAGGATACACACCGCTGCATACATCTACATTATTGAATGTGGTACCAGTTGGTGTGGTGGTTGCGAAGTTCCATAAGTCAACATTGGCAGAAAACGCGTAGTTCACCGGATGCGGTCTGAACCTATATTGGAAACCTGAAGGTGCCGAACTTAGGTAAGTCAGATTGGAGCGTGCCCAACGGATCGGTGATGTGCCTACGCGCACGCCTGACTCAATAAGTCGTGCGGTAACGGCGTAGCTGCTTCCACGAACAGGAGAAAATGCGGAGCCGAAATTTATGGTAGTGTTTGTAAAGGTCCGCGTGGAACCGTCGTCAAGTGTCAGAATTAATGGGTTAAGCCGCAATTGAAGGCTTCCGGCTGCTACCGCTCTTGGACGCACAGTGTATAATGCCCCTACACTTACCCCGGCTGTAGTGGAGGTCATGTTGTTGGAGCTCAAAGCCGAGGCTTGGTAGTTGGAAAAACTGCTGTCCCGAACATTGAAATCCGCAGTTTCGCTGAGTGTTCCTCCTGATCCTATGGTAAAAGAAAGATTAGAATTAGCTGCGATCGTTCCGAACATACCGCGGGTGTCCAAGGTAAGCAGTGTGCGGGATGTATATCTTCTTAAAACAACGTTTAGGTTATTTTGCCCAAATTGCGTGAAAATGGTTCCGGCTGCATATAAAAAATCTTTATTCGCTATTTGCGCAGCTGAAACAACGTTGTTAGCTACCGTCGGCGATGATGTGGTTTCGTTGGTAGATACGGCGATCCATCTGTAGTTAAAACCGGATGCAATCGCTACAGGGGGAAAGGTTGATCCAACGGCCTCCACATTGACAATAGGTGTTGTTTCGTTTTCCCGGTAAATAAGTATCCGGCATCGAACGCCTGTTGTGATTGGTCGGCTGACCATTCTTGACGGGCGGGTCGACATACTAAGATCATTTTTGCCGTCCTTTCTATCTTGGGCTGTCGCGGAGGCAGGATATGACTTGACAATTTCAAAATCGATGTCGAAGTCGTCTGAAAAATATAACTCGTGCTCTTTCCCATCAGCGGCGGGCGTTGACTGGGCACCTAGTCGGTTGGCAGTTGTGGAGCTAGCGCCAGCCCCTCCATTTTTGGAAGTTAGCTCAATAGGCGTTTCATCAAGGATATAATCTTCTAGTCCATTAATGGTGACAGCTAAGGTCGCATCTTCATTTGTTTCGTTGGTAGTTCCTTTTGTGCAACTAAATAACGTACATGCTAAGCCTATGCATAGCATGAGCTTGATGGAGGTCGATAAGTTTGTGGTTGTCATTTTCTAAAACGTTACGGTTATACTACAAATCAAAATCATTAGAAAACCCTGTTTGTGTTTGCCAATCTTCTACATATGGAGAATTGTTTTGGGCGTTGCCGGGGTTTATTTGCGCTCCTGTAGATGCAGCTGCCATAGAAGATTCTAACCAAACAATAGTGCATGTGACTGTCGGGTGGGTGTAAGCTTTCTTTTCCATCTTTACCTTTTTAGTATATAGCAATATTAAAATTCGCATATAGCCCGCATGAAAGCATGTTTCCATGCCTCAAGCGTGTTTTGGTATTTTAGAAAAATGGTTAGGCTGTGTATGAAATCTTAAATCGTGTTACGTAAATTTTGGCCAAAAAGGTGCATGTCCGGTGAATACATGTTTTTTCACAGGGTAATGCTTTATTTACGTAAAACTGAGGGGTACATCGATATATAGTTCGCGTACCAATTATTTCATAAGCAGTGGTGCCAACAAGCGAGTAGCCTGTTATGCAAGGTTAAGAGTCTCACACACTCCTAACTCATTTCTCAAAAATGTGACTCTTTTTAAGGGAAAAGCGTCTTTAAACCCCTTTTTTTGAATTTTTAACTATTTATAACTTTCATAAGCTTCATCACAAACACTTCATATAAGCATGCATAGCATCGCAATGGTGTGGCATTATCATGAGCCACTATATTTTTTCATAAGCAACTTTAACGCCGTGCTTGAAGCAGTTGCACGTACGGGCGTTGTAGTTTTAACGTTACAAATATAGAAATTGTTTTTTTTAGTTTACACTTTTAGAAAAAAATATTCATTATCGGGAGTTTTATGCGAAAGTCATGGGGGAGCTTGGCCGATTATATGTACCATCTCCATAGATTATCTTTCCTATTGCACTTAATGTGTAAGCCTGAAATTTCTAAAGCAGGCGTGTCGCTTACTCTTCCCCGCCCATCAAGGGATCCGTCCGACTCGCCTTACCAGTTTCTAGGTGGCCGGCATATTGATAAGAAAAATCAGGGTCTTCGCTTGCTGTAACTTCAATATCATACCAACCGAATGATTTTTCCAGATTCATCTTCCATTTGAAGCTATGTGCGCTGAAAGCTTTGCCTTCCTGCCCATACGACAAATCTTTCACGGCAAGGTGCTGCTTATTATTGGTCGTTTGGATGGTTATCGACTCTGTATACTCAGCTTGTTCCACGTTTAATAACGCAGTTTCTCTTGTTTTCGATCCTTTAAATGAGCGGTAAAAACCATTCGGACCGTAGATACGGATGTGGTACATGTGACTGCTAAATTTATCCAGCGGCCATTCGTAAACGAGTGGCTCACCTTGCCGTACAGTGAAGTTCCAGGTTTTGCCAGGTGAATCATCTTTTCCATAACTAAGTGGAGACGAAGCGAAAAAAGGTACGCCGATTGCTTTAGTTTGCGACAGCCCTTTTCCTACTTCGAACGTCACGCGGAGCACGCCCTTTGAGAGGTCAACGGCCGCGTTGATGCTAAGTTGGTAAGGTAGGGCACAAGCGACTTTTGTGCCTTGTTCCTGTGGCGATTGCCAAAGTGTGCTGCGCTTACCGGTATTTGCCGCTTTAACGGCATCTATTTTAGCGAAACCTGATGGTAGTGCTTTATCTTTAGCTGCATGTATACGTTCTACGTAGTCATTCCGATCTACCGATGCTATATCGACTTTCTCTGTATGACTAATCGGTTGAAATACCGACGTGAGATTGCCGCAGACGAGCCTGCGCCAATCGCTCAGATTTTCTTCTATAACGCTTTTATTAAATTTTTTTTGGATAAAATATTCCAAAAATTGGAGCGATGATGTTAAGTCAAATACCTCGGAATTGACTCTTCCACCCTTGCTCCAGGGTGAGGCAATGACCAGCGGAACACGAAATCCAAGTCCAATGGGACTATCCAAGATGCTTGCTTCATTTCCGGAACGTCGTCGCTCTTGTTCTAATGTAACGTATTCGTTCTCGGTATGCATGCCTTGCGGTAATGCTCCGCTGTCTGGCCGTGCGCTGTGTGCAGGGATAAATGGCGGGACGTGATCAAAATAACCGTCATTCTCGTCGTAAGTTAGCACGAAGATGGTTTTTTTCCATATATCAGGATTTGCCGTCAGGATATCAAGTGCTTCAGAGATGTACCAGGCACCATACCAAGGTGATCCCGGATGGTCAGAAAATCGGCACGGCGCGACCAGCCAGGACACCGTGGGGAGGGTGTCGGATGTAACGTCTTGCCTAAATTGATGGAAAACATCGCCCTTTGGCACGGCTACTTCTCTTTCTTCCTGCTTATCAATGTATCGGATAGTCTCCAATTGATGATAATTAGGGTCGCCACTATTTGTCGTAAAGGCTTTTCGGTGTATGGACTGCTGAAGCGGATCAAGCTTTTTGAAAGCATCTTCATTAAATTCTTCTATATCTCTACGCAGCTGCTGTGCTTCTTTTTGCAAAGCAGTGCGCTCTTCGTTATTAGCCGATAGGTCCGAGGAGAGCCTTTCCTCTACGCCCTCTAATCGTTGACGCATGTAGCTCACATGCGCTGGGTGAAAACGAACATGATACTGCTTGTGGAACTCTAGGTTATTATCGGTGAAATTGGCCAACCAGTCTTCTTCCTCGCCCTCAAAACCTACGGGTATGCTTAGTTCGTTTTGGTACACCTTCCATGAAATCCCAGCTTCTTCCAAGCGTTCGGGATAAGTCTTCCAGCCTACATTTTTATAGTTGATCTGGCTGTTGTCGACATGCGCTTCCGATTCGGCATTATGGGGCTCTTCCCGTATGCTCGCAGACCAAAAATAGGATCGATTGGCGCTTGTTCCCGTTAGCGAGGAACAGAAATGCTGATCGCATATGGTGAAAGCATCTGCAAATGCGTAATAAAAAGGGATGTCTTGACGGCTGTGGTAGCCCATGGTGAGCGGCATATGGCTAAAGTCAGGATTGCCGGCTCTTTTTGCTTCCAACCAGGTGTCCATTTTTCCGTCATTACGTGCAAAGACCATATCCTTCCAACTGTGTGGAAGCGAACCCATCCAGCTCGTCTTACTATTTTCCAGATCCAAGCGAAAAGGTGCGAAGGTATTACCTTTATCATCTTGCTGCAACCATACAGGAAGCCCGTTAGGTTGTTCTATAGCACGAGGATCATTAAAACCGCGTACCCCTTTTAATGTGCCGTAGCAATGGTCGAAAGAGCGATTTTCCTGCATCAGAAAAACAATATGCTCGGCGTCTAAAAATGTAGATCCGACGGGCGCCTCAATCGCTAAGGCGCGCTGTATTGAAGCTGGGCACAGCTTAAATGCGGCTGTGGCACCAGCTAGAAGAGATGCTTTTTTTAAGAATGTCCTTCTATTTTCCATGATGTTTTCATTCAATCGTTACGGATTACGTTGTGCATATCGCGAATCCTTCGTTGATAAACACAACTTTACAAAACAAAGGATTTAATGTTAAATTGGTGTAAAGTAAAGGTTTTTTTGCTTTTCAAACGGATTGTCCTTCGCTCAAACCCTTCCGCCGCATGCCGCGGCAAGGCAAATACTTTGTAGGGTAATGTAGTTTCTAAACGGATTGTCCTTCGCTCAGACCCTTCCGCCGCATGCCGCGGCAAGTTCAAGTTTCTGTTTATAAAACAGTTTGTCCGACGCACACCCCTTCCGCCGCATGCCGCGGCTAGGCACTACTTTTGTAGGGCAAAAGTAGCAAAACCCCGTCGCTTACTTTTGTTGCATCCTTGTTGGATAGTGCGAAGGCAAAAGTCTACAGACGCAACAAAACTGATGCGACATTTCGTTTAATAATGGGAAGAAGCGA